>JBCDED010000008.1:0-67842 GCA_039179985.1 Pseudomonadota bacterium
ACGGAGGAATAGAATTTCAGCGCGTTGCCACCGGTCGTGGTTTCGGGGCTGCCGAACATCACGCCGATCTTCATGCGGATCTGGTTGATGAAGATCACCATGCAGTTCGAGCGGCTGATCGAGCCGGTCAGCTTGCGCATGGCCTGGCTCATCAGGCGGGCCTGGGCGCCGACCTGGGCATCGCCCATGTCGCCTTCGAGTTCGGACTTGGGTGTCAGGGCGGCCACAGAATCGACCACCACCATGCTCACGGCGCCCGAGCGCACAAGCGTGTCGGTGATCTCCAGGGCCTGTTCGCCGGTGTCGGGCTGCGAGATCAGCAACTCGTCAAGGTCGACGCCCAGCTTGCGGGCATACTGCGGATCAAGCGCGTGTTCGGCATCGACAAAGGCGCAGACCCCGCCCTTTTTTTGTTCTTCGGCCACGCAGTGCAGCGTCAGCGTCGTTTTGCCCGAGCTTTCCGGCCCGTAGATCTCGATGATCCGGCCCTTAGGCAGCCCGCCGATGCCAAGCGCGATGTCGAGCCCGAGGGAGCCGGTCGATGTCGCTTCGATCTCTTGCACGGCGCCTTCCTGGCCGAGCTTCATGATCGAGCCTTTGCCGAACTGGCGTTCGATCTGCGCGAGCGCCGAATCGAGCGCCTTCTGTTTGTCCATGCCGCGTTTCCCGTCGAGGTCCAAAAGATTGGCCGTCATGCTCTTCCTCGCTTTGGTTATTTCACAGACCCGCGCCCTGGGCAACGCCGCCTGCGATCCTGTTTTGTTCTCCCGCACACCATGGGACCAAAACAGGAACATTTCAACAAAAATTCGCAGGAACATTCTGGACGCGCCATGGTTAAGGTTTCCCTAAGGCAGGTTCAGTGGATCTGGGCCTGGACGGTCGCGGCAAGTTCGTTGAGGGAAAATGGCTTGGGCAGGAAGGTGGCGTTGGGGATGCGGGCGCGCTGTTCTGACAGCGCATCCTGGGCATAGCCCGACACGAAGACCACCCGTACGTCGGGCCGGTCTTTGAGGGCCTCGGCCACCCAGGTCGGCCCGTCGAGGCCCGGCATCACCACATCGGTGACAAAGACATCGACCTTGAGGCTGAGGTCCTTGAGTTTTTCCAGCGCTTCCTCGGCATTCTCGGCCTCGATCACCGTATAGCCGCGCAGGCGCAACGCGCGGGACGCAAAGGCGCGCACCGGTGCCTCGTCTTCGACGAGCAGCACCACGCCGTCGCCGCGCGCGCCGGCCTTGGCCAGCGGTAAGGGCGCTTCGGGGGTCTGGATATCGCTGGCCAGATGGGCGGGAAAGTAGAGCGAAAAGACCGTCCCCTGCCCCGGCGCGCTGTCCACGAAGATAAAGCCGCCGGTTTGCTTGACGATGCCGTAGGCCGTGGAAAGTCCCAGCCCCGTGCCCTCGCCCGTACGCTTGGTGGTATAGAAGGGCTCGAAGATCTTCGGCAGCTTGTCGGGCGAGATGCCGACGCCCTCGTCGGCCACCCGCACCACAGCATAGTCGCCGGGAGGCACGCGCACCTGGTCACGTTCGAGCGCGTCTTCAAGCGCCAGCGCCTCGGTCTCGATGCGGATTTCGCCGCCGCCGGGCATGGCGTCGCGGGCATTGACCACGAGGTTCATCAGCACCTGTTCCAGCTGCCGCTTGTCGGCGCGGATGGCGAAAAGCTTGGGGTCCTGGCAGAGCGAGAGGCTGATCCGCTCGCCCACCAGACGGTTGAGAAGATGCGTCAGGTCAGCCAGCGTGTCGCGCAGGTCCAGCACCTCGGGCTGGAGGTTCTGCTTGCGCGAGAACGCCAGAAGCTGCCCCACAAGCGAGGCCGCGCGGTTGGCGTTCTGGTGGATCTGAACAAGATCGGCGAACTCCGGGTCGCCTTCGTCATGGCGCAAGAGCAACAGGTCGCAGTGCCCCGAGATCGCCGTCAGCAGGTTATTGAAATCATGGGCCACCCCGCCCGCAAGCTTGCCGATCGCCTGCATCTTTTGGCTTTGCACGAACTGCGCTTCCAGCGTCTTTAGTTCGGTCGCGTCATGCAGCACCGCCAGGAGCCCCGGCCCGTCCGAAGTGTCGATACGCGTCAGGGCCACCTGCAAATAGATCTCTCGGTCGGGATGCTTGACCTTCAGCACCTCGGGGCGCGGCGCGGCGCGGCCATTGACGATATCGCCGATCCAGTCGCTGACCGACCGCCCGAGGCCTTCCATGAGGTCGGCCAGAAACGTCCCGGCCGGGATATCACCACCAAGGACACGCGGGGCCTGCGCATTGGCCTGGAGGACGCAGCCGTCGCAGTCGAGCCGGACGAGCGGTACGGGCAGCACGCTGATCTGCAGCGCCTCGCCCGGTGCGGCGATGTCGCCGGCGGGCATGCAGTAGATCTCGGCCCGGCCGGTGCTGCCGTCGCGGCGCATGACCAGCACACGCATGGGCCCGTCTTCCGCCGAGAGCATGGCGAGCTTGCCGTTTTCTACGGGCAACCGGGTGAAAACCCGGTCGAGCGTTTTGGCGCGGCCCCCGATCAGGCTGCGCAGCGCCTCGTTCATGAACAGGATGGTGCCCGTCTTCGACACCGTCAGCATGGGCAGGCTGATCCCCTCGCCCCCGCGCAGAACGGGGGCCTTTTCAAAGAGGTCCTCAAGCCGCCAGAGAAACTGGCCATCGCGCGTGCGCACAACCGAAACGCGCATATGGGTGCGGCGGGTCACGATGTCTTCGCGGGCGGCACCTGTCACAGAGGCGCGGTTTTGCAGGCGGAAAAAAACCGCCGCCGGGTTCGCAAACATATCCCCCACAGCCGCGGCCATGGTCAGCCGTGGCGCGAGGCCGTAGGCCAGATCCGCGGCCGGGTTGTAGTAGGTGATCTGCCCGTCCCTGTCGGTGGCGATGCAGGGGGTTTCGTCGGTGTCGAGGAATGGCCCGAGATCGACACGCCGGCTGGAGGAAAACACTTTCGGCAGCGTGACACCAGCAAAGCCGAGGGCAAAAAGAACGCCGCCCAACAAAAGCCCGGCCAGAACCGACGCCGGGTTGGACAGCAAAAGTGTGCCCGCAAACAAGAGGCCGCCGAGGACAAGGGCCCAGGGCGCAAGCGGCACGACACTGGTGCCGAAACGCCGGATCGGCTGGAAGAATGACGTTTCCTGGGCCAAACGAAAACCCCTCAAATCGACTCGCTCCGCCCTACTTCGGGGTGGCTTGGTTAATTCGCGATTAAACCGAGTCCGGAGAGATCAAACAACCCCTAGTTGTTTTTGGACCTTATGGTGCGCGAAGATGCGCCACATAAAAACCATCGCCCCCTTCCCCGGGCAGAAACTGGCGGTCGAAGTCCAGCCTCCAGCCGGGATGGCGCTGAACGAAAGCGGTGGCCTGCGCCGCGTTTTCTTCGGCTAGGACCGAACAGGTCGCATAGGCTAGCACCCCGCCCGGCGCGGTCAGCGCCGCTGCCGCGTCCAGAATCTGCGCCTGAAGGGTGCGCAACTCTGCAAGGCGCGTTTCGGTGAGGCGCCACTTGGCATCCGGTGTCCGCGCCCAGGCCCCGCTGCCCGAGCACGGGACATCGCACAGGATCAGCGGCAAAGGCGCGGTGGCGGGCAGGTCTTCGGGCGCCACGATCTTCAGACACGCTCCGGCGCGTGTCGCCCGCTCGGGAATATCGGACATGCGTCCCGGGTTCGCATCATGGCACAGGATCTCGGCGCCGCCTGTCCGCGCCGCCAGCGACAACGCCTTGCCGCCGCCACCTGCGCAGTAGTCGAGGATCTGGCCCGCCTCTGGCAAGGGCAGCGTATCTACAACTGCCTGCGACGCGGCATCCTGAAACTCCGCAAGACCCTGCGCCAGAACGGGCGAATTCCGCAAGCGCCGCGCGCCGTCGGTGACCGCGAGCGCGGTTGGAGACAGGGTGCCCGGCTCGGTCGCGATACCCTCTACGCCGAGCGCGCGGGCCACCGCGTCGCGCGTTGTCTTCAGCGTGTTCACGCGCAGCCAGACCGGCGCCCGCCGCTGCAAGGCCGCCGCGATTTCGGTGGCTGCGGGGCCGTAGTGGTCGGTGAGCCGGGGCCAGAGCCAGTCCGGCATATCAGCGGAAATGGCGGCGTCCGCGGTGCCAAGGTCAGCCGGCGCGCGTTCTGCGGCCCCAAGGGACGGCGGCGCATAACCGTCGCCGGAAAAGACCGCTTCCAGCGGCCAGCTATCCGCATGGGCAAGCCCCACGATCAGGCCGCGACCGTCGTCCCGGCCCGCGATATGGGCAAGCGAGCGCTTGCGGCGGACCGCATCAAAGACATGATCGCGGACCGCCGCGCGATCGCCGGACCCGGCGTAGCGGGCCCCGCGCGCCCAGCGGACAAGCGCCTGCTCGGCCGGCTGGCCCGCGAGGATGCGGTCGAGGATCTCGATGGCCGCGGCAGCGCGGGCTCCGGGCGTCACGGGCAAGCGCTCACATCAAGCGGTAGTTGGGGCTTTCGCGGGTGATCTGCACGTCATGCACGTGGCTTTCCTTCAGACCCGCCCCGGTGATGCGCACAAAGCGGCAATTCTGGCGCATGGCCTCAACGGTGGCGTTGCCCGTATAGCCCATGGCGGCTCTTAGCCCACCCACGAGCTGGTGGATGACCGCCCCGGCGGTGCCCTTGTAGGGCACCTGCCCTTCGATCCCTTCGGGCACAAGTTTATCGCTGGCGGCATCTTTCTGGAAGTACCGGTCAGCCGATCCGCGTGCCATGGCGCCCAGGCTGCCCATGCCGCGGTAGGATTTGAACGACCGGCCCTGGTAGAGGATGACCTCGCCCGGGCTTTCGTCTGTGCCCGCGATCATGCTGCCGACCATGGCACAGGAGGCGCCCGCGGCGATGGCCTTGGCGAAATCGCCCGAGTATTTGATGCCGCCGTCGGCGATGACCGGCACACCGCTGTCGCGGGCGGCCTCGGCGCAGTCAATGATGGCGGTCAGCTGCGGCACGCCGACCCCCGCGACCATGCGGGTGGTGCAGATCGATCCGGGACCGATGCCGACCTTCACACCGTCCGCCCCTGCCCCGATCAGCGCACGCGTGGCCTCGCCCGTAGCTACATTGCCCGCGATCACCTGCACTTCGTTCGAGAGCGTCTTGATGCGTTCGACGGCGACCCCCACGGCTTCGGAATGGCCGTGAGCCGTGTCAACGACGATCAGGTCCACGCCAGCGTCGATCAGCGCCTCGGACCGTTCAAAACCGGCGTCGCCCACGGTCGTCGCGGCAGCGGCGCGCAGACGGCCAAGCTGGTCCTTGCAGGCTTGCGGGTTCAGCACCGCCTGTTCGATATCCTTGATGGTCAGAAGGCCGGTCAGCCGCCCCTCGCCGTCGGTCACCAACAGCTTTTCGATGCGCCGGGCGTGCATCAGACTGCGCGCCTCGCCCAGATCGGCGGGTTCCACCAGCATGGCAAGGTTGTCCGAAGTCATCATCACGGATACCGGCGTCGCGTCGTCGCTGGCAAAGCGCATGTCGCGGTTCGTCACGATCCCCACAACGCGGCCCGTGTCATCGACCACCGGGAAGCCGGTGACGCGGTAGCGATCCTGAAGCGCCTTGGCATCTGCCAGCGTCTGGTCGGCGCGCAGCGTGATGGGGTTGTAGACGATACCGCTTTCGAACCGCTTGACCCGGCGGACCTCGCGCGCCTGCGCCTCGATGTCGAGGTTGCGGTGAATAACGCCCATGCCGCCTGCCTGGGCCATGGCGATGGCCATGCGCGCCTCGGTTACCGTATCCATTGCCGAACTCAGGAGCGGGATGTTGAGCCCGATCGCCTTTGTCACCTGCGTCGCGGTGTCTGCCTCCGTGGGCAGCACCGACGAGGATCCGGGAACCAGCAATACGTCGTCGAAGGTCAGTGCCTCGCGAATCTCCATCTGCTCACCTCATGGCCGGGGATACGTTTGGCGCTTCCCTATTGCACGGACCGGAGCGAAGGGAAAGGGCCCCCGTGGCTGCTCAGATGGCACGGGCAGCAGCCAGACCGTTTCTGAGTGCGAGCCCGTCGGCCGCGATGGCGAGGAACTGAAGCCCCATCTCGCGGTAAAGGTGAATATCCTCGGGGTCGAAGACAATGATCCCGGCGGGCTTGCCGGCTTTGTGGATGCGGCGGATGGCCTCGACGATGACCGACTTGACCTCGGGCGCATCGGGGCGTCCGGGAAGCCCCATGTCAGCGGAAAGATCGGTGGGTCCGATGAAGATCGCATCGACGCCGTCGGTGGCGGCGATGGCCTCAAGATCGTCGATGGCCGAAGTGCTTTCCGCCTGGACGATCAGGAGGACTTCGTCATTGGCGGTGGTCTCATACTCCGCGACGGTGCCGTAGCCTGTGGCGCGCGCCCCCCCGGCCCCCATGCCGCGCCGTCCCAGGGGCGGGTAACGGACGGCAGCGGCAATCTCGGCGGCGTGGGCCGCATCCGTCACCATGGGCACCAGAAGCGACTGCGCGCCCATGTCGAGCGCCTGTTTCAGTATCCAGTCCTCGCCCACGGGCACGCGGACAACGGCGGGCACCTGCGCGCCGCCAAGGATGCGGAGTTGCGCCAGGACGCCCGAGGGGTCCCATGGGCTGTGCTCGCCGTCGATGAGACACCAGTCAAAGCCTGCGCCCGCGACGATGTCGGTCACCACGGGGCTGCCAAGGGACAGCCAGCAGCCGTTCGTCATTTCGCCGGCCTTCAGTGCCGCTTTCAGAGTGTTTTTCGGTGCCGCCATGGGGTGCCCTCCTTCGCCGCCGTTGGCGCCAGCTTATGGGAAACGGGCGGACGGGAAAGGGCCAAATGGATCAGCGATACAGAAGCGAGTGACCGTCCTTGAAGATATGCACTTTGGACGGGTCGGCTGTCAGGGCGACAGTCTTGTGCTTCATGTCGGCGTGGATGCCCGGCAGCTTGGCGATGACCGGATCAGCGTCGCCTTCGGGCGTATAGTAAAGCAGCGTCACCTCGCCAAGCGCTTCTGTGATATTGACCTCGCCGGTGTAGATGGAGGTGCCGTTGGCCTCCACGAAATCCTCGGGCCGGACGCCCACGTTCACCGCGGCGCCCATGTCGGCCTCGGTTGTCGGATAGTCGGAGACAGCCGTGCCGCCGCCGGACATCTCGACAGTGGTGCGGGTGCCCGTGCCGGCGATCTTGCCAGGTAGAAGGTTCATGGCTGGCGAGCCGATGAACTGCGCGACGAATTCGTTTTCCGGCTTCTCGTAGAGCTCAAGTGGCGTGCCCACCTGGCTGATCCCGCCGCCCGCCAGCACCACGATGCGGCTGGCGAGCGTCATCGCCTCGACCTGGTCGTGGGTGACGTAGACCATGGTGCTTTCGGGCATGGATTCCTTGAGTTGCGCGATCTCAATGCGGGTGGCCACGCGCAGGGCCGCATCGAGGTTCGACAGCGGTTCGTCGAAAAGAAACACCTTTGGGTCGCGCACGATCGAGCGGCCGATGGCCACCCGCTGTCGCTGGCCACCGGAGAGCGCCTTTGGCAGCCGGTCGAGATAGGGGGCCAGTTGCAGGATATTCGCCGCGTTTTCCACCGCGGCGTCGATTTCGGCCTTGGACTTCTTGGCGAGTTTCAGGGCGAAGCTCATATTCTCGCGCACGGTCATGTGTGGATAGAGCGCGTAGGACTGGAAGACCATGGCGATACCGCGCTGCGCGGGCGGCACATCGTTGACGACGGTTCCGTCGATCTCCAACGTGCCGCCGGTGATCTTCTCCAGCCCGGCGATCATTCTGAGAAGCGTGGATTTCCCGCAGCCAGAGGGACCGACAAAGACGATCAGTTCGCCCTGCTGGATGTCGAGGTTGATGTCCGACAGGACCTTCACCTCGCCGTAAGCCTTGGCGACGTCTGTAAGCTTCAGATCAGCCATGGTGTCCCTCCCTGTTTCGTCTTTTAGGTCTCTTGGGCGGCGAACGCCGCCTGCCAGCCGTCCAGCGTGATGGTACGGTTCAGGCTCGCCGGGCCGAAGGGCGATCCGACGATATTCTGCCAGTTGCCATCGGGCATGGTGACCGTGGCCGCATCCGCGGTCATGTTGAAGGCGCAGAATATCCGTTCGTCCTCGTGCGTGCGCACGAAGGAAATCACCTCGGGCCGGGCCTCAATGATTTCGAGCGCGCCTTTGATGAGCGCCGGGTTGTCTTTCCGAAAGGCAATCATGTCGCGGTAGAAGGCCAGCGTGCTGCCCGCGGCGCGGTCCTGGTTGGCGACCGATTTCTCAAGATGTTCCACGGCCATGGGCAGCCAGGGCTTGCCGTCGGAAAAGCCGCCCGTGCGGTTGTCGGTCACCCAGGGCATGGGCGTGCGTGCGCCGTCGCGTCCCTTGAACTTGGGCCAGAAGCGTTTGCCGTAGGGGTCCTGCAGGTCCTCATAGGCCACATAGGCCTCGGTCAGGCCCAGTTCTTCGCCCTGGTACAGGCAGACCGTGCCTTTGAGACTGAGAAGGAGTGCGGCGAAGAGATGCACGGCATCCTCGTCGAGCGACCAGCGCGAGGGATGGCGGACGACGTCATGGTTGGAAAAGGCCCAGCAGGCCCAGCCTTCGGTGGCGACATTGCCAAAGCGGGTCAGCACCTCGGCCACGCGGTCCCCGCCGGGGCGGGCGCCAGAGAGAAAGTCAAACCCGTAGCACATATGCAGGAGGTCATCGCCCGCCGTGTAGGCTGCCTGGGTTTCAAGTCCGCGCTGGTCGTCGCCCACCTCGCCTACGGCGGTGATTGCCGGGAATTCGTCCATCACGCCGCGCAGGCGGCGCAGGAAATCAATGTTTTCGGGCTGCGTCTTGTCGTAGAGGTGGTTCTGCCAGGTGTAGGGATTGACGGCCGGTGCGATTGACGAGCGCTTTTGTTCTTCCGTCAGCGCAGGATTGTCACGCAACTCCTTGTCGTGGACGTAGAAATTGACCGTATCTAGGCGGAAGCCGTCGACCCCACGTTCCAGCCAGTAGCGCGCCACGGCCAAGAGTTCGTCCTGAACTTCGGCGTTGTGAAAATTCAGGTCCGGCTGTTCGATCAGGAAGTTGTGCAGGTAGTACTGCATCCGCTCGCCTTCCCATTCCCAGGCCGAGCCGCCGAAGATCGACAGCCAGTTGTTGGGCGGGGTTCCGTCGGGCTTGGGGTCGGCCCAGACGTACCAGTCGGATTTGGCATTGCCACGGCTTTGGCGGCTTTCGCGGAACCAGGGGTGCTGGTCCGAGGTATGGCTCAGAACAAGGTCGATCAACACCTTCATGCCCAGCTCATGGGCGCGCCGGACAAGCGCGTCGAAGTCGCCGAGTGTGCCGAACATCGGGTCGATGTCGCGGTAGTTCGACACATCGTATCCGAAGTCGAGCATGGGCGAGGTGAAAAACGGCGACACCCAGATGCCGTCCACCCCGAGCGAGGCGATGTGCGGCAAACGCTGGATAATACCGGCGAGATCACCGATGCCATCGCCGTTGCTGTCCTGATAGGAGCGCGGATAGATCTGGTAGATCACCGCGCCACGCCACCAGTCGGCATCGGTCGCCGAAAGGTCTTGTGGTTCGACGGAACTTGCGGGGTCAAGGAAGCTCATTGGCCGGGGGTCCTTGCTAGGGGTGTGTGATACGTTATTTGACAGAACCCGCGAGCAGACCGCGGACGAGGTAGCGTTGCATCGCGAAGAACACAAAAAGCGGCACCGAGATCGAAACGAAAGCGGCGGTCGCCAGAATTTCCCAGTTTCCTCCGCGGGTTCCGAGGAGTTCTGTAATCTGGTTCGTCATCACGGTGGTCTCGCCTGTGGCATCGATCAGGAACACTTTGGCAACGAGCAGATCGTTCCAGGTCCAGAGAAACTGAAAGATCGCAAAGCTGGCCAGAGCGGGGAAACTCAGCGGCAGAATGATCTTGGTGAAGATCTGGAAATCGGTGGCGCCATCGACCTTGGCATTCTCGATGATATCGCGCGGCAGGCCGACCATGTAGTTTCGTAAGAGATAGATCGCGAGCGGTAAACCGAAGGCCGTGTGCGCCAGCCAGACGCCCAGGTATCCCTTGCCGATGCCGATCCCGAGGTGGAATTTGAGAAGCGGGATCAGCGCCAGTTGCAGGGGGACAACCAGCAGCCCGACGACCGCCGCAATCAACAGCGCGCGACCCGGAAAATCCATCCAGGCCAGGGCGTAAGCCGCAAAAGCGGCAACCACGATCGGGATGATGGTCGCCGGGATCGTCACTGTGAGCGTGTTAAAAAACGCCTTTAGCATGTTGTCCGTGGCGCTGTTGCCAAAAAGGACGGTGCGGTAGTTGTCGAACGTGAATTCGGGTGGGGTCTGAGCGGTGACAAAGACCCGTGGCCCCCGGCTGCCTGAAAGTTCCTCGTTATGGGTCAGGATGTAGGCGCCGTCGCTTTCCACTGTGATCTGCGCGCCCGAGCGCAACTCGGCGGTCTGGCCGGGCGTAAAGTCATCGATGGCGCGGGACGAGATGCCCCAGACGGAAATCACCGCTTCAGAGCCGTCGCCGAAGAGATTGCCGGAGATGACGTAGAAATCTCCGTCCTGGCGCTGCTCGGACGGCGGCGCGGTGCGCAGTGTGAGATTCTGTTCGGTGGCCCCCAGCGACTTCCACCAGCCCGAACTGGAGATCTGATCAGCTGTTCTAAAGGATGAAATTAGCAGACCAAGTGTCGGAAAAAGCCAGAGAAAGACCAGCATCAGGACCGAGATATTTACGGCCCATGAAAGCGAGGATTTGGAACCGGCGATATTGTCCATCACTGCATCTCCTTGCGGGCGTTGCGAACGTTCCAGATGAGGATCGGTAGGACCAGAAGCATGATCGCGATGGCACTGGCTGATCCGACGCCCCAGTCATTGGCGCGGAAAAGCTTGTCGAACATGTAGTTGGCCAGAACCTGCGTGCCCCATTGACCATTTGTCATTGCAAAGACGATGTCGAAGACCTTCAGCACGACGAGCGTGATCGTGGTCCAGACCACGACAATGGTGCCCGTGATCTGCGGCACCTTGATGCGGAAGAAGATCTGGAACGGGTTGGCGCCGTCGATAATCGCCGCCTCCACTGTTTCTTCGGGAATGCCGCGCAGGGCCGCCGATAGGATCACCATGGCAAAGCCGGTCTGGATCCAGATCAGGACGATCATCAGGAAAAAGCTGTTCCAGAACGGTACCGTCAGCCATGTTTGCGGGTCGGTTCCGCCGAAGGCAAGGTAGATCGCGTTGAGGACGCCGATCTGTTCCTGATCCACTGGCCGGGTGTCGTAGACAAGCTTCCAGATCACCGAGGCACCCACAAAGGAAATCGCCATGGGCATGAAGATGATGGATTTGGCGAAGTTGCCCCAGCTGATCCGGTCGGTCAGTTGCGCCGCCAGCAGCCCCAGAGCGGTCGACATCGCTGGCACGACAAAGAGCCAGAACATGTTGTTGCGCAGGGCTTCCCAGAACTTAGGCTCACTGAACATCTGCTCGTAGTTCGCAAATCCCACAAATTCCAGACCGCCGCCGGGCACCCGCTCGGTGACCGACAGGCGCAGGGTCTCAAAGACCGGATAGGCCAGGTAAAGAGCAAGCGCGAGGATTGCAGGCCCCATGAAAAGCCAGGGCCGGATCTGGTTGGCGCGGTTGATGTTGCGCCCGGCCTGCGGGCCTGTGGCCGGAAAGAGCACTTTGTCGAGAAAGACGTTTGAGAAGTAGAAATAGCCCACGCATCCGCCAACGCCGACGATGATGGTCAGGATGCCCTGTAGTGCCGGGTTCATGGTTCCCACCCCTCGTATCTGTCCGTGTCCAGGGCAGCCCGCGTCTGGTGCGGACCACCCGGATCACTTGCGGTTACTTCAGCGCGTCCCAGGAGTTCTGGATTTCGCTGGCCACGGTTTGGGCATCTGCGCCGCCGGTGTAATCCACCATGCCGGTCCAGAACGTGCCCGCGCCCACGGCGCCCGGCATCAGGTCGGATCCGTCGAAGCGGAAGGTTGTTGCATTGAGCAGGATCTCCCCCTGCCCGCGCAGAGTGTCGTCCTTGTAGGCGTCAAGGTTCACGTCCTTATGCGGCGTCAGGAACCCGGTCTGCGCCATCATGACTTCATGCGCGAGCGGCAGTTTCAGGAATTCCATCAGCTCCGATGTTGCGTCCGACGGATCTGTGATCGCCATCAGCGTACCGCCGCCCAGAACCGGGCTGCCGAGGTCCTTTCCGGCAAAGGCGGGCAGATAGAAGAAATCCACATCCTCGCCCACGCTCACGTCTTCCGGAAAGAACGCCGTGGCGAAGGAGGCCTGCCGGTGCATGTAGCACTGCGGTGGGGACGAGAACATGCCTTTGGGGCTGTCGCGGAAATCGGTGGAGGCCACGACACCAGAGCCGCCGGCAACGAAATCATCGTTGCGCGCATACCAGCCGAATTCCTCGATGGCTTCTATGACGCGCGGATCGTCGAACGGGATCTCGTTCGTGGTCCAGGCATCATAGACCTCGGGCGGCTGGGTACGCAGCATCATGTCTTCGACCCAGTCCGTCGCTGGCCAGCCGGTGGCCGGACCGGAACCGAGCCCGATGCACCAGGGCGTCTCGCCATCTGCGGCGATCTGTTCGGTCAGCGCCTTGAGATCCTCCATGGTCTCGGGCACGTCGTAGCCGGCGTCCTCGAAGTTCTCGGGGCTGTACCAAACCAGGCTCTTGACGTTCACGTTGTAGAAAAATCCGTAGGTCTGCGGGTTGCCGTCCACATCGGGATAGGTGCCGAGATCCACCCAGGACGACCCGGCCGCGTAGTTGTCAGCTATCCAGGCAGCCCAGTCCCCGCCCAGAGGCGTCAGAAGACCTTGCCCGGCCATGACCGCCGCAAGTCCGGGTTGCGGGAAGACGGCAATATTGGGAGGAGACCCGGCTTCGGCATCAACGACGATCTGTTGTTCGAAGCCGTCTGAGCCCGTGTAGACTGCCTCGGCTCCTGTGGCGCCTTCAAAATAGGCCAGAACATTTTGAAAATACTCGTTTTCCGGGGAAAGCCAGGGACCAAAGACCGTGACGGTCTGGCCGCTCAGGTCCGGTGCATCCGCAGCCCAGGCTTCGTAGCTTTCCCAACTGAAGGGGCCTTCGCCCACCGGGAATGCAAACGACACATGGCCATCTGCAAAGGCGGCTGCTGCGGAGATCGCCACGCAAGCGGCGGAGGAAAAGAGGGCTGCCTTCATGGGAAACTCCTGTCGGCTGGGGGTGTATCTGTTGGACTTAGGCGCCCGGGTTCGACCGGGCGCCGCAAGCGTGCATTGCGTTACTTCAGGGCGTCCCAGCTCTGCTGGATTTCGCCCGCGACTTCCCCGGCGGATTTGCCGCCGGCATAGTCGACCATTCCCGTCCAGAACGAGCCTGCGCCCACGCCGCCCGGCATCAGGTCAGAGCCGTCAAAGCGGAAGGTGGTCGCCTGCAGAAGGATGCTGTTCATCTTCGCCGTCGGCGCATCCGAGAACTTGGCCGCGTCCACGCCTTTGTGCGGCGTCAGAAAGCCGCCAAGCGCCATCCATGCCTCATGGGCCCCTGGCGTTTGCAGGTACTCGATCAGCGCATGGGCGCCGGGGCTGTCATTGGTGATCGCCCACAGCGTTCCGGCCCCCAGGACCGGGTTGCCGAGGTCTTTGCTTGCATAGGACGGGAAGTAGAAGAAGTCTGCGTCCGCACCAACTATCGTTCCTTCCGGGAAAAAGGCCGGGATGAAGGACGCCTGCCGATGCATGTAGCACTGCGGCGGCGAAGCAAACAGGCCTTTGGGGCTGTCGCGGAAGTCCGTGGAGGCCACGACACCCGAACCGCCGGCCACATAGTCGTCATTGCGCGCAAAGGCGCCAAATTCTTCGATGGCCGCCACGATGCGCGCATCGGTGAAGGGGATCTCGTTGGACACCCAGCCGTCATAGACATCCGGCGCCTGGGTGCGCAGCAGCATGTCCTCCACCCAGTCGGTCGCAGGCCAGCCCGTCGCACCACCGGAGCCAAGACCGATGCACCAGGGCGTTTCGCCGTCGGCCACGATCTGGTCGGTCAGCGCCTTCAGATCTTCCATGGTCGCTGGCACTTCGTAGCCCGCATCCTCGAAGTTCTCGGGGCTGTACCAGACCAGCGACTTCACATCGACTTTGTAGAAGAATCCATAAAGCTGATCGTCGCCGTTGGCGTCGCGGTAGGTGCCGAGATCGACCCAGGACTGGCCGGCGGCATAGTTCGTGCGGATCCAGTCACCGGTACCGTCGGCCAGCGGCGTCAGAAAGCCGCGCGAGGCCATATCGGAGGCAAGTCCGGGCTGCGGGAAGACAGCAATGTTCGGGGCGGACCCGGCTTCGGCGTCAACAACGATCTGCTGCTCAAAGCTGTCAGAGCCCACGTAGCGCACATCGGCCCCGGTGGCTTCGGCGAAGCCCGAGAGTACAGTTTCAACGCGTTCCTGGTCAGGGCCGAGCCAGGGCCCGAAGACCGTCACCTGCTCACCGGCCAGATGACCATCAGCCAGCGCCATGCCCGCAGACAGAGCAAGCGCCGCCGTACCTGCGTACAGCGTCCTTTTCATCAGAGAGTCCTCCCGTTTCGGGCCCAGCGTTCCGAACCCTTGATTGCCGCATGCGCTCGAGTCACTCAAAGCGCTTTGGATAACTCAGCGTGACCGAAGAAACCTTACCTGTCAATCGTCATGGCGTCACAGGCATGAAATCTTAATCTATTTTGCGCCTAACTCTGCGGCACCGGTAAACAGGGCCTTTGACGAATAAGGTTTCGCCCGCTACGCTGACGTGTGAACCAAAGCGCTTTGGCCCCTGTTTGACTGGCCTTTTACCGGAAAAGAGAACTATGAATCTCAAAGAGTTGGCGCAGATGCTGGAACTGTCGCAGACCACGGTGAGCCGGGCTTTGAACGGCTATCCGGAGGTCAGCGAGGCCACCCGGCGCCGCGTCCTGAGCGCCGCTCAAACCTATGATTACCGCCCCAATCCACGCGCCAAGGGGCTGGCAACCGGTCAGGCCATGGCCATCGCCCATATCATTCCCATGACCAGCCGCGACGAGATCGTGAACCCGATTTTCGCAGACTTCGTGGCCGGGGCCGGCGAGGTCTATACCGCGCGCGGATACGACATGATGCTGACCTTCGCGGCCGACGACAAAGACGCCGCAGCGCTACGCGATCTGGTGCGCAAGGGCAGCGCCGATGGGGCGATCGTCCATGCGCCGCGCATCGACGAAAGCCTTCTGGGCCGGCTGAACGAAGCTGGCCTGCCCTTTGTCGTCCACGGCCGGTCGAGCGACCACGAAGCCGGGTATTCCTGGGTCGATATGGACAACCGCCGGGCCTTTGCGCGCGCAACGGATTTTCTGCTCGACCTCGGGCACCGGCGGATCGGCCTGATCAACGGGCCCGAAGGCATGGATTTCGCACACAGACGCCGGGGCGGATACGAGGACAGCCTGCGCGCCAGGGGTCTTTCGCCGGACCCCGAGTTGCGCTCGCACGGCGTAATGACGGAAGGCTACGGCTACCGTTCAGCAGAAACATTGCTGGCCCTTGCAGAGCCGCCGACGGCGATCCTGGCGTCTTCGCTGATTTCCGCCCTTGGTGTGCGCCGGGCCATCGAGGACGCGGGCCTTCGGATGGGGCAGGACGTGTCGGTGATCAGCCATGACGACGATCTCAGCTATCTGCGGAACGGCGAAGAAAGCCCGATATTCACCACCACGCGGTCTTCCGTGCGGGATGCCGGCCGGAAATCCGCCGAGATGCTCCTGAGGTTGATCGACGACCCGGCCTTGCCGCCGCAGACCTGCCTCTTGCCTGCCGCCCTGACCGTGGGCGGCTCGACCGGCCCTTCCCCCGCCCTTCGGCAACTCGAAGCGTGACCGTCATTTTTAAGGGTTGCAGGCGCGGATTAGGCGCGTAAGCAGTGATAGCGCTACCATCACATTCTTCAGCGAGGCGAGATATGGACCTGGGCCACATGCGCACTGACTTTCCACCGGGCTTTCTGTTCGGCACCGCCACGTCAAGCTACCAGATCGAAGGCCATGCTTTCGGCGGCGCAGGCCAAACCCATTGGGATACCTTCGCCGCCACGCCCGGCAACGTGGTGAGGGCCGAAAACGGCGACCGAGCCTGCGATCACTATCACCGCTACGAAGGCGATTTCGATCTTGTACGGGACGCCGGACTCGACGCCTACCGCTTCTCGACATCCTGGGCACGGGTGCTGCCCGAGGGGCGCGGGACACCGAATGCCGAGGGCCTCGACTTCTATGACCGGCTGGTTGACGCCATGCTGGCCCGTGGGATCAAGCCTGCTGCAACGCTCTATCACTGGGAACTGCCCTCGCCGCTCGCCGATCTCGGCGGCTGGTCGAACCGCGATATCGCCGGCTGGTTTGCGGATTTCACCGAAACGATCATGGGCCGGATCGGTGACCGCGTGTGGTCGGCGGCGCCCATCAACGAGCCCTGGTGCGTGGCCTGGCTCAGCCATTTCATGGGCGACCACGCGCCGGGACTGCGCGATATCCGCAAGGCCGCCCGCGCCATGCACCATGTGCTTCTGGCCCATGGTCGCGCGACCGAAGTGATGCGCGGGCTTGGCATGTCGAACCTGGGTGCGGTCTGCAATTTCGAGCCGCCCCTGCCCGCCGATGACAGTGCCGAGGCCGCCGCCGCTACGGCACGGTACGACGGCATCTACAACCGCTTCTTTCTGTCCGGTCTTTTCCGTGGGGACTATCCCGCCGTCGTTCTGGAAGGGCTGGAACCGCATCTGCCCCTGGGCTGGCAGGACGATTTCGCGACCATTGGCACGCCCGTCGACTGGCTGGGGCTCAACTACTATACCTGCAAACGCATCGCCGCCGATGCTGTGCCCTGGCCCGCGCTCAAAGAGGTCGCGGGGTCGCTGCCGAAAACGCAGATGGATTGGGAGATCTACCCCGAAGGTCTGGGCCGGGTCATCGATCTTGCCCGCGAAATGGCCCCGGATCTGCCGCTTTACATCACCGAGAACGGGATGGCGCAGGCGGTGCCAGCGGGCTCAAAGGGGACAGAGGACCCCGACCGCATCTCCTATCTGGCGCAGCATCTGGACGTGGTGCGCCAGAAACTGGCCGAAGGGGCGCCGCTGAAGGGCTATTTCATCTGGTCCCTCATGGACAATTACGAATGGGCGCTTGGCTATGAAAAGCGTTTCGGCCTTGTCCACGTGGATTTCAACACGCTCGAACGCACGCCCAAACAGTCCTACCACGCCATTGCCAAAGCGCTCACCCGCGCTTAAGGGCAAGGCGAGAAACCCGGGCCGACCATGACCGACACAGCCTCTCCTCTGACCCTCGTGGCCGATATCGGCGGCACCAATACCCGCGTGGCCCTCGCCCGCGGCACCAAGCTTGTGGAGGGCTCGGTCAAGCGGTTCCTGAATGCAGACTATGCCGGACTCGATACGGTCTTGCGGACATATCTCTCGGCGACAGATCAGGCGCCGGTGGGGGCCGCCTGCGTGGCACTCGCAGGGCCCGTTCGGCATGCACGGGGCACCCTCACGAACCTCGACTGGACGGTCGACGCCGAGACGCTGACGCACGCGACGCAAGCCCGGACGGTTGCGATCCTGAACGATCTGCAGGCGCAGGGGTATGCGCTTGGGTTCATTGCGGCGGAGAACCAGAGGCTCATTGTCGACGGCACGCCGCAGGCCGAGGGTGAGCCGCAACTGGTGATCGGCGTGGGAACGGGTTTCAATGCAACGCCCGTCTATCAGACCGCGGCCGGGCGTTTTGTGGCTCCGTCGGAATCGGGACATGTGAACATGCCCATCCGAACCGAGGCTGACCTGCGGCTGTGTCATTTCGTGGAAACCGCGCACGGGTTTCCGGCGGTCGAGGATGTTTTGTCCGGCCGTGGCCTGGAACGGATTTTTGCCTGGCACGCAACCGAAGACGGCGCGCCGCGCGAGATGATGGCGGGCGACATCATGGCCGCCGTCGCCGCCGGCGATCCGACCGCGACGGCTGCAGCCCGCACCTTTACCCGGCTTCTGGGCACCGTGGCGGGCAATCTGGCGCTCGGGTATCTGCCCTTTGGCGGCGTCTATCTGGTCGGCGGCGTCGCGCGCGCTTTTTCCGATCACCTGGCCCAGTACGACTTTGCGGGGGCCTTCCGGGACAAGGGTCGTTTTGCCGGATTTATGCAGAACTTTAGCGTTGCGGTCATCGAAGACGACTTTGCCGCGCTCACGGGATGCGCCGCACATATGACAAGGCGATAAATCTGCCTGGGCCCCGCCGCCGCGTAAGCCAATCTTAAGACAGTCACGGCTAGACCGGTTCCGTCAGATGCACGAGACGGGAGCGGTTTGGCAATGAGAAATGCCTTCAGATCAGGGTTTGGACGATGAGCGCGGTCGTGGTTCTGAGCGAGAAACTCGATTCGATGGCGGCCCCCCTTCTGGAAAAGGCCCTGGAGGACACCGTCGACCGCGATGTGGTACTGGATGCCTCGGGGGTCAATATGCTTGGCGGGCACTGCCTTGAGATTCTCGTCTCCGGCGCAAAGACCGCGGCCTTCGGCGGCAACCGCCTAGAGGTCACCAACCCTTTTGAGGATTTTCTGCGCGATCTGGCGACCCTCGGTCTCTCGCTGGAGATTTTCGATGCACCGGAGGATCCCAAATGACGCAGGTCCTTGCCGTCGACGACAGCCGCACAATCCGCGACATGCTGAACCTCACGCTCAGCCAGGCCGGATTCGAAACGCATCTTGCGGAGGACGGCCAACACGGTCTCGAAGTCCTCGAAGAACTGGCGCCCGATGTCATCATTACGGACATCAACATGCCGCGCCTTGATGGCTTCGGCTTCATCGATGCGGTTCGCAAACCGACCCGATACGACGCTGTGCCCATTCTGGTGCTGACCACCGAAAGTGCGCCGGAACTGAAAAGCCGGGCGCGGAACGCTGGCGCCACGGGCTGGATCGTCAAGCCTTTCGATCCGGTAAAGCTCGTGCGCGCCCTTGAACTGGTAAGCGGGTGAGGCCATGACCGACCCTATGGCAGAAATCCGGGCCTCGTTCTTCGTCGAATGCGAAGAATTGCTCGAAAGCCTGAACGACGGTCTCGCCGCCATGGAAGACGGAGGCGGCGACGGGGAGACGATCAATGTCGTCTTCCGTGCCGTTCATTCGATCAAAGGGGGCGCCGGCGCTTTTGGGCTCTCGGATCTCGTTAATTTCGCCCATATTTATGAGACCGTCCTCGACCGGGTGCGCTCCGGGGATTTCACGCCCGAAGCCGCGGACTATCTTACGTTCTTTTCCTCCGCTGACGTGCTGTCCGACCTCGTGAAGGCGAGCCGCGACGGGGACGACACCGGAGCCGCGATCAACGCAAAGGTGCTTGGCGAATTGCAACGCCTTGAGGGCGGCGGCGAGGGACCCGCAGAAGAGGCCGAGGTCGAATTTGTTCCGACGATCCTCCCACTCGATTTTGAGGACGAGGACGACGGCCCAGGGCAAGTGGCCGAAGTCACTCGCGTGCGGTTCCGCCCCCATGCCGAGCTTTTTCAAGCAAAAAATGAACCTCTCTTTATCATCCGTTGCCTCGAAAAGCTGGGCAAGATCTCAGTCGTCTGCGAGACGAGCGAGGTTCCGGATCTCAGCGCAAGAGACGGCGCGCCGGGCTTTCTGAGCTGGCTCGTGAGTTTCGACACGGCCGTCGATCACCAGGCCATAAACGAGGTTTTCGAGTTCGTCGCCGACATCTGCGACATTGAGGTGTCCGCGGTTCCCTTGGAAACGCCAAACGCAGAAGACGCGTCGCCCTCCCCGTCCCCGGACCGCCCGGATCTGGCCGAACCCCATCGACTGGAAAACCCGTCCCCGCAAGACGAGCCGACCGAACTGAAGGCAGACACCACACCGGCCGCCGAGCCCACAGCGCAGGAAGCGGCGCCCATGGCGGCCCAAAAGGCAACCGTGCGCGTTGATCTGGAAAAGATCGACCGCCTGGTGAACCTTGTGGGCGAGCTTGTCATCAATCAGGCCATGCTCTCACAAAGCGTTGCGGCCTCAGGTATTCCAGCAAACTCCGCCGTGGCTCAGGGCCTTGAAGAGTTCATGCAGCTCACGCGAGACGTGCAAGACAGTGTCATGATGATCCGCGCCCAGCCGGTAAAGTCCCTTTTCCAGCGGATGTCGCGGATCGTGCGCGAAGCATCGGCTTCGATCGACAAGAACGTGCGCCTGAAGACCTCCGGCGAAACCACGGAAGTCGACAAGACCGTCATCGAACGCCTCGCCGACCCGCTGACCCATATGATCCGAAACGCCGTGGACCACGGGCTCGAACAGGCCGATGTCAGGGCGGCAGCCGGAAAACCGGCCGTCGGGACGGTTTCCCTGTCCGCCGCCCATCGCTCGGGCCGCGTTATCATTGAGGTGAGCGACGACGGCGCCGGCATCAACGGCGAGAAAGTCCTGAAAAAGGCTATTGAGAAAGGTCTGGTCTCGCAAAATTCCAACCTCACACCACAGGAAATCGACAATCTGCTGTTCCTACCGGGCTTCTCGACCGCCACCGAGGTCTCTTCCCTGTCGGGCCGGGGCGTCGGGATGGACGTGGTGAAGAGCGCCATCACGTCGCTTGGCGGTCGCGTCTCCATCAGTTCAATTCCCGGCAAGGGCACGACGTTCTCCATTTCACTGCCGCTGACGCTGGCGGTCCTAGACGGGATGGTGGTCGAGGTTGCGGGCGAAACCCTGGTTGTGCCGCTCAACGCAATTCTTGAGACCCTGACAGTCACCGACACCAATCTCAAACCCCTTGGAGCGACCGGAAACGTGATCGAAATCCGGGGCGGCTTTGCGCCCTTGATCGACCTTGGCGTCGAGCTTGGATACCGTGGACCGAAAGAGCGCTATCAAGGGGCAATCGCGCTCGTGATCGGGCACGAAGACGGCAGCCGCGGCACACTTGTCGTCGACGCAATTCAGGATCAGCGCCAGGTGGTCATCAAGGGCCTCCAGCCCGGCTTCGGAGATGTGCGGGGCATCGCCGCCGCAACGATCCTTGGCGACGGCCAGATCGCCTTGATCCTTGATCCGATTACACTTGCAAAACCCGATGGCTCCGCCGTCACCGGACGGGAACCCCAACTGCAGATGGCGATTTAGCATATGATAGAGAACTCTTCCGACCAATCCGCGCGCAGCCACGAGATGCTGTCCTTTTCCGTGGGCGGACAAAGCTATGCCCTTGAAATCATGTCCGTTCGCGAAATCCGCGGTTGGGCGCAACCGACGCCGCTGCCCCATGCGCCAGCCTATGTGAGGGGTGTGATCAATCTGCGCGGCACCGTGCTTCCCATCGTTGATCTCGCTTTGCGGCTGGGTTTGAGCGAAGTGGAGGTTACCGAACGGCACGTCATAATTGTGGTGCACGTGGGGGCCCAGACCGTCGGTCTTCTGGTAGATGCCGTCTCCGACATCCTCACTGTCTCAGGCGAGGCCATGCAGGCCCCACCCGACATGCCATCGGGCGCAACGGGATCCTTCGTGGAAGCACTCACGATTGTCGACGAACGCATGATCCGGATTCTCAACATCGGCGCGCTCTTGCCCGACGTCACGCAGGATGCCGCATGACGGACCATGCCGGGATTTTAACGCTGAGCGAGAGCCAGTTTAACCAGGTGGCCCGGATGGTCCGCTCGGAGGCTGGCCTAGTTCTGGATACGGCCAAACGTCCAATGGTTCAGTCGCGCCTTTTAAAGCGACTGCGAACCCTAGAGTTGTCGTCCTTCGATGCATATCTTGACGTTCTAGGAAAGGATGCTGACGGCGCTGAAAGGCTGGAGCTTATTTGCGCACTGACGACTAACGTCACCAATTTTTTTCGAGAGAACCACCACTTCGAACAACTCAAGGCAGAGATCCTGCCAAAACTAAAACAGGCCGCCGGATCAAAGAAAATTCGGATCTGGTCCGCAGGGTGCTCATTTGGTCATGAGCCCTATTCGGTTGCGATGGCCTGCCTTCCATTTGTTGCAGCTCATCCGGATGTGGATTTGCGCATTCTTGCCACCGACATCGACCGCCACGCGATCGCCGTCGCCCGCGCCGGCATTTACACTGAGAACGCTCTGACCGGCGTACCGCCGACGGCACGGACAGAACACTTCTCATCGCTGGCCGACGGACGCCTGAAAATCGGCGAAACACTTCGGAGGATGGTCAGTTTCCAGCCCCTCAATCTGCTGGACGCCTGGCCAATGAAGGGGCGTTTCGATGTCATTTTTTGCCGCAACGTCGTCATCTATTTCGACCCTGACACCCAGAACCAACTTTGGCGGCGGTTCCACGAGGCCCTGACACCGGAAGGCTGGCTCTTTGTGGGACATTCGGAGCGCATTCCGGACCGCGGCATGGAGATCTTTGAGCCTGCGGGGGTCACCAGCTACCGGAAACCTGTACCGCCGGAACGGCAGCCCCGGGCGGTGTAATGATCGAAATCCGAGCCGGAGAGGCAAGAACATGTCCGTAAGGGAGAAGCTGCGGGTTATGGTCGTGGACGATATGTCGACGAGCCGGGGAGTATTGACGCAGGCGCTTGATGCCCTCGGCATACGAAACGTGGCCACCGCGCCGGACGGACCAACGGCGCTAAACGCCCTGGAAAACGCGCCGGTTCACCTTGTTATTTCGGATTTCAACATGCCGGATATGAACGGCCTGCAGCTCCTCCATTCGCTGCGCACCGGGGCAAAGACAAAAGGGGTCGGTTTCATCCTGATAACCGGTCGGGCGGAGCCGGAGATTATCGACGGGGGCAAGCGTCTCGGAATGAACAACTTTCTCAAAAAACCGTTTGAAAAAGAGGATCTCAAGACGTGCATTGAAGCTGTGGTCGGACGGCTTTGACAGGGTCTGCGATCAAAAGCCCTGCGCGGGCTCCGGACCAACGGGTTCAAGCCTCTGTTCCTTTTGGCGACGTGCTGGGGTTTCTGGCAGCCGAACTGGATGAGCAGGCGCGCCAAGCAACCGCCATTGAAGCCATGGTGTCGCAGTTGATGGGACCGCGGGAGGCAGACCCGGACAGATTGCCAGATGTCCAGTTGCTCGATCTTCATACCCAAAGACTACGCGATATGGCCGAAGTGGCGCGCATTCTGGCCGATGGTGTTACAGCGGGTCAGGAAACGGTGGCCAGTCGGATCGCCAGGGACGTGAAGCTTGGCTCCCTTCGATCAACGTTCCTGGGCCAAGCAGATCTGGGTGACGACGAAACAAAGAAAGGCGACGCCGTTTTCTTTTGACAACCCGTGGCAGGGCGACTGAAGCCAAGCGCGGCAATGGGCGCCCACCATGAGCGCGCTGGCAAGAACGGGGAAACCCCGGCCTGTTCGCGCGGTTCCTCCCAGTGGATCGCCAGTTGGTGAGACCAGGCAGTGCCGGGGCCGGCAACTTGGGGCGGGCGAGACAGACCAAAGAGGATGCCAACCGGGGCACGCAGATCACGCCGGCCGGGCCAAGCAACGACGGCAGGATCCGCCGCGCGTGACCCTAAAGAAGTTCCAAATCTGCACCGGCGCCGGAGACCGCAACCACGCGCTCAACAGGTGCGGCGTCGACGGTGCGAATGCGGGCACGTCCGCTGGAGGGATGGAACTCCAGCCGACGCGCCTGAAAGCCGCCCACGTCCTGCGCCAGACAGGGCAGCCCTTCAACATCTAGGAAACGGCGGACATCGGCAAAGTTCCGGGCGCCGGCGGCCCCCAAGCCCGAACTGAGCAGCGCGCCGCCGAAGACCTTGGCTTCGAGCCGCTCTTTCGCGGCTCCGGTCTTGATCAATCCGTTGATAAGAAGCTCCATGGCGTGGGTCGCCATTTGCCCTGCGCGGGCCCCCGATGATGTGTCATCGGCGAGCAGAATATGGTTCATCCCGCCGATCCCGGCTATCGGATCATGCAGGCAGACGCTGACACAGGACCCTAGCACCGTGTGAAAGACCGTGTGGCCGTCGGTGCCGATCGCCATTTCACCCTGGGTGACATACCGTCGGTGCGTGCTTTCGAACCCGCTAGTGGACACGCGGGTCCCCTGCCCCGGAACACGACGTGCGGGCCAGGATCGCGGTGGCCATTTCGTCAAGTTCCACCTGTTCTTCGACGGCCCCAAGAATATGGGCGGCTTTCGGCATTCCGTAAACCACGCTGCTGGCATCGTCCTGCCCCAGCGTGCGCGCACCGGCTTTGCGCAGGGCAAGCAAACCTTCTGCGCCGTCCTTGCCCATGCCCGTCAGAATGACGCCGACACATGTCGCAGAATAAGACACGCAGCTTTCAAATAGCACATCCACAGAGGGTCTGTGGCCTGAGCGCGGCGGCCCTTCTTTCAGGGCGATCCGCGGGCGGTTCGGGGGGCCTTCGAGGGTGAGATGCGTTGACCCGCCGGGCGCGATATAAACATGGCCCTGCGCCGGATTGGTGCCGTGACGGGCAAGCGCAACCGTGAGCGGCAGCATGGCATTGAGACGGTCGGCGAAACTGGACAGAAAGTTCTGGGGCATATGCTGGGTGATCAGGGTCGGCGGCCCGTTTTGCGGGTACCGGCTGAGGACACGTTCGATGGCGTCGACGCCACCGGTGGAAGCGCCAAGCATGACCAGATGTCCGTTCCAGCGGAAGCCTTGAGTTGCGGGCCGTGCCGGCGCCTGACGGCCCGAGATACGCGCACCCGCAGCCGTGTGGATGCTGCGGCAAAGGCTGTCGGCGAAGATGCCGTCGGTCATTTCATGGGCTGCCGAGGGTTTGCCGAGGCAATCGACCGCGGCGGCCGCCAATGCCTCTACCGCGACGTCGCTGCCGCGTTTGGTGAGATGCGACAACATCACCACAGGCATGGGTCGCAAGTCCATGATCTTTTGCAGAAATTCTGTCCCACTCATCCGCGGCATTTCGACATCGAGCGTGATCACATCGGGGTTGAGCGCCTTGATCGCCGCGCGCGCCTCATAGGCATCTGCCGCTTCACCCACCACCGTGATCGTTGGATCCTTGGAAAGCGCCAAGCGCACAAGCTGACGGATGGTGCGGGAATCGTCCACCACAAGGACACGTGGTCCGCCCCCGGTCACCCCAGCCCCCGGGCGTCATCGCTGTCTGTGGGGTTTAACACCTGTCTTTCTGGCATGGGCCACCTCAATGCATCTCGGCTTGCACTCCGCACCCTCCACCTGTCGGCTAAAGAAATGTTTAAGCAGCGGATTTTTGAGATGCCGCCTTGCGCCGAAGCGGCGGCTCGCGCAGGTTGCGTCTGACCCCATGGACACTCTGGCTGACATCAAGATCATAAACGGGCGCCTCGTGACGCCGGACGGCGTGCGACAGGCCGCGCTGACGGCCACCGGTGGCCTGATCACGGGCATTGGAACTGACCTGCCAGAGGCACGGAGGACGATCGATGCGAAGGGCAACTGGGTTCTGCCCGGCGGCGTCGACTCGCATGCCCATATCGAGCAGCGTTCGGGCATGGGGCTGTTCAATGCCGATACGTTCGAGACCGCGACGGCCTCGGCTGCGCTTGGCGGGACGACGACGGTGATCTCTTTTGCGGCGCAGTCGAAGGGGGAGCGCTTGCGGACAACGGTCGAACACTACGCGGCACGGTCCCGGCGTGGCGCGCGGATCGATCATGCGTTTCACCTGTCGATCTCGGACACCAACGCCCCTGATTTTGAAAGCGATCTCAAGAATTTGGCAGATGAAGGTCATAGGTCTCTTAAGGTATTCACGACCTACAACATCGGCCTGAATGACGCCCAGATTCTGGGAGTTCTGATGGCCGCGCGGGAGGCTGGCCAGTTGGTCTGCGTGCATGCGGAAAACGATGCGATGATCGCCTGGATGCGCGCCGCGCTTGTCGCACGTGGAAAAACGGCCCCGCCTTGGCACGCGGTCAGCCGGCCGCGCCTTGCGGAGGTCGAGGCGGTCGGCCGGATTTGTACCTTCGCGGAGTTCACCGGGACACCCGTGATGTTGTTCCACATCTCGACCGTCGAGGCGCTCGGCGTCATTGCCGCAACCCGGAAAAGAGGCGGGCCGGTCTGGGCCGAGACCTGTCCCCATTACCTTCTGAGCGACGATAACGTTCTGACCCGGGCGGATGGCGGGAAATGGATGTGCTCACCGCCGCAGCGAACGGCCGAGGACAGTGCGGCACTCTGGCAGGGTCTGGCAGACGGCACGCTTGATCTGGTCTCGTCCGACCACGCGCCCTACCGCTACGATGAGACGGGCAAACTGGCCAATGGACCGGGCGCGCCATTCACGGAGATCGCCAACGGGCTACCGGGCCTGCAGACGCGCCTGCCGCTTCTCTTCGATGCCATGGTCAGCGGTGACAAGGGCGGCGTCGAGGCTTTTGCCCGAGTGACGGCGACGGCACCGGCGGATCTCTACGGGCTGCCCGGCAAAGGCCGGATCGCGGCGGGGGCGGATGCGGATCTGGTGATCTGGGACCCCGCGCGGCGCTGGACCTATGGTGCGAACGATCTGGCCGACAATGTGGGCTATAATCCATGGGAGGGTCACAGCGTGACGGGATGGCCTGTGCTCGTAGTGCAGCGCGGGCGGGTCATTGTGGAGGACGGCAAATTGCTGGCAGAACCAGGGGATGGCAAATGGCTGGAGCGTCCCGCGCTTGGGGCGACCCCGCCCGCTGCCCCGGCACCCGAAGTGCGCGAGATGGGAGGGTTCTAAGATGACCGAGCGACCGAGCGACACACCGATCCTTGGGATCACGTTTTTCTATTACCGCGACCTGGCGGCGGCGATGGCGTTCTATGAAGAGGTGATGGGGCTGCAGCTTGCTATCGATCAAGGGTGGTGCAAGATCTACCGCATCTGCCCGGGGGCCCATGTGGGACTGGTTGATGAAAGCCGGGGCATGCACCGTGCGGCAGAGGTCAAACCGGTTCAGCTTTGCATCCGGGTGGCGGATGTGGACGGCTGGTATGCCTACGCGGCGGCGCAACATCTGCCCGGGTTGAGCGATCTCTTCCAAAACGACGCCCTTGGCATCCGCGCCTTCGTGTTTGACGATCCAGAAGGCTACCAGATTGAAATTCAGTCGGCCACGCGCGACGGCGCCTGAGCAGGAAGAAAGGGTTGCAGGAATGCTTGATGAAACCGCCAAAGGCGTCTTTACGATCGCCGCCACACCCTTTTTGCCGGACGGCGCACTCGACCTCGGCAGCGTCGACAGTATGGTCGATTTCTATGTCGAGAAAGGCGCAACCGGGCTCACGATCCTTGGCATCATGGGCGAGGCGGGCAAGCTGACGGCGCAGGAAAGCCACGATGTCATACGCCGCGTGACCGGGCGCACCGACCTGCCGGTCATCGTGGGCGTCACGGCTCCGGGCTTTGCCGCGATGACCGCGCTTGCGAGAGACGCCATGGAGGCGGGCGCGGCGGGCGTCATGGTCGCACCAACAGGCGCCCTGAAGACGGACGCGCAGGTCCTAAGTTACTTCCTGAACGCCGCTGAAGCATTGGGGGATATCCCTTTCGTTTTGCAGGATTTTCCGCTGGTGACTAACGTTGTTGTGCCAGTGCATGTGATCCTGTCGGTCGTCGAGCAGTGCCCGACCTGTGTTATGCTGAAGCATGAGGACTGGCCGGGGCTGGAAAAGATCACGGCGCTGCGGACAGCCTCGGATCGGGGCGCACGGCGAATTTCGATCCTCTGCGGCAATGGCGGGCAGTTCCTGACCGAAGAGATGATGCGCGGTGCAGACGGCGCGATGACGGGATTCGCGTACCCTGAGATGATGGCGGGCGTTGTGGCTGCGGCTGAGGCCGGCGATATGGACCGGGCGCAGGATATCTTTGACGCCTACCTGCCGCTTGTACGCTATGAAAGCCAGCCGGGTCTTGGGCTGGCCATCCGCAAACACATCCTCGCCCGCCGCGGCGCTATCGCCCACCCCACAGTCCGCAACCCCGGCCCGTCGCTGACGGCAGATACCCTCACGGAAATCGAGCGCCTGATTGCCCGGCAGGAGGCCCGGCTCGCGCGCCTAGGCTGACCCCGGGGCTGACCACCCCAACACGACGGGCTTGCCAGACTGGGGCGTTTGAATTACCGCTCAATAAGCGACGGGAGAATCCGGGGGCGACCCCGGTGCCGAAGGAGCAACCGCCCCGGTAAACTCTCAGGCACAAAGGACCGTCGCGACACTGACACTCTGGAGAGAGGCGCGCCGCGCCCGCCGAAGGGATAACGATCTCAGGCGAAAGGACAGAGGGGGCATCGTCGGGCGGCAGCGCTGTCGCCCATGAACGGTGCCGGTCGGCCTTTTTGCCCCGGTTCAGGAAAGGGACGACATGACCGGGGAAGCAACCACAGCCGAACTGAAAGACACACCGCTGAGCGCGCTGCACGCCGAGCTTGGCGGCAAGATGGTACCTTTCGCGGGCTATACGCTTCCGGTGCAGTACCCCCTTGGTGTCATGAAAGAGCATCTGCACACGCGCGAAGCCTCGGGGCTTTTTGACGTCAGCCATATGGGGCAGATCCTGCTGACCGCGCCGTCGGGCCGGGCGGAAGATGCGGCGCTTGCGCTGGAAGAACTGATCCCCGCGAACTACGCAGGGCTCGCGGAAGGGCGGCAAAGATATGGCTTTTTTACAAATTATACCGGTGGGATAGAAGATGATCTTATGGTCGCAAATCGTGGCGACCACCTCTATCTGGTCGTGAATGCCGCCTGCAAGAAGGCGGATGAGGCGCATCTGCGCGCCCGCCTTGGCGATCGGCTGACGATCGAGGCTGTTACCGACCGCGCGCTTCTGGCCCTGCAGGGGCCTCGCGCGGCCGAATGCCTCTCTCGGATCGCACCCGTTACCGACATGCGCTTCATGGATGTGGGCATCTTTGACAGCGCCCATGGCGCGCTCTGGATTTCGCGCTCGGGCTATACGGGCGAGGACGGGTTCGAAATCTCGGTACAGGAAGATCAGGCTGTGCCATTCGCACGCGCGCTTCTGGCCATGGAGGCGGTGGCGCCCATCGGGCTTGGCGCGCGCGACAGCCTGCGGCTGGAGGCCGGGCTTTGCCTTTACGGCAATGACATCGACCAAGGCACCACGCCGGTGGAGGCCGATCTTGTCTGGGGCATTCAGAAGGCCCGACGCGCAGGGGGTGACCGCGCAGGCGGCTTTCCCGGTGCTGACATCATCCTTGGACAGATCGAGGATGGCGCTGCACGGAAACGGGTCGGCCTCTTGCCCGAAGGCCGCGCGCCCATGCGGGAGGGCACCGCGATTTTCGAAAGCGCCGAGGCGGCGGATCCTTGCGGTCAGGTGACCTCTGGCGCCTTCGGGCCCTCCGTCGGCGCGCCCGTGTCCATGGGTTATGTGCCAGCCCATCTTGGCATTGCCGGAACCCAACTGTTTGGCGAGGTCCGCGGCAAGCGCCTGCCCTGCCGCGTGACCACCATGCCCTTTCACCCCCATGCCTACAAACGCTGAAAACGCTAAACAAACAGGGAGACCAAAATGAAATACACCGAAGAACACGAATGGCTGCGCGCCGAGGGCGATATCGTTGTGGTCGGGATCACCGAACATGCCTCGACGCAGCTTGGCGATGTGGTGTTCGTGGAACTGCCCGAGGTTGAGACAATGGTGGCGAAAGGCGACGAAATCGTTGTGATCGAAAGCGTCAAGGCCGCGTCCGACATCGTGGCGCCGCTCGACGGCGAGATCGTCGAAGTGAACGACGCGCTGACCGACAATCCCGCACTCGTCAACGAAGACCCCACCGGCGAAGCCTGGTTTTTCAAGCTAAAGGTCGAGGATACCGGTGCGCTTGACGATTACATGGACGAGGACGCCTACAAGGCCTTCATCGAATAACGCCACCCGTTTCCGCACCGCCTAAAGGATCGTAACCCGAGGACCCGCCATGCCGTTTACGCCGACCGACTACCTGCCCTACGATTTCGCCAATCGCCGCCACATCGGCCCTTCGCCCGAGGAAATGGCCGAGATGCTGGAGGTGCTTGGCGTCCCAAACCTCGATGCGTTGATCAATGAGACGGTGCCCGAAGACATCCGGCAAAGCGATCCGCTGGAGCTTGGCAAGGCCATGTCCGAGCGCGAGCTTCTTTTCCATATGCGGCAGTTGGCGGAGAAGAACGAAGTTTTCGTCAGCCTGATCGGTCAGGGCTATCATGGCACGGTCACGCCCCCGGCGATCCAGCGGAATATCCTCGAAAACCCTGCCTGGTACACGGCCTACACGCCGTACCAGCCCGAGATCAGTCAAGGGCGGCTTGAGGCGCTTTTGAACTACCAAACGATGATCTGCGATCTGACCGGGCTCGATGTGGCCAATGCCTCGCTGCTTGACGAAGCGACCGCAGCGGCCGAAGCCATGACCATGGCGCAGCGGGTGGCGAAATCGAAGGCAACGGCGTTTTTTATCGACGAGAACTGCCACCCCCAAAACATCGCCGTAATGAAGACGCGCGCGGCGCCGCTCGGGATCGAGGTGATCGTGGGTGCGCCCGAAGCGCTGGACGCCAGCGCGGTCTTCGGCGCGGTCTTCCAGTATCCCGGCACTCGTGGGCGCATCCGCGACTTCGAACCGCAGATGGCCGCGCTCAAAGCCGCCAAGGCTATCGGCATTATCATCGCAGACCCCCTTGCCCTGACAATCCTGCGCGAACCGGGCGCCATGGGCGCTGACATCGCCGTCGGTTCCACGCAGCGCTTTGGCGTGCCCCTTGGCATGGGCGGCCCCCACGCCGCGTACATGGCCTGCAGCGACCCCCTAAAGCGGGCCATGCCGGGGCGAATCGTCGGTGTATCCATCGACAGCCACGGCACGCCCGCCTATCGGCTGTCCCTTCAGACGCGCGAGCAGCATATTCGCCGCGAAAAGGCCACCTCGAACGTCTGCACGGCGCAAGCCCTGCTCGCCGTCATGGCGTCCTTCTATGCCGTCTTCCATGGACCAAAGGGCCTGAAAGCCATAGCGCAGCGTATCCACCGCAAAACCGTGCGCCTGGCCAAAGGGCTGGAAGAGGCCGGGTTCCAGGTGGACCCCGAAGCCTTCTTCGATACGATCACCGTGCGAACAGGGTCAATGCAGGGCGTCATCCTGCGGGCGGCGGAGGCGGAAGGGATCAACCTGCGCGCGTTGCCCGAGGGCGAGATCGGCATCACCCTTGACGAATGCACGCGGCCAGAGACCATTGAGGCCGTCTGGCGCGCCTTCGGCATCACGAAAGCGGACGAGGATCTTGCACCGGAGTACCGTGTGCCCCAGGGCCTTGTGCGCACAAGCGATTTCCTGACCCACCCGGTCTTCCATATGAACCGCGCCGAGACCGAAATGATGCGTTACATGCGCCGCCTGGCGGACCGCGACCTTGCGCTGGACCGGGCGATGATCCCGCTGGGCTCCTGTACCATGAAGCTGAACGCCGCCGCCGAGATGATGCCAGTGACCTGGCGCGAGTTTTCCATGGTCCATCCTTTCGCGCCCTTGTCGCAAACCGAAGGCTACCGGCAGATGATCCACGAGCTTTGCGAAAAGCTCTGCCAGATCACCGGCTACGACGCGATGTCGATGCAGCCGAACTCGGGTGCGCAGGGGGAATACGCGGGGCTCCTGACCATCGCCGCCTATCACCGGGCGCGCGGGGATGAGGGCCGCAAGGTCTGTCTCATCCCGATCAATGCCCATGGAACCAACCCGGCCTCGGCCCATATGGCCGGGATGGAGGTTGTGGTGGTCGCCTGTACCGACAACGGCGATATCGACCTAGCGGATTTCCGTGCCAAAGCCGAGGCGGCGGGCGACACGCTTGCCGCCTGCATGATCACGTACCCCTCGACCCACGGCGTTTTTGAGGACACGGTGCGCGAGGTCTGTGCGATCACCCATGAGTTCGGCGGTCAGGTCTATCTGGACGGCGCGAACCTCAACGCGATGGTCGGGCTCGTGAAGCCGGGCGAGATCGGCTCGGACGTGAGCCACCTGAACCTGCACAAGACCTTCTGCATCCCTCACGGCGGTGGCGGCCCGGGCATGGGACCGATTGGCGTGAAGGCGCATCTGGCGCCCTTCCTACCCGGTCATCCGGAATCGGGCGGGCGTGAGGGGCCGGTCAGCGCCGCGCCCTTTGGCTCGGCCTCGATCCTGCCCATCAGCTACGCTTACCTGAAACTCATGGGCGGCGAGGGTCTGACCCAGGCGACGCGGGTGGCGATCCTGAACGCCAACTACATCGCCAAGCGGCTCGAAGGCGCCTATAGCATTCTCTACACCGGACCGGCGGGGCATGTGGCCCATGAGTGCATCGTCGACACCCGGCCCTTTGCCGACAGCGCACATGTTTCGGTCGACGATATCGCCAAGCGGCTGATCGACCATGGCTTCCATGCACCCACCATGAGCTGGCCGGTGGCCGGCACGCTGATGATCGAGCCCACGGAAAGCGAGACCAAGGCCGAGCTTGACAGGTTCTGCGACGCCATGCTCGACATCCGCGACGAGATTGCCGCGATTGAGACCGGAACGATCGACGCGGAAAACAACCCGCTGAAGAACGCGCCGCACACCGTGGGCGATCTGGTGGCCGACTGGGACCGCCCCTATACGCGCGAGCAGGGCTGTTTCCCGAAAGGCGCCTTCCGCGTTGACAAATACTGGCCGCCCGTGGGCCGGGTCGACAACGTCTACGGCGACAGGCACCTTGTGTGCACCTGCCCGCCGCTTGAGGACTATCTGGAAGCGGCGGAGTAAAGGCGCCTAGGGCACGTCCTGCAAAAGCTGCTCGCAGGCCCATGCCGTGCGGTCGGCAACGGCAGGGTTGCGGCCATTCCGGTAGTAAGACAGCGCAATCGTGGCCGCATAGACCGACAAGGCGCGACCGCGGCGCCATAGCGTGTCGTCCGGCGCAAGGGCTGCGCGAAAGGCAGTGCGGCCTTCGGCTTGAAGGTACATCCAGGCAACGGTCAAATCTGCGGCCGGGTCACCGCAACCGGCAAGGCCCCAGTCTATGACCGCCGTCAGGCGCCCGCTTTCGGCCAATAGGTTGCCCGCCTGCAAATCGCCGTGGAACGCGCGTGGCGTGCCATCCCAGGGCGGCGCATCGAGCCCGACCTGCCAGAGCGCCAGCAACCGGTCGGCCTCGAAAAGATCCGCGACCCCGGCAATGGCCTTGCGTGTCATGGCATCCCGGCTGGCCAGCGGCGCGCCACGGTTGTTCTCGGGGCTCGTGGGCAGGGTCGGTGGCATCTGCCAGAGGGCCCGCAAGAAATCCGCGAGCATGCGGGCGGCGGTAACCTGATCACCGAGGCTCCCTAGGGTCGCGGGCGCGCCGGGAAGCCAGCCGAGCAGCAGCCAGTTATGGGGAAAGGCCCCGCTGGCCTGCCCCCTGCCCCGGATCCGCGGCACCGCCAGTGGCAGGTCCGGCAATCCGTCCAGCCAGTGCGCCTCTTTCTTCAACAGCGCTGCGGCGCGCGCATCCTTGGGCAGCCGCGCCACGAGGTCCATGCCGACCCGAACCATGGCGTTATCCGTACCGCCCGAGGGCACCGGGGTGAGGGGCAGGCCGGCGAGGTCCGGAAACTGGGCGCGCAGCAGCGCCCGGAGGGTCTCTGTCTCAGATGCAGCGGCCACCGTCCACTTCCATAGCGACGCCGGTGATCATCGAGGCGGCGTCGGAGCAAAGAAAGACCGAGGCGGCGGCGATGTCTTCGGGGGTGGAAAATCGGCCAAGCGGGATTGTGGCGAGAAACTGCGCGCGCCGCTCCGGAGTATCTTCGCCCATGAAGGATTTCAGAAGCGGCGTTTCCCCCGCCACGGGGTTCAGTGCGTTGACACGGATTCCAAAGGGCGCAAGCTCGACCGCCATGGTGCGGGTCGCGGTGATCATCCAGCCTTTCGACGCATTGTACCAGTTGAGGTTCGGGCGCGGGCTGACCCCTGCGGTCGAGGCGATGTTCAGGATCGCGCCGCTGCCGCGTGATTTCATACCCGGCACAAAACTGCGGGCTGTCAGGTAAACCGATTTGGCATTGACTGCCAGCACACGATCGAAGTCCGCCTCGGACACCTCATCAAGCGGCGCAGGAATATGGGTGACGCCCGCGTTGTTCACAAGGATATCGGGCGTCCCGAAGAGCGCGCGCGCAGCCTCTGCCATGTCGGCCACGCTTTCGCCCGAAGCCACGTCGACCGTCACCGCCTCGCCCCCCACGTCGCGCGCGATTTCGGCGGCACCCGTCCCGTTCAGATCTGCTACCATGACCCGCGCGCCCTCTACCGCAAAGGCCCGCGCAATCCCGGCGCCAAAGCCCGAGGCCGCGCCGGTGACAATGGCCGTTTTGCCGTCCAGTGATCCGGTCATGTCCCCTCCCCCTCGTCGAAGTAATCTGCAAGCCGCGCGCGAACGTCGTCCGGTACCGGTACCGCCCTGCGCGCCACAAGGTCTAGCATCACGCAGGTAAAGCGCGCCCGAAAGCAAAGCTTGTGGTCTTCGCCCCGGTAGAGCCGGTGTCGGAAGGTGGCGGATTTGGTGCCGATATTCACGGTGGCGGTGGTCATGTAGATGATATCCCCGAGCACAAGTTCGCTCAGAAAATCACCCTCGGTGTTCACCACAGCAAAAGACAGGCGGCGCCCCGTGGTCAGGTCGCTGCGCGTAAGCCCCAATCCGTTCTGCAAGGCATAGATCGCATCTCCGCAGGCTTCGAAATACCTGCCCACGTTCATGTGCCCCAGAAAATCGCAATCGGCGGCGCTGACGTTTCGGCGGAGGGTCTCGATTTCAGGCATGGGATTATCCGTGGTAGTTAGCGACCGTTTTTAAGGTCGAGAATCCATAGAGCGCCTCGAACCCTTTCTCGCGGCCGTGACCCGATTTGCCCACACCGCCGAAGGGCAGTTCTACACCGCCGCCCGCGCCGTAGTTGTTGACGAAGACCTGTCCGGCGCGCAGGCGTTTGGCCATGCGCTGCTGGCGCGCGCCGTCGCGCGTCCAGACCGAGGCGACAAGGCCGTAGACCGTGCCATTGGCAATCTCCACAGCCTCGTCTTCGTCCTCGAAAGGCAGGATCACCTGGACGGGGCCGAAGATCTCTTCCTGCGCCAGGCGGGTCTCCGGGCCGAGGTCGCCCAGAAGCGTCGGCACGACGTAGTGCCCGCCATCGGGCACGTCGACGGTCAGTTGCCCCTGGGCAATCACATGGTCGCTGCCCGCGTCGTCGAGGTAGCCGGTGACGATCTCTTTCTGGCGGGCCGAGATCAGCGGACCGACGTGCAGGTCCGCCTGCGCGGGCCCGACGTGCAGCGCGCGGTAGCGGTCGGCCATGGCACGCACAAGACGATCGTGGAGGCCGCGCTGAACGAGGATCCGCGAGGAGGCCGAGCAGGTCTGTCCTGCGTTCTGTATCCCTGCGTTAACCAGAAACGGCAGGGCCGCATCGAGGTCGGCGTCGTCGAAAACCACCTGCGGAGACTTGCCGCCCAACTCTAGCGTGACCGGCACAACGTTGCGCGCGGCCTCCGCCTGGACGAGCGCGCCCGTGGCGACGGAGCCGGTGAAGGAAATATGGTGAACGCCCTCGTGGGCGGCCAGCGCCTGTCCCGCTTCGCGGCCAAGCCCCGGCACCACGTTTAGCGCACCCGGCGGCAGTCCCGCTTCGCGCGCGAGATCGGCGAAGGCCAGCGCCGTCAGGCAGGCCTCTTCCGCGGGTTTCAGGACGCAGGCGTTGCCCATGGCCAGCGCCGCGCCGACGGATCGCCCGATGATCTGCATCGGGTAGTTCCAGGGGATGATATGCCCGGTGACGCCGTGGGGTTCGCGCAGGGTGTAGACGGTATAGCCGTCAAGATAGGGGATGGTCTGCCCCATGACCTTGTCCGCCGCCCCGCCGTAAAATTCCATGTAGCGCGCCAGCGCCCTTGCGTCGGCCCTGGCCTGGGTCAGAGGCTTGCCCACATCGAGCGCTTCGATCAGCGCCAGATCCTCGATGCGCCCTTCAACAAGCTGGCCAAGGCGCATCAGCACGCGACCCCGCTCCGCCGCCGTTTTACGCCCCCAGTCTCCGGCCAGCGCGGCCTCGGCGGCGGCGATGGCGGCATCGATATCCTGCCCCCGGCCACGGGCAATCTCGCCGATCTGCTGGCCGGTGGAGGGATCTTCCAGCGGCAGACGTTCCGGTACGTCTTGCCAGGACCCGGCAATGAAAATCTGGTCTGTCGGGTACCAGAACGGACTATCGGTCATCCTGCGGCCTCCTCTGCCCAGGCGTCGGGGATGCGCGGCGTGGCCCCGATCAGTTCCTTGGTGTAGGCGTCCCGCGGCGCCGAGAGCACCCGGTGTGTCGGTCCGTCTTCGACGATGCAGCCCGCTTTCATTACATAAACCCTGTCGGTGATGGCCCGCACGACGCCAAGATCGTGCGAGATAAAGAGATAGGCCAGCCCAAACTCTTGCCGCAGCTCGGTCAGAAGATCGAGGATCTGCGCGCGGATCGACACATCGAGGGCCGAAACCGCCTCGTCCAGCACGATCAGCTCGGGGCGTGTGATCAGCGCGCGCGCGATCGCAATCCTCTGGCGCTGGCCACCGGAAAATTCGTGGATGTAGCGATCCATGACGGCAGGCTTCAGGCCAACAGCGCGCAGCGCCTCCGCGACCAGGGTTCCGGTGTCGCCGTGGGCGCCGCGCAACAGGTAGAAGGGCTCCGACACCAGCCGCCGCACCTTGTGGCGCGGGTTGAATGAGCCAAAGGGATCCTGAAACACCACCTGCATCTTGCGGCGGAGACTGCCGGGCACCTTGCGCGGCTCGGGCAGCTTGCGGCCAGCGAGGTTGATCTGGCCGCCCTGCAGCGGTTCCAGCCCCAGGATCGCCCGCGACAGCGTTGATTTCCCGCAGCCGGATTCGCCCACCAACCCCACGCTTTCGCCCTGCCCCACGGTCAGGTTCACCTGATCGACGGCCCGCAGTGAGCCGCCCGCACCGATCAGGCCCTTCCGCGGCAGCCGGTATTCGCGGACGACGCCGCGCACTTCCAGAAGCGGCGGGCCGAGACGCAGGGGTGTGCGCGGCGGCACGTAGGACGCAGCATCGAAAAGACGGCGTGTGTAGGGGTGGTGGCGGCGGCGAAAGAGGCTTTCGGTCCGACCAGCCTCCACGATCTGGCCGTCCTTCATAACGGCCACTTGGTCGGCTACCTGACTGACCACGGCAAGGTCGTGGGTGATCAGCATCAGTGCCAGCCCCTCTTTCCGCACGAGATCCTGAAGCAACGACAGGATCTGCGCCTGGGTTGTAACATCGAGCGCCGTGGTCGGTTCATCGGCGATCAGGAGCTTCGGTTTCAGCGCCACGGCCATGGCGATGGCGACACGCTGACGCTGACCGCCCGAGAGCTCGTGGGGGTAGCGGCTGAGTGGAAAACGCTCTTCCGGCAGCCCTACACGGTCGAGCGCGAACCGTGCCCGCGCCAGCGCGCGCGCGCCGCGGGCGACGCCGTGGATCACCAGAGTTTCGGCCACCTGATCACCGATGGTCTTTAGAGGATTGAGCGCCGTCATCGGCTCCTGGAAGATCATCCCGATGTCACGCCCGCGCACGTCGCACATGGTGCGTTCGGAGAGGTGGTTCAGGTCGCGGCGCTCCAGTTCCACCGCACCTTCCATGCGCGCCTCGGGCGGCAAAAGCTGCATCACCGACAGTGCGGTGATCGACTTGCCCGAGCCGCTTTCGCCCACAAGGCCCAGAACCTGACCCTCGGCCAGATCGAAGGACACGCGCCGCACCACGTCTTGGTCGCCGAAGCCGACCGTCAGGTTCCGGACCGACAGAAGGCTCATGCGAGCTGCCCCTTCCGCGGGTCGAGATAATCCCGCAGACCGTCCCCAAAGAGATTGAGCCCAAGCACCATGAAGACGATGGCGAGTCCCGGGAAGATCGCCATATGGGGTGCGAGGCTGATCATGGTTTGGCTGTCGGCCAGCATCCGCCCCCAGCTTGGTGTGGGTGGCTGTGCGCCAAGGCCGACATAGCTGAGCGCAGCTTCGGCGAGGATGCCGAGGGAAAACTGGATGGTGCCCTGCACGATCAGAAGGTTGGCGATGCCGGGCAGGATATGCTCAATCGCGATGCGCCAGCCGCGCTTGCCCGCCACCCGCGCCGCCATGACGTAATCCAGCGTCCAGATCGCGAGCGCACCGCCGCGCGTGACGCGCGCAAAGACGGGGATGTTGAAGATACCGATAGCCAGGATTGCATTGAAGGCCGAGGGCCCGAAGACGGCCGTGATCAGGATTGCAATGACAAGCGAGGGGAAGGCAAAGACCAGATCGTTGCCGCGCATAATCAGATCATCAAGGAAACTGCCCCGGTATGCCGAAGCCAGAAGGCCAAGGGGTACGCCAATCACCATGCCGATCCCAACGGCCACAAGGGCCACCGCGATGGAAGTGCGCGCACCCACCATGAGCATGGACAGGATATCGCGGCCAAAGTGATCGGTACCGAGGGGATGCGCGAGGTCGGGCGTGCGCATCCGGTCCGCGACCGACAGCGCCTCGACCCCGTAGGGCGTCCAGAAAAACGACAGGAGCGCGGCGCCAATAAAGATCAGGCTGATCACCCCGCCAAGGCGCATCTTGCCAACCGCGCCGCTCATGCGCGGCGTCTGAGGCGCGGGTCGATGGCCGCATAGGCCAGATCGACGAGGAAGGTCACCAGAATGACCGAGAAGACGAGGAGCATGACCACGCTTTCCACGACCACCAGGTCCCGCTGGGTGATGCCCTGGAAGATCAGCCGCCCCAGGCCGGGGAGGAAAAAGACGTTCTCGATAATGATGGCGCCCGCGAGCAGGAATGAGAACTGTAGCCCGATGATCGTCATCACCGGGATCAGGGCGTTGCGGAGGGCATGGCGCACGATGGCCTGCCTGCGCGAAAGTCCTTTGGCACGGGCAGTGCGGATATAGTCCTGGCCGACGTTCTCTAAGAGACCCGAGCGCATGACCCGCGCCAGAATGCTCGCTTGCGGCAGCGCCAGCGCAATGGCCGGCAGCGTCAGCGCCTTCATCGCGGGCCACACCCCTTCGTCCCACTCCGGAAACCCCCCGGCCGAGAACCATTGCAGATGGATGGCGAAGACCAGCACCAGCAGCATGGCAAACCAGAAATTCGGGATTGCGATGCCAAGCTGCGTGCCCGCCATGATGCCGAAATCGGCCGGTCGGCCGCTGCGCGCCGCCGCGATGAGCCCCAGGGGAATGGCGATGACGGTGGAGAGGATGAGGGCATAGAGCGTCAGCGGCAGCGAGACCCAAAGGCGCGCCGCCACCAGTTCCGAGACGGGCACGCGGTAGGTGTAGGAGGTTCCGAAGTCGCCTTGCAGCATGCCTGTGACCCACGCGAGGTAACGCTGGACCGGGCTGCCATCCAATCCCAGTTCGGCCCGCAGCGCCGCCACGGTGTCAGGCTCTGCGTTTAGCCCCAGCATGAAGGCAGCCGGGTCGCCCGGAATGACCTCGATCACCGCGAAAATCACCAGGCTCGCAACGACGAGACTGAGGCTCAGCGAGAGCAGCCTTCCGAGAACGAACCGTACCATGGCCCGGACGCTAGCCTCTGCCAGCCGCCCGCGCCAGTGCGATTACGTGTCTTCATTCAGGAGTTCTGCTTCCACATCCCGGCGCAGGGTTTTTGACATCGGACGCACGGTGGATCCGTATGTGGCCCGCACCGCTCCGTTGCGTCCGATCAGCACCTTGTTGAAGTTCCAGCGCGGCGTGAAACCGGCGCTGTCACGCAGCCAGGCGTAAAGCGGATGGGCGTCCTGCCCGAGGATCGTCGTAATCTCGGCCATTGGCAGGTCGGTGGCATAGTGCAGGTTGCAAAACTCAGCCACCTCGGCGTTGGTGGAAAGTTCCTGATCAAAGGCATCCGACGGCACAGCCAGCACCACCAGCCCTGCGTCGCGGTAGGTGTCATAGAGGTCCTGGAGACCGTTGTACTGCGGCGTAAACCCGCACTGCGACGCGGTATTCACCAACAGGATGGGACGCCCGCGCCAGTCGTCCATATCAAGCGTGCCGCCGTCGATATTCGCGAAGCTGCCGATGCCGCGGGGCATGACTTCTGCGAAGGCCGCCGTGGCGAGGGTCGCTGCGGACAGGGCGAGTGCTACCAGTCGGATCATGCCGTTTCTCCTAGATCAGTCGGACAAGCGCCCAGCCGATAGCGCCAAGTTGGATGAACTTCAGGACGACCGAGGCGCCGTGGAGCCGGCCAAAGCGGCGCTTGGCGGCGGCGTCCCCGGCCAGTTGTGCGTCGCGGGCGCGATTGATCCGGGGCATCAGACCCTGCCGGGCGTAGATGGCAGAGGCCGCGGTAAGCGCCAGAAGCGCCGCCGAAAAGGGATCGACCCAGGTAAACACAACAGCCGCAAGCGCCGAAAAGGCCACGACAAACAGATAATACCACGGAAAGGCCTCGCGCAGCACGGCGCCCGCCTGATCGGCTGGCATCGCCTTGAAAACAAAGGCCGCAAAGCCAAAGGAAAACAGCATCATGCCGCCAAAGAGCGTGGACGCCGTCAACAGTGCAAATGACGTCATGGTCTCCCCGATCTCCATCCAATCGCAGGTGAGATAGCCCGCAGCGCATATCTGTCAGGGGGCGTTTTGGCGCAGGCTCAGACAGCCCCCGCGTCGTAATCCGCCCGGGCCTGTGCGATGGCGTCCCGCTTGTCCAGCGCCCAGGCGGCGAGCGGTTCGAGCGTGGCCAGCAGCGACCGTCCGAGCGTCGTGAGTTCGTAGTCCACGCGCGGCGGGATCGACGGCGTCACTGTGCGCAGGAGAAACCCGTCGCGCTCCAGCTTGCGAAGGGTCTGCGTAAGCATTCGTTGCGACACATCGGGAATGTCCCGCTTGATCTGGGAAAACCGCAGGGCGCCCGGTTTCAGCGCGGTGATAACGAGGATTGTCCATTTGTCGCCGATGCCGTCGAGCACATGGCGAACGGGGCAGATGTTTGGATCATATTCGATCCCGCGCTTGGTCACATTTTTCATACCCGGTTCCCAAAAAGTGCCGTCTTCCCGGCAGGCGTCAGTCTCGAATAGTTACTGAGTATTGATTCGTAACTCAAGAAGCTACCCAAAGGGAGCACCCCAATGCAACTTCTGGACCGCCGGACCTTTCTGGCCCTCACGGGCGCCGCCGCAGGTGCCACCGCCCTGCCCCGGCGCAGCAAGGCCGCGCCTGCCTCGGCCGATGTCTTCACCGCCGACGCCATGGGCGGGCTTGTGGACAGCACTGTCATCCTTGGGCAGGACAAGGCGCTTTTGATCGACGCCCAGTTCACCAAGGCCAATGCCGAAGCGCTGGCCGAGACAATTGACGCTACGGGCAGGGATCTGGAGACCATCTTTATCACCCATTACCACCCCGACCATGTTCTGGGTCTGGCGGTGCTGATGGACCGTTTCCCGAACGCCAAACCCGTGGCCCATGGTGCTGTCCAGCCGCTGATTGCCCAGGCAGCGCAAGGCATGCTCGACGCGATGTCCGCCAGCCGTCCCGGTGTGTTCGCCGACCGCGCGATCGTTCCAGAGGCTCTGCCCGGCGACAGCCTCATGCTCGAAGGCGAACGCTTTGACGTTATCGGCCCGCTCCACGGCGACACGGGCTTGGTGACGGCTGTTCATATCCCACAACTTGCCACGTTGGTGGCGGCGGATCTCGTCTATACCGACACTCATGTCTGGGTGGCCGAGAACACGACGCCCGAAGATCTTGCTGCCTGGCGCGCCTCGCTCGACCAGATTGAAGCCATTGGCGCGGCCACACTGATCCCGGGGCACCGGCAGGCAGGCTCGGCCAATGACGCCAGCGCCATCGCCCATACCCGCGCCTACCTCGATCAATGGGAAGCGGCCCTTGCGGCCACCTCGACCGCCGAGGAACTGCGTGCGGCGATGATGGTCGGCAATGACGCGCTCGGCATGGGTTTTGCGCTCGATAACGCTATCGGCGCGGTCTACCCGGGCTGAGACGACAAAGGGCGCCCCGCCCGGGCGCCCTTTCCTGCGTTTCGGATCAGGTCACTGAGTCCAGCTGACGCCCGTCAGATCGTTGGCCTGCGTCGGTGCATTGGCCCAGAGGCCATCCAGATTAGCATTGGCGACACCGGTCCGGGCCAGCTGAAAGAGATAGCCGTTCACGTAGTCCTCGGAGATCATCTGCTGCATCTTGCGCAGGATCGCCGTGCGGTCCGCAGGCTCGGTCGCGCCCTTCAGTTCCGCATTGGCGGCCTGGAACGCCGGGTTGTCGTACTGGAAGTAGTAGTCCGGCCGGGCGTAAATGCCGATGTCCATGGGTTCGGTATGGCTGACGATGGTCAGGTCAAAGTCTTTTCCCCGGAAAACCTGTTCCAGCCACTGGGCCCATTCAAGGTTTTCGATCTCGGTCTCGATCCCGACCTCGCGCAGTTGTGCCGCGATGATCTCGCCCCCGCGCCGTGCATAAGACGGCGGCGGCAGTTTGAGGCTGAGTGTCAGGTCTTCGACCCCGGCCTCGGCCAGCAGGGCCTTCGCCTTTTCGGGGTCGAAGTTCGACAGGGCCGTCAGATCCACATAGTCGGGATTATGCGGCGCAAAATGCGTGCCGATGGGCGTGCCGTAGCCGAACATGGCCCCATCGATGATGTCTTGGCGATTGATTGCATGGGCGATGGCCTGCCGCACGCGGATATCCGACAGTTTTTCGGATTTGTTGTTTGTCGAGAGGATCGTCTCGCCTTCGGTCGACCCGATTAGAAGCTGGAACCGTGGGTCGGCATCGAATTGCGCCAGCGTCTCGGGCGCGGGGTACCCCGGAAAGGCATCGATATCACCGGCCATCATGGCCGCGAAGGCCGCCGACGGGTCCGAGATGAACTTGAACGTGGCCTCCGTCAGCGCGGGTTTCTCGCCCCAGTATCCGTCGTAGGCCTCAAGCTCCACCCGGTCGCCCTGCACCCAATCCGCGAATTTGAACGGACCGGTGCCAATGGGCGCTGTCGCCGCCTGTTCCACCGACGCGGGCGAGACGATCACCGCATCGCCCCAGGCCATGTTGGTTATGAAGCCGCCGTTGGGCTCACTGAGCGTCACTTTGACCGTATGGTCGTCCAGAACCTCCACATCGGCGATTCCGGCAAAAAGTGCCTTTTGCGCGTTCGTGCTGTCCTCCGCGCGGGCGCGATCGAGCGAAAATTTCACGTCATTCGCGGTCATCGGCGTGCCGTCATGGAAGGTCACACCCCGGCGCAGGTTGAAGGTGTAGTCGAGTCCACCGTTCGAAATCGTCCAGCTTTCCGCAAGCGCCGGCGCCACGGACCCGTCAGCGCGGTAGCGCGTGAGACCCTCGAAGACGTTGGCATAGACCACTTCGTCTATCGCAGCGGCGGCGCCGCCTGTGGGGTCGAGGTTTGGTGGTTCCAGCTGCATGCCCACGGTGATCGCGGTCTGGGCGGTGGCCGCGCCCGACAGAACGCCGAAGGCGACCGCCAAAGCTATTGCGCGCAGGTGCATCGTCATCTCCCTGATTTTTCGCTCTTGTTTGAAAGGCTAACGGTGCAAGAGCCGTTTGGGAAGCGCCATGGAACCGCAGGGACGCGGACGGCTCAGGAAACTTGCGGCCTGTCGACGAGAAGCTCTTTCAGCGTCAACGCCATGATCCCTGCCGCATCGACCATATCGTCGATGCCGATCCATTCGTCGGGCTGGTGTGCAAGGTCCAGAATACCGGGCCCATAGGCGATGCAGTTTTTCAGCCGTCCGATCCGGTCGATGTGTTTCTGGTCATAGGTTCCCGGACTGACAACGTATTCGGCATGGCGGCCCAGAACTTTCTCCATCGCCGCCGACACCGTCTGAACCACCGGAGCCTCCCGGTCCGTCATGGTGGGAAGAACCTCGTGCATATCTCTGATTTCGTAAGAGAAATCTGGACGCTCGGCGCGAATTTTCTCCAGCATGTCCGCCACCTCGCTTTTGACCGCAACGATGTCCTCTTCGATGAGGAACCGCCGGTCGATAATAATGCGGCAGCGGTCAGCGACGCAGGGCGCGGGCCAGCCGTCGTAGCCCTCTTCGGGATCGGGTTCGCCGCCGTGGATGGAGTTGATGTTCAGCGTCGATTGCTTGGCGCCTTCGGGGACCACCGGCATTTCCGTGCGCTTGGAGGCCAGGAGCGGGAAAAGATGCGTCTCCATCTCTTCCAAAACCGCGCCCATATGACGGATCGCGCTGTCACCGAGGAAGGGCATCGATCCATGTGCGATACGGCCCTTGGTTTCGATTTCGGCCCACCAGACGCCCCGGTGGCCAAGGCAGATGCGATCTTTGTTCAAGGGCTCGGGGATGATGACGTGCTGCACGCGGGCGGGGTCAAAATAGCCCTGCTCGGCCAGATAGGCCACGCCGCCGTAGCCACCGGATTCCTCGTCTGCGGTACCCGAGATCTCGATGGCACCGGCAAAATCCGGGTGGCGCGCCAGGAAGGCTTCGGCGGCGACGATCGAGGTCGCAAGCCCGCCTTTCATATCGCACGTACCCCGGCCATAGATGCGTCCGTTCTTCACCTCGCCGCCGAACGGGTCCGTGGTCCAGCCATGTCCGACCTCGACGACATCGGTGTGGCTATTGAAATGCACGCAGTCGCCCGGTGCGCGGCCTTGGCGGCGGGCGACGATATTCCAGCGCGGGTAGCGGTCGCTATCGCCGGGGGTGCCTTCGGCGCGGATCAGGTCTGTTTCAAACCCAACAGCGCCGAGACGGGCGTTCAGGTATTCACAGATCGTCCTGTACTCTGCCCCCGGTGGGTTGAGCGTGGGGATGCGGACGAGGTCCTGTGTGAGCGTCACCAGGTCTTCACGCCTGTAGGCGACTTCGTAGAGAAGAACCTCGTCGCTCATGCCGGTAGCGCCAGGAAGATCATGGATAGGGTTCCCCAGATAACCAAAGCAAAATGGGTATGCTGGCTGCCCTGGTGGCAGTACCATATCGCGTAGTGATTTCCGCCGACAAGAAACCCGGCCCAGTTCATAGTGAACAAAAACGCGCCCAGAAGCGCGATCGCCTGCGCTGTGTCTGGCTCGGTGGTCCCGAATAGCGCTCCGAGCAGGGCGATGGTTCCTACGGCCAGAACCAGCGTAGCGATGGTTTCTGAGATGACAATGCCGATAAACGCAATGCGGATGAGGCGCGGGTTTTCCACCCGCCGGTGCGCCACCTTGGCAAAGTCCTCGGGGTATTCCTCGGCGATCAGGTCGAACTGCATCAGCATGCGGACGATGTTTTCGTTCATGGCCGGATAGAGGATGTTGTCGCGGGCCCCTGTGAACATCCACGCGGCGAGCGCCGCAGTCAGTCCGGTCTGGGCAAGAAGAAAGATCGTTTCGGACAAGTGCTCAGCCGCCGTGTCAGGAAATAGGTGTTGCCTGACGCTATCCAACACTCCGACCCAAGGGCAAGACCGCGCCGCGCGGAGACCGGCGTCCAAGCGCATTTTTGGGCGGCAAATGGCGCCGATGATCAATCCAGACGCAACGCGGTCCCGGAGCCCCGTTCGGTGGTGCACAAACGGCTTTGCAGCTCCGGGGTAAAGCGCCGTCGTCGATGACCACCGTGGCCGGAAACCTCCGCGTGACCATGCGCATGCGCGCGCCTCTTTCTGGCGTTCTGCCGCAAAAAATCGATCCGGTCAGCGCGGTCTTCGGGCCGGGCAATCCGCTGCATGGGCATCTTGCGGTCGCACACTTGGTGGTGAGGTCCGAAGTCGAAGAGTTTGCCGATGGCCTCGGCGGCCCCGACGACGTCGGAGGCGGACAAATAGCGCGAACAGCTTTCGGCGCTAACAGTGCCGGCGGGGCGCCGGGCTGCGGCGAATGCTGCATTTGATCGGAAGGCGCTTTCTTCTGAGCCGAAGGAACTTCGCTGTCAAAGCCACTGGGCCAGAGCTCGGCGGCATCATCGATGCCGCCGAACAGGAGCCCCGCGCCCAGGTCGTACAACTCAGCACCCGGATCGAGGGGGAGGAGCGCACCTTCGCACCATCACCGCGCAATCGGCGTCCCTTGCCGCCTTCGCCTTTCACGGTGAGCGAGACCTTTGGGCAGCTGTTAAGCGAATCTTTGATTCTCGGCTCCTATTGTCCGGCACCGACAACCGCACTGGGGTTGTCCAGCAGATCAGGACGGGACAATGATCAAAACGTTATCTTTGGGCGCGCTTGTAGCCTGCGCCGCCTTTTCCGCCGCCGCCGACGAATTCTCCCCGGCGCTCCAGGCCTATTTCGAGGCTGAGGTCATGCAGTGGGCGAATGACCCGGTCATCGCTGCCGCAATCGCCGCGCAGAACGCCCGCACCGCCTCGCTGTCACAGTCTGATATCGACGAAATGGACGCCCGCTGGCGGGCCGAGGTCGGCACTGGCAACACGCCCACAATCACGCCCGTGATCTCGGGCGAAGCGGCGGACTATCTCCGCGCACGCGTTGCCTCCTCGGGCGGCGTCATTACCGAGGTTTTTGCGATGGACGCACGCGGCCTCAACGTGGCCGCCAGCGCAGTAACCTCCGACTACTGGCAAGGGGACGAGGCGAAATTCTCAGCCACCTTCCCGAACGGTCCGGGTGCGATGCACATCGGGGACGTGGAATTTGACGAATCGAGCCAGAGCTATCAAGGCCAGGTCTCGGTGGTCATCACGGACCCGGCCTCCGGCAAGGCCATAGGCGCCATGACGGTCGGCCTGAACGCCGAAGCGCTCATGTGATCCCAAGCCCGCGGGTGTGTGCCGAAATTACGCACCCGCGCCACCCCTCGATAGCCGTCGCTGAACCGCACCGCCATTGACCGGAGACACGTTCCCATGTTTCGCATTCGGCCCACACTCTTTCTACTAACCTCACTCTTTGTCGCCTTTGTCATTGTGGTCAGCAGCGCCATCGTCATCGGCCTGTCGTTTAAATCTGCACGGCAGGTTGCGGCCTCAGGGGTCACAGAACAAGCCGCACAGGTCAGCGCGCTCGTCGCGAAACAAGCCGGAGGCGCGGTGCGTTTCGGCAAAACGGACGTTTTGAAAGCCCTGCTCGACGATACGCTTTTGGCCGCGAAGGGTCAGGCGACGGCGGCCTCGGTCCTGTCTGCCGACGGTTCTTTTCTGGCCAGTGCGGACCAGTCCGCCGGGACCGGCGCCGTACCGCAGGTGCTTTCCGATCTCTCCCGAGGCGTACTTGCAACCGGCGAGGCAGCCGCCTCTGCCGATGGATTGTCTGTGGCTCTACCCATTCGCTTTGGGCCGGAGGCCGATTTCGTTTGCGTTCTGGCGATGGAATGGACCCCCGAAGCCGTGCTCTCAGGCATCAAGGACCAACAGTTGCGGACAATCGCCACTTCTGCCGCGGTTATGGGCGTTGCTCTTTTGTCAGCATTTGCCTTTTTTGGCGCCAAACTGACCCGTCCGCTCCGCCGCCTTTCACGCGCAATCACAGAGCTTTCCACGGGCAATACCGCAGTTGAGGTTCCGGAACGCCACCGAAAGGATGAAATCGGGTCCATTGCCGAAGCGGTCGAAAACCTGAGGCTCAAGCTTGTGGACAAGGCGCGCCTGGAAAGCGAGACGGCCTTCCGGGACGCGGCCCTCGAAACTTCGGCGGTACCGACGGTCCTCGTGGGTCCGGACGGCAAGATACGCCACTGCAACCAAGCCGCTCTCGGTTTTTTTGAGACGGCGGCAGAGACGTTTGCGGCGCAGAGACCCAGTTTTGATGGAAATCAGCCCATTGGCGTTGACCTTGGCCTCTTGCTTGGACCAGAGACCATCGATGGCGGGTCAGCCGACCAACGTGTTCTGGCAAATCACCTTGCGGATCCCGCTGCTCTGCCTTGCAAGCTCGAAATCGTAATGGGCGATATGTGGCTCAGCCTGTCCGTCGCATCGGTCTGCGCGCATGACGGGGAAGCGCTTGGGGCGGTCGTCAACATCGAGAACGCGACAGAGCAGCGTAAGGCGCAGGCACTGATTTCCACCCTGAAAGACAAAATGGCGGTTGCAGAATTCACGCCCGACGGGCTGCTTGCGTCCGGAAACGAACCCTTCACCGATGCGCTCGGCACCGCAGAACCGCCCAATGGTCGCCGAGCCTGGGACCTCATGGATCTGCGGGAAGTGGCTGGTCGGGACAACCAGGAAGGCTGGAAGCACATACTCGAGGCGCAGCTCGTTTCCGGGGACATCCCGCTCAGGGATTCGTCGGGCACACGCCTGCAAGGGTTTCTCAACGTGGTCCGGGACAACGCGGGCGTTGCGCAGAGGGTCATTCTCATGGCCAGCGATATCTCAGCGGCCTTCGGCGCGGCAGAGGATGCAAAGGAGCATGCACAGAAGCTGACCGAAGCCCAGAAGGACGTTGTCACCAACCTTGGTGTCGCGCTTCGGCACCTGAGCGACGGGGATTTGACGGCACAGATCGAAACACCTTTCAGCGACGAATACGAACCGCTCAGGGCCGACTTCAACAAAGCGACGTCCGGTCTCTCGGATGCCACGGCCGAAGTCGTGATGCTTGCCCAGACGCTTGGCAGCGAGACCGCGGGCATTTCCCAGTCCGCCGACGGCCTGGCGCGTCGCACCGAAACATCGGCAGCAACACTGGAAGAGACCGCCTCCGCAATGGACGAACTGACGTCATCGGTCGCCGCGGCATCTGACGGTGCACTGGAAGCCACCCGCATCGTCGCCAAAGCCAAGGACAGGGCAACTGAGGGACGGGAAGTCGTCCGCAAATCCGTCGCGGCCATGTCTGAGATCGAGAGTTCTTCCGGGAAGATCGCCAAAATCGTGGATGTCATTGACGATATTGCCTTTCAGACCAACTTGCTTGCCCTGAACGCGGGCGTTGAAGCTGCACGGGCCGGCGATGCCGGGCGCGGCTTTGCGGTTGTGGCGTCGGAGGTGCGCGGCCTTGCCCAGCGGTCTTCTCAGGCCGCGGGCGAAATCAACACGCTGATCTCTTCCAGCAGCAACCAGGTCAAAACCGGGGTGACCCTTGTGGACGAGGTCGGCAATGCACTGTCGGCCATTGTCGAGTCGGTCGAAGAGATCGACGCCCGCGTCGGCGAAATCGCAAACTCAGCCAAGGAGCAGTCAACGGGTCTTGCGGAAATCAACACTGCCGTGAACGACCTGGATCGCAACAGTCAGCAAAACGCGGCGATGCTAGAGGAAACGACGGCCGCGAGCTACGCCCTGGCGCAGGTAGCCGAGCGCCTGACGGAAACCGTGGCCCAGTTTAAAACCGCTGGCCCGCCGCCGGAAAAACAACTGTTGACCAAACAGGTGCGCGCGAACGAAAGACCGGCACAGAGTGTGAGGCCGCAAAAGACACCCCAGACAAACCCACGATTGCCTTCAAAGGGCGCGCATTCGCCGGCGCAGGCAGCAGCCGCAGTCGCCGTGCCGGCCGAGGTGGTCGAGGAAACGCAGGAGGACAGCTGGGAACATTTCTGAGTGCCGCTCCGGGAACGCCGCCGGGGATCGGGAGTTGCGCCCTATCGCCGGTCGCATAAGGAGACCCGGTGATTGGCAGACCTAGAAAGCCTTGAATGTCAGAGTAGTCAGCGTGCGCTCGATATCTTCGATATCGTGGACGTTCAGGTTGATGAACTTTCCCACATCCTCGCCTTCTGGAATATACAGTTTCATCAGCAGATCGAAATCCCCGGACGTCGAGTAGAGCTCGGAATGGACCTCTTTAAGCACGATCTTGTCCGCCACCCCATAGGCGGTGCCAGGCCGGCATCTGATCTGGACAAAAACGCATTGCATGGTCATCGCTCTCCTTGTCGGTGCAGCGATGCCGCGGGCCCCGGCTCAGCTCGTCACGCTGCACTTTCGGAATGCAGGATCGCCCCGGCCAAAGCAAGCCCGCTTGTGTAGGCGTCTTCCGCCCGGCCCCCAAGACACCAGTCGCCCCCGAGCCAGAGGTGCGCGCCCGGCGCGGTCCAACACGGCTGACCAAGCGGCCGAAGTGTTTGCGCATACCGCCAGCGGTGAGCCACCCAATTCACCTCGGCCACGGTGTAACCCGTAAACGCAAGAAACTGCGCAATCAGAGCGCGACCTGCGACCTCATGATCCTGGTCCAGGTGGGCTTCGCTCCAGGACGCATCCGCCTGCACTACCCAACGGACGCCTGGCCCAGCCCGGCCCGGTTTCGACGACTGACGCGCCACCCGCGCCAGCCCTGAAAGGGGCGAAAGCACGTCATCGGGGATTTCGGCCCGATCCTCCATTGCCGCGACCATCAGGGTCCAAGAGGGCGCCATTTCTACGCCAGCGAGCTCCGCCGGTGCCGCGTCCCCCAGAAGACGCGCGGCCTGCGGCACCGGGATTGCGAGCGCGAGCCTGGCCGCGTGTATCTCTCGGCCACCGGCATCAAGGCGCCACAGCGCCCTGTAGCGTGACACAGATTGCACCTGGCAGTCCCGGCGCACCTCAACCCCAACCGCCAGCGGCGCGACCAGCCCGGACATGCCCGGCAATCCCACGACACCGTGATCCGCCCAGGCCGCCGCGTGGCCTGCAGCCTGCGCGCCGTTCAGAAATTCCGAGAACGCCGCAGTCTCGGCGGATACCGCCACCGCGCCGTGGTCATAGGCGCCCTCTTGCCTGCGGCGGGTTGCCAGGCGCCCTCCGAGGCCCCGGCTTTTTTCGAGCACCACCGGCGCGTGCCCGGCCTGCCGGAGGGCCGCGGCACAGGTGAGCCCGGCAAGACCGGCGCCGACAATGACAATCGGCAGCACCTGATCAGCCCCGACGGTCACGGACGCTCCTTCTGGATCTGGTCCAATCTCATTTGAGCGCGAGGGCATCCACGGGCCCGCCGCCCCGGAACCCCCGGGCGACAACAAATTTTTCCGAGCTGTCGGCGCGACTGGCCGGCGGCTTAACATTGGCCACGGAGGAAAACTCTTGCTTCAGGCGCTTCTGCAACTCGCCCTCGGCTCCGCCCGCCAGCACTTTGGCCACGAAGGTGCCACCGGGGGCGAGCACATCGAAGGCAAGTTCCGCCGCCGCCTCGCAAAGCGCCATGATGCGCAGGTGGTCGGTTTGTTTATGCCCTGACGAGGCCGCGGCCATGTCCGACATAACCACGTCAGCGGGCCCGCCCAGCCAGGCTTTGACCTGCGTGTCAGCCTCGTCTGAAAGAAAGTCCAGAACGTGCAAGTCTGCGCCTGCGACCGGTTCGATCTCTTTGAGGTCGAGCCCGATCACCCGGCCCAGGGGCTTGCCGGGCTTCTGGCCAAGCGCATTGACCCGCGCCACGGCCACCTGGCTCCATCCGCCGGGCGCGGCACCAAGGTCGACGACCCGCGCGCCCGGCACCAGAAACCCGTACTTGTCATCAAGCTCGAGGATCTTATAGGCCGCCCGCCCGCGGTAGCCTTCGTCGCGCGCCCGCTTGACGTAAGGGTCGTTGAGCTGGCGTTCCAGCCACCGCGTACTCGATAGTTTGCGGCCGCGCGCCGAGCGCACCTTCTGGCGCAGGTCCCGCTGCCCTCGCCCGCTGGTCGGTTTCGACATGCTTAGGTGCTTTCTTCTTCAAGGACGCCGTCAGCACTCATTTGCGCGTAGAGCAGACCCTCCCGCAAACCGCGGTCAGCCACCGACAGCCGCTCGGTGGGCCAGAGCCGCAAGAGCGCCTGCAAAATCGCCGCACCCGACATGATCAGCGCGTGGCGGTCGCGCCCGATGCGCGGATCGGCGCGGCGTCCTGCGGGCCCGAGTGCCAGATACTGGCGAATGACCGCGTCGATTTCGTCCGACGTCATGCGCAGCCCGTCGACCTTGTTGCGGTCATAGCGTTTGAGCCCGAGGTGGCTGGCGGCCACGGTCGTCACGGTACCGCTGGTGCCGATGATCTGAAAGCCGTCGCGCCCCTGATCGCTGGCATAGGGGGCAAAGTCGGCCAGCTCCTCTTCGAAAAAGCAACTCATCAGCGCGAAACGTGCCACATCGTCGGTCACATCGGTGAACTGGTCGCGCAGGGTCGCAACGCCGAGCGGAACGGAAATCCAGTCCACCACCCGCGCGCCAAGACCCGCCAACTGGCCCGCCTTGAACCCTTTGTGAAGCCCCATGATCGAGCGCGCGCGGTCCTGGGGGTCAACGCCAGAAAGATCGATCCAGACAAGCTCGGTCGACCCGCCGCCGATGTCCACCACCAGGAGTTGCTCGGTCTTGCGCGAGACAAGCGGCGCGCAGCTGACGACCGCCAAACGCGCCTCTTCTTCGGGCGGTATGATCTCCAAGGTAAGACCGGTTTCATCCTCGACCGACCGCAGGAACCCCGGGCCGTTTTCGGCGCGGCGGCAGGCTTCGGTCGCGACAAGGCGCATTTTCTGCACCCTGTGCTTGGACAGCTTCTGCTGGCAGATCCGCAGGGCCTGAATGGTCCGGCCGATGGAACTGCGCGACAGGCGTCCCGAAGCTTCTAGACCAGCGCCGAGCTGGACGGACTTCGAAAAACTGTCCACGATTTCAAACTGAGTGCCCTTTGGCTGGGCAATCAGCATACGGCAGCTGTTCGTTCCCAGATCCAACGCACCATAGAGGCTTGCCGGACCGGGCCTTTGCGGCGCGGGGGTGTCAACCGCTGTCAGGGACGCGCCCGCACCAATCGGACGCTCGGGCGTCATTGTCGCCCTCCATTTCGAGTTAGCTTCAGGTTAGGCCCAGTACTGCTTTGGCGCAAGCGTGCATTCGGCGCGGCTCCGCCGGGCGCTTGACGTCGTTTCAGCCCGTCGCCATGTCGAAATCCGCCACATGTGTCAGGTGGCGGAGGCATATCAAGGACCGAACTGAAGGAATCGCCCATGGCGCAGGTCACCATAGTCTACTGGCGGGACATCCCGGCGCAGGTCATCGTCGGCAAGGGCCGGCGCGGCACCAAACGCCCCCTGCCCGAACGGTTTGAGCAGGCGATTGACCGCGCAGCCATGAAAACCGGCGCGGCGGGCACGGACGCCTACCTTGCGGAATGGCGCAAGGCAGACCCGGTGGAGGTTGCCGGGGACGACAGCGACGCGGCCGACGCCGAAGTGGCGCGGATCGACAGGGAATTTGACGCAGCGCGGCTCAAGGCGCTGATCGACAACGACGGATGGGCCTGAGAACCCGAAGATTTTTGGAGGCTGCCATGGCACTGGTGCCGTTTCTGAGACCCAAGACTGACCCCGGCGTCACACCAACCGACACAATGGCTGGGTTCCTGAGGGGTTTTTCCATCGAGGTGATGCCGCGCACGGCAGAGAAGATCGAGGATTTCAAGGCGATCCTGCCAGCGGGCACACGCGTCTACATCGCCCATATCGACGGTACGCCCATCGAGGATATGGTGCGCACCGCACGGCGGCTGGCCGAAGACGGGTTCCCGGTGATGCCGCATTTTCCAGCGCGCATCATAAAGGATGCCGCGACCCTTGGAGACTGGATCGCCCGCTACCAGGGCGAGGCGGGTGTCTCCCAGGCACTGCTTCTGGCCGGGGGCGTTGATGCCCCCCACGGCGACTTCCATTCGTCCATGCAGCTCATGGAGACGGGGCTTTTTGACAAGGCAGGTTTCACGCGGCTGCACGTTGCCGGACACCCGGAAGGGAACCGCGACATTGACCCCGATGGCGGGGATGCGGCGGTGATGGAGGCGCTGCACTGGAAACAGGACTTCTCTGAGCGCTCGGATGCCGAAATGGCCATCGCCACGCAATTCGCCTTCGAACCCGACCCGGTGATCGCCTGGGCCGACCGTTTGGCTGCAGAAGGCATCCATTTGCCCATCCACATTGGTGTCGCGGGTCCTGCGAAGCTTCAGACGCTGATCAAATTCGCCATCGCCTGCGGTGTCGGTCCGTCGCTGCGGGTTTTGCAGCGGCGCGCGCGGGATGTGACCAAGCTGGTGGTTCCGTTTGAACCGACAGACCTGGTGGCAAAGCTCGCCGAGCACAAGGCCGCGCACCCCGGGTTCGGCATTGAAGCCGTGCATTTCTTCCCCCTTGGCGGCATAAAGACAAACGCCGCCTGGGCCACCGAGTATTCCGGCCTTGCGCCGGCCGCTGCAGCGACTGCGTGACAAGGACAAAAATGACCCGCACCGTACTGGAATCAAAAACAAAAACCGTCACAATAGGCTTTGAGGAACCGTTCTGCGTCATTGGCGAGCGGATCAATCCCACCGGCCGCAAAAAGCTGGCGGCCGAACTTGAGGCAGGGGATTTCTCTACCGTCGAGAAGGATGCGCTGGAACAGGTCGCTTGTGGTGCCATGGTGCTCGATGTGAATGCGGGCGTGGTCTACAACTCGAACCCCGACCCCAACATCACCGAACCGCCGTTGATGGCAAAGGTTCTGGAACTGGTGCAGGGGCTCGTCGATGTGCCGCTCTGCATCGATTCGAGCGTGCCCGGCGCCCTTGAACGGGGTCTGGAGGTGGCTGAGGGCCGTCCCCTCCTCAACAGCGTGACGGGCGAGGAAGAACGGCTTGAAGCCATCCTGCCGCTCGTGAAGAAATACAACGTCCCCGTGGTGGCGATCTCGAACGACGACACGGGCATTTCCGAAGACCCCGACGTGCGGTTTGCGGTCGCAAAGAAAATCGTGGAACGCGCCGCAGATCACGGCATCCCCGCCCACGACATTGTCGTCGATCCGCTGGTCATGCCCGTGGGTGCGATGGCCACCGCCGGTCAGCAGGTCTTTGCGCTTGTGCGGCGCTTGCGCGACGAGTTGGGCGTCAACACGACCTGTGGTGCGTCGAACATCAGCTTCGGTTTGCCGAACCGGCACGGAATCAACGCGGCCTTCCTGCCCATGGCCATCGGCGCCGGAATGACCAGCGCGATCATGAACCCCGTGCGCCCGGTAGAGATGGAAGCGATCCGCGCGGCGAACTTTCTGATGAACCATGACGCCAACGGTGGCGCCTGGATCAAGTTTTCCCGCGTGCTTGAGGCGACGAAGGAAGGCACACCCTTCCCTGAGGCTTCAAAGGCCGCCGCAGATGCCGGTGGCGGGCGCGGCGGGCGTCGCCGCCGGCGCGCCTGACCGGATACCGCCCGCCGGACCCAGCTTTCTTTGCTGGAGTCCGGCGGATGCAGAACGGTCCATCCCAGGGCACTGCGACCGCCGGCGTCTGATCATGGTGGCACAGGCCAGCGCGCGTCCAGCTATCATCAGGCTGGCCAGTGCAGTCCTTCCCGTCCCTTTGGCGGTCTGACTGACCAGCCGGGGCGGTTGAGACGCCGCGATCCATGCCTTAACTGACGCAGATGCGGCTTTTCACCGGCGCCGCCCGCATTATTGTGCGCCGGACACTGAGGACGAAACGAGCACATGGCTGACACCGCACAAGTGATCTTTATGCCGTCGGGCAAGCGCGGCACCTTTGAACTGGGCACCCCCATCCTGACGGCCGCTCGGCAGCTTGGAGTTGATCTCGACAGCGTCTGCGGCGGGCGTGGCATCTGTTCGAAATGTCAGGTGGCCCCGGCCATGGGCGCCTTTCCGAAGCTGGGTGTCACAGTCGCGGAAACGGCGCTGTCGCCCTGGAACGCGGTCGAACAGCGCTACCATGAAATACGCGGCCTGAAAGAGGGCCGCCGCCTCGGCTGCCAGGTAACGGTACAGGGCGATGTGGTGATCGATGTGCCGGAAACGAGCCAGGTCCACCGACAAGTCGTACGCAAGCGTGCCGAGGCGCGGGACATCACGCTCGACCCCGCAATCCGGCTGGTCTACGTCGAGGTTACGGAGCCAGACATGCACGACCCCTCGGGCGATATGGAACGGCTGCAGGCCGCGCTCTCGGAGCAGTGGGGCATCGAAGATTCGACCTATGACCTCTCGGTCCTCACCACGCTACAGCAGGCACTGCGCAAAGGCGGATGGAAAGTCACCTGTGTCCTTCACACCGGTCACTCCGACAGCGATCGCCCAACGGTGCTGCACCTTTTTCCCGGCTACTTCGACGGCGCACTTTACGGCATGGCGGTCGACCTCGGCTCCACCACCATAGCCGCACATCTGACGAACCTTTTTACGGGCGAAGTGGTCGCCTCTTCGGGCCTCATGAACCCGCAGATTCGCTTTGGAGAAGATCTGATGAGCCGGGTGTCCTATGCCATGATGCACCCCGGCGGCGACGGCGAAATGACACTAGCCGTACGCGAGGGGATGAACACGCTTTTTGCCGAACTCACCGAAAGCGCCGGCATCGACCGGGCGCATGTCTTTGACGCGGTCTTCGTCTGCAATCCCGTCATGCACCATCTTTTCCTCGGCATAGACCCTTTCGAACTGGGCCAGGCCCCCTTTGCGCTGGCCACCGCCAATTCGATTTCGCTGGAGGCTCGGCAACTCAATCTCAACCTGCACCCCGCCGCCCGGGCTTATCTTCTGCCTTGCATCGCCGGCCATGTGGGTGCCGATGCCGCCGCAGTGGCGCTGTCGGAGGCGCCGGACAAGTCTGACGATCTGGTGCTGGTCGTCGACGTGGGCACCAACGCGGAAATCCTGCTCGGAAACCGTGCCGGCGTCCTCGCCTGTTCCTCGCCCACCGGTCCCGCCTTCGAAGGCGCGCAGATCAGTGCGGGACAGCGCGCCGCGCCGGGGGCCATCGAAAGGGTGGAGATCGACCCAGCCACCAAAGAGCCGCGTTTCAAGGTAATCGGCTGCGATCTCTGGTCCGACGACCCCGACTTTCACACCCGCACGGCAGCGACTGGCATCACCGGCATCTGCGGTTCCGGCATCATCGAGCTGGTGGCCGAGATGCGCATGGCCGGGCTTCTCGATGCCTCGGGCCTGATCGGCAGCCCCGAACAGACGGGCAGCGCGCGGATCGAGGCGGACGGACGCACCTTCGCCTACCTCGTCTGGGATGGCAGCGCCGAGGGAGGCCCCCGCATCACCGTGACCAATCAGGACATCCGTCAAATCCAGATGGCCAAGGCCGCGCTTTATTCCGGCGCGCGGCTCCTGATGGACAAACTCGAAACCGACAGCGTGGACCGCGTGGTGCTGGCCGGGGCCTTCGGCGCCCACATCAGCCCCAAGCACGCCATGGTGATCGGCATGATCCCCGACTGCCCGCTGGACAAGGTCACTTCTGCCGGCAACGCCGCAGGCACCGGTGCGCGCATCGCGCTTCTCAACCGCGCCGCCCGACGCGAGATCGAGGCGACGGTGGGTGCGATCCATAAGGTCGAAACCGCTATCGAGCCGCGGTTTCAGGAGCATTTTGTCAACGCCAGCGCCATGCCCAATGCCGTCGACGCCTTTCCCAACCTCGAAACCGTCGTCACCCTACCTCAGGTCAGTTTCAACACCGGCGGCGAGACGCCCCAGGGCGGGCGGCGGCGCCGCCGCCGGGCGGGATGAGGGCACTTTCCGACCTGCCGGCCCTGACGCCCCTCAGGCGCGAGGCACTGACAGCCGCGGGCTTGCCGCCCGAGTGGGGTTTCGGCCTGCGCGACCAGGTCCGTTTCCACGAACTGGATGCCCTCGGCCATGTGAACAACGCCGTCTTTTTGTCCTGGTTCGAAACCTTCCGCCTGCCTTACCTGGAAGACTACGGCGTGTCGGACTACTCCGAAAACGCCCCGCGGCTTGTCCTCGCGACGGTCAGCGCCAGTTTCGAGCGCGAAATGCTGATGGGCGAAATCTATGTCGTGACCGGCCGGACGGCCTGGTACCGGTCCTCAAGCTTCGGCATGGAGTTCGCCGTCTTCGCGCCTGACCGCCGCGCCACGGGGAGCGCCACCGTGGTCTTGCGCACCCGAGACGGCACGGGCAAATGGCCGCTGACCCAAGCCCAGAAAGCCACCTTCCGCGACCGCGACGGAGCAGAAGACCGCGCCTGAGCCACCTTGACCGCCCGCACCCGATGGCCTACCCCCATAGCCCCGGGCGGGTGTAGCTCAATGGTAGAGCAGGAGCTTCCCAAGCTTAAGACGAGGGTTCGATTCCCTTCACCCGCTCCAGACCCACGGTCCCTTGTCGTTCCGTCCGTGGACACCATCTTTTCCCAATGGCCCCGCTGAAAACCGCTCTCGTTGCCCTTTGCCTGCTTGCGTTTGCCGCTTGTGCGCCGAATGGTACGGTATCCAGTGACAGCGGCGGGACAGTGCGCATCCTGCGCTGCAACATTTCCAGCGGCGGGTCGTTCGCAACGGGCCTTCAGGTGCGCGCACCCGGATTTTCGCGCTCGGTGCCTGTGGGGCAGGATGGGCTGACCTCACGTATTGCGAGCAACGGGGACGAGGCGCTGGCCTGGGCAGTGCGGACCTACCCCGAACTGGCGGGCGCCCAGCGTTATTCCTACAGCGGCACCTGCGGCGTCAGCCGGGAAAGCCGACGCGACAGCGACTGACCTTCAGATAACGCAGCACTCTCCGTTCGGGGCTTTATCTCGGGTTAGCGAGACTGGCTCAGATGGTTAGGTCGTCCGAACGGAAGTTGCCAGACATTGCGAGAACTCGAACGACCAAAATCCTTGGCTGTCAGCTCAGTTCGCCAAAACAGCCCCGAGCGCGCTGATAGGGGCGAAAGCCCCCCACCCTTCTACCGCGCCATTGCGCCCGGCAAAGTCCCGAAGCGCGGCATTGGTTTCGGGCAGCGCGTCTCTGGGAATATCTTCGGGGTCAAAGACCCAAACAATCGGCGTCGCGGGAGAAAGGGCTTTATCAACCAAAGACCTGAAGGCAAGCGCCCGCTTGGCCAGAATGTCATCTGGCCGAAGCTGTGCCCATAGAACCCGGTCGACCAGTTCCACGGTTCCGCCGTCCTCGACGCAGTCCGAGCCGAGAATTTCAGTGACCGTGCGAATGTTCCTACGTGCATCCATTAAAAGGTGGCGTCCCGCCCGCGACGACCGCATGAGGTCAGCCGCTTGGGTGTTCTGATCTGCAAAACCATGTGGGTTCTGAATGTTCAGCCAGAGTCGTGGCGCGCTTTGTAGCAGGACCACCGATGGATTGAACTCAGAGAACAGATTGATGGCAGCCGCGTAGTCGTGAGGCTCCGCGCCGGGTAAGCGTACGAAAACCATGTCTTGCGCGCGGCTATGGGCAGCGTCGGTGACTTTGTCGCGGAAAGCCAAATTCCCAACAACAAGCACCGGATCATCCGGGACATTGCGCCAGTTTAACGCCTGCCCGGCCAGCGCAAATTTTGGGCGAAAGCAATCCCCGTCAAGCAGGGCCGCTGCGGGAAATCCAGCGCGACCGGCGATTCCAAAGGCAAGAACCCAAACTCCGAACGCGGCGCTGAAGACGGCGAGAAGCGCAGCAAGCCTGACCAACGCTAAAGCTCCTGATATTGGAAGGTTATGGCTTCCAGAGGGAAGATCGAAATCAGGCACAATAGCCCGAGCGCGGCCCAGACCAGTAAGAAAACTTCCGATCTGCTGAGCAGGAACTTGTTGAGGGAGTATTTTATTCTAGTGCCCTCCGTGCCCGTGTTCCGAACGGATGTAGTTCACGATTTTTCCGCGCGCTATCGCCTCACCCACATAGTTGAAATGCCCGAAGTCACCCCAGGCGCGCGACCCCATTTCCCTGAGTTCCGCACGATCGAACGTTATAAGGTCGAGGCCAAATCTATCTTCTACCAACTCGATAGTCCTGTCATTCAGCTGAGCAAATTCAAACTTTGGAAAATCCATCAAAACGACCCTCGTCCCCTGTTTTGCCGCTTCGTCGATCAGCAAATCCAGATAGAATGCCGTCCGCAATTCCGGCCCCCGATCGAAGCGCCAATCCCGGTCGTCGGACAGAAAATAGGCACCGTCCCGCCGTCTCTCGCGTTGAGAGAGCTTCTTGAACAACTCGGCAAGTTCCAAGTCGCGCGGTTCGGATAGGTCATAGGTTTGTGCGGGCCTCGGTTTAAGCTTAGGCGCCCAGCACTCCGTTCCCAATTGCAGACAAGTATCCGCTGCGAGAGAGAACCGCAAATAGAGTAGCTGAAAGCGGTGGGTGAGCGCCTCAAACCAGGTCATGCTCTGCAGTGGAGCGACCACAATATCCCAGGTTCTTCCGAGGCGCTGGAGGTTTCGATGGGTCGGCGGACGATTTCGGCGTAGCATGTCCAGTTGCAAGAACACATAGTCCACTGTCCGGTACTGCAATAACTCAATCATCGCTAGAATCTGTGCGTCCGTACCATTTCCAGCGACGCCAAGATTGTAGACGACCGGGTCGCGGTCGGGCAAGAACTCGCGCAGGTCTTCCTCCAGATAGGGACCAAATATGCCGCGCCGTGCCCGCGAAGAGCCGCCAATGACAACATCGACATTGCCTTCGTGCAGGTAGATCGGTTCGGTGGTCCGTAGCCCCCACCGCATCGACGGCCTTTCAGCAACCAATAGGAGCCCACCAAAAAAAAGGGCGCACAAAACGAATGCGATGAAGAAAGTTCCAAGACGCGCCGCTTTGGTCATGGCAGCAACCCCGACAAGACTTGCAGCCCGCCCTTGAGACTTTCAGCGTTCGCAAACCCCGACAGCAAGCTGACGAACGTGATTGTCAGGAACCAGCCGCAACATGCGAGACCCCATCGGCCTGCCCGCCGCGATTGAACGCTTGACCGAAAGGCGCGGTAGCGTTCGTGCCTATCAAGCTTTAGATAAACTGTCATCGCGGTTGCATGCGCAAGGCCCCAGATCACATAGTTCACCGTAAAATGATGCCATATCCCGATGCATAGAAAAACCAGGAATAGCCCGCCTACACGTAGGCCCGTCACTCGCACGAAATTGAGATAAACGTACTCAGACGTGAAGTTCATGATCGAAATGTTCCAACGCTGCCAGAAGTTCTGGATGTTCGTGGCGAAGATTGGAAAGTTGAAATTCTCGCGAACGCGTATTCCGAACATTCTGCTGGAACCGATAGCGATATCGGCGTAGCCGGAAAAGGAAATGTAAAGGCTGAACCATCCAAACACGAGACTCGCCCAGACTCCGATCGGCGTGCTGTAGTCAAGTTCCGCCGAGCTGTTTGGCAAGAAATACTTGGCAACCGGATCAAGTATGTACTGGGTAACCACATAGAATTTCAATATGCCAACCAGGATCCTCGCCGCTCCGAGCAGTATGAATTCTGCCTGAAAACCGGTGTCGCAGGATCTGGTGTTGAGCGTCTTGATGTTCTCAACCGGACCGGCCGAATATGTTGGAAAAAACACATTCAGGAATATCAAGTCCGAAAATTTGCTTTGCGTCTTTTGCTTGTAGACATCAATGACAAAACCGGCGTTTCGCAACGTGAAGTATGCAATTCCGGTAAGCGTGAATGCCTGCTCCACAACGCTTAGATCGGCCAGATCGGGCAACAGCATCAGCCCAACTTGTATGGCGATGAATGCGGCGGCGGTCCACTTGCCCGGAAGACGCCCTTGGACCCACGTATAGGCATAGGCCAAAAGCGAGGACAGCACGACGGCCAGCCCCAGTGCTGGTATGTAGAGCGTCACCAGCGCCAGGGAAAACGTAATCAGGAACGCAGCGCGCAGGCCAAAGTGGCGTTGCGGAACGGCCCAATACACAAGGCAGGCGAACCCAAGGGCTAAGAGGTAGAGGCCCGGCGTTAAGAACACGATTTACGCGACCCTATTAAGCGGCTCTTTCCCTTTGTGGGCACGAAGACGATTTTCTCCAGATTGAATGTGACTTTCCGGGCGCCGGTCGTGAATGTGCGGAACAGAGCAAACCGGCAGGTCATAACGGACGTTCTCCAATGCATCACACCAAAGCCGTAAAGCGGACACTACCAATCGTTTCCTTCCCAACACGAACACGCGTTTCCGTTATTCGGTTATTTCCCGAAATACTCTCAATGTCCGCGGCGACGGAGCCCCACCCTTCGCGGGGCAGGTATCGTAACAGATTAAACTCAACCACCGCCCAGCGACCGGCTTTGAGAGGCAGAACTGTATTGTGGAGAAACTTTATGGTGAACACAATTTGCTCGATCAGGTCGGCCCCCTCAACCGGCGCAGATAGAGCCGTTTGACCGTCGACGGCCGTCACCGCATTTACGTCGCGCTCAAACCCTTCAATACGCGACAAAAGGGGCGCGCCCGTGTCGCGCAGCCCCCCGATAATTCGTTCTCCGTCGCGCAATCCGATGGACAGCCTGGCGGACAATGCCCCCGCCGGCGCAGGCTCCCCTTCGGGCCAAGTTAAAAGCGTTGGCAGCGTGTGCGACAGGCTGGAAAATCTCAACCGACAGTCCGCGATGTCAGCAGTGTCCCTATGTTTTGAGAATTCTTCGAAGATAGACCGCAGAATATCTCCGCCTTGAAGGTAGTCGCGACTACCCCGCTGAGGTACCTCAAGGCGGGTCTCAAGCTTCATGCCACACCAAAATACCAGTGGATCTTCACGTCAGCTTTCCAGGAATGCGACAAGGTTGGAAACCTTGAATAGGTCCTTTTCATCGACATCCTGTTCGGAGAGCTTCACGCCCGCCGCCTTTTCGACATTGAGAAGAAAAATCGCGCTGTCGAGCGAGTCGATCACATCGTCCTGAATAAGATGCGTATCAACCGAAATTTCGACCGAGTGTCCGACCGCGTCCGCCAAGGCCGTTTCAATTATGCTCTTATAGTCTGCCATTTTGCTTCCCTACCTTTGTCCTTAGTCTCCGAAATCCAGGACGTTCGACGCCCAGGAAAGACCCACTCCAAAGCCGGAAACAACAGTCTTGCCGGTAAGCTGCCCGCGTGCCGCCAGTCGTTCCATTGCGATGGGGATCGATGACGACACCGTATTTCCTATGTCGTTGATCTCAATCGGCACCCGGTCTGGATCCAGTTCCATGCGCCGCGCCAGAAGCTGAAGCATGTACTGCGACGCCTGGTGGAAAACAAACAGGGAAACATCTTCGCGGTTCACCCCGTTTCGCTCCATCGCGCGGTCGACCGACGCGGGCACGCGTGTTTGCATGAAATCGAGTATAGCGCGGCCATCCATTTGCACCCGGTAGTCGTCAAGGACCACAGTCTTGGTCGCCTCCGTGTCATCAATTGAGACTGTCGGCGCCCGCGACCCACCGGCGTCAACCCGAAGGCCCATACCTCCGGCTCCGTCGGTGCCATAGTCTGCTTTGCCAACGACAACGGCGCCCCCCTTCGTCATGACCGTCGCCGACGCCGCGTCACCAAAGACTGTGACAGTGGCCCTATCGTTGCGCGACATCGCGCGCGAATAGGGATCGCAGGTGACGATCAAACCGGCTTCGAAACCTTCGGCCAGCGCCAGGGCATTGGCCAGCGAAAGGGCATAGACCCATCCCGAGCAAGCCAGTGAGATATCGAACGCCGCCAGCTCCGGTTTTGCTCCAAGCCCGTCGGCCAGAAGTGATGAGCTTTGCGGCAAACGGAAGTCAGGTGCCTGCGTAACGAAAACGATAAAGTCGAGGTCAGAGGCTTCGAGCCCTGCCCGTTCCAATCCACGCGTCGTAGCTAGGAGCGCGAGATCAAGAGGGTTTTGGTCGGGGCTTAGAAACCTGCGGCTTTCGATGCCCACCTTGTTGCGAATGAAGCTCTCGTCACCCCCTGTCCATTCGGCCACTTCCGCTGCGGTAACGATGCGGTCTGGTAACGCGCTTGCGAACTCAAGCTGCCACATCTCTCTTCACCCCTGGGGCCGTCCTGCCGTGCATGTGGTCCGTCCACTGCGCGGCCCTCGTTGAAGCATCTTAAAACACCAGGCTTCGCTAAAGGTCAACGTGTTCATATCTTCTCTGCGGGGCGAAACAAGACCCCTAATACGAAGGGAATCGGCCAGAACCTGACATAGGAAGAGCTACTGCGCAGAGCCTTCCGGCGGCCGACGGTCGCTACTCTGTAAACCCGCTGGACCGCGCCAACCGGATGGGTGAATTCGGCACCAGGGACCTTCAGACACTATGCGCAAGTGCGTAGGCCACGAGGTTCTTTGTGCTGCCGTCCTTGCCCTCGGACGAGGCTTCGCCCGCCACGATGGGTTCCAGCGCTTTGGCCAGTTCCTTACCCAGTTCCACGCCCCACTGGTCGTAGCTGTTTATCCCCAGGATCACGCCTTCGACAAAGACCCGGTGTTCATAAAGCGCGATAATCTGGCCAAGGACCCGGGGCGTGAGCACGGGGTAAATCAGCGTGGTTGACGGGCGGTTGCCGGGAAAGACGCGGTGGCGGGCCTGCCGTTCGAGCTCTGCGCCCGTCAGCCCCGCTTGCGCCATCATCTCGCGCGCGGTGTCCAGCGAGCGGCCGCGCATCAGCGCCTCGGACTGTGCCAGGCAATTGGCCACTAGAAGGCGGTGCTGGTGGGCGAGTTCCGGCTCGTGGCCGCGGGCGCCCACGAGGAACTCACAAGGCACAACCCGCGTGCCCTGGTGGATCAGTTGGTAAAAGGCGTGCTGGCCGTTCGTGCCCGGCTCGCCCCAGACGATGGGGCCGGAGTTGATCGGCAGATCGGTGCCGTCCATGGATACCCGCTTGCCGTTCGATTCCATTTCCAGTTGCTGCAGGTAGGCCGGAAGGCGCGCAAGGCGCTGTTCATATGGCAGGACGGCGCGCGTGGCGTGGCCGGCGATCTGGTTGTGCCAGACACCAACGATGGCCAGAAGCACCGGCAGGTTCTCTGCCGAAGGCGCCGTGCGAAAATGCGCGTCCATCTCGGCGCCGCCTGCAAGGAAGTCGCGAAAATTCGCAGGCCCGATAGCGATCATCAGCGACAGGCCGATGGGCCCCCACATGGAATAGCGCCCTCCCACCCAATCAGCGAAGCCAAAGACGCGGGCCTCGGGGATGCCCCAGGCGGCGGTCTTTTCCAAGGCCGAAGACAGCGCCGCGAATTGCTCCGCAGGGCTACCGCCACCCGCCTCCATCCAGGCCTTGGCGGTGGCCGCGTTGGTCATGGTCTCGATTGTGGTGAAGGTCTTGGAGGCGACAATCACCAGCGTCGTCTTTGGATCGCACTGGCCGAGGATGTCTTTGATATGAGCGCCGTCCACATTTGAGACGAAATGGCAGCGCGGCCCGTCGTGGTAGGGTGCCAGAGCGATGGTGGCCATGGCAGGCCCGAGGTCCGACCCGCCGATGCCGATGTTGACCACGTCGCGAATGGCGCTGCCGCGGACCTCATCCGCAAAGGCCGCCATGCGGTCGAGTGTCTCCCGGACCTCGGGCATCACGTTCTCGCCGTCCACCTGGACCCGGTCTTCCCTTGATCGAAGCGCCGTGTGCAGCACCGCCCTGCCCTCGGTCTCGTTGATCTTGTCGCCTTGAAACATGGCACTGCGCCGGGCGGCGAGGCCGGTGGTTTCCACCAATTCTAAGAGCAGAGTCCGCGCCTCGGCGTCGATCCCGGTTTTGGAGTAGTCGAACATCAGATCGCCCAGGCTGGCCGAAAAATCTCTGGCGCGGTTCGGGTCTTCGAAAAGCGCGAGGATTTGCCGCCCGGCGGTGCTGTCGTGGTGCGCAGCCAGGCGTGTCCAAATGTCGGTCATCCAAAATATCTCCGGAAAGGTTATGCGGCCCAGTGCACCGTGGTACCAGGCAGGATCGCGGCGGCGGGGGCCTCCATGGGATCGCCGATGCGCACGGCGCGGTCCATGGCCTGGCGTTTCTCGGCGCCGGTGATCACGATATGCCGTGCGAGTGCGCCTTTGAGGACGGGCGCGGTCAGGGTAACGCGAGGCTCGGGCGCGCCCGCAGCGCGCATTGCCATGACCGGCGCCGCATTGCCCTTCAGCGCGGCGCCCAGGTTGTCGGCGCCCGGAAAGAGCGAAGCGGTGTGCATATCCGTGCCCATGCCGAGCAGCATCACCGAAACGGGCAGTTCGTCGGCAAACGCTTCGGTCAGTTTGGGCAGCCCCTCTTCCGGCGTCGCGTCGCCCGTGTAGAGCGGGATGAGCTGCGCCTTCGCCGCGCGGTCCGTAAGCAGTCGATCTTTCAGAAGGCGCGTATTTGAGCGCTCGGAGGATTCGGGCACCCAGCGTTCGTCGGTCAAAAAGACGTGGACCCGCTCCCAGTCGAGATCCGCCGCGCAAAGATTGTCGAAGATCGGCCCCGGCGTCGTGCCGCCCGGCACGGCGAAACTGGCGTGATCATGCTGAAAAAGGCAGTTCTCCAGCTCGCCCGCGAGTAAATTCGCGAGATCGATCATCATCATTTCGCGGTCGGGGTATTCGACGAATTTCACGACCGTATCTCCCGCCAGCGCCGCCCGTCGCGGTGCATGAGCATCATGGCATCATCGGGGCCGGAATTGCCAATGTCGTAGGGGTCAGGCTTGTCTCCCCGGCTCAGCCAGCCCTCAATGATCGGGTCGGTCCAGGCCCAGGCGGCTTCGACCTCGTCGCCGCGCATAAAGAGCGTCTGGTTGCCCCGGATCACGTCCATGATCAGCCGTTCGTAAGCATCGGGCCCGGCGCCGGCATCCTGCCCGAGCGCCTCGGCGAAGGTCATGTCGAGAGGCACGTCAACCAGCCGCATCCCCCCCGGCCCCGGCTCTTTGATCGTCACGCGCAGGTCGATCCCTTCGTTCGGTTGCAGGCGGATCGACAGTTCGTTGGGACGTCCGAAATTGCCTTCCCCGAATATCGAGTGCGGCGGTTCCTTAAATGACACGACAATCTCGGACATACGTGCGCGCAGGCATTTTCCCGTGCGCAGGTAAAACGGCGTGTTGTTCCAGCGCCAGTTCGCGACCTGCACCTTCAGCGCGATATAGCTCTCCGTGACGCTATCGGGGTCGCCCACGTCCTCCAGATACCCCGGCTTCTTACCGGTCTTGGCGTACTGACCGCGGACGATTTCATCGGCGCTGACAGGTTCTAGGGCCCGGATGACTTTCAGCTTCTCATCGCGTACCGCGCCCGGGTCGAACTTTGAAGGCGGTTCCATGGCCGTGAGGCACAGAAGCTGCATCAGGTGATTTTGCACCATGTCCCGCATCGCGCCGGATTTGTCGTAGTATTCGCCGCGTCCGCCAACGCCCACGGTTTCGGCAACGGTGATCTGCACATGATCCACGTATTGGGCGTTCCAAAGCGGCTCAAACAGAATATTGCCAAAGCGGATCGCCATAAGGTTCTGGACAGTCTCTTTGCCCAGGTAGTGGTCGATCCGGTAGATCTGGTGCTCGTCGAAATGCTCGGCCAGCGTGGCGTTCAGCGCCTTGGCGCTGTCAAGGTCGCGGCCAAAGGGCTTTTCCACGACGATCCGGCTTTCAGCGTCGGCGATCTTGTGGTGGTGCAGCCGTTCGGCCAGATCCCCGAAAAGCGACGGACCCACCGAGAAGTAGAAGGCCTTCACCACATCCTTGCGCACGAGCTTGCGCAACTCGGACCAGCCGCCATCGCCCTTTGCGTCAATGGGCACATAGTGAAGGCGCTCAAGGAAGGCGGCAGTAGTTTCGGTGTCGCCCTCCTTCGACGCGAACTCCGCCAGCGCTTCGGCCATCTGTTTGCGGTAGGCGGCATCGTCGAGTTTTGCGCGCGCTGCCCCGATAACCCGCGCTTCAGCGGGCATCTGACCGCTGACAAAACGCCGAAAAAGCCCCGGCAGGATCTTTCGCCGGGCCAGATCGCCCGTACCGCCGAAGATAACAAGATCGAAGGGATCGACCGGGATGACTCGCGAAACCATCATTCTGCCCTCGCCTTAC
>JBCDED010000009.1:0-64709 GCA_039179985.1 Pseudomonadota bacterium
CAGGAATTCCTGCTGCGGGTGCTTACGGCCGCCCTGGGGCGGCACGCTGGCAACGGTGCCTTCCATTATTTTCAGAAGCGCCTGTTGCACACCTTCGCCTGAAACATCCCGGGTGATCGACGGGTTGTCGGACTTTCGCGTGATCTTGTCGACCTCGTCGATATAGACGATGCCGCGTTGCGCACGCTCGACGTTGTATTCTGAGGCCTGAAGCAGTTTCAGTATGATGTTCTCGACATCCTCGCCTACGTAGCCGGCTTCGGTCAGCGTGGTGGCATCGGCCATCGTGAAGGGCACATCAAGGATGCGGGCGAGCGTCTGGGCAAGCAGCGTTTTACCGCAGCCGGTTGGGCCGATCAGAAGGATATTGGACTTCGCCAGTTCGATCTCATTCGACTTCGATGCGTGGTTCAGGCGCTTGTAGTGGTTATGGACCGCAACCGAAAGAACACGTTTGGCATGGCCCTGCCCGATCACGTAGTCGTCGAGCACTTCACAGATTTCTTTGGGGGTCGGGACGCCGTCGGAGGCCTTGAGCCCGGCCGATTTCGTCTCTTCCCGGATGATATCCATGCACAGCTCGACGCATTCATCGCAGATGAAAACCGTAGGACCGGCGATAAGTTTGCGAACCTCATGCTGACTTTTCCCGCAGAACGAGCAGTAGAGCGTGTTCTTGCTGTCAGAGCCGGAGTTATTCGCCATCTTGCACCTTTCAGGAGCCCAAAAGCCCATATCTTGCCCGCCTCGGCGGGACTTGCACGAAGCCTAGAACACCGCAAACCGCTCTACAACGCCTAAATCCTGCCTCGGCGTCACAGGTGTATCACCGTCATTCCGGTGTATCGCGATTGACCACAATCTGATCTATCAGGCCCCATTCCTTCGCTTCTTCGGGCGACATGAAGTTGTCGCGCTCAAGGGCATCTTCGACCGACTTCAGGTCCTGCCCGGTATGTTCGACATAGATTTCATTCAGCCGGGCCTTCAGTTTCTGAGTTTCGCGAGCGTGGATCAGAATGTCCGTCGCCTGACCCTGATAGCCCCCCGAAGGTTGATGAACCATGATCCGGCTGTTGGGCAGCGAGAAGCGCATGTCCTTGGCGCCAGCGGCCAGAAGGAGCGACCCCATGGACGCCGCCTGCCCGACGCAAAGCGTGGAAACGGCGGGGCGGATGTACTGCATTGTATCGTAAATCGACAGCCCCGAGGTCACCACACCGCCCGGGCTGTTGATATACATTGAGATTTCTTTGGATGGGTTCTCGGCCTCAAGATGCAGAAGCTGCGCCACGATGAGACTCGACATGCCGTCGTACACCGGGCCGGAGAGAAAGATAATACGCTCTTTCAGGAGCCGAGAGAAAATGTCGTAGGCCCGCTCGCCGCGGCTGGTCTGTTCGACCACCATCGGGACAAGGGTGTTCATGTAAGTCTCGAAAGGATCGTGCATTCGGCCTGCCTCTGCTGCCGCGGTGGTCCATCGCGCCGCCGCGTCGGGTGAGTCTTAGTGGTCGCGCCGGGGGGCTGCAAGGGCACCCCATGCGAAATGACCTGGTCATACCGGAGAAGCCGCGAATTCCGGTCCTGCAGGGTGACGCTCTCACGCGCCGGCGCCCGTCGGTCACGCGGCCGCGTGAGGCAAAGGATCACGCTCTCAAGGCCGGTTGACGACCGATTGCAAAAGAGGCCCGGTGGCCTCTGAAGCAGTCATTGCGAAATCGGAAAACCGCCCGCGTCCCGCGCCTTTCGCAGCGTAGAGCGCCCTATCGGCACAGTTGAGAAGCAAGTCGATGCTGGCCACCTTGTGATCTGCGCTCAGCGACGCTCCTACGCTCGCTGACACACGCAGGCTTTGCCCCTCGAAGGCTATCGGCGCCTCAAGCCGGGCGATGATCCGTTCGCCCAGGCTTCTCACACGCTGCCGTCGCATCTGTCCGGACAGGATCACGATAAACTCATCCCCGCCAACCCTTGCGACCAGATCGTCGCGGCGGGTTTCATCCAGAAAGACCTGCGCGGCAGCCTGTAAAACAGCATCGCCGGCGGCGTGCCCGAAGGTATCGTTTACCTCCTTGAAATGATCGAGATCGACATGCAGCAGGACGAAGGGCGCACACATTTCGAGGCGGCGGGACAGGTCACGCTCCATAGCGCGGCGGTTTGCAAGCCCCGTGAGCGGGTCCGTCAAGGCGAGGTCTTCAGCGCGGCTGCGGGCGTGTTCGAGCCGGGCGTTTAGCTGCCGCGACTCCTGCAGGACGGCCGATTGCGCCTCGTGCAGGTAGAGCAGTTCGATCGTCAGGTCCGTCGGCGCAAAGTCGGACACGGTCAGACCGTAGGTTCCGACAGCTTCGATGACCGAGATCCCAAAGGAGAGATCAAGCAGATAGCCCCGGTCCTCAGGCAGCGGCACCAGGCAACCCCTCAGCCCGCGCTCTTCGGTGTGCCTGAGCGACAATCGCAGTTTCGTCCCCGCCACAAGCGACAGGGACGCCATATCTTCAAGGCCGCTGGGCCGGCGCACGACAAAGGCGTCAAAAAAGCGCTTGCCGACCAGGCACTCGTTCTGGGTCAGTTTCGCCAGCGTCGGTGCGCAGTGGGCAATCGTCCCTTCCGGCGTCAACTGGCAATGCATGGGCATCACCTGGTCCAGCGCCTCGGTGTTTTCGAAGATGGAAGACATTGTCATGACCTCATCCCACCCTCGCCGCCAGCTCGAACACCCTGCCTTTGGCAAACTGGGACTCAAGTAACGTGATCTTCAGAAACTCCCGTGCGCCTTCCGACCGTTCGTAATTCAGAAAGACCAGCGCGCCGTAGTCGTCCGCCATAGAGCGCAGAAGACCCACAAGAATGTGTCCGAAGCCCGGCACCCGGAAACTGGAACACAACCGGAATTCGCCGTTTCCGAGATCCTCCAGCGCGAGATGGGGCAGCTCGAGGTCCGGCACGGCCAGCCGGGCGCGATCGTGCAGGTCATCCAGCGAATAAAGAAACTCGACAAAATTCACCCCACCAAAACGCAACAACCTGCGCAGCGGTTCGAGGTTCTTGTGCGACACAAGGTAGTTGCCGAGATCCTCCAGAAGCTCTTCGCGCGTCTTTTCCAACTGCCCACCGGCAGCGTCGACGACAGCAAGAGTCATGTCATCGTCATAGATCACGAGCGCCTCGAAACCGGAAATCGGCAGACCTGCACCGCGCACGGATGCTTGCCAGACCTCCGGCCCATAAGTGTCGCTCAGGAAAGACTGAATGGACTTGTTGATCAGACCGTGCATGCCAGTGTCCGCGCTTGGTTGGCGAACCCTAGCAGGAGCCAGCTTAAGAAAAGCCCAATGAATTCTGAGAATTCTAGGAAAATCCCGACCGAGCCAGACGGTTAGAAATCGGTCGGTGCGCCACCTTCGGCCTTACGGCGTTCAACGAACGCAGCAAGCTCTTCACGAATGCCCGGATCAAGCGGAGGCGCTTCAAACTCGTTTATGATCTGCTTGAACTGCCTATGCGCGCGCTCGGCCGTCCAGATGCCCCCGGCAAGATCCCAGCCTTCGTAGTTGCGCCAGTCCGATAGAAACGGCTGGTAGAACGCCGTCTCATAGCGTTCCTGCGTGTGCCCGGTCCCGAAGAAATGCCCGTTCGGGCCAACCTCGCTGATGGCGTCAACGGCCAGCGACGCGTCAGATGTGTCGACGATCGGCGGCTCGAAGTATCGCAGGATCATCTGGATCACTTCGCAATCCATGATGAACTTTTCCGGGCTGGCGATCAGCCCGCCCTCAAGCCAGCCCGCCGCATGGTAGATCATGTTCGTGCTCGACTGAACTGCAGCCCACAGACTGTTCGACGTCTCCCACATTGCCTGTCCGTCCGGCACATTGGCCGCACAGGACCCCGACGAACGCAAGGGAAGCCCGTAGAAACGCGCCATCTGTCCTGTGATCTGCGTCGCGCGCATGTATTCGGGCGTGCCAAAGGCCGGAGCGCCGGATTTCATATCGACGTTTGACGTGAAGGTCCCGATTACACAGGGGCAGCCCGGCTTGACGTACTGAAAGAGCGCGATGGCCGACAGCGCCTCCGCCAGCGACTGCGCCACCGCCCCGGCCATGGTAACGGGCGCCATGGCGCCGGCCAGCGTAAACGGGGTCACGACCACCGCCTGCCCGCGGCGAATGAGACGCAGACAGCCATCGATCATCGGGACGTCGTGCTTAAGCGGAGAGGTGGAGTTGATGTTGGTATACATTCGCGGCGTAGCGTCGAACGCGTCATCGCTAAGTCCACCGGCGATGCGCACCATCTCGATCACGTCTTCCACCCGTTCTTTGCCAAGCGAGTAGGCGTGCATGACCTTGTCGGAAAGGGTCAGCTTGTCGAAGAGCACATCAAGGTGCCGCTCCCGCGCGTGGATGTCCACGGGTTCGACCGGGTATCCGCCCGCGAAATGAATGCAGTTGAAGTACTGGGTCAGCTTCAGAAGATTGGCGCATTGTTCGCGTGTGCCCGGAACCTTACCGGTCTCCAGATCCCAGTAGTTGGGCGGTGAAGAGACGTTGCCAAATAGGATGGTGTCGCCACCCACCCGCAGAGTTCTCTCTGGATTGCGCGGCGTCAGGGTGAACTCGCTTGGCGCCTTCGCCACCATTTCCATCACAAAGTCGCGGCCAAGCCGCACGTTCGTGCCATTGACCGTGGCGCCTGCCTCTTTGAAGATCTCAAGGCTCTCTTCGTTGAGGAATTCGATCCCGATATTCTCAAGGATCTGCATGGCTGCGTTGTGAACCGCGTTCACCCCCTCGGCGTCCAGCGGTTCAGTCGGGCGATCGGTGTTGTGCGGGTTGCGCCAGGGCATCTGAGCGATAGCGAGCCCGCTGGAGCGGCGAGTATTGCCCGCACGCCCGCCTGATCTTCTGCGCTTTGTCGCTGCTTCGGCCATCGGTCCGCTCCCGGTTGCTGCCGGTCATGCTGAACCGACGCGCAGGTCGCGCCATGGCCGTTTCCGACGGCTTTCGTCGTTTTTGGATTTCAGGCGACGCTTTCGGCCAGCTCCTCCCGGTCGAGCCACACAGGCAGATGCCCAACATCGGCCAGAACCGTATCCGCCAGTTCGGCAAGCACCGCCTCTTCCGCGTGTCCGGTCAGCACCGCGACCGTCCGCATCCCGGCGGCCCGCCCTGCAATAAGATCATGGGCGCTGTCCCCGACCATCACCACCGCACGCGGATCGAGCCCAAGACGATCGCAGAATGCCAAAAGCATGCCCGGGTCGGGTTTCGCCCCATGGCCGCTGTCGGATCCGGCGATAAAGTCGAAAAGATCGGCGATACCCGCGGTCTGAAGATGCGCGCGCGCCGGGGCTTCCGCGTCGTTCGTCGCCACTCCAAGCCGAAGGCCACGCCCCCTGAGCCCTCCCAAAAGCGCATCGAGCGGCGCCGCCGGCGACAGGGGCGCTTCCGCCGCCGAGACATTGATCCGCGCCACCAGAATCTGCGGATTGGCGCCGGGCAAATGCTCAAGCAGGACCTCGGCAATTTCGCCCGGCGTCCCGGAAATAGCCGGGCTTCCGGCCATAAATGTCCGGCTGTCCATATCAAAACCAACCGCCTGACCTAGCCTCCGGGCATGGATCCGGTCGCCGCGCGCCAGATCGAGCAAAAACCTGTCAGCCCACGCGCCCCATGTGGCATGAAAATCGAATAGGGTTCCGTCCTTGTCGAAAAGGACGCCGCAAATCCGGCCCATTGTTCCTCCCTGAATACGCCATAGCAGGCGCGCGCGCCTATTGAGACCTTTTGGTACCAGCCGCGTGACAGACGATGTGGTCTGCTCGCCCTAGATTGACAGGCCGCGCTCGTTATTTGACGCTTTGATGTATGTCTGAAACAGGAAAATACCGGTTACACGCGTCGTTGGGTTATCAACTGTCCCTCACCGCTAGAGTGCAGGAAAAACGCCTCGATGAGAAGCTGAAATCCATCGAGCTCACGCGCGTGACCTGGTGCGTGCTGCTTGCAATTGTAAATGAAGGGCTTCTTCGGCCTTCCGAGATTGCAACATTCGTGGGCATCGACCGCACCGCGACATCCCGGGCCCTCAAGCAGATGGAAGCGGCAGGACTAATCGAGCGGACCGCGGGAACGGGCGACCGGCGGACGCGCACAGCTTCGGCCACGGCGGCTGGCATGGCGCTGGTCGGCAAGGGCACACCGATGGCCGAAGACAATGCCCGCCTTCTGTCTGAAAAGCTGACGGCGCAGGAAGAACAGGACCTGCGCGCCCTTCTTGCAAAACTCCGAAAGGGCGAAGAAATCGCCCTAGACCACTTCTAGGACCGGCTGACGCGCCCTAGGTCCAGTGCACCTGCTCACCTCCCGGCAGAGCACCGCGTGCGGCCAGCGGAGCATCATAGGGGTGGCCCCTGGCATCGCAGAACGCAATGACCCAGGCATCGTCCTGCGTCAGAAAATCAAGCACCGCCAAAAGCACCTCGGGATCGTTCGCCTTGGCGCGCAAAATGTCTGCCGAAAGCCCGCTGTCTGACAGAAAAACCTGCCCTAGATCGCCGCTTGCGAAGAGCCAGGCCAGAACTTCGAGCGCCAGCGCTTCGGCGGATTCTTGCGACATGGGCGCTCTCTCGGCAGGGCAAAAAGGAAGTGTTAACCAATCGGAGGCACTACTCAATCGCACCTGAAATTTGAATCGAATTGTGAAGATCATGGCGCGACGCGTGGTTTTGATCGACGGGACTGCCAGCAGCCGTATCCTGCTCTCGTCAAAGCTGCGGGCGGGCGGATACATCGTGGATCAGGCCGCAACCGAGGCCGAAGGGCTGGAGCGCATCTCTGAACACCTGCCCGATGCGGTCATAATCTCGGACGACAGCGTCCCCGCACCGACACAGGTGGCCGCTATCCTCAAGTCACCCCCGCGTCCGCTGTCGGTACCGGTTCTGGTCATCGCCCCGTCAGGGGCGGACACCGATGAACCGAGCCTTGCTGACGCTGTCATTCCTTGCCCAGTGAACGAAACCCTTCTGATGGCCCGTTTGCGCAGCGTCATCCGTGTCCGAGACATGGAAGAAGAACTCCTCCTGCGCTCAAAAACCTACCGCGAACTCGGCCTTGCCGAAGCGCAGGCGGAATTCGCCGTCCAGGGGAAAGTCCTCTGCGCCTCTGCGCCCGACCAACGCCCCTTCCATCTGTCCGCGTCCTCCGCGAATACCTGGAACTGGGTCCGGATCGATACGGTCATCGCCACGCTTGACGGCTGCGGACCGCAAGATTTGGTTGTGCTCGACCTTCGGGGCGACCTGGCGGCGGCATCGACGCTCAGTCTGCTCGCCGAACTCCGCTGCCGCACCGAAACGCGTCACGCGTGCATTTTTGTTGTCTTGCCCAACGGGTCGGAGGATCTGGCGGCCATGGCCCTCGACCTTGGCGCCAGCGACATTGCGCTCGGGCTGCCGCCGCCCGCTGCAATGACCGCTAGGGTAGAGCGGCTGATCAAGCAAAAACGCCGCTTCGAGCGTCTGCGCCGCCAGGCGTCCGACGGAATGCAACTGGCCATCACGGACCCGCTCACCGGGCTGCACAACCGCCGCTATGCCATGTCGCATCTGGAGGCCATGTGCCAGCGCTCAGGCCGGTCCAGGCGACCCTTTGCCCTAATGATTCTCGATCTCGACCGCTTCAAATCGGATAATGACACCTATGGCCATGCGGCGGGTGACGCGGTCCTGAAGGCCGTGGCGCACCGCTTGCAGGACAATCTGCGCAGCGTTGATCTGTTGGCGCGGTTTGGCGGCGAAGAGTTTCTGGTCGCCATGCCGGAAACCAGCGAAACCGAAGCCCATACCGTCGCAGAAAGACTGTGCCGGAAGGTGGCGGAAACGTGCATCGTCCTCGATGATGGCCGGCAGATCGCGGTCACGCTGTCAATCGGGCTGGCAGTGCGCGGCGCGGCTGGTGCAGACAGCGCCACCGATGTGGTGAAAAAGGCGCTCCAGGACGCTGATCAGGCGCTCTATGGCTCCAAGGCCCAGGGTCGCAACACCGTGACGATCAGTTTCCGCGCCGCCTAGGCCACCGCTAGTTGCCGCGCGGTCCTCCGTGGCGGCGCATTCCTTTCTCGATCCGGTCCGCCAGACGCCGCCGCTCTTCAAGGCTCATCTCCGCGAGGCGTCTTGCGACGGCCGCCTGTCCGACTTCGGCCCGCGTCCCGGCGGCCTGCCGCTGGATCTCGAAGACCTCCACAACCACGGCGGGGTCGAAAGTGTCGCTGCGCAACTCCTCCAGAAGACGCGCCATCGCCGCCCGCCCGGCAACACGGCTTTCCCGAAGCTTCGGGGCCGACCGTGCGAGGTCTTGGCGCAGCGCTTTCCGGTCGTCCTGTTCCAGCACAAACCCAAGGGGGCCAAGCCCCACGTCCCGAAGGCGCGGATCGCCCTGGCGGTCCTGGGGCTCGCGGGTCAGCACGGCCCCGGTCACCACCCCGATGATCAGCAAATTTGCCGCCAGAGATACGAACAGAAGGATCCTCACCCAAAGAGGCGAACGGCTGACCGGCTCAGTAGCGGAAGTGTCCGTTTCAGCCATGATCAGCCTCCCAGTCCGGGCAGATAGGTGTCTTCAATGATCCAGAGGTTGCCCGGATCGCTTGATAAAACGTCCCCTGCCAGAATGAGGCCGAGTGTCGATTGCAGCGTCTCGGGCGGGGCAACGCCCACCCAGAGGCCCACAAGGCCAGCCGCCGCCAGGCCGCCCGCCCCGGCCCAGCCACCGAACGCGTCGAGCATTGACGACAGCGAAAACCGCGCGGCCGGGCCCGCTTGGGTCGTCTGCGTCGCCCGGGCAAGACAAACCGCTTCGGCATCGGACAGTACGCGTGCCATCAGATCCTCTGAAGGCTGCGGCGCGGCCTTGCGCGCGGCAGCAAAGAGATCTTCCAGCTTTTCCTCGCTGGTGTCTTTGCGGTTTTCTGGCAGATCAGTCATCTTGATACCCATACTCTTCCCGGTGCGGCATCAGCGCCGCAGTCAGGGCGCGCTTCCCGCGCGCTGTAAGACTTTCCACAGCCTCGACGCCGGTGTCCATGATCACCGCAATCTCGGGGTTCGATAGCCCCTCGATGTGGCGGAGGACAACGGCCTGCCGCTGGCGCTCCGGCAGCTCCTGCAATGCAGCTTGCAACGCCGCGGCCTTTTCGGTGGCGTCGAGCACCCCCTCGGCCCCAGGCGCTGGATCGGCGAAACCAACCATGTCTTCTGGCGCAGTCGGCTTCTGGCGCCCACCCCGACGCAGGCGGTCCGTGCAGAGATTTGTTGTCACCCGGTAGACCCAGGTGCTGACCTGCGCACGGCCCGACTCCCACTCGGGGGCGATGCGCCAGAGCCGCAGCATGGCTTCCTGCACCACGTCCTCGGCTTCTGCGGGGTCGCCCAAAAGACGGCTTGCATACCCCAGAAGCCGCGGCACAAGCCGCTCGCTCAGTTCCCGCGCGGCCACAGCCTCGCCTGCGCCGAAGCGCCGAAGAAGCACCTCGTCGGGCGCCTCTGTCTGAGCCATGAGTGACGCGCGTTCCATCCGCATTCCGGAGTACCCTTCCGGCAGGGCGCGCGCCAGTGCCGCGCGCGCCCCGTCTTCCAAAGACTTTAGTTGCGGCGCGGACCATCACCCCGACCCTTGCCCCGGCCACGAAAGCGTTCGCTGCGGTCGGCAACGGCGGTGTCGAATTCCTCGCGCGTGACCACCCCGTCACCGTCGGTATCGACCTGCTCGAACCGCCGCGCGCCGCGTTCGGACTGGCCGAGTTCGTCTTCAGTAAGGACACCGTCACTGTTGGCATCGTTCCGGCTCAGCATCTCGGCGGCAGCCCGCTCCACCCGGCGCGCGCTGCGCGCTTCGATATGGGCGGTCAGTTCTTCTTCTGTCACCTCCCCGTCGCCGTTGGCGTCCATCTCGCCAAATCGTCCGCTGCGGGCAGCTTCGATTTCGGCCTGCGTCACGCTGCCGTCTCCGTCAGCATCGAGTTGCTCGAAGATCTCGGCGGCACGTTGGGCGCGCCGGTTCTCGTCTTCCTGCGCAAAAACGGTGGTCGCCAGCATGGCAGTGCCGGCGCCGAAAATTGCGATCACACCAAGTGTTTTCCAAGGGTTCGCTAGCATTCCTAGTGCTCCATTCTTCCTGTTTTGTCGGCGGGTTTTCTGTGCCGATCTGCATGTCAAACGGGCAGTGCGGCTATTTCCGTCGCAGTCCGGTAAAAATTTCCTGGCGGTCGCGACATGGCGACGCGACGCACCGTGAAGGGCTGGAATTCACCGTGTTCCTCCTAAATACGTTAAATACCCACGAAAGAGCCGTTCCTATGCCTACGGAGTCCACTGCAAACGCCGCCCTCGTCGAAGAGCGGCCCCTCAAGAGGTCGCTCTTGCGCGGATGGCGCCGGAAGTGCCCGAACTGCGGTTCCGGACCGTTGCTCAAAGGATATCTGACATTGCGCGACCGATGCGTGGTCTGCGGCGAAGATCTCAGCCACGCCCGCGCAGACGATGGACCGGCCTATCTGACGATCCTGCTGGTTGGCCATATCATGATCCCGCTCATGCATATCGCTTTCGTGGAACTGCGGCCCGATCCCCTTATCCTTGCAACCGTTTTCGTCCTTGGTTCGGTCGCGCTCTCGCTTTATCTTCTGCCGCGTCTGAAAGGCGGAATTGTTGCGTTCCAATGGGCCAAGCGCATGCACGGGTTTTCCACAACGTGACCTCTCTCGTGGCGGAGGGGCTTAGGCCGTGACCTCCCTGATCCCGGTCAGGGATGCCGCCACGATCATCGTCGTGCGGCGCGACGGGGATCGTCGGTCCGTCTTGATGGGCCAGCGCGGCAAAGACGCCACCTTCATGCCCGGCAAATTCGTTTTTCCCGGCGGGGCGGTGGATGAGGATGATTCCCACGTGCCCGTTTTGCGCGCGCTCAGCCAGGTGTGCCACAGCCGGCTTCAGGACGGCATCACGCCCGGCCTGGGAGCTGCCCTGATCGCGGCTGGCATTCGCGAGCTTTGGGAAGAAACCGGTCAGATCCTTGGTCAGGACGCACGCTGGGATTTCGTGCCGCCAAAGAGCTGGGACAGCTTTGCGCGTACGGGGCACCGCCCGGATGCGGGCGCAATGCGCTTTGTGTTCCGGGCGATCACACCGCCGGGGCGCCCGCGCCGGTTCGACGCGCGCTTTTTTGCGGTGGACGCCGCGGCGTTCGCCTCAGATCCCGACGATTTCTCCCGCGCACAGGATGAGCTGTCCCATCTTCAGTGGGTCCCCTTAGAGAGCACGCGGGATTTCGACCTGCCGTTCATCACGCAGATCGCGCTGGCAGAGGTTGCGGCGCTGACGCGGAGCGTCGGCCCCGGCATTCCCATCCCGGCTTCGGTGCCTTTCTTCAAAAACGACGACGAAGAAAACTACGTTCTGCGCCTTGGCGACAAGCCTGCTACCGCAGAAGAACGATCATAAGCACGCTCAGGACAAGCGTCGCGATGCCGGCAAGTTCGCGACGCGTGTTCTTTTCCTGAAACACAAAAACACCCGCAAGGTAGCTGAAGACCAGTTCGATCTGGCCGACGGCCTTGACGTAGGCCGCGGTTTGTAGCGTGAAGGCGATGAACCAGCAGAGGCTGCCAACCATGCTGAAGATCCCGACCAGCGCCGTCACGCGCCAGGCCCGGAGCACGCGCCGTACCTCGCCCCGTTCACGCCAGAGGAGCCAGCCGCCAAGCGCCACGGTCTGAAACGCCGTGACGGCGGCCAGAGTCAGCGAGGCGCGCAGGAACGTGTCGCCGCTCTCCAGCGACAGCGAGGCCGCGCGGTAGGCATTGGCCGAAACCGCAAAAAGGATGCCCGACGCCAGCCCAAGCCCCGCCGCGCGGTTGAAAAGCCGTGCCCATCCCCCGTCGGCGCCGCCATCCGGGGGATCGCTGAGAAGGATCAGTCCGACAAAGCCTACGGCCAATGCCGCTGCACCGCCTGGCGACACACCCTCGCCAAGCAGAACGTAGCCGACGATCGCGGTTTGTATCGCCTCGGTTTTCTTGAATGTCATGCCGACGGCGAAGTTCCGGCGCGCAAAGAGCGCCACCACGCACATGGTGGCCAGGATCTGGCACAGCCCGCCGAGCGTAGCATAGATCCAGAACGTCCCGGTTAGGCCCGGCAGCGCCTGATCGCTCAGCTGCCCATAGGTGAGCGCAAGCGCCGCTACCAGCGGAAAGGAAAACACAAACCGCGAAAAGGTTGCCCCGCCCGTGGAAAGCTGCGTTGCCTTGAGGTGCTTTTGCAGCATGAACCGCAAATTCTGCACAAAGGCGGCGGCGATAGTAACAGGGATCCAGGCGGCAATCATGGGCCCTGATTGCACAGGGCGAGGTCAAGCACCAGTTCATCGACGTCCGGACCAGTCGCGGATCAATCGGGCGCGTTGGAGCGGCGCCAGAGTGGATGGGCGACCGGATCCTTGGCGCGCAGGAAGTATCGTCGGAAAAGATCGCCGTAGGTGCCGAACCGGTACCCGTCGTTCAGTTCAAGGTAGCGGTCCCGCGCCGTCTCGAACCGGGCGGGCAGTGCATACCATGGCAGGCGCGGGTGCATATGGTGCACCACATGGTAGTTGTTGTTGAGGAATAGAAACGCCAGCGGCCCTTTGTCTTCGATCACCACGGTGCGCCCGCGCGACAACTCATGGGCCTGATGCTCGGCAAAGGTCCGGATCTTCAGGATTGAAATCGCGAGGTAGGCGGACAGCACGTAGGCCCAGACTGGCATCGCCGAAGCCCAGACCCAGATGAGCACCGCCGCGACCGCCGGAATATGCCAGAGCCAACCCGCCGCCACCGCGCGGTTGCCCGCCCGAATGGCACGCAAATCGGAGGCCATAAAGAGGTACTGCGCGATGATCGGCCCAAAGGCGAGACGCCCCAGCAGTGTGTTATTGGCGCGCATCAGGCCACGCACGGGCAGCGGCAGGCGCGCCCAGTCGGCGGCGTCCAGGTAGTTTGACTCCGGATCGTCGTAGGGGTCCGTCAGCAGGGCATCGCGGTGATGGGCGATATGGGTGTCCCGAAACCGCAGGAAAGGAATAGCCAGATTAAGCGCCGGCGCAACCAGGGCCGCGTTCAGCCCCGCCCAGGGCGTCGGGTGGCCGTGAATGACCTCGTGCTGCAGCGAAGAGTAGAGGGCAATGACGACCGCCGTGACCGGAACCGCAAGAAGCACCGAATGCCCGGCCAGAACCGTCGTCGAGAGAAGCCAGGTGGCCCAGGTCGCCAGGATCAGCCAAAGTGTCGGCCACTCGATACGGGTCGTGATGTGCCAAGGCACGTGGCGGGCTCCTGTTGCAAAAAACGTTGAAAAGCTCGCAGATGTTAGGACTTGCTACTTCCGCCGTGAAGTTGGAGGATGCGCAACGGAAACCCCGCTTCGCAGAGAAAAATCAGCGCTCGTGACAAAAACTGATAAACGAGACCGCGCGGACCGTTTTCGCGACAGGCTGGCGCAGGCCATGGAAACGGCAGACATGAGCCGCGCCGAGCTTGCCCGGCACGTGGGTGTGGACCGCTCGACTGTCAGCCAGATCCTCGCCAAGGGTGGCACGCGGCTGCCCAATGCGCAGGTGGTCGGAGAGTGTGCAGCCGCGCTCGGTGTATCCTCTGACTGGCTTCTCGGGCTCAGTGACCGCCCAGAGCAGGCCACCGAGTTGCTCGCAGCCTCCCTTTTGATGACGGAGGCGCCCCGCGCCCTGGCCGACGAACAGATCATCGCCTGGCACCGCGAGGCGGAGGGCTACAAGATCCGCCACGTCCCAGCCACGCTGCCAGACATGCTGAAAACGAATGCTATGCTCGATTGGGAGTACGCGCCGCATCTTGGCCGGACCACGCGGCAGGCCATCGCCTCCAGCGCCGATCATTTGGCGTGGATGCGGGCCGGCAACTCAGACTACGAAATCGCGCTGCCGGTCTTTGAGCTTGAGTCCATGGCGCGGGCCGAGGGGTACTACCGCGGACTGCCCCTGGACGTGCGCCGGGAACAACTGGACCGCCTGGAACATCTGCATACCCAACTCTACCCCTCGTTGCGACTCTTTCTCTACGACGCGCGCCGTCTTTACTCCGCCCCGGTCACGATTTTCGGCCCGCTCCTGGCCGTGATCTACCTTGGGCGGAACTACATCTCTTTTCGCGACCGCGAGCGCGTGCGCGCGATCACGTTCCATTTCGACTGGCTGATCCGCGAAGCAGACGGCTCGGCGCGCGGGTTGCCGGAACGGCTGGACGCCCTGCGTGCGGAAATGGACACGGGCTAAGCCGGGTCGGTCTGCTCCAGCGGCAGCCCTGCCTCACGCCGACCCGCGTCCGTCTTCAGCGAGAAATCTGTGCCCGCATGGGCCGGACCACCAGGTCCCATAAGGTAGGCGATGGCCCGGGCCACCCAGTCGGGCGGAATATGCGCCTCCCAGGGCAGCGCGCTGACGGAATTGATACCCGAAGCACGGATCACTGTCTGCATGTCGGTCGCCACGGTGCCGGGACTGAGACCCACCACCGTAACGCCGCTGCCCGCCATCTCGCGCGCGGCGCACCGCGTCAGCGATAGCACGCCCGCCTTTGTGGAACAGTAGTGGCTCCACCCTTCAAGGGCGCTGACAGACGCACCGGAAGAGATGTTCACGACGGTGCCCCGGCCCCGCGCCGCCATCCCCGGCAGGACGGCCCGCAAACCGTGGTAGACACCTTTGACGTTGGTATCGACCACCTGCCCCCATGCCGCAGGATCGCTCTCTGTGAGACGCGCGATGGGGTCGATCAGACCCGCATTGTTGACCAGCGCGTCCACCGGGCCAAAGCGCTCTTCCGTCAGGGCGACAAGAGCCGCGATCTGATCATAGCGTGTGACATCGCAGGGCGCGGCCGCCGCGTCGCCCCCTGCCTGCCGGATCTCTGACGCCACGCGCTCCACAGCGTCTTCACTACGCGCGCCCAGTACCACCCTGCCACCCCGGGCTGCGAGATAGCGGGCCGTAGCCGCGCCGATCCCGCGACTGGCTCCGGTGATAATTGTGACGGCGTTGTTGATATGCTCCATGCCCCGCCTCCTCACCGGCCCCATGTACAGGGCACGTTTGCCCCGGGCACGCCTGTGCAATCCACCAGATCGAAATGGGCATCGATGCGCACCGATAGGCCCGTGGGGCTGTCGAGAAAGGCGATGAAATCCATCCCGTGGTCAAGCCGCAGAACCTCGCCTTCCACCTCAAAGCCGACAACGCGGATTTCGTCATAGCCCGGTATGAACTCGGGATAGACCCGGTCGCGGGTAATGCGAAAGTCAAGGACCAGCGGCGCCGTCTGCCCGCGCAGGGTCAGGGCTCCGTGGAGTTTGCCGGCGGTCGGCGTAAGCATAACCACCCGCTCCGACACGAAGGTGATCTGCGGGTGTTCTTCGACATTCAGGTAGTCGGAGTGGCGCAGGTGGCTATCGCGGGCCGCATGGTTGCTGTCGACGCTGGCCGCGTCGAGCGTGAAGGTGACCTGCGAGTTTTCGGGGGTCTCCTCATCGATCAGGAACGTGCCATCGAAGCTGTTGAACCGCCCGACAGTGCGGGACAGACCAAGGTGGTCGATTTCCCAGCCGATATGCGCGTGCCCGAGGTCCAGCGTCCATTTCCGGGGCGCGGCCTCCGCAACGGCGACGCTCGCGGCAAGAAGGGCTAGTGTCGTTAGTGCTTGTCTGGTCATGGGTCATCTCCTCTTTTGGACTATGACCCTCCACCTATTCCTGTTCTTTTGATCAATAAATGCAGTGAAAATCACTATTCTCATGTGTATGTTACATGAATGGACACGGATCAACTCAAGCTCCTGAGAGAGGTGCGGAAACGCGGCAGCTTCGCGGGGGCGGCGCGGGAGACGGGCCTTGACCCCTCTTCGGTCTCCCGCGCGGTAGCGGCGGCTGAAGAAAAACTTGGTTTCCGTGTCTTTCAGCGCAGCACGCGCAGACTGTCCCCGACCGAAGCGGGCGCGCGGTATCTTGACAGCGTCAGCCCCCTCCTCGATGAGCTGGACGCGGCGCGGGACGCAGCACGTCTGGGCGACGCTCAGCCCTCCGGCCGTCTGCGGCTCACCGCCTCGGTCGCCTTCGGCCATGAATGCGTGATTCCGCTCCTGCCGGAGTTTCAGAGCCTCTACCCCGATATCCGGCTCGAACTGATGCTGACCGACCAGAACCTCGATTTGGTAGAGACTAGCATCGACCTCGCGATCCGCCTTGCTCCAGCGCTTGAGGGCGATCTGGTCGTCACACGCCTGCGCCGGACCCGCTACCGGCTGTGCGCCGCACCGGCCTACGTCAAGGCCGCCGGGTACCCTGCCGTGCCCGATGATGTCGTCCACCATCGCTGCATCACCTATGCCCTGCCCGATCTCGGGGACGCCTGGCACTTTCGGGACGCGCAGGGAACCGAACAAACCGTGCCCATTGTTGGAAATCCGTCAATCTCAAGCCCACTCGCCCTGCGGGAGGCTTTAAGGATGGGCATGGGGATCGGGCTCTTGGCGGATTGGCTTTGCACCCGGGACATCAGGTCGGGCCGTCTTGTGACTGTTCTGCCAAAGCACGAGGTCACGGCGAGCCAGTTCGAGACGGCCGCATACCTGATGTACCCCAGCCGCGCGCATCTGCCGGCGCGGGTGCGGGTGACAATCGACTTTCTTAGGCGCACCCTGCGCACGGGCTAACTGGGCGTCAGTTGGCGGGAACGGCTGCGTCCTCCCGCGCAGGTGCTTCGGCCCTGGCAATCCCGAGACCGCCCGTTGCCTGCACGGCAAGCGCACCCTGCCGGTTGCCTGCCCTAAGGCTGCTTTCAAGGTCGTCCCCCCGCAGCCAAGCGGCCAGAAACCCTGCGTTGAAGGCATCACCCGCGCCCGTGGGATCGACAGCATCCACAACGCGCGCCGCCGAGAAAACCGTCTGTCCGCCGCGCAAGGCCGTCGCCCCGTCGCGCCCCTGCTTGACGACAACGAGCGGCGCAAGCGCGCCGTTGCAGCCAGCCTCTGCGAGCCAGCGATGTTCCGCGGCGTTTGGCAGAAAGACATCGACCGCCTCGATCAGCGGCGCCAGTTCGACAGGCGACAGCGCCGCATCCCACCCGCAGTCAAGCGACACGGTCGCACCGATGCCGCGCGCCAGAGCCAGGATTTCAGGACAGTCGGCCAGACTAGCGAGTTCGCCGATATGGATATGCCGGATGCCGAGCGCCGCGAGCTCTGCTGGATCAAGGACCGGACAGGCGCGGTCGGCACGCTTGGTCAGAAAGGACCTATCGGCCTCGGAGGCTACAACGACGGTGACCTGGGCACCGGAGCCGGCCTGGCAAAGGCGCGCGTCGAGACCTGCATCCCGAATCTCCGACATCAGGATGCCTTGAAAGGGCGGCGGTGAGACGAAAGCGGAAAGCTGGACGGGATATCCGAGCAAAGCCAGATGCGCCCCGGTGATGAAGGCCCCGCCACCGGCGCGGATATCCAACGCGTCCGCATAAACCTCATGGCCGGGCGATGGCGCCTCGGGTAACCCTGTGAAGATGAGGTCCGCATAGAGCCGCCCGACACAGAGGACAGCACCGGTTTCAAAGGATCGAGTCACCGCAGAGCTGCCCCGGTTTCCGCGTCAAACAGATGCAGGTTCGCCGGGTCCGCCCCAAGTTCCACCGTTGCCCCGATATCGGGCGGCGTGCGTCCGTCGGCCTTCGCGATCACCTCACCGTCCGGCGTGTCCACGTAAATCAGAGTCTCATGGCCAAGCGGTTCGCGGACTGTCACTTGCCCCTGCACAAGTGGCGTTCCCGCCCCCGGCTGCAGGTCTTCGGGCCGCACGCCAAGAACGATGTCCTTGCCCGTCTGCACACTATCGGGCCAGCCGAAATGTGCGCCCCCGGCAAGCGTTAGGCCCGCGCCGTCGCCACGCCCCGGAAGCATGTTCATCGAAGGCGCCCCGATGAAGCGCGCAACGAACGTATTGGCGGGTTGGTGATAGACCTCGGACGGCGTGCCCACCTGCTGGATATATCCATCCTTCATGATGACGATCCGGTCGGCCATGGTCATCGCCTCGACCTGATCGTGGGTAACAAAGATGATCGTATTGCCGACCCGCTGGTGCAGCTTTTTGATTTCCAGTCGCATCTGTGTACGCAGCTGCGCGTCGAGGTTCGAGAGCGGTTCATCAAAAAGAAAAACCGCCGGGTCCCGTACCATGGCGCGACCTATGGCGACCCTCTGGCGCTGGCCGCCCGACAATTGGTTGGGCTTGCGGTCCAGAAGATCGGTCATGTCGAGAATGCCGGCGACTTCCTCGATCCGCGCGGCCTTGGCCGACCGGCTCAGGCTGCTGCTTTTCAGGCCAAAGCCGATGTTCCGACGCACGGTCATATGCGGGTAGATGGCGTAGTTCTGGAACACCATGGCGATGTCCCGGTCCTTGGGTTCAAGGTTGTTGACAACGCGGCCACCGATCAGCACCTCGCCTTCGCTCGCCTCTTCCAGCCCGGCAATGATGCGCAGCGTGGTCGACTTCCCGCAGCCCGAAGGCCCGACGAAAACCACGAACTCCCCGTCCGCAACTTCCAGATCGATCCCGTGCAGCACGCGGGTCTTGTCGAAGGTCTTCACAAGGGATCGCAAGACAAGTTCAGCCAAGATCAGCGCTCCAAAAGGGCAAGAAAGGCGCGGTCCCGCGCGGCGCGCGCGGCAGTGGTTCTTTCCGCGCGGGCCACCTCCGCCGCGCGCATCGCCTGCAGTTCGGCCGCATAAACACTGAAAGCATCACGCAGCGACGCCTCAGCCGGTCCCCCGGTCCGGTCCCGACGCGCAACGAACCGCTCAGCGGATACGGCATCGCGGAACGCCGGTTCATCGAGATCGGTCGATTTGCCGGTAATCCGCTCAAAGGCTTCGCAGAAAAAGGCGTAGCCTTCGCCCAGGGGCTGCTCTCGCGCGATGACGGCGCGCGCTGTGACCGCAGCGACCTCATGGGCCTGGCGGAAACTCAACGCCTCGTCACGCACAAGCGTGTCCGCAAGTTCGGTGATCGTGATGCAGGCCGCATCCGTTGTGCGCTGCACGCGGTCCGCGTTGATGGAGCACTGGCCGATGAGCGCCGCCATCAATTCAAGAACCCGACCACCGCTCTCGAATGCAGTGTAGCCGACCTGCTGCACCTCACCTTCGCTGTCGTTCATGTCGGTGAAGGGCGTGTTCTGCATCACACCAACCACTGTGTCACAGCGACCCACCGTCGCCGAAGCCAAATGGCGCAGATGCTCGATCGGCACGGGGTTGCGTTTTTGCGGCATGATCGAACTGATCTGGACAAGGCTGTTGGGAACATAGAGCTGGCCGATTTCGAAAGCGGTCCAGAAGGCCATGTCCTGCACGACGCGGCCCAGGTGAAGAAACATCAGCTTCAGCGCCCCGTAGAGCCCCGTGATATAATCGACAGAGGCAATGCAGCCGTAGGAGTTCAGTTGTGGCGCCCCGAACCCCAGCAGAAGCGCGACGCGGGTCCGGTCGATGGGAAATCCCGACGTGGTGATCGCCGCTGCGCCCATGGGGGACGTTTCAAGCTGGTCCATGGCAGACTGCAGGCGACCGGCATCCCGCAAGAGCACCTCCAGCGCGGCCGCAAGGTAGTGGCCGAAGGTCGACGGCTGGGCCGGTTGGCCGTGGGTATAGGCCACGATCAGTGTGGCCCGTTCGGTACGCGCCTTCGCCAGCATCGCGTCGGCGAGGTCCAGCACCTGCGCCATCAGAACTGCGGTGCGATCCCTGAGCGCGAGCTTGAACATGGTGTGGTCCATGTCATTGCGCGAGCGGGCCGTATGCAACGCCCCACCCAGATCGCCCAGCCGGTCACGCAACTGAGCCTCGATCCAGAAGAAATAGTCCTCGTGCTCGCCGGTGTACGCCAGCGTCCCAAGATCCGTCGACCGCCCGATATCCTCAAGCGCTCCGGCAAGGGCCTGCGCATCTTCCCGCGCCAGAATGCCGGTTTCCGCCAGCATCACCAGATGCGCGCGGTTGATCGCGTCCATATGCGCGGCGTGATGCGCTTTCACGGATTGAAAGAGAGGCTCCAGCACCGTGGCGCGGTAGACGGGATCAGGGAACACCGAACGGTCCGTCATACCGAAACCTCCGCGAAGCCCGCAAACCACTCCCGGACCTTTTGATGATCGTAAGTCGTCAGTTCCAGGTGGTTCCCGTCCGGATCGGCGAAGTAGTAGGACCAGGCAAGCCCATGGTCGTCGGCGTTCTCGCGGGCCAGGTATCCACCCTTCCGGTTGCTCAGCTTCAGGGCTGGCAGCTTTTCACCAAATTCGATGAAGAGCGACCCAGGCACCCGGAAGGCCGTGGTATGATCCCCGTCCGAGGGCGGGCGGCCCTCGAAGAGGGTCACGCAGTACTGGCCGCGCGGCGTCGCCATGTACTTTCCGCCGGCAAGGCGCTTTGAGCTTGGCAGCACGGTCAGACCCAAAATGTGCCCGTACCAGGCGGCGGCGGCCTCTGGATCGGCCACATAAAGGTGGACGTGGTCCAGGGCCGATATGGGGACACCTTTGACGCTCATCCCTTCAGCCCCGCCATCACCACGCCGCGGATAATAAAGCGCTGGAAGATCAGGAAAACGATCAGCGTCGGGATTGTCGGAATCGCGGCGCCGGTCATGATCAGTTCCCACTGTACGTCAGCCTCGTCGCCGAAGGTCGAAAGCCCGACGGGCAGTGTGTACATCTCTACCGAATTCGTCACGATCAGCGGCCAGATGAAGGCCGTCCAGTTTCCGAGGAAGACAAAGATCGCCAGCGCCGCCAGTGCCGGTTTCACCAGCGGCATCGCCACGCTCCACCAGATTTGCAATTCGTTCAGTCCGTCGATCCTTGCGGCCTCGATGAAATCATCGGGCACGGTCTCGAAAAACTGCTTCATCAGGAAGGTGCCGAAGGCGGTCATCAGTCCCGGGAACATGATGCCCCAGTAGGTGTCGAGCCAGCCGAACTGCTGGCTCATCAAATACCAGGGGATAACCAGCATCTCGGTCGGGATCATTAGCGTCGACAGGATCGCGATGAAGACGATATAGCGCCCGGGAAAGCGGAACTTGCAGAGCGTATAGCCCACCAGACTGTCGAAGAGCACGTTCGAGATTGTGGTGATGACCGCAATGATGATCGAGTTGATGAACCAGCCGTAAAACCGACCGTCTTCCAGAACATATGTGTAGTTCTCAAGGTGCGGTTCTTCGGGGATCAAGTTGACGTTGTAGACCTCAAACGGCCATTTCAGCGAGGTCGAGATCATATATGCGATCGGCATCACCATCAGGACGCCGCCGACAAACAACAAAAACCACCTCAGGATCTGACCCATGTTAGCAGGACGCCGGGCCGCCTTGCTGTCGAGCAGCGTTTCCGAGCTTGCGCGGATTTCCTCGGCCACAGCCATCAGCGGTCCCTCAGAATGCGCAGTTGGACCAGCGAGACGATCAGCAAGATGAGGAACAGCACAACCGTTTGCGCGGCCGCATAACCCATGTCAAAGCCCGTAAAGGCGGTTTCATAGATCATCAGGACCAGTGGTTTGGTGCTGTTGAGCGGACCGCCGGGGTCATTCGTCGTCATGTTGAAGACGTGGTCGAAGATCCGCAGGAACCCGATCGACGAAAAGACAACGATAAAAACGATGGTGGGCTTCAGAAGGGGGATCGTTATTTCCCAAAGCACCGTCCAGGTCGATACACCGTCGATGCGCGCAGCCTCGTAGTAGCTGCGCGGAATGGCTCTGAGCCCGGCCATGAAAATGATGATCTGAAAGCCAAGCCCTGCCCAGACCGCCGGCGCCAGTACCGAAGGCAGCGCATTGGTGGTCGAGCGCAAAAACTCGATCTGAGGAATCCCGACCGAGGCCAGGAAGTTGTTGAACAGCCCAATGGGCACGGGCTGGTAAAACCACCGCCAGACCCAGGCCATCGCCACTGCGCTGGTCATGAAGGGCAGGAAATAAAGCATCCTCAAAAACCCGTGCATGAAGCGGGTCTTGTCGAGGTGGTAGGCAATCACGAAAGAGATGACGAGGCTTATCGGCGTGCCGAGCAACAGGTAGACGAAGGTATTCCTGAAGACCTTCCAGAACACCGGATCGCTCCAGAGCTTGGCGTAGTTCTCAAAACCCGCCCAGGTCCGGTCACCCAGAAGGTTCCAGTTCTGAAACGAAATCACCATAGCGTTGCCGGTGGGATAAAACCGGATCACAACGTAGAACAGAATTGGGATCGCCAGAAAGCCCCAGGCCCAGACGATTTGCTTCTGCTTGATGGAGAGATTGCGGTAGAGCTGCACGGCCCCGGCCCGTCGGTTTGGGGCCGCCCCGCGGGTGCGCGGAACGGCCAGACGTGATCAGTTGGTTGCGTAGTATTCGTCGAGCAGCTTCTGCTCGGCTTCCGCCGCAACGCCAAGGCTATCAGAGACGGACTGCCCTTCGATGTCGATCCGCTGAACCATATCCATCAGGATCTGGCGCTGGCCGGACTCGTTGGCGAATTTGGTGGTGTTGGCGTACTCAAGGCCGCGGATGAAGGGGCCGAACACCTCGTTGGTGGCGTTCGCCTCGGTCAGGCCGACCGAGGGTTTGGCAGGCAACTCGCCCACAACGTCGAGCCAGATCTGCATGGCTTCGTCAGAGGTGATGTACTCCATAAACTTGAGCGCGGCGTCGTACTTCTCGCCCTCGGCTTTCGTCGTAATCGCGTTCACCCAGTAGGAGGAATAGTTGGACCGCGTGCCATCAGCAGTCGCAGGGAGCTCGGTGACGCCCCATTCCAAGCCACGCGTGTTGTTGAGCGAGCCAATGCGGAACGAGCCATCAATGTGCATCCCGGCGCGGCCCGCTTTGAAGGCCGCCTGCGGCTCGTCCATAAACCCGTAAGCCGTGACACCGTGATCGCTGACCAGTCCTGTGTAAAATTCCAGCGCCTTCTGTCCGGCTTCTGAATTGTAGTTCACGGTTTTGTAGTCATCGAGATAGGGCTCGCCGCCCATCTGCCGGATCAGAACTTCGCGGAACCAATGGTGATCTTGTGCGTTCATGCCCGCGGTAATGCCCACCTGCGTAAGGTTGCCCGCACTGTCGGTCTTGGTCAGCTTCTTTGCGACCTCGACAAGCTCGTCGAGCGTCTCAGGCGGGGCGTCGATTCCCGCTTCCTCGAAGAGACGCTCGTTGTAGAAGAGCGCGAGGGACCGAACCGCTGTTGGGAGCGCCCAGTAGTTGTCGCCCTCGCGCATTGCACCAACCATTGGGAAGAACTCTTCGGAGATCTGGTCGGCGGGAAAAGTCTCGGCGGGGAGAGGCTGGATCAACTCCGCCGCCTTGTAATCGTTGAGCCAGCCATAGAACAGCTGCACCACATCGGGCCCTTCCCCGGCCGGAATCGCCGCGGCAACTTTGGTGCGGTAGTCAGCATAGGGGAAGTGGGTCATCTTTACAGTGATGTCCGGGTTGGCTTCCTGGAAGTTCTCGATCAACTGTTCCATCGCTTCGACGCGCGCATCGAAGAAATACTGCCAGTATTCAATCTCGACCGCCTGTGCGGCCGTGGACATCAGCGCTGCTGCGCTGGTGGCCGCTGCAAAGGCAACAGCCTGAACCTTGCGAAATCCCATCATCGGGTCTCCCTGTTCTGAATGACGGCATTGGTGCCGTGCGTTGCTTGGCAAGCTCACTTGGGGCTCTGACTGTAGGGTTAACTCAAGAAGGTTGAGCTATCAAGTTCGTTGAGTTAATCGAAGCCCATGGTGAACAAACCCGAACAGGTCGTGGGCGCCAACGCAGGCCGCGCGCGCAGCCACAACCGTCAGGTGGTGCTGGGCCGGGTGCGCGATGCCGGGCAGATCGGCCGCGCAGAGATCGCGCGCGCCTCTGGCCTGAGCACGCAGGCCGTGTCGAACATAATCGCTGATCTGTTACGCGACGGCATGATCCGCGAACAGGGCCGCCGGAGCGGGCTGCGCGGACTGCCGGCGGTACAATATGCGCTCAATCCGGACGGCGCCTTTGCCCTTGGCATTGAAATCCGCCCGGATGCCATTCTTGCTGCCCTTCTGGACCTTGAGGGCGACACAGTCTTTTCGACCAGAGAATCCCTGCCATCAAGCGACGTCGACGGAACGCTCACCCTACTGGCCGCGCTCAAGACCGAAGCCCTTAAAAAGACGGGCATCGATGCTGGCAGGCTTTTGGGCGCAGGCGTTGTCATGCCCGGACCCTTTGGCCTCAGCGAGCACCCGGAAAGCGGCTCGGAACTGGCGATCTGGCACGACTGCGACCCGCGGACGGCTTTGGAGGCTGCGCTGGATCTGCCCGTGGCCGTGGAAAACGATGCCAACGCAGCCGCCATGGCCGAATGGCTGTCCGGCGCCGCGAGCGGGCTCGAAAGCTTTGCCTTTATCTATTTCGGCACCGGTCTTGGGCTTGGCGTGATGCACGAAGGACGGCTCTTGACGGGCGCGCACGGGAACGCCGGGGAACTCGGTCATGTCGCCGTCCCAACTGCCAACGGAACCGTTGCCCTGGAAACCGCCGTGAGCCGGCTGTCGGTGCAGGCGTATCTGGCGGAAAGGGGCGTCAAGGCACAGACCATGGAGGATCTCGCGGCGCTCTATGCCGCGACGGATAGCGCTCTCTTCGCATGGCTGGACGATGCCAGCCTGCCCCTGTCCGTGGCGATCAACGTGGTAGAAAACCTCTTTGATCCGCAGACCATTGTTCTCGGAGGCGCCATGCCGGACGATATCCTCGACCACCTGATACGCCGGATCACGCTTGGCGGAAGGTCTGTCGCGGACAGACCCGCACGCGCCCATCCCAGATTGCAGCGTGGCACATCGGGGCGGATGTCGGCGACGCTCGGGGCCGCGGCGCTGATCCTCAATGGTGCGTTCACTCCGCGTATCGCAGCAGCGGGCTGATCCGAACATGCCGACGGCAGACCAGGCCCGCATCCTCGAACAACGCGCGCACCCCAAGATCTGGGACCTCTGGCGCGCGCTACGCCCTCTGAAATCCACGGTCCGTTTTATGAACTCGGGCGCCCACCCCGACGACGAGATCTCGGATATGCTCGCCGCGATCTCGTTGAGGGACGGACTCAACCTAACCTACGCCTGCTCGACCCGTGGCGAAGGCGGTCAGAACGACATCGGAACCGAGGCGGGCGCGGACCTCGGCGCCCTGCGCACCCGCGAGATGGAGCGCGCGGCCACAGCGCTCGGCATGCGGCTTTATTGGCATTCGGATGGCCCGGACGACACGATCACCGACTTCGGCTTTTCAAAAAGCGGTGTTGAGACACTTGGCAAGTGGAACGCCGGGCGCACCCTTGCAAGGTTCGTCGACATTGTGCGGCGCGACCGGCCCGACATTCTCTGCCCGACGTTCCTCGACGTGCCCGGCCAGCACGGGCACCACCGCGCGATGACCGAGGCTGCGCATCTGGTGATGGAGGCCGCCGCCGATCCGGCGTTCGCCAGCAATCTTCCAAGCTGGCAAGTCAAAAAGCTGTACCTGCCCGCGTGGTCAGGCGCTGGTCAGGCCTATGACGATGATCTGCCCCCTCCCGAGGCCACGCTGACCATTCCCGGCGATGGAACAGACCCCGTCAGTGGCTGGACCTGGGCCCAGATCGGCCAACAGTCGCGCGTGTTCCACCGCACGCAGGGCATGGGCAATTGGGCATCGCCCAAGCGTTGGCGCGACTGGCCGCTGCATCTGGTGCTCTCCCATGTCGAGGGGCCCGACACGACCCTCACGGACGGGCTGGCAGCAACGGTCGGCGATCTGGCGGATATCGCCGGGTCAGGGTCGCTCGACTCGGCACAAAGTGACATCGACGCGGCCCTGAGCGCCTTTCCGGACACCGAAGCCGTCGCCCGCCACGCCGCCGCCGCGCTAACGGGCATCCGGCAAACGCGCGACGCACTGAGCGCCGAAGCGCAGGCCGAGATCGGCCACAAGCTCGCTGACAAGGAAACGCAACTCCAGCACGTGCTGCGCATTTCCCTTGACGTCCACGCCGCCGCGCGCGCGGACCGGGTTTGGCTGTCACCTGGAGACACCGCTCAGGTTACCTTGGAAACGCACCCCGGCGCGGCGAAGGGGCTGAGCGTGGACCTTGTCCTGCCCGAGGGCTGGTCGATCTGTGGAGAGAACTTGCAGCTAGAAGACACCACGCCGCCCAGCGATCCCTACCGCGACACCTATGATCCGCTGGACCCACCCGCGCCGTCTGTCTTGGCCTCTTTCACAGCCTTTGGCGCGCCCTGCGCGGTTCGCGTGCCCATGGAGCGTCCGCCCGTCGCCCTGGCAACGCCGCTTGGTGAGATCACCCCGGCGGCCATGGTCCTGAACCGCCAGGCCCAGCAAAGCGACCTTGTGCTGTCGGTCCAATCAGAAGCGGATAGCGACGCAACGCTCGCCCTGCCCGCGGGCTGGACAGCGACACCGGGCGGCGGCGGTTTGACGCTGACACCACCGGAGGCGCCTGCGCCGGGCCTTACCCGTTTCCCCTTATCCATCGGCGGCCAACCTGCGTACACCGCCCGCCGCATCGACCATAGGCACGTCGATCCGACAGCCGTCCTGCGCCCTGCGGCATGCGACCTGACCGTTATCGATGTCGCCCTGCCCCCGTCGCGCGTGGGGTATATAGGCGGCGGCAACGACCGCGTCGGGTTCTGGCTGCGCACGCTTGGGATGGATGTTCTGGATCTGAGCCCTGAGGATCTGGACAACGACGGGATCCTTGGCACCTTGGACGCCGTGGTGATCGGCATCTTTGCCCTGCGCTTTCGCGAGGGGCTGGCCGAACGCATGCCTCGGCTCCACGCCTGGGTAGAGGGCGGCGGCACGCTCTTGACGCTCTACCACCGGCCCTGGGACAACTGGAATCCCGCGACAAGCCCGCCCGCGCGGCTGGAGATCGGACAGCCCTCGCTGAGGTGGCGTGTCACAGATGAGGCCGCCACCGTGACCCTTCTGGCGGACCATCCGCTGCTAAAGACACCGAATGTCATCACCGCCGACGATTGGTCTGGCTGGGTCAAGGAACGCGGACTGTACTTCGCCAAATCATGGGACGCCGCCTATACACCGCTACTTGAAATGGCTGATCCCGGCGAAGCCCCCCATCGCGGGGCGCTTTTGGTGGCGGATATCGGCGATGGAAGGCATATCCACACCTCGCTGATACTGCACCACCAGATGGAACGGCTGGTGCCGGGCGCCTTCCGGCTGATGGCCAACTTCCTCGCCCGGCGTCCATGACCCGAAGGGCACCGCCCGACAACTTGCGCGGCGGGGTCTGGTTGATCGCGGACCTGTCGCTCAACATCTGGGCACTGGCGATCGTCAAGTCCCTTGGCCTTGCCTTCCCAGCCGTGCAGCTTGTGTTTCTTCGCTCGCTCGTTGGCCTTTTCCTGATTGCGCCTTTAGCGTGGCGCAACCGGCATATCTTTGCGGGCTTGCCGGACCGGCATTTGCACTTTCTACGCATTGCGCTGTCTGCCGTCACGCTCAGCGCCAGTTTCTTCGCCATCGCAAAGGTGCCGCTGGCGACCTTCACCGCCGTCGGCTTCACACGGCCAATCGTGACCATGGTGATGGCCGCCACCTTGCTGGGCGAACCTATCGGCCCCCGGCGCTGGATCGCCGCCGCCATCGCCTTTCTGGGGGTTCTGATCGCCCTCGGACCGACCGGCGCGGTGCCTCCCGCCGGGGCCCTTGGGCTGGCGGTCACCGTACTGGCGGGATCGGCCGCGATCATTGTGACGCGGCGCCTGCAACCCTGCCCGGAAATCGTGCTTATGCTGACCTATACTGCGGGTCTGGCGGCTATCACCCTTCCCTTTGCACTGGCACTATGGGTGCCGCCATCACCTGGCGAATGGGTGCCACTCATCGCCATCGGCTGCTTTGCCCAGGCCGCCCAGTTCTGTTTTCTGCGCGCCCATCATCTTGGGCAGGCCGGGTTCCTGTCGGTTCTGAGCTATCTCAGCCTTGTCCTGTCCGTTGGTGTCGGCGTGCTGGTCTTCGGCGAGGTGCCGGATGCCCGCTTTTTCGCCGGCGCCGCGTTGGTGATTTCTGCCGCCCTCTGGGTCGCCATACGCCACCGCAGCACTGGCTGATCAGGCCCGAAGCTTTGCGCCTTCGGGATCGAATGGCGGCGCCTTGAGAACGCGTGCGCTGTGAGATTTGCCAAGAATAGCGACGCTAAGTTCGGCGGCCTCGGCGGCCTCGGGCTTGATGTAGCCTAGCGCCAGCGACTTGCCGACCGAATATCCAAAGGCGCCCGACGTGACCTGACCCACCGGCGCCCCACCCGGCAGGAAGATCGGTTCCCCACCGCTGGCATCCGCATCGACCACATCGATCTCAAACATCGTCAGCACCTCGCGCGGCGCATTGTTTGCGAGCTTGAGGTAGGCGTCTTTGTTCAAGAAGCTTTTGTCGGTCTTGATGAGGCGCGCGAGCCCCACCTCTTGCGGCCAGTATTCGGGGCTGTATTCACGCCCCCAACTGCCGTAACCCTTCTCGATCCGAAGGCTCATCAGCGCCCTGCTGCCCACCGGCCCCGCCCCGAATTCCGCCCCGGCCTCCAGAAGCGCGGAATAGAGCGCAACCTGATCACCTTCGTCGCAGTGTAGCTCCCAGCCGAGGTCGCCGGTGAAAGACACCCGCAGCGCTACGGCAGAGACCCCGCCCACCGTGATCTGCTTTGACCTCATGAAGGGAAAATCCGGTGTCTCAAGTGAAGTGTTGGTCAGCCGTTGCAGGATATCGCGCGACCGCGGCCCCGCGACGTTGAAGCCACACATGGCGTCGGTCAAACTTTCGAAATGGGTATCCTCGGGCAGAGGGACAGCCTTGAAGAACCGCTGGTGATAGCGTTCTGCCATACCCGAACCGATGACCATGAACGCATCCTCAGCCAGGCGCGTCACGGTGAAATCTCCGGCGATCCCACCGCGCACGCCGATCAGAGGCGTCAGGCACGACCGCCCGACCTCGCGCGGCATCCGGTTGGCAAAAAGCGCGTTGAGCCAAATCTCGGCACCGGGTCCGGTGACGCGGTATTTCGCGAAGTTGGAGATATCAATGATCCCGGCCTTTTCACGCAACATCCGCGCCTCCCGGCCCACCGGGTCAAACCAGTTCTGGCGCGTGAAGCCGTAGCTTTCCTCGTCGGGTTCGCCGGGGGCGGCGTACCACAGCGGATGCTCCCAGCCGTAGTTCAGCCCGAATCGCGCACCCCTCTCTTTCTGCATCTCGTAGGCCGGACGTGTGCGTACAGGGCGGCCCGCAGCGCGTTCCTCATTCGGGAAATGGATTTTGAAACGGTGAGCGTATTGGTCGCCCACGCGCGCCTTGGTAAAGTCCTTGTTCGCCCAACTGCCATAGCGCGCCAGATCCCAACCGAACATATCGAGCGTCGGCTCGCCTTCGGTCATCCACTCGGCGGCCAGCCTGCCCAACCCGCCCGACTGCGAGAAACCTGGGATGATCCCGTTGCAGCAGAAATACCCCGTCATCTCTGGCACCGGCCCGAAAAGCGCAGAACTGTCCGGCGACCAGATCATCGGGCCGTTGATCACGCGCTTGATGCCAGCCTCACCGACGGCGGGAACACGCTCGATCGCACGCATCATGTTGTCTTCGATCCGCTCAAGATCATCGGCGAAGAGTTCGTGACCGAAACCCTGCGGCGTTCCGTCTTCGGCCCAGAACCGCAGATCGCGTTCATAGGCGCCCACAAGCAGCCCCTTGCCTTCCTGGCGGAGGTAATATTCTCCGTCACGATCCGCGACCGACGGCAGACGCCGGTCCATGGCCGCGATCTCGGCAATGGTCTCGGTCACGAAATACTGGTGCTCAGTCGGCAGAAGCGGCAGGTCAAGCCCGGCAAGCGCCGCCACCTCGCGTCCCCAGAGCCCGGCGGCATTCACAACCCAATCGGTCCGGATATCGCCCTTGGGCGTCCGCACGATCCAGGTTCCGTCGGCTTGCGCCTCGGTGGCCGTGACAGGCGTGAAGCGGTGCACTTCGGCGCCGTTCTGCCGCGCCCCGGCCGCATAGGCGGCCGTGACACCCGATGGATCCACGTTGCCGCCGTCGGGCTCGAACATGATGCAGCGGATACCGTCGAAGTCGACCAACGGATGCAAGCGCTCGGCCTCGTCGCGACTGACTTCGTGGAAATTCATTCCGTACCGCCGCGCTTTGGCCTCCTGCAAGCGCAACTGGTGCTCGCGCTCTTCGGTCTGCGCCAGATAGAGACTGCCCGGCTGGAACACGCCGCAGCTTTGCCCGGTCTCGGCCTCAAGATCCTTGTAGAGGTTCATCGTGTAGTGCTGGAGACGGCTGATGTTGGTGCTGTCGTGCAGCCCGTGAATATTGGCCGCCGCGTGCCAGGTGGACCCGCTTGTCAGTTCGTCGCGCTCCAAAAGCACAACATCACGCCACCCGGCCTTCGTCAGGTGATAGAGGATCGAGCAGCCGATAACGCCGCCTCCGATCACAACGGCCTGGGCATGGGTGCGCATTGGGGGCTCCTTTGCTTTGTCCGTGTCAGACCATTCCAGAGCACCGGGCCCCTGCTGGTCCACCGCCGACACCATCCGTCGCAAACGACCGACGCGCCGCAGTTCGTTGACACCGGCCAGCCCATCAATTCAACTGCCGCCGACTTGCAAGGGAGGATTTGCAATGGCGCTGACCGCACGGATCGAAGAACACGGAGGACCGGAGGTCTTTCAACTGGTCGACACAGAGGTCGGTGAACCGGGCCCCGGGCAAATCCGCATCCGCCACGCGGCCTGCGGGCTGAACTTCATCGATGTCTACCAGCGTACGGGCCTCTATCCAATGGAATTGCCGCACGCGCTTGGCATGGAGGCCGCGGGCGTGGTCGAGGCCGTGGGCGACGGCGTGACCCACCTGAAACCCGGCGACCGCGCGGCCTATGCCGCCGCGCCTCCGGGCGCCTATTGCGAGATGCGGGTGATGCCCGCGGCGCAGGTCTGTCCCCTGCCCGAGGCGATCAGTTTCGAGGACGGCGCTGCGATGATGCTGAAAGGGTTGACAGTCAACTATCTCTTTCAGCGCACGACCCCCATCGCCCGAGGCGACACGGTGCTCTTCCACGCCGCTGCGGGGGGCGTCGGGCTTATTGCATGCCAATGGGCGAAATCCGAGGGCATCACGCTGATTGGCACTGCCGGGTCCGATGAGAAATGCCAGCTCGCCCTCGAACACGGCGCGGCCCATTGCATCAACTACCGTACGGAGACCTTCGCAGAGCGCGTCAGCGAACTGACGGGCGGCAAGGGCGTTGACGTGGTGATGGATGCCGTCGGGGCTGATACGTTTGAAGGCTCGCTGGACAGCCTCAGACCGCTTGGCATGATGATCTCCTTCGGCAATGCCAGCGGCCCGGTCCCGCCCCTTAGTCTTGCCACGCTCGCCGCCAAGGGATCGCTCAAGATCACGCGGCCCACGCTGTTCACTCACATCGCCGATCACGCCGCGTGCCAGGCCATGGCGGCAGAGCTTTTCGAAAAGGTCGAAAGCGGGGCGGTAAAACTGCGGATCGACCAGCGCTTTCCGCTGGCCGAAGTGGCCGAGGCGCACCGGGCGCTTGAGGCGCGGAGGACAACGGGTTCGACGGTTCTGATCCCTTAGGCGCGGGCGTCCTCAAGGATCATCCGGGCGCCTTTCTCGGCGATCATGATCGTCGGCGCGTTGGTGTTGCCGCTGGTGATGCGCGGCATGATCGAGGCGTCTATCACGCGCAGGCCTTGTACGCCGCGCACCCGCAGGCGCGGGTCGACGACAGCGTCCGCGTCGCTGCCCATGCGCGCCGTGCCCACGGGGTGGAAGATGGTCGTGCCAATGTCGCCGGCGGCTTTTTCAAGCTCGGTTTCTGTTGTCAGCCCGGCGCCGGGACGTACCTCTTGGGGCGTGTATTTCGCAAGCGCAGGCCGCCCCACGATGCGCCGCGTCAGCCGGATCGCCTCCGCAGCGACCGAGCGGTCGCCTGGCGTTGCCAGGTAGTTCGGCGCAATGGCCGGGGCCGCCATGGCATCGGGTCCTGACAGCCGCACAGAGCCTCTGCTTTCGGGTCGCAGGTTGCAAACCGACGCGGTGAAAGCCGGAAAAGGATCAAGCGGATCTCCAAATTTTCCAAGGCTCAAAGGCTGCACGTGGTACTGAAGATCCGGCGTCGCCAGATCGGCGCGGGACCGGGTGAAGGCGCCAAGCTGGCTTGGCGCCATGGACATCGGGCCCGTCCGGAAGGCCGCGTACTCGGCGGCCATGGCCAGTTTGCCGGTCAGACTGTTCGCACGGCCATTGAGCGTTTCCACCTCGGAGACGCGGAAGGCGAGGCGCAGCTGCAGATGGTCCTGCAGGTTAGCACCGATACCCGGCACGTCACGCCAAGGCGCGACTCCGCTCGCCTTTAGGTGCGCGGCAGGTCCGATCCCAGAGAGCATCAGAAGATGCGGAGACCCGATGGCGCCAGCCGACAAAATGACCTCGTACCGCGCGCGGGCTTTGTGCAGAACACCGCCGTGCATAAACTCCACGCCAGTCGCCCGCCCGTCGCCGAACACAACCCGCTCAGTCTGGGCTTCGGTCAAGACACGCAGGTTTGGCCGTTGGGCGACAGGCTTCAGAAAGGCTTTGGCCGTGCTCCACCGCCAGCCCGACCGCTGATTAACCTGAAAATAGCCCACACCCTCGTTGTCTCCGGTGTTGAAGTCGGCTGTCCGGGGAATACCCGATTCAACGCAGGCCTCTGCGAAGGCGTCCAGAATGTCCCAGCGGAGCCGCATTCGTTCCACTCGCCATTCACCGCCCTCGCCGTGAGCGTCCGAGGCGCCGTCGACGTGGTCTTCGGACGCTTTAAAGAGCGGCAGAACATCGTCCCAGGCCCACCCCTCGCAACCAAGCTGCCGCCAGCCGTCGTAATCCGCAGCCTGACCGCGCATGTAGATCATGCCGTTGATCGACGATGAGCCACCCAGGATGCGCCCGCGCGGATACCCCAGGCTGCGCCCGTTCAAACCGGGTTCGGTTTCGGTCGAAAAACACCAGTCCGTGCGGGGGTTCGCGATGCAATATAGATAGCCCACCGGGATATGCACCCAGTGGTAGTTGTCAGACCCACCGGCCTCCAAAAGCAAAACGCGCGTCCCGGGATCCTCGCTAAGGCGGTTGGCCAGGACGCAACCAGCCGAGCCTGCGCCGACGAGCACGTAGTCAAACTCGCCTGCGTCCTTGCTTTTGTCGTCCATATCCACGTGTCCCCTTTACGTCTGGACAAAGTGGCGCGACCGGTCGCAACACGCAAATACAACATCCGCGCCGGTCAGGACGCCAACTGCTCTGAGATGTGCATTATCGCACAAATTAGGATCGGGATTGTGGATTTACTCTTTCTTTCTGCACCATAAATTTTGGCTCAACAGGAATTGAGAGAACGGAGGAGCCTGCTATGGCCCATCAACCGATTACAGGTTTGCACCACGTCACCGCTATTTCCGGCCCACCCCAAGCGAATGTGGATTTCTTTTCGCAGGTCGCCGGACAGCGTTTGGTGAAGAAAACCGTCAACTTCGACGACCCCGGCACCTACCACCTTTACTATGGTGACCAGAATGCCAGTCCAGGGACGATTCTGACCTTCTTTCCCTTCGTGGACGCGGGCCCCGGACGTGCCGGCCCCGGCATGGCCTCGGCCTATGCTTACAGTGTGCCCGAAGCACGGTTTGACGATGTCATGGGTCGGTTTGCCGAGGATGCCATTGATTTCGAAGGACCGACCGAGCGCTTTGGCGACCCGGTGATCGTACTGCGCGACCCAGACGGTGCGCCGGTGGAGTTCATCTCGTCCAAGATTGTCGGCGATACTGATATCGGCGGTTTCCACTCGGTGACCCTGTGGGAAAACGACGTTGACCCGACGGCACAGCTTCTGAAGGACATCTTCGGCTACGACGAGGTCGGTCACGAGACCATCGGCGGACAGGAACGGCTGCGCTTTGCCGTCCCGGGCGAGGCCCACGGCACGATCGTAGATCTGATCCGCTCGGACGCGCCGTCCATCGGCCGCCAGGGTGCGGGCAGCATCCACCATGTGGCATTCCGGGCCAAGTCCGACGAGGAACAGCTGGAATGGCGGGACCGCCTTCTCAAGGCCGGTCATGCGGTAACACCGGTTATTGATCGGCAGTACTTCAACGCCATCTACTTCCGTGAACCGGGCGGCGTTCTCTTCGAGATCGCAACGGATCCGCCGGGCTTTGCCACCGACGAACCGGCAGAGACAATGGGCAGGGAATTGAAGTTGCCGCCGCAGTACGAACCTATGCGCGATCGGATCGAAGCCGTCCTGCCAGAGTTGAAGGTGCAAGCATGACAGCGCAGACAGCGATCAAAAGGGCGGGCCCCGGCAACGCGGCCCGTCTGGGCATAGTGTTGGTCCACGGGCGCGGCAGCTCGGCCACCGCTATCCTTGATCTCCTCGGCCACTTGGGCCTTCCGGACATCGCGGCCGCCGCACCCGAGGCGCCCGGGTCCAGCTGGTGGCCCACAAGCTTTCTGGCCCCGACGGCCGAAATGGAGCCCTTTGTGGGTGCCGGCTTTCAGGCCGTGGGCGCCGCCGTGGAGAACCTTCTGGCAGATGGCCTGACGCGAGACAGGATCGCCATCATGGGCTTTAGCCAGGGGGCCTGCCTTGCGCTGGAGTATGCGGTCCGCAAGGGAACGGGATTGCACAGCGTCTTTGGTCTGTCAGGCGGCCTCGTAGGGACGGCCGATGCCGGCACCCGGCCGCTCGAAGAGCTGTATGGGTTCGCCGACAAGACGTTCGACTATGACACGGACCTGTCGGGCCTGCCGGTCTACCTCGGCTGCCACGAAAAAGATCCACACATCCCGCTGAAACGGGTGCAGGACAGCGCCGCAGCCTTTGCGGCACTCGGCGCTGACGTCGAGGCTCAGATCTTCCCCGGCGCCGGACATGGCGTGATGATGGAAGAGATCGCAGCAATGCGCGGGCGCCTCAACGGCACCTGACGCCTTTCAGGTGGCCGGTCCCGGCAGGGCATCGACCACCTGTGCGATCGCTGACACAGCGATCAGCTGTGCATCCCGAAGCGACCGGATCAGCCCCAAGGGACCGATGACGCGGGCGATTTCGTCGGGCGTCCGGCCCTCGACCTCCAGGCCAAGGAGCCGCGCCTGATGGGTCCGCTTGCTGCCCATAGCGCCAATGAAAAAGGCCGGGCCGTCCAGCGCCTGCGCCAGCATGGCCGCCTCCCACTCGTGATCGTGGAAGAGCAACAGGAACGCCGTCCACGGATCGTCCGCGACACCGGGCGGTGTATCGAGTGATGTCAGATGGTGTGCGGCAACCGCGCCCTCGGCGGCCAGCGCACCCACTTCTTCCAGGTCGGGCGAGGCGACGATCACCTCGAACCCCGATGCCATGCCAAGCCGGGCCGTCGACATGAGCACGGCCCCCCGTCCTGCCAGTCGCATCCGCGGTTTGGGCGTCGCGGTGAAGATGAAAACGTCGTTCGGCACCGCGTCGGGCGCAGCATTACAAACGGCCAGATCCCCCGAAGAGCGATTGACCGACAGGGTTACCGGGCGCCGCGCGTCGAGTTCGGCGAGCGCTTCGGCCAGAACGCGCTCATCGGGATTTGGTAGAACCAGGAGTTCAATCGCGCCGCCGCAGGGCAAGGCGATATCGACGAAGGGCGAGCCCTGTCCGTAACGGATCGACCGGGGCACACCCGCTTCCAACGCCATCTGCGCCTGCAGCACCACATCGGCGTCCACGCAGCCGTTGGACACATATCCCGCCATGAGCCCGTCGTCGGTGACGGCCACAAGGCTGCCGACCGCCCGCAGGGCCCCGCCGACCGTATCGGTGACCACCAGCAAGGCCGCGGGCCGACCGGCGGCGCGTTCATCGATCACAAAACCGACGAGATCGCGCGCATGCTCCAGATACCGCGTCTCAAGCGATCTGTCTGGGCGTGCGGTGTCCTTGGGCATTGTCATTCCACCTGCGACAGTAGGGGACTTCAGGCCGCGTGGCTTTCTTCCACCACATCGCGGAACTGATCGAAGAATTTCGCCGCCAGCTTCTTGGCGGTTCCCTGGATAAGGCGGCTGCCGAGTTGCGCCAGCTTGCCACCGATATCCGCCTTTGCTGTATAGCTGAGGAGCGTGCCTTCGTCATTGGGCGTCAACGTCACATCGGCACCGCCCTTCGCAAAGCCCGCGGCACCCCCACTGCCTTCGCCCGAAAGAGAAAAACTGTCCGGCGCTCCGCTCTGGTCCAGCGTCACGTGGCCGCCGAACTTGGCTTTTACCGGACCCACCTTGAGCACGACCTTGGCGGTCAATTCGGTGTCCGAAACCTTTTCAAGTTCTTCACAGCCAGGAATGCACTGTTTCAGGACCTCGGGATCGTTCAGTGCCGCGTAGACGACGTCCTGCGGTGCGTTGATCTGGATGTCTTCTTTCAGTTCCATCGGTCGGGTCCTTCTTAGCAGCAGGGGAATTTCATGCTGGTCAGCACCTTGGCCTGCTCGGCAGACAGTTTTGGCATGCACCAAGTGATCATTCGGCGCAGCGGACGCAAGAGAGAAAATACACGCGCTTTCATTCCGCGGCACCGCGACGGGCGCTTCGGCGCGCTTGCGTGATCTCGGCCAGAATGGACAAGGCGATCTCGTCGGGCGTGATGGCCGAAATGTCGAGCCCGGCGGGCGCCTTGACCGAAGCGACCGCCTTTGCCGGAAAATCCGCCGCCAGCTTTTCAGCCAACGCGGCAAATTTCCGGCGGCTACCCACGAAAGAAACGTAGTCAGCGGGCCCTGTCAGTGCCGCGCTAAGGGCTGCAAGATCGCCTGCGCCCTGCGTCGCCACCACGATGAAACGTTCGCCGTTTGTCTCGGGCCAGTCAAAGCCTTCGGACAGATGCTCGGCAGCCCCAGAGGTTGTCTCTGGCGCCAGCCCCTTTGCCGCCAGCCGCCGGCCAAAGCCAAATCCGGCCGCAAGTCGGGCCAGCGCCAGCGCCACAGGCCCCTGCCCGCAGATGATCAGTTCGGGTTTCGGCAGAACCGGTTCCACGAAGATATCCACCGATCCCTTGGACGGGCAGCCGTTCCGCGCAAACCGCACACCGTCGCGCTCGGCCCCGGCCTCGATACCCTCTGCGGCCAACACCTCCTCGGGGCGCAGGGAAATGAAGGTAGGCGCACCGTCTGCAAGCGCGTCCACCGCTGCCTTGCCAACAGCACCTTTCACGCATCCGCCGCCCAGAAACCCCTCGGCCAGGGACCCGTCGGCAAGGATGATCGCCTTGTCGCCGGGTTTCGCCGCCGTGGACGACACAGTGCGCACGATGGTCGCCACCGCATAGGGCACCCTGGCTTCACGTAGCTCCGCAGCGCGGGCCTCGATCGTCGATTGGTCGGCGTGATAACTCACAGGCACCCGAACTCCCCTTCCAGACCGGCGAGCGCCTCCAGCGTATTTGCGGCCGCGAATAGATCGATGTGGGGCAGGGCCGCCGCCATACCTCCGGCCACCGGCGCGTAATCGCGCCACCCCTTTAACGGGTTCAGCCAGACGATCCGGCAGCCGCGCCGTTTGATCGCCTCCACTGCCGTGCCCAGATATTCGGGCGGATCGGCGTCGTAGCCATCGGACAGGATAACGACCACCGTCCGACCGGTGACAAAGCGGCGCGCATAGGTGCGCGCGAACTGATCGAGCGCGCGGCCTGCTTTCGTACCGCCGCCAAACCCGTCTGCCAAAAGCGTCAGACGGTTTAGCGCGCGCAAGGGGTCCTCATCGCGCAGCGCTTCGGTGATCCGCACAAGGCGCGTGTGAAAGAGATAGGCGTCCGCCGTCTGATCCGCGCGCAAGAGCCCCGCAAGAAAGGCGAGGAAGGGCCGGGCATAGGCGGTCATCGACCCCGACACATCGCAGAGCGCCACGATCCGCATGTCGCGGTTCGGGCGCTGGCGTTTGGGCAAGGCCAGGGGCTCGCCCCCGGTCGCAAGGCTTTTGCGCACGATGCGCCGGAAATCGAGCGTCATCCCTTTTCGCGCGGCAATGCGGCGGCGCGAGCGGCGGTCGCGCAATGCGGCCCCAAGACGGCGCGCGATGCGTTCGGCCTCGCGGATGTCCTCCGGGCTGACCAGGTCGCGCAAATCTTTTTTCATGAGGTTGGCGGCTGTACTGGCGATCAGACGGCCCTCGCCGTCCGCCGCCGCATCACCCTCACCGTCGCCGTCAGGGCTGTGTCGGTCCCCGGCGCCACCTTCGGCCATGGCCCGCGCCTGACGGGTGGAGCGCATGTGCTGGCGGGGTGTGCTGTCGCTGGTAGGCACGATTTTTTGCCGTACGCGGCCCGCGTCGCGCCAATAGGCGTTAAAGAGCGCATCGAAATTCCCATAGTCATCCGCGCACCCTGTGCAGACGGCCTTCAAGGCGGCCCCGGCAGCATCCGGCGTTGGCGCTTCGAGGGCGCCGAGCGCCTCCAAAGCAAGCTCTGTCTCAGCCACACCAAGTTTGAGACCGTTTTCGCGAAGATGCGCCATGAAGCCCGCAACCCGGGCCGCCGCGCCGGGATCGCGCGCGGCAAAGCGGGTGACGCGGCTCATGCTGCCCTCCCGGCAAGACGCTCGGTGATCTCGGTCGTCACATTGGCACGGTCGGTCGCCGTTTTCAGAAGCGTCGCCATGGTGGCCTGCAGGACCTCTGGATCGTCGGTCAGGTCGTTCACCCCGAGCCCGGCCAGCGCCGCCGCGAAATCCAGTGTCTCGGCAATGCCCGGAACTTTCTCCAAAGGCTCTTTTCGAAGGCTCTGCACAAACCCCACGATCTGGCCCATCAGCCGCTCTTCCAGACCCGGGCAGCGGGCAGCCAGAATCCGCAGTTCGGTCTGCCGGTCCGGGTAATCGACATAGGCGTAAAGACAGCGGCGCCGAAGCGCATCGGACAAATCCCGCGCGCCATTGGCGGTGAGGATCACGATGGGCCGGGATTTGGCCGAGAGCGTGCCAAGCTCGGGTACCGTGATCTGGAAGTCCGACAGCACCTCAAGAAGGTAGGCTTCGAATTCCTCATCTGCCCTATCAATCTCGTCAATCAGCAGGACCGGCGGCGTATCCTGGCGGATCGCCTGCAAGAGCGGGCGTTCGAGCAGATAGTCTTCCGAGAAGATGCGCCGCTCGACGGCCGCACCTGTTTCGCCACCCTCCGCCGCCGCGCGGATTGCCAAAAGCTGGCGCTGGTAGTTCCACTCGTAAATCGCGTGAGCCGCGTCGAGCCCCTCGTAGCACTGCAGACGTATGAGCCGTGTGTTACGCACGGCCGCAATGGTGCGCGCAACTTCGGTCTTGCCGACCCCCGCCGCGCCTTCCAGAAGGATCGGCCGCCCCAGCGTCAGCGCCAGATGCAGCGCCATGGCAAGGTCGGGCGAAGCCACATAGCCTTGGCCCGCCATGCCGTCTGCGAGGTCTTCCCAGTTGCTCATAGATGCAGGGCGGGTGTCCCCGCCCTCCCTGTTTTAGCCGTGAAGCCCGAGGTCCTTGGCGATCTTCCAGATGCGCCAATGGTCGTGGGGCATATGCGCTTGCCGCAGACCGAAGGTCCGGAAAGCGTCGTGCACTGCATTTGAGAAGGCCGGCACGCCGCCCACGTTCGGGCTTTCGCCGACGCCCTTCGCCCCGATGGGATGGTGCGGGCTCGGCGTTTCGGTGTGATCGGTGGTGTAGTTCGGCGTCTCCCATGCCGTGGGCAGGAAGAAATCCATCAACGTTGCGGTCTTCAAGTTGCCAAGATCGTCATAGGCAATCTCCTGCCCCATTGCGATGGCCAGCGCCTCCGTCAGACCGCCGTGCACCTGCCCTTCGATCACCATCGGGTTGATGCGCGTTCCGCAGTCGTCGAGCGCGTAAAACTGGCGGATATCGCAGGTGCCGGTGTCCACATCCACGTCCATCACGCAGACATAGGCGCCGAAGGGATAGGTCATGTTGGGTGGGTCGTAGTAGCTGACCGCTTCGAGACCCGGTTCGACTCCCGGAATGGGCTGGTGGTAGGCGGCATAGGCGATATCCTTCATCGTCTTGAACCGTTCGGGCGCCCCCTTCACCACGAAGCGGTCGATGTCCCACTCCACGTCGTCGTCATGGACTTCCAGCAGGTAGGCCGCGATCATCTGCCCCTTGGCGCGGATCTTGCGGCCGGCCATCGCGGTGGCCGCACCGGCGACAGGGGTCGACCGCGACCCGTATGTCCCAAGGCCGTAGGGAGCGGTGTCCGTGTCGCCCTCCTCCACGGTGATGCTGTCGGCGGGAAGACCGATTTCCGAGGCCAGGATCTGGGCAAATGTGGTGGCATGCCCCTGACCTTGGCTGATCGTACCCAGCCGCGCGATGGCCGACCCCGTGGGATGAATTCGGATCTCGCAGCTATCGAACATGCCCATCCCGAGGATGTCGCAGTTCTTCACGGGACCCGCGCCCACGATCTCGGTGAAATGCGTCAGGCCGATCCCCATGAGCTTGCGGGTCTTGCCGGCCTTGAAATCTTCGAGACGTTGTGCCTGTTCGGCGCGCAGCCCGTCATAGTCGACGGCCTTCAGCGCCTTGTCCCAGGCGGTGTGGTAGTCGCCTGAGTCGTATTCCCAGCCCAGTGCGCTGGTATAGGGAAACTGCTCTTTCTTAATGAAGTTCTTGGCCCGTAGTTCGGCCGCGTCCATGCCCAGTTCCATGGCCAGAACTTCGATCATCCGCTCGATGAAATAGGCCGCCTCGGTCACCCGAAAGGAACACCGGTATGCAACCCCGCCAGGCGCCTTGTTGGTGTAGACACCGTCGACGCCCACATAGGCCACGGGAATATCGTAAGAGCCTGTGCAGATATGGAAGAACCCGGCAGGGAACTTTGTCGGATCCGCGCAAGCGTCAAACGCGCCGTGATCGGCGGTGACATGGCAATGGAGCCCCGTAATCTTGCCGTCTTTCGTGGCGCTGATCCGGCCCTTCATCCAATAGTCGCGAGCAAAGGCGGTGGCCATCAGGTTGTCCATCCGGCCTTCGACCCATTTCACAGGCACGCCGGTCACAATGGTAGCAACGATGGCGCAGACATAGCCGGGGTAGACCCCCACTTTGTTGCCGAAGCCGCCGCCGATATCGGGGCTGACCACGCGGATATTGTGCTCTTCTATGCCGGACAGCAGCGAGGCCACAGTGCGAACCACATGCGGCGCCTGGAAGGTGCCGTAGACGGTGAGCTTGCCGTTGATCTTGTCCATCGAGGCCACGCATCCGCAGGTTTCCAGTGGGCAGGGATGTGTGCGGTGGTAGTAAACCATTTCCTCGGCCACGACTTCTGCCGCGCCGATGGCCTCGTTCGTGGCGGCCTCATCGCCCTCTTCCCAGAGGAAGATGTGGTTGTGGTGCTTGCGCGGGCCATGGGCGCCATCCGCACCGGGCTCCAGATCCTCGCGCAGGACAGCGGCATCCGGTTCGAGCGCCTTGAAGGGATCCGTGATCACCGGCAGTTCTTCGTACTCGACCTCAACAAGCTCGATCGCATCGGCGGCAATGTAGCGGTCGTCTGCCACGACAAAGGCAACCTCTTGCCCCTGAAACAGAACCTTGCCATCGGCCAGTACCATCTGCTTGTCGCCCGCGAGCGTCGGCATCCAATGCAGACTGAGCGGTTCGAGATCCTTGGCCAGCAGAACCGCGTGCACGCCCGGCAGTGCCATGGCCTTTTCGATGTTCACCGACTTCACGCGCGCATGGGCATAGGGAGAGCGCACAAAGTCGCCAAAGAGCATCCCCGGCATCTTGATATCATCGACATAATTGCCTTTGCCCTGGGTAAAGCGGACGTCTTCCACGCGCTTCCGGGACGAGCCAAGACCTTTGAGGTTGGCTTTGCGTTCTTCGGGGGTCGGCGTCATGTCGTTCATTCTGCGGCCTCCTTCTGGGCATTCATGACGTCAGCCGCAGCCATGATCGATTTGACGATGTTCTGATATCCGGTGCAGCGGCACAGGTTGCCGGACATGCCAAAACGCACCTCTTCTTCCGTAGGCGTCGGGTTTTCCTGCAAAAAGCGGTAGGCCCGGGTGATCATACCCGGCGTGCAGTAGCCGCACTGCAGCCCGTGGTGTTCGCGGAACATTTCCTGCAACACATGCAAGCCGTCGGGTCCGGCCATGCCTTCGATGGTCGTCAGCTCTGCGCCGTCAGCCTGAGCGGCGAAGACAGTGCAGGCCTTCACCGATTTGCCGTCCATATCCACGGTGCAGGCACCGCAATGGGAGGTCTCGCAGCCGATGTGGGGGCCGGTGATGTTCAGCTTTTCGCGCAGAACATGGATCAAAAGCTCGCGGCCTTCGCATTCCACGTCGTGCTCGGCGCCGTTCACAGTCAGTTTGATGTTCATTGTCATGGGTCTCTTCCTCAGGCGCGCGACCAGGCGCGCTCGATGGCGCGGGTCAGCATGACGCCTGCAACGTGGCGTTTGAATTCGACGGGACCGCGGTTGTCCTCGGCGGGATCAATGTCAGCCACGGCAAGCGCAACGGCATTGGCGATATCCTCAGGCCCGCAAGACGTCCCGACCAGAGCTGCGCCGGCCGCATCTGAGAAGATCGGTGTGTCGGCCAGGTTGGTCATGGCAACCGAGGCCGATGCAACCGAGCCGCCATCTTTCGTGATCAGGACTGCGGAGGCCGCTGTGGCGTAGTCGCCGATCTTGCGTTTTTGCTTTTCATAGGCATAGCCGCCAGTGGTCGCATCAAAGGAGATCGCCGTAAGAATTTCCTCGTCTGCGCGCGCGGTCATATAGGCCGCTTCGTAGAATGCGCGCGCGGCAACTTCGCGGGATCCGTCCGGACCGGTGAGATGAAAACTCGCGTCAAGCGCCTGGCATAGCCCCGGCATGTCATTGCCCGGGTCGCCGTTGGCGACGTTGCCGCCAATGGTACCCACATAGCGCACTTGAGGGTCGGCAATCTGCAGTGCCGCCTCCCGCAGGATAGGCGCCGCAGAGGCCAGCGCGTCGCTTTCGATGATCTCATGCTGGGTGGTCATGGCGCCTATGGTCACGCGGCCACCGCCGATGGAAATGCCCTTGAGGCTGTCGATGTCCTGCAGGTCGACCAGGTGCGCCACATCCGCCATGCGCAGTTTCATCATCGGGATCAGGCTGTGACCGCCCGCGATTACCCTTGCATCATCACCGTATTCGGAAAGCACGCTGAGCGCTGCATCAACGCTCGCGGGCCGGTGGTAGTCAAAACCGCCGGGTATCATATGGCTGGCTCCTCCCTAGATCGCTGGCCTATGTCCGCCAGGCGCGCGTGTCTCCGCGCGTCGGGCGTGATCGAAAAGGTATACGAATGCATGCCACGAGCCGGTCAAAACGCATGAAATACGTGGGTCGCTGCACGAAATGCGAATGGCGCGCACCAGTTGCGATCAGAGACCGAGCGCCTCGCGGACGGCCTGAAGCCGCCCCCGGCTGACAGGCACCTTACCAAGCGCGGGCGTGTTCTCAAAAAGACAGACGCCATTGTCCTTCCGCCGCTCAAAGCCGGTGACGAAAGAAGGGTTGATCAGATAGCTGCGGTGCGTCTGGATGAAGGTGGTTTCCGGCAGGCGTTCCCGCGCGCGACTGATCGACCAGGTGCAAAAGTGCCTGTCGGTTGCCGTGTAGAGAAAGGTGTAGTGCCCCTCGGCCCGGATCGCCGCCACCTGCTCGGCCGGAACAAAGCCTGTCTGCCCGCTGCGTTCGTAGGGGATCAGAACGCTGTCGGGGGCTGGTGCAGCCTCGGGGGATTGCTCGGGCGCAGGCACTTCTTCCGCCTCTCCGGTATGTTCTGGCAGCTGCCCAAAAAACGTCGAGGCCGACAACAGAAAGGCCCCGCAAATCACGAAGCTGACAAGTGTCACGATCAGCGCCAGGCTATCGTTGTCTATCTGCGGTCCCGTTGCCCCGGCGCCGGGCATGGCGACAAACCCCGTACCCGACATGGCGATAAAATGGACGGCAAACACCGCCACCCCAAAGCAAAGCGTACCGAGCAGAATGTTGAGATGCCGGCGGCTGCCATAGGATAAATGGACGGCAGCTATGCCCAGAACCAGCGAGGCGGCCACAGCCTCGGCGATCCCCGTCAACGTGTAGACCGGCCTGCATAGCTCCATGCCGGACATGCCGATGTAATGCATCAGCGCAATCCCAAGGCCAAGTATGGCGCCCGCCAGGGTCAGGTTCAGCCGGTTGCGGGGCGCAAAGTGCAGGATCAACAGCGCCGTGCCCGCGACAAGGATCGCCACGAGCGCCGAAATCAGCGTGACTAGGGGGTCGTAGTAGAAAAAGATCGGTAGTCGCAGCCCGAGCATGGCCACAAAGTGCATGGCCCAGATGCCCCCGCCCAAAGCCACCGCCGCTGCCCCGACGACAACCTTGCGCCTCCCCGGAGCCATAGCTTGCGCGCCCTTGGTCAGAGACAACCCTGTAAACGCCGCCAAGAGCGACACAGCGAGCGAAAGAATAACAAGCCCGGGGTTGTGGGAAACCTCCAGCATCGCCGTGCGCGATCCTCCCAGTCGACGCCTTTATCCTGCCAACCTTCATGGCGGCAAGCCGCGAAGTTTTCAACCGATGGAGCGCGCTGCCGCCGTCTCGAACGGCGCCCGACCTTCCGCGACCGCACCGATCATCTCCTCAAGCACCCGTATCTCGGTGTCCGAGACCCCGTGTGCCCGTCCCGGGAAGATATCGCTGCGTACACGGGCGCCTGCCGCAGAAAGCGCGACCTGCGTGCGCGCCGCGCTGTCGAGGGGAATCCATTCATCCACATCACCGCAGGACAGGTAGGCCGACAGGCCCAGAAGGGCAGCCGTTGGTACTGGCGCGCTTCCGTCGCCCACCCGGCACCCGGTCAGGACCGCAAGTGCCTTAGCAACAAGCGCCTGCTGCAAGACCGCCTCAAGGGCCATGCAGGCACCCTGACTAAATCCCGCCACGATCAGCCCGCGGGCGGGGGCGCCGGCCTCAATCGCTTCCAAAGCGTCCGATCTGATCTGCGCGAGGGCGGCCGACACTTGGGCGGCGGTGAGGTCAGACAGATCGTCGACCGCGCTGGCCTTGTACCAGGATTTGCCTTCGGCGCGCGGCAGAACGTAATGCACATCATCCACGCGCAACCTGCCGATGATTGTCTGGGTTATGTCTTCGGGTATCTGACCGCGGCCATGCAGAAAGACGCATAGCACCCGAGCCTGAGCAGGCGCCACGCCCCAGTGAAGCGCAGCCGTTTCATCCGCCATATCGATTCAGCCCTAGAGCGCCCCCGTCACTCAACTTCGTGGTGAGTGCTGCGGGTTGTCCAGAGTCCCCCAGGGAGTTTTCCCGACTGTGGCATCCTTGCCCGGTCCTTTACCGCGCCAGCACGACCGCCTGATGAACATGCCTGCCGTCTTCTGCGGCACGCACGAGATAGTCCGCGACCTCGGCCCGCGAAATAAGTCCGTTCCGCCAATCCTTGGGGTCGGTCAGGGTGCGGTAGGCGCCCACCTTTTTTGCATTTGTCAGGATGACCGGGCGCACAAGCGTCCAGTCGAGATCCGACGCCCGCACCAGCGCTTCTTGACGGTCCTTGTCCGCGTAGGGTTTTCCCAGAATGAACCCGTGGCCCGCGCGTTCCGGCCAGCTCATCGCCGCTTTGCTCTCGCCCGCGCCGAAGCCTGTCACGACCAAGAGCCGGTTCACCCCTGCGACGGCCATTGCTGGCAACAGAACCTCCGCGGATGCCGAGAAGAGGGTCTCGGTCTGCCATAGCATCGACAGACGCTCGCGAACGCCCAAGGTAACAATCACGGCGTCCATACCGGCAAGCGCGCGGGCGATGTCGTCGGGGTTCAGCGCGTCCCCGGCAAATGGGTCCAGGCGCTCGTCACTGATGCCGATCGAAGCCGCACTGCGAGAAAAAGCGCGAACGCTGTGGCCGCGCACCAGCGCCGCCTCGCAGGTCCGCAGACCTATGCCCTTTGTGGCGCCGATGACGAGGATATTCACGGCGACACGCCCGCTTGGGTCAAAAGAACGCCTGCAGACCCGTCTGCGCGCGGCCAAGGATCAGTGCGTGGACATCGTGGGTGCCTTCGTAGGTGTTCACCGTTTCAAGGTTCTGGGCGTGGCGCATGACCTGATACTCTGCCATGATCCCGTTGCCTCCGTGCATGTCCCGCGCCATGCGCGCAATGTCGAGGGCTTTGCCGCAGTTGTTGCGCTTGATCAGGCTGATCGCCTCGGGCGCGGCGTCGCCTTCGTCCATCATGCGCCCCACCCGGAGTGCCGCCTGAAGGCCAAGGGTGATCTCTGTCTGCATATCTGCCAGCTTCTTTTGATAAAGCTGCGTCTGCGCCAGAGGCTTGCCGAATTGCGTCCGGTCAAGCCCGTATTGCCGGGCGCGGTGCCAGCAGGCCTCTGCCGCGCCCATCACGCCCCAGGCGATACCGTAGCGTGCACGGTTCAGGCAGCCGAAGGGCCCTTTGAGACCTTCGACACCCGGCAAGAGCGCGTCTTCTCCAACCTCGACATTGTCCATGACGATCTCGCCCGTCACGCTGGCGCGCAGGCTGAGCTTGCCACCGATCTTGGGGGCCGAAAGGCCCGCCATTCCTTTTTCAAGCACGAAACCGCGGATCTTGCCGCCATGGGCCTCGGATTTCGCCCAGATCACGAAGACATCGGCAATCGGACTGTTCGAGATCCACATCTTCGCGCCGTTGATGACATAGCCGCCCTCTGTCCTGCGGGCGGTGGTCTTCATACCGGCAGGATCGGAACCGGCATCAGGTTCGGTAAGACCGAAGCAGCCGATCAGCGTGCCGCCTGCCAGCCCTGGCAGGTACTTCTGGCGTTGCGCATCCGTTCCGTAGGCATGGATGGGATACATCACGAGGCTGGACTGAACGCTCATCATCGAACGGTAGCCTGAGTCCACGCGTTCGATTTCACGCGCCACCAGGCCGTAAGTGACATAGCCCGCGCCGAGCCCGCCGTAGTCTTCCGGGATGGTTATGCCAAGCAGGCCCATCTCGCCCATTTCGGCAAAAACCTCGGGCGCCACGACCTCGTTGAGATAGGCGTCGTCAACCCGCGGCACAAGCTTGTCCGAAGCATAGGCTGCCGCGCTGTCGGCCACCATGCGCTCATCTTCCGTCAGCTGCCGAGACAAAAGAAACGGGTCCGTCCAGTCGAAGGTGCCCAGCGATGGCCCGTGGCCGATGTTCTGTCCGTCTGCCATGTGCAGGTCTCCCTATTTGGCCACGCCCTGGGATCCCGCAATGCGCCCCAGAACCACGGCCGACAAAAGTCCGTTGCCAGATAAATAGCCCGTATCGCCTCTGCCGGACACCCCGCAGGCCGCGCCCCCGGCGGCAAAGAGGTTGGGCAAAACGCCGCCCTCTGCCCGCTTCACGCGCGCGGTGGCGTCAATGTCGAGCCCGCCTTGAGTGTGAAAGAGCGCGCCGGTGACCTGCACCGCCAGGTAGGGCGGCTGCAAATCCGGCGTGTCGGACCAGTCGCGGCCGAAGCTGTCCCGACCTTGTCGCGAAGCAAAACTTGCCTCAAGCGCGCGTTCCGATACACCGATCTGGTCCGCGAGGTCCGCAAGAGTGGCCGCGGCGAGCAAGGCGTTCTGCGCTTCGGCCTGACGAAAATCCTCGAACTGGCGGGCAATTGCGGCGATGCGGTTGTCGAAGATACTCCAGACGGTGCCGCCCGGCTGAGCCAGAACTGCGCGCGCCGCTTCGGAATACCCCTGCGCCTCATTCCAGAACCGTGCGCCGTCGCGGTTCACCTGAAACCCGCCTCCGGTGATCACTGCCCAGGTAATCAGGATGCCGTGGGGATGCGCCACATTGCCGTGGCCCTGATAGGCGCCCAGATGGCGCGTCGCGGCCCCCAGGGCGCGGCCCCAGTCCAGGGCTTCGCCCTGATTGCCTGCATGGCCGAAGTAAAGAGCCTCGTCGATTCCCGGCATATGCGTGCTGACCTTCGCTGCGTTTCCGCCGAACCCGTTGCAGGCAAGGATAAGGCGCTGGCACCCAACTGTTTCACCGGCACCGTTTGGCAAGACCGCGCGCAGCCCGGTTACCCGCTGACCTGCGTCCGCAAAAAGGTCCGCAACCGTCCGCTCGCAGAGTATATCCACTCCGGCCCTTTCGCAGGCTGCCCGCAGGGCGTCGATCAGCTCAGCGCCCGACCTTGTGGGCAGGCCATGCATGCGCCGCGCGCCGTGGCCGGGGTAGTCAAAATCGTCCACAAGGCTGAAGGGCAATCCGTGGTGGTCCGCCAGCCACTCGATGGCGGGAGCCGCGCCTTCGGTCAGTGCGGCGACAATGGCCGCGTCAGGCTCACCCGCCGCCTTGGCCATGATGTCCGCCGCGAAACCGCCGGGCGAGTCAGCAATGCCAGCGTGTCCTTGAAACCGGGTGCCCGCCGCAGGGATCAGCCCTGCTGAGAGAGATGTGGACCCCGCCGGCACCGCGTCGCGTTCGAGCACCAGGACGGACTGATCCGCCTGCACTGCCGCCAGCGCGGCGACCAGCCCGCAGGCGCCCGCACCGATGATTACCGTTTCGACCTCGGCGTCGAAACCCGCGGGAGTTGGCAGAATGCCGGCCTCAGCCTGTGTCATAGGTTTTGCCGCGCGCCAGCACCGCATCGGTGCCCAGAAGGCCGTTCAGCCCCCGGAAATCGTACATCCTGTCCGAGAAGGGTCGGTTCGATCCATGGGCCGCGAGGCTCTGATAATACTCCACCGCCGTCTTGGCGAGCGCGCGGACGATCCCGCCGGGAAAGATCACCAGCGAAAACCCTTGCACTTCGAGGTCGGCGGCACTGCGCATGGGCGTGGCGCCGCCTTCGACCATATTGGCCATCAACGGGACTGTGCCGCCAAAGGCTTGTGTGATCGCGGAAAGCTGATCCAGCGACTGCGGCGCCTCGATGAAAAGCGCGTCCGCCCCTGCGTCGACATAGGCGTCCGCGCGGTCCATGGCCGCCGCAAAACCTTCCACAGCGATCGCGTCCGTGCGGGCAATGACAAGCGTTTCGTCGCTCTGGCGGGCATCGCACATGGCGCGAATCTTGCCGCACATCTCGTCCGCCGTGATCAGCGATTTATCGGCCAGATGACCGCAGCGCTTGGGCGAGGTCTGGTCCTCAAGCTGCAGGGCTGAAGCGCCCGCGCGTTCATAGCTGCGCATGGTGCGCTGCGCGTTCAACGCATTGCCAAAACCGGTATCCGCGTCGATGACAACGGGCAGACCCACGCGATCCCGGATCAAAGACAGCGTATCCGCCATCTCGGACACGGAAGTGAGCCCGATATCAGGCCCGCCAAGCCGCGTATAGGCCACAGCGGCCCCCGACAGGTAAAGCGCCTCGAACCCGGCCTGCTCGGCGATGGACGCGGTCAGCGCATCGAAGACGCCGGGCGCCACGAGGATCTTGTCGCCGGAAAGCCGGGCACGCAGGGTCACGTGGCACCTCCGATCCAGTGCTGAGCCTCGACGCAGGTCAGTTGTGGCGTGACGGACGCGAGCGACAGCAGCGTGGCGTCATGCACTTCTTGCTGGAAGGCCGCGCAGCCGTCGCTGAGAAGCACGGTGTCGATATTGCGCAGATGCGCATCGCGCACGGTACTCGCCACGCCGCCATTGGTGACGATCCCGCCAATGATCAGCGTCTCTATACCGAGCGCGCGCAGGATGTATTCCAGCCGCGTTTGATAGAGCGCGGAATAGGCCACTTTCTCGATGGTGAAATCCGCAGGTGCAAGCTCGTCAACCAGGTCGTGCCCCCAGGCACCGGGGGCGAAATCGCCCTTACCGAGAAAAGGGCGCAGGGTTTTGAGATGCGGTGCGATCAGCGGTTCGCCATCTGGCCCCGGGACCAGCGTGAACTGGGCCGAAATGTAGGTGCCGCCCGCGGCGCGCAGAGCATCAATGACAGGTTTCACGCGGTCTGGAAGCGCCACGATGGCGGCCGCGGACTGACCCGCGCGGCCATAGGCGCCCTCCGCGTGCAGAAAATCATTCTGCAGATCGATGGTCAGCAGCGCAGTCTGTGCCGGACGGGTTGCTGGAAGGGCGCTCATGTGGCGGGCTCCTTTCTCGACAGGATGACGTTGCCAAATGTGTCCACGCGGCCGATGAGCCCCGGATCGATAACGATTGTCGTGTCGGGTTGTTCCAGAATGGCGGGCCCGTCGATCTCTGCGCCGACGGGCAAATTGAGGCGGTTGTAGATCCGGGTGTCGTGCCAGTCGGTGGCAAAGTGGACGCGCCGGCGGCCCTTCAAGGCAGCCTCTGTGCTGAGATCGCCGGTGGGCGCAAGCCCGCTGAGGTCCAGCTTGGCCCGGCGACCGATGACCGAAGTGCGCAGATTGATGACCCGGCGCGCGCCACCCGCCAAAAGCCGCCCGTAGGTCTTCAGATATGCCGCGTCAAAGGCCGCCTCGATCTGCGGCGCGTCGATCGGGTGCAAGCCTTTTTCACACACTGTGACCGGGATCGGCACCGAAATCGTGTGCGTCTGGCCAAGGTAGGCCATGTCGAGCGCAACCTCGACGTTCCGCGCCTCGATCCGACCCTTGGCGGCGTCAAGCAGGGCGTTGCCCTCGGCGAGATGCGCCGAGATCACGCCCATCAGCGCCTCGGTATCCAGTGCCTCCACCAGGGTGTTGATCGTTTGCACGAAGTCATGGCGCATATCCGCGATCACGCAGCCCATGGCCGAGGTGACGCCGGGATAGCGCGGGACTATCGCCCGGCCGATACCGACCTCAGCCAGCATCGCGCCCGCATGGAGCGCGCCGCCCCCACCGAATGGCATGAAGGCAAAGCGCTTGGGGTCATGGCCGCGTTCGATGCTGATCAGCCGGATCGCCCCGGCCATGCGTGAGTTTGCGACGGTCAGAATGGCTTCTGCCGCCGCCACCGCTGAAAGACCAAGCGGAACGCCAACATGGGTTTCGATCGCGGCACGCGCTGCGCCTTCGTCAAGGCATTCAAGTGCGCCGCCGATGGGGTTTTCCACGTCGATCCGGCCCAGCACAACATTGGCGTCGGTCACCGTGGGCCGGTCGTTGCCCAGACCGTAGGCCACCGGCCCCGGGTTCGACCCGGCACTCTCCGGCCCGATGTTAAGGAGCCCGCCCTTATCGACCCAGGCGATCGAGCCACCACCCGCGCCGATGGTCGCGATTTCGATCATCGGTTGGCGGATCACCATACCGAAATCGATGGAGGTCTGCGGGCTGAGCACCGTGCGCCCGCCCGCGATCAGCGAAACGTCGAAACTCGTGCCGCCCATATCGCCCGTGATTACGTCGGGAAACCCGGCCGTTTCGGCGATGTATCCGGCCGCAATCACGCCCGCTGCTGGACCCGAGAGCGCCGTGCGCACGGGCCGGGCCTGCGCCGTCCCTGCACCCATCACCCCGCCGGTTGACTGGACGATCAGGAACTCGCCTCCAAAGCCGCCTTTACTCAGCGCGCCGTCGAGCCTTTGGATGTAACCGGCGACCTCAGGCTGCAGATAGGCGTTGAGGGCAGTGGTTGAAAAGCGCTCAAATTCGCGGATCTCGGGTAGGATTTCATGGGATGCAGAGACATGGGCGTTTGGCCAGACCGCACGCAGCACGCCAAGGGCTGCGCGTTCATTGCGAGGGTTCGCGTAGGCGTTGACGAAAAGCACCGCAACGGCGGTGCAACCTGCCTCCTCAAGCGCGCGCGCGGCCTTACGCACGGCCTCCAGATCGGCGGGGGTCTCCACTGTCCCGTCGGCCAGCGTGCGTTCGGGCACTTCGCGCCGCAGGGCGCGACTGACCACAGGGTCGAAATCACCGCGCAGACCCCAGGTGTCCCTGCGGTCGCGGCGGCGCATTTCAAGCACGTCCTTGAAACCCGCCGTCGTGATCACCCCGATCCGGGCGCCCTTTCGTTCCAACAGCGCGTTGGTTCCTGCCGTCGTACCATGGACAACCGCACCGACCGAGGCGAGGTCGTCCGTAGCCTCCCAAATACCCGACAAGAACCCGCCGGACTGGTCAGGCCGGGTTGTGGGTACTTTCGCCACGCGCGCCTCGCCCGTGGCTTCGTCGAGCACGAAGACATCCGTAAACGTGCCGCCAACATCGACGCCGACCATCTTCGGCCCGCTCATGGCGCCACCTCCCGCCAGGCCGGGCCGTAGAGGTCGGTTGCCGCGTCCGGGGTCAGGTAACCTTCCGCGACGTCCCGCGCGACGGCTTCGGGCGCCCGCTCGGACGGGTCTCCGTAGCCTCCGCCGCCGGGTGTCTCAAGACGCACCCGTTGGCCGCGCGTCAGCTCGATGCCGACGGCTTTTGAAACCAGCCGGGGTGCGTGCCAGTTGCCATCGTCCTGCTCAAAGGCAAAGGCATTCTTGGCGGCCTCCTTGCCACCGGACACCCCTTTCGGGGCGTGCCGGCCCCTTTCTCCGAACAGAAACGCCCGCGCGTCCTCTTCCAGAAGTTCGATCTCGTAGACGGCCCCTAGCCCGCCCCGATGGGCGCCCGCGCCCCCGCTGTCGGGCCGAAGAGCCCATTGGCGAAAGGCCACAGGGTACGCCGCTTCGAGAATCTCCGCAGGCGGAATCGTCGCCGTGGAGATCGGCGCGTTGCCGTGGTTCAGCCCGTCACACTCGGGCGAGCCCCCATGACCGCCCCCGTAAAAGCTGAACATGACCCAGGGCTGGCCGTTTTCGCGACGCCCGGAGATCGAAAGGGCATTGATAGTCCCGTAGGCATTCGCCACCACACGGTCCGGCGCGGCAGCAGCCGCTGCCGAGAAGATCACATCGATCATCCGCAGGATGGTCTCGGTGTAGCCTCCAGTCGGCGCGGGAAACTCCGCCGCAAGCAACGAGCCTTCGGGCACCACGATATCAATGGGCCGCATCACGCCCGCATTTGCGGGCAGCGCAGGGAAGATGTGCTTGATTGCCACGTAGGTCGCCGCGATGGTGGTCGGCAGGGCGATGTTCACGGGCCCCGCGGTCGCCGGTGCGGTGCCCGTAAAGTCCAGCGTCAGCCGGTCGCCAGCAACCTCGAAAGCCACGTTGATCGGCAATTCATCCGGTGAGATGCCGTCGTTATCGAGGTAATCCTGCGCCTCCCAGCGGCCATCGGGCAGCCCGTCGATCTCGGCCCGCATCAGCGTTTCGGCACGGTCGGACAGGGCCGTCAGCGCCGCCTTCACCGTGTCCGTGCCATATTCGTCGATCAGCTCGTCGAGCCGCCGGACACCGAGATCGAGGGCGTTCAGCTGGCCGTCGAGATCGCCCTGCGCGGACTGCGGCAGCCGGGTGTTACGCATAAGGATGTCAACGATATCGCGCTGTATGATGCCGGCGCGCTGCAACCGGACGGGTGGCAGGACGAAGGCCTCCTGAAATACCTCGGTGGCAGATGGGTTGTAGTTGCCCGGCACCGCACCGCCCACGTCGTGCCAGTGCCCCACCGACGCAAGGTAGCAAAAGACCGCGCCGTCGCGAAAGTAGGGCCGCACGAGCCGCATGTCCGATAGGTGGGTGCCGCCGATATGGGCGTCGTTGAAAATGTAGACGTCCCCGTCTGCCAGATCGCCATCGGCTGCCGCCTTGTCGATCACGGCCTTCACAGCAAAAGACATCACGCCCACGAAAATCGGCAACCCGGATTTGCCCTGCACCAGCGTGTCGCCCGTCTCGGCATGGTAGAGCCCGTGGCTGGCATCATGGGCTTCGGCGATGATCGGGTTGAAAGCGCTGCGAAACAGCACCGCGTCCATTTCGTCGGCGATCTGCTCCATCCGGCCCGCGAGGACGGCAAGGGTGACGCCGTCAATCTCGGGCATGTTTCACCTCCGCAAGATCGTTCCAGACGTCCTGCCGGTGGATTTGCCCGTCGCGCACCACAAAGCGGTCGATAAAGCGAATGCCGTCGAAGGGCGTGCCGTCCGGCCAGGCGCCACTGAGCGTCCCGCGGCTGTAAACAACCTCCTCGCCGGCGCCCGGCACCAGATCGAAACCGTCGAAGGATTTGGCCACCCGGCGATAGCGCGGCGCGGCCCAGGTGATAAGATCGTGGAGGCGATGAAAGCACGCACCGCCAGGGAAGGTCATCTCGGCCCCGGCAGCAAGTAAGGTCGAAGCCGTTGGCAAATCGCGAGCTTCAAGTGCCACTAGAAACCGCCGGACAACATGGACGGACCCGCCCGGATGCTCGGATGAACCAGTCGACGGATCGGTGTTCTTTGCCAGCGTCAAACGTATCCTCCCCAAAAGTGCGCATATCAATAATACAGAAATACGCCCTGTAAAGACATAAATCTGTCTGATCTATAGAACAGATTTCTTGATTTTGCACCAGACCGCTGCTAGCAAGCCGTAACTTAGTGTGGGGAGACGCGATGTCAGCACTGCAGGAACAGACGCTACCGGAGGGCGGAAAAGCCCGGCGTGTGTACTTGTTGTTGCGCGATGAAATCGTGAACGGCCTTCACCGTCCGGGTCAGACGCTGCCCAGCGAACAAAGGCTTTGCACGGAATACGCCGTCAGCCGCGTGACTGTGCGCCGCGCGCTCGATGCGCTGGAAAGCGACGGGCTCATTGAAAAGCGCGTGGGCTCGGGCAGCCGAGTGACCGGTAGCGCCGAAGCCGCCACGCTGCCTGGCGATATCGCGACACTGATGCCCCAGGTGGCGGATATGGGCCAGAACACCACGGCGCGGCTTTTGTCTTTCACCTACGCCATCCCGCCCGAGGCCATCGCCACAGCCCTTGGTCTTGCCGACGCGGAAGAGGTGCAGAGAGCCGTGCGCGTGCGCGAGGTCAGCGGGCGGCCCTTCTCGCACCTTACAACCTTCGTGCCCGCCGATATCGCCCGGCACTATTCCGAGGCGGATCTGGCAACGGCCCCGCTTTTTCGCCTGCTCGAACGCTCGGGCGTGCGCATCGACACCGCCAGCCAGTCCGTGACCGCGACGCTCGCCACGCCCGAGGTGGCGGAAGCGCTTGAAATCGCCGCCGGCTCGGCTCTTTTGATGCTGACGCGGGTCGTCCGGGCGCAGGACGGGCGCGGGGTCGAGCATCTGACGGCGCTTTACCGGCCCGATACTTTCCGACTCGACATGACCCTCAGCCGCGTGGACGGCAGCGGCGGGCGCAAATGGGAACCCGTGATCGGCGCAGACGCTGAGGCCGGGCCATGACGGCGCCGCGGACGCTCTACCAAAAGATCTGGGACGCCCATGTTATCCACACGCGCGAGGATGGCGCCGATTTGCTTTGGGTCGACCGGCATCTTGTGCACGAGGGCTCTCACCACGCATTCGCCCGTCTTGCCGAGCGCGGGCTCCGCGTCGCCGAGCCTGGCCTGACCACCGGCGTTGCCGACCACTACGTGCCGACGCGCGGCACCCCGGCGTCCGAGGCCATCGGGCGCATGATCGCCACACTGCGCGAAAACTGCGCCCGGCACGGCATCCGGTTTTTTGGGCAACGTGACCCGCGGCAGGGGATAGTGCATGTGGTGGGTCCGGAACAGGGGCTCACCCTGCCCGGCCTGACCATGGTCTGCGGCGACAGCCACACATCGACCCACGGCGCGCTCGGGGCCATTGCCTTTGGCATCGGCGCGACAGAAGTCGCCCATGTGCTGGCAACGCAGACGATCTGGCAGAAACCTGCAAGGTCCTTGCGGCTGACCTTTGACGGCGCGCTCGGTCCCGGGATCACGGCCAAGGATATGGCGCTGCACTGGATTGCCCGGCTCGGCTCCGGCGGTGCGCAGGGGCACGCAGTGGAGTACGCCGGCTCCGCTGTCCGCGCGCTGTCCATGGAAGGACGCCTGACGCTTTGCAATCTTTCGATAGAAGGGGGCGCGCGCTGCGGCATGGTCGCGCCCGACGACACCACATTCGCTTACCTCGAAGGCCGGTCCTTCGTGCCCGACGGGCCGCATTGGGAGGCGGCACGAGAGGCCTGGTCGGACCTCCCGAGCGATGCCGATGCGGCCTTTGACCGAGACGTCACGATTGACGCTGCCGAGATCGAACCCACGGTGACCTGGGGCACCAGCCCCGAAGATGCCCTGCCCATCGGCGCCACCGTGCCCGACCCCGACCGGGCGGCAACGGACCGGAGGGATCATATTGCCCGCGCACTGGACTACATGGGCCTCAGTGCAGGCCGCCCCCTGTCCGGCACGCCTATCGATCAGGTCTTCATCGGGTCCTGCACAAACGCCCGGATCGAGGACCTGCGCGAGGCCGCCTCGGTTCTGGCTGGCAGGGTCGCCAAAGTGCCCGGCTTGGTTTCCCCCGGCTCCGCGCTAGTTAAACAGGTAGCCGAACAGGAGGGTCTGGACCGCGTTTTCAGGGACGCCGGACTCACTTGGGTGGAGGCGGGATGCTCCATGTGTGTGGGCATGAACGGAGATATCGTGCCCCCGGGCAAGCGTTGTGCCTCCACCACCAACCGGAATTTCCGCGGCAGACAGGGCCCCGGCGCGCGGACGCACCTGATGTCGCCCGCAATGGTGGCCGCCGCGGCCGTAACCGGAGAACTCACCGATGTGCGGTTCTTGCTGACGGGGCGCGCAGCGTGAGCGGTTGGCGCACCCATAGCGGCCCTGCCGTCGGTCTTGACCAGCATGGGATCGACACGGATCAACTGATCCCGGCGCGGTTCATGTCGACGCCGAGAACTGAGGGGTACGGGCGCTTTCTGCTGCACGATCAGAGGTTTGAAGAGGGCCGGCCCATCCCCGGTCATCCGCTGAACACCGCAGATGCCGAGGACGCGCGCTTCCTGATCGCCCGGCGCGACTTTGGCGTCGGCTCCAGCCGCGAGGCGGCGGTTTATGCGCTCGTCGATTTCGGCATTCGCGCGGTGATCGCACCGTCCTTCGGCGACATCTTTGCGGCAAACGCAGTTAACAACGCCCTGGCCCCCCTGCGGGTCAGCGAGGCGGCCGCCGAAAGTCTTTTATCGCTGACCGGGACTGGCGCAACCGAACTCCACGTCGATCTGACAGCCACTCACATGAACGCGGGACAAGAGAAGATTGCCTTCGCGTTGGACGATCACTGGCGCACCAAGATTATCAACGGTTGGGACGACATCGACCTCACGGGAAAGCATCAGGGCGCCATCGCCGCTTACCGCGAGGCCGACATGGTGCGTCGCCCATGGGCTGTCGTTGCCCGGGGCGCGTGAAACCAAAAGCCGCTCGGCGGCAGGGACCGGCGTCACCCTCTTTGGCGCCAGAAGCGAGGGGGACGCGACGCGTCGCCGAACTGCAACGGGAGTAAGACATGAAACACTCGCTTATCGGGGGGCTCTTTGCGGCCTCGTCGCTGGTGGGCGCGCAAGCGCTGGCCGAAGAAACCATCACGGCAGTCCACGCCTTTCCCACCACGCTGATCTACACGCAGTCCTTCCTTGAGTTCGTCGACAAGGTGAACGATCGGGGCGAAGGCGTGATCCAGATCGAAGTGCGCGGTGGCCCGGAAGCCATCGGCATGTTCCAACAGCCTGACGCGGTGCGCGACGGGATTGTCGACATGGTCTACACGCCCGGCTCGTTTTACGGCGGCGCCTTGCCCGAAAAGGATGCTATGGTCGCCTCGAACCTCACAGCCGTCGAAACCCGGGCAAACGGCGGCCTCGACCTGATCGACCAGATCCACCAGGAAAAGATGGGGCTGAAGTATCTCGGCTGGTTCGACTCGAACGTCACCTACAACCTCTGGACGGTGAACGAGCCCGAGTTCGACGCTGACGGAAATCTTGAGGTCGACGGGATCAAACTGCGCGGTAACGCCGTCTACAACGCCTTCTTCACCGACTACCTCGGCGCGCAGGTGATCGACCTGCCGACAGGCGAGGTCTACGCGGCGCTACAGCGCGGCGTCGTGGACGCAACTGGCTGGACCCAGATCGGCCTTGTGGACCTGAAATGGAACGAGTTTCTCAACTACCGGATCGAACCGTCCTTCTTTTCCACCGACCTCGGCGTGATCGTGAACCTAGAAAAGTGGAACAGCCTTTCGGATGAAGCCCGCGCGATCCTGCAGGAAGTCGCAATCGAGCACGAAGCCGCATCGGCGGCGAAACTCGGCGGCCTTGCAGACGAGCAACTGGCCGCGCTGGCCGATGCGGGCATGACCACCGTCGAACTGGAAGGCGAAGCGCGGGCAAACTATCTGGCCGCGGCCCGTGAAAAGACATGGGAGCGCATGAAGGGCCTTATGGAAGAGCAGCCCGGTGGCACAGGGAACTACGACACCCTGATTGAGCTCTTTTACGACCCGGCAGCCGACTAAGACACACGCGAAGGGCAGTGCACCGCTGCCCTTCGCCCCCAAGCCTCCGGAACCATCCATGCGCTTTGTCATCCGCGCCTATGACGCCCTCGTCTCTTCCATGGCCTTCGTCTCGGCGCTGATGCTGGTGTGGCTCATGGTGTCGGTCATCGTGTCGGTCGCCATGCGGAACCTGGGCATCCAACCCTTTGCCTGGCTCTTTACATCCTCCGAATACGCCATTCTCTACATGACAATGCTGGGCGCGCCCTGGCTTGTCCGAAAGCGCGGGCATGTCCACATCGAACTGGTTACTGCCGCCCTTCCCGAGGACCTGCGCGCCATCGTCAGCCGGGGCGTTGCGCTGGCCTGCGTTATTGTGTCGGCAATCCTTGCCTGGAAAGGGCTCGACCTCTTTCTTACGAACGTAGAGCGCAACGACTACGACGTGCGCGCCTACTTTTTTCCCCGCTGGATCCTGACCATATCCTTCCCGATTTGCTTTTCGATCATGGCCATCGAGTTTGCGCGTTTCGTCTTCGGCCCCGACCTGATGCACTCGGGCGAAGCGGGTATCCACGACTGATGGAATGGTTCGAAGCCCTCGCCGTGCTACTCGGCAGCATCGTCGTGCTGATGGCGCTTGGAATGCCCGTTGCCCTCGCGTTCCTTGCCGCCAACATCATCGGCGCCTGGATTTTCATGGGCGGCGAACGTGGCATCGTTCAGCTTCTCAACAATGGGCTTGGCTCACTAACGAAATTCGCCCTCGTCCCGATTCCTCTTTTCCTCCTGATGGGCGAGATCTTCTTTCACACCGGACTTGGCGGGCGCATGTTCAACGCCATTGACCGGCTCCTCGGCCGCCTGCCTGGGCGGCTGAGCTACGTGACCGTTCTGGGCGGCACCGGGTTTTCGACACTCTCGGGGTCATCAATGGGATCAACGGCGCTCCTGGGCAGCCTGATGGTGCCGGAGATGAATGCCCGCGGGTACAAAAAACACATGTCCATCGGCCCGATCCTAGGCACCGGTGGGCTTGCGATCATCATCCCGCCCTCGGCTCTGGCGGTGCTTCTGGCAACGCTCGCACAGATCGATGTGGGCGGACTTTTGATCGCAGGCGTGATACCGGGGCTGATCCTTGCCGCGCTCTATATCGCCACGATCTGGCTGCAGACGAGACTCGACCCACACGCCGCACCGGCGTACGACGTCGAACGCCAGAGCATCGGTGCCAAGCTCTTGCTTGTCTTGCGCGATGTCGTGCCCATGGTGGGCGTGATGGTCATCATCGTCGCCATGATGATCGGCGGCATCGTTACGCCGTCAGAGGCCGCCGCTTTTGGCGCGCTCGGCGTCCTGATCCTGGCCGCCGCGTTCCGGTGTCTCACCTGGGAGGCGTTGAAGAAATCTGTCACCGGCGCGCTGCGGGTGACACTGATGGCCTATCTGATCGTCTTTGGTTCAGCGACCTTCAGCCAGCTTCTGGCCTTCTCCGGCGCCTCTTCGGGGCTGATCAAGTGGGCCACCAGCTTTGACCTTGCGCCAACGCTGATGCTCTTGGCCATGTTTTGCGTGCTTCTGGTGCTCGGTATGTTCATGGAACAGATCTCCATGATGCTGCTGACGGTGCCGATCTTCTTTCCGCTGGCCACGAGTCTTGGCTTCGATCCGATCTGGTTCGGGCTGATCATGCTTCTGGCGCTGGAGATCAGCTTTACCACGCCGCCCTTTGGGCTTTTGCTATTCGTAATGAAAGGCGTGGCCCCGCCATCGACGACAATGCGCGACATCTATGTTAGCGCGATCCCCTTTATCCTCTGCTCTCTGGTGCTGGTGGCACTACTGATCATGTTTCCGCCGCTTGCCACCTGGCTACCGTCGCGCTAGGGCGTGCCTTCGTCGGGGTTCGGGTATTCGCAGAAAACACCGCCGTAGAACTTGGTCACCATGGAGTGGGGATCGGGCTCAGGCGTTGCCGTCTCGACCTGGACGCGGAAGCCTTCAGTAGAATCCTGTGGGACAAAGCCAATGTGCCCCGCCTTGCTGTCGTCGACGGGCTTCACGCGGTTGTCGGAGATACCGAAGGCAATGGTATGGCCCACGCGCGGCGCGGTCAGCGCTGCCTCAACGTAGCCGCAGCAATCGCGGTAGCTGAGCCAGCTCCAAAGAGACCGGCGGTCATGCGGCTCATCGCGCGAGGTGAAGATCCTCAGGCACAGGGTCTCGATCCCCCATTTATCCCAGTAAAGCCGGCTCAGCGCTTCGACGTAGACTTTCGATACCCCGTATAGAGTATCCGGCCGCGTCGGACTGTCCGCGTCGATATGGCTTTCGAGCGTATGGAATCCGATGGCATGTACCGAACTGGCGTAAACGATCCGCGGCACGCCGTGGCGGCGCGCGCCTTCGTAGATGTGGTAAGACCCACGGATCGAGCTGTTCAGAATTTCCTCAAACGGTTTTTCGACCGGCGTGCCGCCGAAATGCACGATGGCATCGACGTCTTTGGTCATCTCCAGAACCGCGTCGAAATCTCCCAGATCACAAACGATCGCCTCTTCGTGGGGCTGCACGTTCTCCATCGTTTCGCGATCGTTGATCCGCACATGGTCGGCCAGATGCGCCAGACCCTGCCGAAGCTGGGTGCCAAGTGCGCCCGCGGCGCCGGTGATGAGAATCCTGTTGAACCGCTCCATTAGTCCCCCGCTCTTTCTGCCGATGATTGTTCGATCTCGTTATCCTCGGACTCTGCTTTCACGTCGTCGACTGTCGGAGGCACCCACCCCCGGTCGTGCCGTGTCCAGAAAGACGTGGACTTGCTCTGCATATATTCTGCCTGCTCGTCCGCCATCTCCTTCACCCGCGCAACATACGGCGCGTTCTGGTGGGCAGGGACGTTCATGTCGAAGAGGCCCGCAAGCTCGGACAGGTTCTTCCGGTCCTGACGTTCAAAGGACTGGCAGAGTCGCTGCGCATCGTAGGGGTGCATACCAAGGGCTTCGAGCGCCGAGCGCCCGGTGCGCACCGAGCTGTCAAATGTCTCGCGGATGATATCCCGGCAGCCCGCCGCGTAGAGTTCGTAGACGTCATGCCGCGCCCGGGCGCGGGCAACAATGTAGACGTCGGGGTGCATCTCGGTCACGTAGCGAACGATCTCCACCGCCTGTTCGTGGTCGTCGATGGCGATCACCAGAAGCCTGGCGTTCGCGATCCCGGCCGCTTCCAGAAGATCGGGGCGAGAAGCATCGCCAAAGAACACGCGGAAGCCGAAGGTGCGCAAGATCTCCAGTTGCGCGGAGCTGTGGTCAAGCACGACCGTCTCGTACCCCGCGCCGCGCAGGATACGGTTGACGATCCCGCCAACACGGCCATGGCCGGCAATGATGACGGGCGCCTCGTGGTCAATGTCGTCGGCCTCGCGCGATTGCTCTTCGACGAAACGCGGGGCAACAACCCGGTCGTAGAGGATAAAGAGCAGCGGCGTGAAGAGCATCGAAAGGGCCACCACAAGCAAGAGCTGGTCAGCAATGGCCGTCGGCAGCACGTTGTTGGCCACGGTGAAGGACAAAAGCACAAAACCGAATTCGCCCGCCTGTGCAAGGCTGACCGCAAAGAGCCAGCGGTCGCCACCGTTGACCTTAAAGATCGCCCCAAGCACGTAGAGGATCGCGCCTTTAAGGAGTATCAGTCCAAGGGTCATGCCCAGGATCGGGCCGATCTGGGAACCAAGGAGCCCGAAGTTGATACCGGCCCCCACAGTCATAAAGAAAAGGCCCAGCAGCAGTCCCTTGAACGGACCGATATCGCTTTCAAGTTCATGCCGGTATTCGGAATTGGCCAGCACCACGCCCGCAAGGAACGTGCCGAGCGCGGGTGAAAGCCCGACAAGCGTCATCAGGAGCGCAATCACCACAACACCCGCAAGCGCGGTGGCGGTGAAAAGCTCGCGCAGTTTCGCGCCCGCCACGTAGCGGAATATCGGCCGCGTCAGCCGGCTACCGCCGATGATGACGAAAGCGATTGCGGCGATGGTCACCAGGGCCCGCAGCGCAGGCGGCAGACTTTCGACGAAGTTCAGTTCCATCCCGTGGTCGTCGCCGTGGCCCCCGCCGTGCTCACCCCCATGGCTGTTCCCGTGACCATCCCCCTGCCCGCCGCCATGGGTCGGATCGGCTGTCGCTTCCGCCTGGCCATGGGCACCAGCGTCGGCGCCGAGATCGGCCAGCTCCGGGATCGCGAGAAGCGGGATGAAGGCCAGCATAGGGATCACGGCGATATCCTGTGCCAGCAGCACTGAAAATCCGGCCTGCCCGCCATCACTCTTCATCAGGCCCTTTTCGTCCAAAGTCTGCAGCACGATGGCCGTGGACGACAGCGCCAGCACAAAGCCGATGGCAAGGCCGATCTGCCAGGGCTGGCCAAAGACCATGGCGACCGCCATAACCGCCGCCGCCGTGCCGCCAACTTGCAGTCCGCCGAGACCCAATAGCCTGGCTCGCATGGCCCAAAGAACCTTGGGTTCCAATTCCAAACCTACGAGAAACAGCATCATCACGACGCCGAATTCCGCGAAATGCTGCAATGCGATGACATCGACGTTCAGCGCAGCGAGAATCGGGCTCAGGAGGATCCCGGCGATCAGATAGCCCAGAACCGAGCCAAGCCCGAACCGCGTGGCCAGGGGAACCGCGACGACTCCAGCCACCAGAAAGAGCGAGGCCAGGAGGAGAAACCCATCCATGATCAGGCCCCCTGCACGATTGGCAGGGTGTCGGCGTTGACGAGGTCTTCGTCGCCCGGTTCGTACCGGTCATCGCGTAGCGCTTCGATCAGGCGCACGTACCCTGCGATGTGGTGGGTCGCGCTGCCCTCGGCTGGGGCGCGCAGGGACGAAAAGAGCGCGTAGGGCGGCAGGAACGTCATCTTGCACAGCCGCGCGGTCTGTTCGAGAGGACGGAGGAAAGTTCGCAAGTCGTAGTGCTGGTACCCTTGCGGGGTATAGGCGTCTTCCGGTCCGGCCGCTGTAATCGCCGCCATAACCGATTTTCCGGCCAGCTGGGTCCCATCACGTCCATAGGCGAACCCGTGTTCGAGAACCAGGTCCTGCCATTCCTTGATGATCGAGGGGGTGGAGTACCAGAAGAGCGGGAACTGAAAGAGAATAATGTCATGCTCCGTGAGCCGCGTCTGCTCTTTTCCCACGTCGATATTGAAACGCGGGTACTCACGGTAGAGATCGACGAACGTGATCCCTTCCACCCGTCGGGCGTGCTCCGCCATGGAGGCGTTCACCTGGCTGAAGCGTTGCCCGGGATGGGCAAAGTAGATCAGGACGCGGGCCATGGTTCCCCCTTGCATGGTGCTGCGGTTGCATCATTGGCGGCGTATCCACGGGATGCAAGTCCCGTGCGGTTCACGCAAGCGTGGCGCGGTCAATCAAAGGGTGCAAAGTCGCGGGCATCCGCCCTGCGCCACCGCATGAGGTAGCCAAATCTGTCCTCTTCCTCCCGCAAGAGGAACCCGTCCGGAAGATAGGGAAACACCTCTTCCGCCACGCGCATCTCGTTGTCCTTCTCGCGGACCATGAAATGGCGCGGCAGAAACTCGCTGGGGTTGCTCAGCCCCGCCGCCCCGGCCATTTCCGCCAGCGCCTTCATTGTGCCTGCGTGAAAGCGCGCCACGCGCTCGGCCTTATCAGGCACCACAAGCGCTCTTTGCCGCAGCGGGTCTTGCGTGGCGACGCCCACTGGGCACTGGTTCGTATGACAGGACTGCGCCTGAATACAACCAACAGAAAACATGAACCCACGGGCCGAATTCACCCAGTCGGCGCCCAGGGCGAAGGATCGCGCGATATCAAAAGCTGTCACCAGCTTGCCCGCCGCGCCGATCCGAACCTTATCGCGCAGGCCGGCGCCGCTCAGTGTATTGTGGACAAAGGACAGGCCTTCCACCAGCGGCATGCCAACATGATTGGCAAACTCAAGCGGCGCGGCACCGGTGCCGCCTTCCTTGCCGTCTACGACGATGAAATCAGGCACGATGCCCGTTTCCAACATTGCCTTAACGATACACATGAACTCGCGGCGGTGCCCGATGCAAAGC
>JBCDED010000010.1:0-64575 GCA_039179985.1 Pseudomonadota bacterium
GGCAATCCAGTTCAAATGCGGACGGTTCCAATCCATCCTGTCCCGCATCAGAAAGTATTGTGCAGTCGTCAGGGTCATTTGCCGTTCCTTTCCTCAAAAAGCACGGCTATCATCTGCCGTGTCATTTGCTATGCTTTGTATATACGATGTATGGGCAATTTAGTCAAGGGACGGAATGTGTCGGCCAAGGAAGCAAAGAAGAAAAGTAAAAAAGACAGCCAGCTGATCCTGAGACTCGACAAAGAAGAGCGCGACGAATTCGTGCGCCTTTGCAAAGACTTGGACACCAGCGCTGCGCGAGAAATTCGCGGTTTCATTCGCGAATTTCTCAGAAAGCACGCCTAGGCCTCTGTGTCAGGCCTGCAACATGCGGCCGGCGACTGTTGCTAGTTTGGAAACAAGCGCAGGGTCGCGTTTCTCGGGCGCTGTCAGTATCGCGTACTCAAGGGCTCTGTCACAACCGTGGGGGCAGAGCGTCCGTTCGGGGCCCAGAATGGCTGGCAGGCGTGAGATCAGACCGCGGGCTTTCTGGGCATTTTCCATGAGCGTGCTAATGATATCTGACACATCCACCTCGCCGTGGTCGGGGTGCCAGCTGTCGTAATCGGTGATCATGGCGACCGAGGCGTAGCAAAGCTCGGCCTCGCGGGCGAGTTTCGCCTCGGGCATATTTGTCATACCGATCACGTCGGCGCCCCAGTGTTCGCGGTACATCTTAGATTCCGCCAGCGTCGAGAACTGCGAGCCTTCCATGGCCAGGTAGGTTCCCCCGCGGTGCACCTTGATCCCGGCCTCTTTCGCGGCGGTTTCGCAGGCGTCGCCAAGGCGCGGGCAGGTTGGGTATGCGACGCTCACATGGGCCACGCAGCCGGGACCAAAGAAGGACTTTTCGCGCGCGAAGGTGCGGTCGATGAACTGGTCAACGATTACGAAATCGCCCGGTGCCAGCTCTTCGCGAAAGCTGCCGCAGGCCGAAACGCTGATGACATCGGTAACGCCCATCTGCTTTAGGGCATCAATATTGGCAAGGTAAGGAACAGAGGTCGGCGAGTGCACATGGCCCCGCCCGTGGCGCGGCAGAAAGGCCATGGCGACACCGTCGAGGGTTCCGGTCAGAATCTCGTCCGAGGGTTCGCCCCAAGGCGTTTCGACTTTTTGCCAGGCGGCATCCTCAAGCGCGTCTATCTCGTAGACGCCCGATCCGCCGATCACGCCGATCATCGTCTGGGCCATGCCATGTCTCCTATGCATACCGGTGTTTCGCTGCGCGGGCTTGCTGGCCACGCCCGTTTCAACTAGCGGGTTCGGCAGGGGCTTGCCAGACCGGCGGGCAATGGCTCCGGACAAGTATACCCAAGAATACCGTGCCTTAACGGCAATGTGACACAAGTTGCCGGAATAACAGGCGAATTTTCCACGAGGGTTCCATGACGCGCATTTTGGCTGCGATGACAACAGGTTTTTCCATGCCAAGCGCGGCTGGCGTCCTTCCCGATCTTGGCGCCGGCCGCTTGCGGATCGAAATCCTTGCGGGCCTCACCGTGGCGCTGGCCCTGGTGCCCGAAGCCGTCGCTTTCGCTTTTGTGGCGGGTGTCCATCCGCTGGTTGGTCTTTACGCGGCTTTTATCGTCGGACTGATCACGGCGGTGATGGGCGGGCGTCCGGGCATGATTTCGGGTGCGACCGGTGCGCTGGCCGTCGTTATGGTCAGCCTCGTGGCCACACACGGCGTCGAATACCTTTTTGCCACAGTTGTCCTGATGGGAGTCATCCAGATCGCGGCGGGCGTGTTTCGCCTGGGCAAGTTCATCCGGCTGGTGCCACATCCGGTGATGCTGGGCTTTGTGAACGGGCTGGCCATCGTGATCTTCCTCGCCCAGCTTAGCCAGTTTCAGGTGCCCGGCACAGCGCATTCCGGCGGCCACGGGCTGGCCGATGGTGAATGGCTGTCCGGCGTGCCCATGGTGCTGATGCTTGCGCTCGTGGCGGCGACCATGGCGATCATCTGGGTTATGCCACGCCTGACAACCAAGGTGCCCGCGCCGCTGGCCGGGATCGCTATCGTGGCCACCATTGTAATCGCTTTCGGGCTCGATGTACCCCGCGTGGGCGACCTGGCGGAAATCCAGGGTGGCCTGCCAAGCTTTCACATCCCGGTCGTGCCCCTGACCTTCGAGACGCTGCAGATCATCTTGCCCTATGCGCTGATCCTCTCGGCCATCGGCTTGGTCGAGAGCCTTTTGACTCTGAACCTTGTAGGCGAAATCACCGGTAAGCGCGGTGGCGCAAGCCGCGAATGCGTGGCCCAGGGTGTTGCCAACACCGTCACCGGGTTCTTCGGTGGCATGGGCGGCTGCGCCATGATCGGCCAGTCCATGATCAACGTGAAATCGGGCGCCCGCACGCGCATCGCCGGGATCGCGGCGGCGCTTTTCCTTCTCAGCTTTATCGTGATTGCCGCGCCGGTCATCGAGCTTGTTCCGCTCGCTGCGCTCGTCGGCGTGATGTTTATGGTTGTGATCGGCACCTTTGCCTGGAACACCTTCCGCATCATGGCGCGGGTGCCTTTGACCGATAGTCTGGTGATCGTGCTGGTGACAGTCACAACGGTCCTCACCGACCTTGCCACGGCCGTGGTCGTCGGCGTCATCGTTTCGGCGCTGGCTTACGCCTGGAACAACGCCGCGCGGATCCGCGCCAAAACCTACGCAACGCCCGAAGGGGCCAAGGTCTACCAGATCGACGGGCCGCTTTTCTTTGGCTCCGCCGAAGGCTTTGCCGAGCTCTTTGACGTGGCGGATGACCCGTCGCTCGTGGTGGTGGATTTTGCAGGCAGCCGCGTGGTGGATCAATCGGCCCTGACGGCGATCGAGGCCGTGGCGGCGAAGTACGAAGCGGCGGGCAAAAAGGTCCAGCTGCGCCACCTGAGCCGCGACTGCCACCAGCTCCTAAGCAGGGCGGGCAGCCTGATGATCGACAGCGACGACGACCCGGACTACCAGATCGCCGCCGACTATTCGGTGCGGACGGGTCTTTTGTCCGGCGGGCACTGAGCGTACCCGGCGTCTGCCCGGGCCTACTCGCCCGGGCGCTTGAGGCTGAACTTCTCGCGGATCACGCTGTAGTCGCGGTACCCCATACGGGTCAGCGGGTTGAAGGACAGCACGTCGAAGATACCGTCGCTCACGCAGTCGTCCCGCAGATGCACACCCACAACGGTGCCGAGGACCATGTGGTTGTGCTCTCCCTCCAGCTTGATGATCTGGTTGAGCCTGCATTCAAGGTTTGCCGGCGCTGCCGCGACCCGAGAGCAGGCAATCTCGGAACACTCCGCGCGGTCGACGCCGGCATAGGCGAATTCGTCGACCTCCTTGTCCCATTCGCCGGAGGTAACGTTCATCACGTCCTTCATGGCGAACTCCACCACGTTGACGCAGAAAACGCCCGTCTCGCGGATGTTTGATACGCTGTCCTTTGTGCCGTCGCGGTCTGCCTTGGCGGAGGTAGAGGCGAACATGACCTGCGGCGGCACATAGGCCGTGGCATTGAAGAAGGAGTAGGGCGCCAGGTTTTCTGACCCATCCTGTGCGCGGGTCGATATCCAGCCGATGGGCCGGGGTGTCACAATGGCGTTGAAGGGATTGTGGCGCAGGCCATGGCCGTCATCGGGTCTGTAGAACATCTGTCAATCCGTTCGAAGGTTTGTGCGTCAGTTAGCTCCGTGCTAGCAGCGTTACCAGCCAAAAAGACGACGAACAGAACGGGCAGGGGAAGAGGCGGGTGTATGTCTTCGCCGAAGAGCGGCCAGACGATTGGTGGGAGGTGGAGGCGCTTTACGATCTCTGCTTTGCTCCGGGGCGTGAGGCCCTGTCGTCCTACCGCCTCAGGGACGGGGTCGCGCCCATATCCCATCTCTCCCGTGTGGCCCGTGATCCCGAAGGCGTTCTAGCCGGCGCGGTGCGCTACTGGCCCGTGCGCGTAGGCGATGCCGCGGCGCTGCTTCTGGGCCCGATCGCCGTGCACCCCACGCGACAGGGCGAGGGCCTGGGCGGAGCGCTCATCCAGGAAAGCCTCGAAGCGGCAGAGGCGGCCACTTGGGACCGAGTGATGCTGGTTGGGGACTTACCCTACTATCGCCGGTTCGGGTTCTTTGGCTTGAGCGGCCTAAGCTTGCCCGGCCCCACGAACCCCGACCGTATCCTCGGCCGCGATCTGACCAAAGGCGCCTGGCACGGCATCGCGGGTGAGGTGCTCTCCTACGCTATTGACTGACTACCGCGACAGCCGCTTTTCCTTCAGCCACGCCATGACGGCGGGCCGGACCGACTGGGCGCCGGACCCGCGGGCTTCGTCGATGACCGCCTTCACTTCGGCAAGATCGACGCGGCGCAACAGGTGTTTGACCGGACCAATCGAGGCCGGGCGCATGGAGAGTGATCTGAGACCCATGGCGGCAAAACAAAGCGCCTCGACCGGGCGACCGGCGTCTTCGCCACAGAAGCTGACGGGCGTGCCGGTGTCACGACAGCGTGACGAGATTTGCTCGATAAAGGTCAGGAAGCTGACGTTCAGCGTGTCATAGCGGCGGCGGACCCGTTCGTTTTCGCGGTCAGCTGCGAAGAAGAACTGTTTCAGATCATTCCCACCGATGGAAATGAAATCCGCCATCTCGAAGAACTGCCGCGGCGCAAAGGCCAGGCTGGGGGTTTCCAGCATCGCACCGATTTCCAGATGCGACGGCAACAGGTGCCCGAGTTTCCGCTCGCGCGCGATCTCGGCCAGAACAGCGGCGTGACCAGCGCGGAATTCGTCGAACTGAGCCACGAAGGGGAACATCACCGTCAGCGGTCCACCCGCCGCGGCCCGGATCAGCGCCTGCAACTGCATCCGCATGACGCCGGGTTTGTCGAGGCCTACCCGGATCGCCCGCCAGCCGAGCGCGGGGTTCGGTTCCTCTGTGGGCTTCATATAAGGCAGGACCTTGTCAGACCCGATGTCGAGCGTCCGGAAGTTCACGCGCTTGCCGCCCGCGGCTTTGATGACACGGGCATAAAGGCTGGCAAGCTCCCCGCGTTTGGGGACTTGGTTGCGCAACAGAAACTGAAGTTCCGTGCGGAAAAGCCCGACACCCTCAGCCCCGGAGCCTTCGAGCGACGGAAGATCCGCCATCAGCCCCGCATTCATATGCAGCGAAATGGTCTCGCCCGAGAGGCACTGAGCAGGCAGATCGCGGATCGAGGCATAGGCCTGCGCCGCCTCGGCCTTCATCTCCATCTTGTCGCGGAAGGCGCGGACGACGTTTTCGTCGGGGCGGAGATGGACAAGGCCCTGTTCACCGTCGACCATGATCCGGTCGCCGTTCAGGGCTTCGGTTGTCGCGCGCTCGGCGTTGATGACCAGCGGAATGGCCCAGGCCCGTGCGACGATGGCGGCGTGGCTGCCGACCGAGCCTTCCTCCAGCACAATACCCTTCAGCTTGCGACCGTAGGCCAGAAGCTCGCCCGGTCCGATGTTGCGCGCGACGAGTATCGGCGCGTCTGGCATTTCTGCCCCGGTATCGCTGCCCTGGCCGGTCAGGATGCGCAGAAGGCGGTTTGACAGGTCGTCGAGGTCGGCCAGCCGTTCCCGCAAATAGGGATCGGGGACGGAGTTCATACGCGCGCGGGCGGCGGATTGTTCTTTCTCGACAGCCGCTTCCGCCGACAGTCCGCGGGCAATGTCTTCTTCCATCCGCCGCGTCCAGCCGCGCGAATTGGCGAACATGCGGTAAGCCTCGAAAATGTCGCGCTGTTCTTTTTCGGCGGTCCCGGTGTCGGCGAGAAGATCATCCAGCGTGACCCGCAGTTCCGCCATGGCGTCCGAAAGGCGCCTCACTTCGGCATCCGGATCGTCGCCCACGGGTTTTGTGATGACAACGCGGGGTTCGTGCAGCCAGACCTGACCGTCCGCCGTCCCTTCCTGCGCCACCCCGCCGCGTAGCATGGCGGGCGCCCTGTGGCGTGGTGCAAGGGCCGCGCCTTCGCCGAGAAAGGCGCCCAGTTCGGTCATCTCGGCGAGGACCATGGCGACGACTTCCAACCCGTATACCTCGTCGTCGGAGTATTCGCGCTGTTCTTTCGACTGTACGACGAGGACGCCCATGCGTTCGCCCAGCCGCTGGATGGGAACGCCGAGGAAGGACGAATAGATCTCTTCGCCAGTCTCAGGCATATAGCGAAAGCCCTTTGACGCGGGCGCGTCGGCGGTGTTGATGGCACGGTTAAGGGCAGCGACCCGGCCCACCAGACCTTCGCCGAGGCGCATGCGGGTCTGGTGAACGGCTTCGGGTTTCAGGCCTTCGGTCGCGCAAAGCTCCAGCGTTTCGGCATCGCGGAAGAGGTAGATCGAGCACACCTCGGTTCCCATGGACGTGGCGATCAGATGGGTGATGTGGTCGAGCCGCTCCTGCCCCTCAGTCTGCTCGGCAAGAGCGTCGCGTAACCGTCCCAGCAGCTTACGACTGTCACTTTCGGTGCTGTCCACCATACCGCCCTTTGGATTCTCGTGCCGTTCTGGCGGCAAGAGTTAGACCACAACCATGCGGAAAGCGAAACGGGCTTTTCGTGGCAACCTGGCTGTTGCTAGGATCGGCAAGGGTAGCAGGGGGGAAATCGCTTTGGAATTTGAGGTGTTTGGCAGTCCGGGTCAGACCGCGATGCAGATCCGCGGCGAGGCGCTGCTGATGCTTCTCGATGGTGATCCGCGGTTCTGTTCGCACGGGCGCGGCGTACAACTTGACGGCTACCACGAAGGGTCGGTTGAACTGGCCGAAGCGGTGGTGAGTCTTCTGGGTGCGACAGCCATAGAAGGCGTCCCAAGACAGGATACGCCCGACCTTGTCGAAGGCTTGGCGGCGCGCGGATACACCACCGACGTCATATCGCTCTTTCAGGCCGATCTGGGTGCCACCAGCATCGCGCGCGAGATCCTAGCGTCGCGCGCTTTGCCCGATGATCTGGAGGTGCGCATCGTCGACGCGACCTCGCCCCGGTCGCTTCTGGAAGCCTACGCCAAAGTGTCGGTGCCACACGGTGTTCTGCCCCCTGTCGGCCATGTCATGCGCGGCGTCAGTCGTCCGGGGTTCGCTATGGTCGCCTTCGACACGGTCGGGCGCCCTGTGGCCACGGCGGGAGCCGTGAGCAGAAACAGCCCGAAAAGCGCAGAACCCGGTATGTTTCAATGGGGTCAGCTTGCAACGACCGAAGACCGGCAGGGTGAAGGAATTGCCCTTTGCCTTGGTGCCATGGCCATCCTGCACGCCGCAGAAATGGGGGCGACCGGATTTCACACCGGAATCAGGCCGGACAACGCCGCCTCCGAAAGACTGTGCACCGCTCTTGGCGTCACGGATTCCGGCCAGGACATCGTGATCGTCATAAATCCCGACGCCTTCGGCGGCGCGCGGTTGACAAAGTAGAACTGGGGGTGGGATCAGGCCTTTTCCAACGCAAAGGCGTCATGAAGGGCCTGCACGGCCAGTTCCATATACTTCCTGTCGATCAGGACAGAGATCTTGATCTCGGATGTGGTGATCACCTTGATGTTGATCCCCTCTGCCGACAGCGCTTCGAACATCTGCGCCGCGACGCCAGCGTGGCTGCGCATCCCGATGCCGACAACCGACACTTTGGCAACGCCCTCATCCGCGATGAGATCGTGATAGTTGATCTCGCCCGACGCCTTCGCTTCTTCCATGGCCGTGCGGGCGCGCAGTACCTGATCGGTGGGGCAGGAGAACGTCATGTCCGTCCGGCCCTCTTCAGAGATGTTCTGGACAATCATGTCCACGTTGACGCCCGCGGCGCTGAGCGGACCAAAGATCGCGGCGGCGATGCCAGGGCGGTCAGCGACCGATGCGAGGGTCATCTTGGCCTCATCGCGCGAGTAAGCCACGCCTGATACAACGTTCTGTTCCATGATCTCTTCCTCATCGCAGACCAGCGTTCCCGCGTCGTCCGACGGTTCTTCGAAGCTCGACAGGACCCGCAGGCGCACCTTGTTGCGCATGGCGAGTTCCACCGAGCGCGTCTGCAGGACCTTCGCGCCAAGGCTCGCAAGCTCCAGCATCTCTTCATAGGCGATACGGTCAAGTTTCCGCGCCTTGTCGGCAATGCGCGGGTCTGTGGTGTAGACACCGTCCACGTCGGTGTAGATGTCACAGCGCTCGGCCCCGAAGGCAGCGGCGAAGGCCACCGCCGTGGTATCGGATCCGCCGCGCCCAAGGGTCGTGATCCGGCTTTCCGGGCTGATACCCTGAAAACCCGCAACCACGGCCACGCGCATGCCCTCGGCGAATTTCGCGTTTATATTGTCCGTTGAGATTTCCTCGATGCGCGCGGCGCCGTGGGCCGACGTTGTCGCCAAGGGCACTTGCCAGCCCTGCCAGCTGCGCGCGGGCACGTCCATTTCCTGCAAGGTGAGCGACATGAGCCCGGCGGTGATGTTCTCGCCCGAGGACACCACGGCATCGTATTCGCGCGCGTCATAGAGGGGCGAGGTTTCCTGCACCCAGCCAACCAGTTCGTTCGTTTTACCGGCCATGGCCGAAACGATCACGATCACATCGTAACCCTTGGCGACTTCGAGGCCGACGCGCTTGGCCGCGCGCCGAATCCGGTCGAGCGTTGCCACCGAGGTGCCGCCGAATTTCATCACCAGAACGGGCATCTGAATGTCTCTTGCGCAGGTCGTTTTTCGGGTCGCGCCCTCTTAAGGGGCGCGCCCGCCAAGGGCAAGGGCGTTGCTATCAGAAAGGGTGTGGGCGCCCGTCCCAGGTTTCAAACACGCCTGTCGTCGCGAGCGTTAGATCGTGGAAACGCTCTGCCAGTCCCTCAACGGCTTCCTCCACCGCAATATCCGCGCGGCCGCCGCCCATATCGGTCCGGACCCAGCCGGGGTGATAGATACCGACGGCAATACCTTCGTCGCGCAAGTCACTCGCCAGATTGCGCCCGAGATTCAGGACCGCCGCTTTCGAGGCACGGTAAATATACGATCCGCCGGCCGCGCGCGTGTGCGAGGCCATCTGCGAGGAGAGAATGGCGATCTTCGGGGCCTCGGCCCGTGCGAGCGCCGGCAGCATTGCCTGAATTGTCAGGAAGACGCCGGTGACATTGGTGGCGAAACTGCGAGCCCACATGTCGGCCGGGTATCCGTCAGCGAGCGTGTGGCCCTTGTCCTCGTAGACACCTGCGTTGCAGACAAGAAGGTCAACGGCGGTCCCGTCAAAGGCCTGACCAAAGGCCGAAACCGAGGCCTCATCGGTTACATCAAGCGGCAGCCAGCGTCCCGGGGCGCCGTCCGGCGCGGCCCGTCGGTGCGTGCCAATGACGTCTTCGCCCAGGGTCGTGTAGCGATCAAAAAGGCCGCGTCCGATCCCGCGGGACGCGCCGGTAATAACTATGGTCATGTCAATTGGCCTTGCGTGTGGGCATGAACGGCAGGGGCGCCACGGGAATACCGTCTTCGACTAGCGCCTTGGCGTCGGCGGGCCGGGCTTCGCCGTAGATTGCCCGCTCCGGCGCGTCGCCTAAATGAATATTGCGCGCCTCTTCGGCAAAACGAGAGCCCACGTATTCCGAGTCCGCCTCGATCTTGGCTTTCAGTTCTTGCATCGCAGAGGCGTGATCTGGACCTGGTTTTGCGGGCACTTGTGCAGACTGCTGGTTTTCAGCCGCAACATTGGGCGCCATCAGTGCTTTGGAGACGTTCTGTGATCCGCAAACCGGGCACGAAAGGTGCTTTGACCGCTCAAGCGCCTCATAGGCGCCAGAAGACTTGAACCAGCTTTCAAAGCGGTGGTCTTGATCGCATTTGAGCGTGTACTTGATCATTTTTTGCCTCGACACCGCCCGACACTATCAGGCGCTCTGTTTAGCTAAGGCTTTGAGGCAAAAATGCAATGCGGCCTAGCCGCCGGGCCGGTCATCGTACTTTGGCGAAAACCCGAGGATGATCTGCTGCAGTTCCGGCTCTGCCACCATCTGCGCCGCTTTCTTGCGGCTGACCCACTTGCGGCGGCGTTCCGACTTTTCCGGCCAGCTGCGCAAGAGCCGCTTCACCCGAAAAGGGAACATGGCGACAACGCAAGGAAGATCGTCGTTGTCGTCGAAGATCTTGTCATAGGAATAGATGCCCAAGCAGCGTTTGCCAACGCGGCCCTCTACGCCTGCTTCCTCATAGGCTTCGCGCTCGGCGGTGCGGGTCGGGTCAAGGTCGTGGAGCGGCCAGCCCTTTGGGGTGATCCAGCGACCGGTTCCGCGGCTCGTGATCAGCAGAACCTGAACCTTTTCGTTCTGCAGCCGGTAACAAAGCGCACCAAACTGCGTTCTGACCTCCCGCCGTTGGCCGTGCTGGATACGGAGCGTCCGCGGCTTAAACTTTTCAATCGACATGCGTTGGCCCAATGCTCGCAGCGGCGTTCTCGGAAACCGGTCAACCGCTTCTTGTCTTTAAATGCCTTGATAACACATTAGCGCGCGATTCTACAGGCGGGCAAGGGACCCAAAATGCAAAAGTCGGACAGACGGCCCTGGTTTATCGGTGCGGAGGTCTACAGGCACTCAAGCTACGGGCACTGGCACCCCTTGCGCGTCCCGCGCGTGTCGACGGTGATGGATCTGTCGCGCGCGCTGGGCTGGATCGACGCGGACCGCTACCTGACGTCGCCGCGCGCCAAGCCCGCGGCGCTGACGGTCTGGCACCACCCTGACTACATCGAGGCCTTGCAGCGCGCCGAACGGACCCAGACCATCAGCCCGGAAGAGCGGGCGAAATACCACATCGGCACCCATGCCAACCCGGTCTTCCCAGAGATCTTCCGGCGGCCCTCGACGGCGGCGGGTGGATCCTGGCTGGCGGGCGAACTCTTGAAACACGGCGGTACGGTCTATCACCCGGCCGGCGGCACGCATCACGGGTTGCCGGGGCGGGCCAACGGCTTTTGCTATCTCAACGATCCGGTGCTTTCTATCCTGGCTCTGCGCGCCAATGGCGTTCGGCGGATCGCGTACGTCGACATAGACGCGCACCATCCCGACGGTGTGGAGTATGCCTTTCACGACGACCCCGATGTTCTGCTAATCTCGGTCCACGAAGAACGGCGGTGGCCCTTCACGGGGACGCTTGAAGACAGCGGGGTTGGGCAGGTCTGGAACCTGCCGGTCCCGCGCGCGCTAAACGACACAGAAATGGCGTTTGCACGCGACCGGCTGATCGTGCCGAAGGTCGCAGCCTTCGCGCCGGAGGCCATCGTTCTGCAATGCGGGGCCGATGCAGTTGCGGAAGACCCGCTTGCGCGGTTGAACCTGTCGAACAATGCGCACTGGGCGATCGTGGCCGCGCTGAGACCGCTGGCCCCAAGGTACCTTGTCCTCGGCGGCGGCGGGTATAATCCCTGGTCGGTCGGTCGTCTCTGGACAGGCGTATGGGCGACACTCAGTGGTCGCGTGATTCCCGAAAGCCTGCCGACGCCAGCGACGGAGGTACTCGAAGCTCTGACCTGGCAGAAGGGCAGCAAGCCCCAAGGCCCACTGCCCCATTGGACCAAAACACTTCGGGATCCGCCGCGCGATGGTCCGGTCCGACCGGATCTTGAGGGGCGGGTGGAAAGCCTGCTTGCGCGTCAGACCTGAGGCGTACGGCCTGCCAGCACCTCCTGGAACCAGGCGCGGTCGATGTTCCCACCACATAGGATCACCCCAACCTTTTTGCCCGCCATGGCCTCTTTCTCGTTCATCAGCGCAGCCAGCGGCGCGGCCCCCGCGCCCTCGGCCAGGTTGTGCGTGTCGGCGTAATAGACGCGGATGGCCTCGGCCACATCGTCGTCGGAGACGGTAACAATCCGTTCCGCGCCCGGCCCGTAGATCGCTAGCGCCTCAGCCACTGGAATGCGCACGGCCATGCCATCGGCGAATGTCCGCGCAGAATTCGTCTCGACAAGACGCCCGGCTTCGGCGGAGAGTTTTGCGGTCTGCGCATTCTCGGACACGACACCGACGACCTTTGTATCAAGACCAAGCGCATCGCGCGCCGCGATAACCCCGCAGATGCCCGAGCCGCAGCCGATAGGCACATAGATCGTATCGAGGTCGGGCTGCGCGGACATCAACTCGTAGCCGTAGGTCGCCACGCCCCGTACCAGTTCGCGGTGGAAAGGCGGCACAAAGAACAGATCTTCGGCAGCGGCATGACGATCTGCCTCGCCCCGCGCTTCGTCAAAATCTTCCCCGATTTCATGAAGTTCCGCGCCAAAGGCCCGCATCGCGGCGTTCTTTTCTACCGAGTTCCCGAGGGGGGCATAGACGACCGCACGCATGCCAAGGGCACTGGCCGCACGTGCCTGGCTTTGACCGTGATTGCCGCGGGTCGCGGTGATCACGCCACGGGCGTCCGGATGCGTGCGCCTGATCCAGTCAAGAAGTGTGATCCCGCCGCGCACTTTGAAGGCGCCAGTGGGCGTATGGTTTTCATGCTTGACCCAGACATCGACACCCAAACGCTGCTTAAGAAGCGGCCACGCGTACTGCGGCGTGGGGTCCATCTGGCTGTGAACCAGTTGCAACGATGCGTCTAATTCGTTCCGCGTGAAATATGGCTGAGGCATGCAGACTTTTCCGATGTCGGTCTAAGTGGTATACTTAACGTCGGTTTTTGACGGCCTCTTGTCCAGCCATGGTGGCGCGGCGAGGGGATTTGTGCCCGGAAGATCGGGTGGGAAGTGTACCAGTACGCCTCCAACATGGGTGGGTGTTTGTCTTTGGAATTCCAGGGACATGCGGAGCGGAGTTGCGCGTGCACGGCAATTTTAAAGGTGGAACCGGGTTCCACAGTCACAAGACGAAGCCGTCCATAGACCGGCTTCTTGAACAAGGCGACTGGAACACGCGCTTGGAAGAGGCGCGTGCCCAGCGGGAACGCGTGCTCGCGGCGAAGGCCGCCCAGGCTGCTGCGGATGGTGGCGTGCTGGTGCTGACCGAAGAGGTCAAAGCGGACGCCCCAGAGGAAACGGTAGAGCGTCCGTCGCGCCCCTTCCCCTGGCGGCCCCTGCGCGCAGCGGCCCTGCTTGCAGCTGGGGTCTCGATCGGTGTTTTCCTTGCGAATTATTCCGGACGGGTGACCGAGATTGCCCTTGCCCCGGCGGCGGACGCCAATGTGAACTCGGGCGAGGTTGAGGCGCAGCTGCGCGCCCTGTCGCCCGCCGACGGCATCGGGCCTGCACCCGCCGCGCCGATGTCGGTCCGCCTGGCGACCCTTGCGCCAGTCACACCGGCGCCAGCGCGCGCCCATGCTGCGATTACGGACGCGCGGCCCGTGGTCCGCCCCGAGCCACGTCCGGGCGATCCGGTTCTGGCAACGGCGGCCCCGGAAGAACCACGCCTGCCACAGCCAGAAGTCTTTGAAACCGCTTTGGAATTAACAAGCGGAGAGGAAGGTGCCGCCGGCGCCTCGGTGCCTGCTGCGGCGCAGCCTCTTGCACTGCAACCGGCCCCGGCCCGGCTGGCCGGGGTTGCACATGCACCGAGCGTTCCGGACGGACCTGCGCCTGTAGAGCCCGTAGCCGCCGCACCGCCCGAGGTGGCCGCTCCCGTGACCCAGCCGCTGACTGTCGCGCCCGAAGATATCGCACCCGAAGACATCGCGCCTGTGGCAGTGTCGTTCGCCCCGCGGCCCCGACCGGGCGAGGCTGCCGGAGATATTGCGGTTTTCGTTATGGCACCGACGGGGCTCTCGGCTTCGGCTGTGCAAAAGGCGCAGGCGCAGGTGGCGCGCAGCGGGCTCGCGCTGCAGACACCCCGGCGCACGGCCTATTCGATTTCCCGGAACAATGTGCGCTTCTATCACGCAAGCGACCGAAACGCAGCGGATGAACTGGCCGGTAGAATGGGAGCCGAATTGCGCGACTTCACGGATTTCCGTCCGCAGCCTGACGAGGGCACAATCGAGCTCTGGCTCGCCGGGCGGGGCAATCCCAAGCCCGCAGAACCTGAAACGCGCGACGGCCAGTTCACCGAACTCAAATGGCTCCGCGACGCCATAGCCCGGGCGGCGGGCCGGCTGTGAGCAAGGTTTGACCTGACAGGGCACGGGCAGGGCACCCGATGACGGAAACAGAACGCATCGTGCGTCAGTTCCACGAATCTTGGGATCTGCGCGACCCCGACCGCGGCGCCGAGGTCATAGCAAATGACTGCGCTTTCGAAGACGTGGCCCGCGACGAGGCGCAGACGGGCCCCGAGGCCTACAAGGCTGATTACCACCGCTGGCGCGCGGCGTTCCCGGACGGAGAGGTCAAGGTCACCCGCGTGATCGTCGACGGCGACTGGGCCGTTGTGGAATTCCTCAACCGCGGAACGCAGACAGGCACGCTGAAATCAAGCTTCGGTACTTTCCCCCCAACGGGCCGCCGCATGGAAGTGCGGTATTGCAGCGTGATGCGGGTCAGGGACGGCAAGGTCGTCGAAGGTCGAGACTACTACGACCAGGCCAGCATCGCCCGGCAGCTGGGATTGATCGACTGACAGTCGAACCTTCGCGCCTAGGCAATTGCCGGAAGTGAGGGGCGGCGGAGCAGAAACACCGACCCGCCCGCCACCGAATTGTTATCAGTGTTATACCGAAGGCTGAGGCTGGCGGTTCGTCTCACCGCGCTGCTTTCCTCGGACGAGGCGCGGCCCGGTCTTCAATCCAGAGGAGTAGATCAGCCGAGGATCGCATTTGGGTTTCAGAGTTGCGACGGACCCCGCTTGGGTGGCTCCGGGGCTCTGATGCGGTAGCTTCCCCGGGCTGATCCTGCTGGTGCTTGGGTCGATTTTCACCGGGCTTGCCACGCCGACGGAGGCCTCCGGGCCGGGTGCTACGGGTGCGACGATCTTGGCGCTGGTCAACCGCAGGCTGGACTGGAACGTACTGGCCAACGTCAGCTTTGACGCTGAACACCTCAGGCTATATCGTGATCATCTTCCTGGCCGCCAAACTCTTTGCTTGCGTGCTGCGGCGGTATAGGGGCGACGAGATCTTGCGGAACCTCGTTCTGTCTGCCTTTGAGGATCCATAGATGACCGTGGCCTACACTCTTTTCACCCTGTTCCCACTCGACTGGATTGACATCACGATCATCATGATGCCGATTTTCGGAGCGCTGGATCTCGCCGTGCCGGGCCTTGATCAGGTGCGCGACCCGTCTGTGGTCTTGTTCGCGATCCTTGTGGCGGCGACATTGCAGACCTCGTTTTTGACGCCGCCTATTGGCGTTGCGGGCGCATATATACCGGGGCGTGGTGCCCTTCGTACTCTTGCAACTTCTGGGGCTATTGATCCTGTTTCAGGACCCGGCGCTGACGACCTGGCTGCCGAAGGTGGCCCATGGGAACTGAGTGGGGCGAAATGACCGGGAAGACGCCGATTGCCGACCAGAGCGCCGTCAGCCTGCGCGACCGGTTGGCCACCGGTGCGCTTTCTGCGGTTGACCTCACTAAGGCGGCGGTCGCACGGATCGAAGCGCGCGAGCCTGAGGTTCAGGCCTGGGCCTGGTTCGATGCCGAAGCCGCGTTGCGGGAAGCTGAGCGGCTGGACGCGCTGCGCGCTTCGGGGGCACCTCAGGGGCCATTGCACGGTTTGCCTGTCGGTGTAAAAGACGTGATCGACACCGCAGGGATCCCGACGGAAAACGGCTGTCCCGTCGACGAAGGGCGCATTCCGGCCAAGGACGCCGCGGTCGTGGCGCGTTTGAAGGCCGCCGGTGCGATCATGTTCGGCAAGACCGTCACCACGGAACTGGCGTTCCTCTATCCCAACAAAACGCGAAACCCCATGGCCCCCGGCTTTACCCCCGGCGGCTCTTCCTCGGGGTCGGCCGCCGCGGTCGCTGATGGGATGATCCCGCTTGCCATCGGCACGCAAACAGGCGGCTCGGTCGTGCGCCCGGCATCGTTTTGCGGGATCACCGGGTTCAAGCCGAGTTTCAACGCGATCTCCCGGGATGGGGTGCTGTTGCAGTCCCCGAGCCTCGATACGCTGGGGGTGTTTGCCAGTGACCCGGAAGGCGCGGCCTTGTTGGCAGACGCCCTATTCGGCACGCCCTCCGGTCTTCTGGATGCAGCGCAAAGGGGCCGTGCTTCGGTACCGGTTCTGGGCGTCGTGGAGCCACCGGGCTGGAGCGATGCTGATACATCCCTCCATGTGGGCTTTGAGCGGTTGCGGGCGTCGCTGGCGGGTGTGATCACAGACATGGTACTGCCGGAGATCTTCGACGATGTCGTCCGCCACCGTGCGGCGATCAACACAGCAGAGATGGGCTCTCACTACCGCCGGTATCTTGAAGACGGCGCAGACCGTCTTGGTCCGCCGACGCGCGCGGCCATTGAAGAGGGGCTTGCCATGCCCGCACAGACCTACCTCGCGGCCAAGGCTTGCCAGGACGCACTGTCCCCGGCTTTGGATCCGATCTTTCGGCGTTGCGACGCCATCTTGTGCCCTGCCGCTCCGGGGCCCGCGCCCGAAGGGCTGAGTTCGACCGGGGACTCGATCTTCAACGGTCTCTGGACCATGGCTGGCACCCCCACGATCACCTTGCCGCTTCTGTCGGCTCCAGATGGCAGACCCATGGGCGTCCAGCTTGTCGGCCCGGTGGGCGCTGACGCAGCACTGCTGGCGACCGCGCGCTGGCTCTGGGATCATATGCGCGAGGCTGGGGACGGGGGGTCTGTACCCCGAAAAGCCGTTCCTCCGGCAGGGAAGGCCGGGGCATGACCGACAGGCTGAAACAGGCGATCCTAGAGCGGTTCGGTACGCCCTGCGCCGTTATTGATCTGGATGTGGTCGAGCGGAACATACGCCGGGCGCAAGCCCTTTGCGTCGCGGCCGGGGTGGCCAACCGGCCCCATATCAAGACCCATAAATCTCCTGTTCTAGCCAAAATGCAGCTTGCGGCCGGGGCGCGGGGGATCACGTGCCAGAAACTTGGGGAAGCCGAGGTCATGGCCGATGCCGGGATTACCGACATCGTGATCGCGACGAACCTTCTGGGGGCCGCCGGATCCGGCAAGCTGGCCGCACTTCAGCGCCGCTTGCCGCTGAAGGTCTGCGCCGATAACCCGGTGTCGCTCGCGGCCTATGCAAAGGCCGCAGAAGAGGCAGGTCGTGTTCTTGACGTTCTCGTGGAGTGCGAGACGGGCCAAATGCGCGCCGGTGTCGAGACGCCGAAAGAGGCGCTGGCGCTGGCGCGGATGATTAGGGACGACGCCTGGCTCGGCTTTGCGGGTCTGCTCTATTATCCATCGCTAGACGGCTGGCCACGGACGCAAGAGTTTCACGACCAGATGGTGCCCGGGCTTGCCGCGTTCGGGCTCGACGCAGGTATTGTATCCACCGGTGGCACACCGAATTTTGCTCATATTGGTAAGCTAAAGGGCGCGACCGAGCACCGGGCGGGCACCTGCATTTTCAACGACAGGACGATGGTCACGGCGGGTTTTGCGAGGCCAGTCGACTGCGCGTTTCGGGTCTATACCAGTGTTGTCAGCCGCGCTGGTGCGGAGCGCGGCATCCTTGATGCGGGTTCGAAGACGCTGACCTCTGACCGGCACCAGCTCGACGGGTACGGGCTGATTGTCGAGCATCCCGAAGCGAAGATCCACAAACTCTCCGAAGAGCATGGTTTTCTCGATCTCAGGGCCTGCGCCGAAAAACCACCGGTGGGCGAGATCGTCAGCGTGATCCCCAACCACGTTTGCGTGGCCGTCAATATGGTCGACCAACTCGTGGCCATACGGGCAGGGGACATCGCCCAGCTGATCCCGGTCGCCGCCCGCGGTCGGCTGGTCTAGGTCCGCCACCTCTGGGTGGCGTTTTTTTGCCGGAACGGCCTGGTCCAGAAGGCTGCGCGAAGAGACTGACATATTCCCACAAACCTGTTGTGGATACTTCATTCTGGTCTAAGTGTGTTACGCACATAAGATCTAGGGAGGATCACCATGAAACTATTCAACCTTTTGGCGGCCGGAGCCATCATGGCCGTGTCGGCGCCCGCTGTGGCCCAGGAGCAGCTTTCGATTGCCACCGGCGGTACCGGCGGCGTCTACTTTCCCATGGGCGGCGGTCTGGCTGAAGTCATCAACAATCATGTGGACGGCTACGCCGCCACCGCCGAAGTCACCGGCGCTTCCGTCGAAAACATGGGCCTGATTGCCCGCGGCGACGCGGATATGGGGCTGGCACTGGCCGATACGGTCGCGCAGGCCTACGCAGGCACGGGCCGTTTTGAGGGTCAGCAACTGCCCATGATCCGCGGCCTTGCCTCGATGTATGCCAACATGATCCAGATTGTGACGCTGGAAGGGTCCGGCATCACCTCGATCGAGGATCTCGCGGGCAAACGCGTGTCTGTCGGCGCCCCCGGTTCGGGCACCGAGGTCAATGCCGAGAAGGTCTTGCAGGCCAATGGTCTTAGCTACGACGACATTGACGAGCAGCGCCTGAACTTCAACGAGACGGCGGATGCTCTGGCGAACGGCGATATCGACGCAGGCTTCTGGTCGGTGGGTGCGCCGACCTCGTCGATCCTGAACCTCTCCACCACGCAGCCTATCGTGATGATCGAACTTACGGACGACCAGATTGCGGCGGCGCAGGCTGCGGAGCCGCTTTTTGCGCGGACCACACTGCCTGCGGGCACCTACGAAGGCGTGGGTGAAATTGCTGTGCTGGGTGTGCCGAACGTCTTGGCTGCCTCGTCGGAGATGAGCGATGATCTCGCTTATGCGACCGTGAAGGCGATGTTTGAGAACATCGACGATCTGCGCGCGGTCCATCCGGCTGCAAATCAGACGACGGTAGACTTCACCCTTGCCGCGACGCCTGTGCCGCTTCACCCTGGCGCTCTGCGCTACTTTGAAGAAATCGGTGCCGAGATCCCGGATCGTCTTCGCCAGTGATCCCGAAATCCGGAGGAGGGCTTTCGGCCCTCCTCTTTTGTCTCAGCCTTAGCGCCGCCGCGGCGGGCGATCTTGTCGCAACCGCAGAAGACGGCACCGAAATCGCACGTCTGCCGATGCCCGAGGGCGGGGGTTGGTGCGTTCTTTGGAACCATTCCGTACAGGGCTTTCCCGTTACCGATTGCTACGAGAACCGCAGCGGGCGCATGATCCTCGTGCGCTCGCACCAGCCCGACTTCGCGGCAGGGCTCGGTCATATCCCGGGACGCGGACGGCAGGTTTCGGACGGGCAGGGCGGATACTGGATCCTCGACATTGACGAGGCCGTGCCGGGCAATGCCTACATCCTGCGGCCGGGCCGGGGTAGCGTCGACCACCGGCTGCGTGTGGGCGAGACGACCGTGTCCCTGTCGAAGCCTGCCGCCCGTGCGCGCGTGCGCATCGAACTGACCGAGCACGAGAACCGATGACTGCCGAGATCGAGACCCCGCGGACCGAACGCCTGCAGCCCCGATTTGTGCTGGGCGCGATCACAGTAATCGGGATCGCGCTGTCGTTGTTCCAACTCTACGCCGCGGGTGTGAAGCCGCTGGGGCTGTTTTACCAACGGCCCATTCATCTTGGCTTCATCCTGGTTCTGGCGTTTCTGATTTACCCCGTCTGGGGCAAGTCGCGGTCGCGAGGTGTGTTGGGCTGGATCATCGACGGCACGCTGATCGCCTGTTCGGTCGTCGTGGGCGCGTGGTTACCCATCAACATCGACACGATTGCGAACCAGATCTTCCCTCGCAATGTAGATGTGGCCGTCGGTGTGCTGTCCATCATCGTCGTGCTCGAAGCTGCGCGCCGGGCGGTGGGTCTCGGAATGACGATCATCGGGGCCGTCTTCGTCGTTTACGCCTTTGCAGGAAGCCGGGGCGAGTTACCTTTTCTCGCCGACTGGATGCCGGGCATTTTGAACCACCGCGGCTATTCGCTGGAGCGGGTGGCAAGCCAGATGGTTCTGGGGGCCGAGGGCATTTTCGGCATCCCGCTCGGGGTGGCGGCCACCTTCGTCTTCATCTTCGTTCTTTTTGGGGCATTTCTTGAAGTCACGGGTGCGGGTAAGTTCTTTATTGATCTCGCCTATGCTGCCACGGGCCGCCAAAGAGGCGGTCCGGCCAAAGCCGCAGTGATCGCCAGCGCCAGCATGGGCTCCATTTCAGGATCGGCCATCGCAAACGTGGTCACGACAGGGGCCTTCACGATCCCGCTGATGAAACGTCTGGGCTACCGCCCGGCGCAAGCCGGCGGGATCGAGGCCGCGGCCTCCACCGGCGGGCAGATCATGCCGCCGCTGATGGGCGCGGGCGCGTTCCTGATGTCCGAGTTCACCCAGGTGCCCTATGTCGACATCGTTCTTGTCTCGATCTTCCCCGCCATTCTCTACTTTGGCGCGGTCTATCTGCTGGTGCACATTTCGGCGGCCAAGCAGGGCCTGACGGGCCTTTCCGCTGAAGAATTGCCGAGCGTGCGGGCGGTGCTGGCGGGCGGCTGGCACTTCCTCTTGCCGCTGGTGGCGCTCGTTGCGCTGCTTGTCGCGGGCTATTCCCCAATGCGGGTGGGGTTCTATGCCATCCTGTCGATCATTGCCGCCGCCGCGGCCCGCGCGCTTTGGACCTTCGCCGCGGGCGGACCGACTCTTGGCGGGTTTGTCGCGCTCTGCCGGCGGGGGGTGGATCTGACGCTTCAGGCACTGGAACTGGGCGCGCGCAATGCCGTTGCCGTGTCCATGGCCTGCGCGGTCGCCGGTATCATCGTGGGGGTCGTGGGCCTGACCGGCCTGGGGCTGAAATTCTCGGCCATGATGATTGCGTTTTCCGGCGGCAATCTTCTGTTCGCGCTTATCCTCGTGGTCATTGCCAGCCTGATCCTCGGGATGGGACTGCCAGTGACGGCGGCTTACATTGTTCTGATCATCCTCGTCGGACCGGCTCTGACGCAGGAGTTCGGCATTCCGATCCTGATCGCGCATCTTGTCGTCTTCTGGTACTCGCAGGACAGCAACGTGACGCCACCCGTTGCGCTCGCGGGTTTCGCGGGGGCGGCCATTGCCGGGTCGAAACCGATGGAAACCAGCGTCCAGGCGTGGAAGTTCGCCAAAGGCCTCTACCTCGTGCCCCTCTTCATGGTCTTCAACCAAGAGATCATTCTTGGCGGTCCGGTGCCTGTGGTCCTGTGGAGCAGCGCAATTGCGATCGTCGCAATCGTGGGTTTTGCCGCTGCGCTGGAGGGCTATCTCTGGCGGCCGATCGCCCTCTGGCAGCGCGTGCTCATCGTTCCCGCGGTCATTGCGGTCTTCTGGCCGTCCTTCGGCCTGGAAGCGGCTGGCGCGGGTCTGATCGTGCTGATCCTGGGCATGAACTGGTGGCAGAACGGAACGTCCGTCTCTTCAGCGACGCCGGGGCCATTGGGGGATCCGACGGAGTAATCGCTCGGCTATGGGCCTGGCTGCCTAACTCTTCCGCAGCAGGTGCATGATGGTTTCGATGTTGAACGCCAGCCGGGCGTCGAGCGCTTGTTTTGTCATGTAGTCGCGTTCGAACAGGATTTCGCCTGAAAAGCGGTTGGTCAGATAGTAATAGCCAATGGCTGCGATTGTAATGTTGAGCTGACCGGCATCGATGCCGGGGCGGAAGAGGCCGGCGGCAACCCCCCGGTCAAGGATGCCCTGGATCATCGCGACGTATCTTCTGCTGGCCTCCACAACCCTCTGGGAGCTCTTAAGGTGCTTGCCCTGGTGCAGGTTGGCGCTATTGACCAGCCGGATAAACTCCGGGTTCGCGAGGTAGTAGTCCCAGGTGAACTTGATCAGGGTCTCCATCGCTTCATCGGGCGGCAGGTCGTCGAGTTGGAGGTCCTGTTCGGCGGTCCGGATCGAGAGATAGGCGTCTTCGAGGACGGCGGCGAAGAGCTCTTCTTTGTTCCCGAAGTAGTGGTAGATCATGCGTTTGTTGGCTTGCGCCTTTTCCGCGATCTCATCCACGCGGGCGCCCCCGAGCCCTAACCGGGCGAACTCTGCTTTCGCGGCCGAGAGGATCCGCGATTTCGTTGCATCTGCGTCGCGTGTCCGGGCCTTAGTGGTTTGCATTCATCCATCCTGATCGCGTGCCAGCGCCACCACAGGGGCTGCCCAGCGGCCTGCCTCTGCGTGCCTGTATAGACAGACCATAACTCACTTGACAGGCAAAAGACAGTGAAAGTAACTAACTAGTGGGTTACATCGCGAATCTGCGGTGTCGACGCGCGGTACGGGGGTGTGCCCGCACCAGTCAAAAAAGGGGCGGTGGCCCCGACAGGGAAGATGTGGAATCAGGGAGGAAGCCCATGTCATTCATCAAAAAATTTGTCGAAGCCGAGATGGTGTCGCGGAGGAACTTTTTACTGGCGTCCGCCTACGGCGTGTCAGGCGTTGCCGCAGCGCGCATGTTCGGCCCTTCGCCGGTTATGGCTGCGAACTACGCAAACCCGACGGTGGCCTGGAGCTACCGCAACCGCACGAACCCCTACTGGAACGAAATCGTTTCGGGTGGCGAGGCTTTCATGGATGCCCAAGGCCTTGGCAAGGACGCAATGGTGCACCTGATCAACGAAGGCTCGTCTGAAAAGTCGCTGGCCGATGTGAAGGCCCTGCTTGCAAAGAGCAACGGTGAACTGGCACTGGCCATCGACACTAACGACGCCCCGAACGCGCGCCCCGTCGTAGAAGCGGTGGCCGAGGCGGGCGGTTATGTCTCCACGATCTGGAACAAGACCGACGATCTGCACCCCTGGGATTTCGGCGACAACTACGTCAGCCACATGACCTGGTCCGACGAGGGTCCGGCAGAACAGACCGCGCGCATCCTGCTTGACGCCATGGGCGGCAAGGGCGGCGTTGTGCATCTGGGCGGCATCGCCTCGAACAACCCCGCCATCGAGCGCCTGAACGGCCTGAAGAACGCCCTGAACGATTACCCGGACGTGGAACTGCTTGATGCACAGCCCGCCGACTGGGATACGCAGAAAGCCAATCAGGTGATGGCCGGTTTCATCACGCGCTATGGCGACGAGATCACTGGCGTGCACTGCGCCAACGACACAATCGGATACGGCGTCCTTGAAGCCCTGCGTGCCGAGGGCATGGACATTCCGATTGTGACCTATGACGGCAACCCGCAGGCGGTCGATCTGGTCCGCGACGGGCGTATCCTTGCGACCGTCTTTACAAATCCGCATTGGGGCGGAGGCATCACGGCAGCGCTGGCCTATCACGCGGCGATCGGCACCTTCAAACCCTCCGAAGAGCCCGAAGCACACCGCGAATTCTACGGTCCGACCATCATGGTCACGCCGGAAGATGCGGCCGAATTCAAGGCCAGCTACCTCGAAAACGTCCCGACCTACGACTGGACCGATTTCTGGGGGCCGACGAACGGCCAGATTATGTACAAGTAACCTCCCGGAGGTTGGTCGCGCTTCGGCGCGGCCAGCCTTTTTCTGGGTGGCGCGCGTGCCTTTGTGAGGCTGGCGCCCGAGCATTTTTCGACAGGACCAAAGCCATGTCTGAGATGAGCGTCGCGGCACGTCCGCCCCTCATGACCCGTGAGCAGATTATCAAATGGGCGCCGCTTCTTGTGCTCGTGTTCCTGGTTCTGTTGTTTCCGGTTTTTGAATGGCTCGAAGACTTTCGCGAGGGCAAGGACCACATCTACCTTCTGGACTCACGGTTCTTCTCGATCCGGAACGCGGCACGGATCGCTGTGGCCGCCACGCCCGCGTTAATGGTGGCGATTGGCGTCACCTTCATCATCATCATGGGCTCGATTGACCTGTCGATGGAAGGCACGGTCTCGGTCAGTGCGGTGATCTTCGCCTTTGCTTTCCTTGCGCTCGGCGGCACGTTGGCAAGCTGGGCCTGGCTGGCCATTCCGCTGGCGCTGTTGGTCGGGGCGGCCTTGGGTTTCATCAACGGGCTTGTGCACGTGAAGCTGAAGATACCGTCCTTTATGGCATCACTGGCCATGGGTTTTGTGGGCACGGGCTTTGCGCTGCTTCTAACAGGGGGAGACAGGATCCGGGTGGAGGACGAGCTCTTCCGGTCGCTTCTCACCGTGCGGTGGTTCAACTTCCCGATCATGTGCTACGTGGCGCTCTTGGCGCTCTTGGTGGCGTGGTTCATTCAGTCGCGCACCACGCTTGGTCGGAACTTCTATGCCGTGGGCGGGGGCGAGGAACTGGCGCTGGCCAGCGGCCTCAACGTCAGCCGTGTACGCATCATGGGCTTCACGCTGGCCGGGGTCTTTTTCGCCATCGGCGCGCTTATGGCCGTCGGACGGATCGGGATCGCCGAGACCGCGACGGGCAACAACTTCATGTTCGTCTCGATCACCTCTGTCGTTGTCGGAGGCACGGCGCTCTGGGGGGGTATCGGCGGTGTCTGGAACACGCTGGTGGGCGTTTTGATCGTCAATGTGATCAACAACGGCATGGTTGTGATCGGGCTGCCAAACTGGCTGCAGGATGCCGTGCTCGGGCTTCTGGTGATCGTCGCGGTGGTGCTCTCGACGGACCGTAAGTCGATCAGTTTCGTAAAGTAGGGGCTGGCGCATGTATGAACTGCAAAAGATCGACAAGCACTTCCCCGGCGTTCACGCCCTGAAGGCTGTCGATTTCAGGGTAAACCGGGGCGAGATCGTCGGGCTTGTCGGGGAAAACGGCGCCGGCAAGTCGACGCTGATGAAGGTCATCTACGGGGCCTACCAGCCTGACGGCGGAAATGTCAGCATCGACGGCAAGACCGTGCGCTTCGCGAACCCGCGGCAAGCCATGGACCACGGCATCGGCATGGTGTTTCAGGAGCAGTCGCTGATCACCAACCTCACGGTGATGGAGAACATCTTTCTCGGCTACGAGCAGCAGTTCGTGAAACTGGGGGTCATCGACTGGAAAGCGATGGCCGCCGCGGCGCGCGCGCAGCTCTCGAAGGTGAAGCTGGACATTGATCCGGGCACGGTCACCTCGAAGCTCAGCTTTGCCCAGAGGCAGCTCGTGGAACTTGCCAAGGTTCTAACCCTGGAAGAGCGCGTTGACGGCGATCTTGTGATCCTGCTGGATGAACCGACGTCGGTCCTTGCGCAGGAGGAAGTGGAGCTTCTGTTCCAGATCGTGCGTGATCTGACCAAGCGTGCCTCCTTCATTTTTGTCAGCCACCGGATGGAGGAGGTGCTGGACCTGTCGGACCGCATCTACGTGATGAAGGACGGTGAAGTCGTCGATGTCGTGGCCCATGACGCCGCCGACAAAGACGCGATCCAGCACAAGATGGTCGGCCGGGACGTCGACAAGGAATATTACCGCGAGCAAAAGCAAGAGCCCTACGACGGCGCGACCGTGCTGGCCAGCTTTACCGATGTGAGCAATGCGGCGCGCTTCCAGAACATCAGTTTTGATCTTCACGCAGGTGAGGTGCTTTGCCTTGTGGGCACCGAAGGCTCGGGCCGCGAGGCCATTTTGCGAGTTCTTTACGGTCTCGACACGCCTACCGCTGGATCTGTGGAGATCAAGGGAGAGGCGGTCGCGAAGTTCTCGGCCCAGGCGGGTGTCGCGCGCGGGATCGGCTACGTGCCCCGCGAGCGCAAGATCGAGGGCATCGTCAACGGCATGAACGTCTATGAGAACATGACGCTCAGCCAGTTGCAGAATTACTCTTCGAACGGCCTGCTCCGCGTCGGAGAAGAGCGAGCGCTGGCGCGGTCGTGGATCGACAAGCTTGGCATTAAGACACCCAATGAATTCAAGGACTGCGGCGGGCTCTCGGGTGGCAACCAGCAGAAGGTCGTGCTGGCAAAATGGCGATCAGGCGGGTCCGACATCATCCTGCTCGACCATCCGACACGGGGTCTCGACATCGGGGCCAAAGAAGATGTCTACGAAATGGTCCGCGCCATGTGCGCCGATGGCTGCGGGATCATCCTGGTGGCCGACACTCTGGAAGAGGCCATTGGCCTTTCCCATACCATCCTCGTCCTAAAGGACGGGATCTTCCAGAAGCGATTTGACGGGACCCCGGGGGACAAACCGTCGCTCTACGATCTCGTCCACCACATGATCTGAGGGGCAGGTCCATGGAACGTCTCAAGCCACATCTGCCCTGGATAACACTTGTCGTCCTTGCGCTGGCCGTGGGTGCGGTCAATCCGAGCTTTTTCAACCCGTCCGGGCTGATCCTTCTGATGGCGGATATCGTGCCGCTCTTCATCATGGCGCTCGGGATGACTTTCGCGATCTACATCGGCGGGATCGATCTGAGCGTGCAGCAACTCGCGAATATGGTCACGGTCATCGCGACAGTCTACCTTGCCACGCTCGGCGCCGGGGTCGCGCTTGTGGCAATCCTTTCCGGACTGATCTTCGGGGCGATCTCGGGTTTCGTGACCACGCGGCTCTATGTGCCGTCCTTTGTCTCGACGTTGGCCATGGGCTTTGTCGCACTGTCGGTGGCCAAATGGCTTTCGGGGCAGCGCGCCCTCTACATGGATGCAACGATGCGCGACAAGAGCTTTGGCTGGATGTTTGGCAATACTGCAGGCATTCCCCATGAACTGGCCATCGCCGCCCTATTGCTGGTGATCGCGTGGGTCCTGCAGACGCGCACGACCTTCGGGCGCAGCCTCAAGGCCGTGGGGGCGGGCGAACTGGCGGCGGTTGCTTCGGGCGTGAATGTCGACCGGGTCAAGATCATGGCCTTCGCCATCTCGGGCGCCTTCGCGGCAATTGCGGGGCTGATGTTCTCGGTTAAGCTGTCGGGCGGGGACGCGAACCTTGCCAATGGCTTTCTACTTCTGGCGATCGTTGCTGTGCTGGTGGGCGGGACGCCCTTGACGGGGGGCGTTGGCGGCGTGCTGAACACGGCCATCGGAACGCTGATCGTTATGGTGATCCGGGCGGCTATGGTCTACCTCGAAATCGACGCCACGCAGCAGCAGATGGTTTTTGGCATTGTGCTGATTGCGGCCATCGCCCTGACTATTGACCGCTCGAAACTGCGCGGTGTGGTCAAATGAGGATGCGCGCGGCATATCTGGTCGAACCCCACCGGTTCGACCTGCGTGAGGTGCCGCGGCCCGAGCCCGGCCCGGATGACGCGCTGATCCGCATCGCGCGCACCGGCATCTGTGGCACGGACATCCATATCTTTCACGGCTCCTACGCCGCCGAAAGCCTGCCGATGATCCCGGGGCACGAATTCACCGGCCATGTGGCCGGCTGGGGTCGGGATGTGACCGGACTGACCGAGGGCCAGCCGGTGGTCGTGGACATGAACATCGGCTGCGGTCGGTGCTACTGGTGCCGCCGGAACGAGGTGCTGAACTGTCCCGAGGTGCGCCAGGTGGGCATCACAATGGACGGCGCCTTTGCAGACTATATCGCCGTGCCAGCGCGCCTTGTGATCCCGGCGCCCCGGACCGTGCCCGAGGAGGTGCTGGCGCTGACAGAACCCCTGGCTTGCGTGGTCCGCGCGGCGCGCAAGGCGCAGGTCACCTTTGGCCAGTCGGTGGTCGTGATCGGCGCAGGGCCCATCGGCAACCTCCATGTCCAGCTTCTGCGCACCATTGGCGCGGCCCCCATCATCGTCACCGATGTCAGTCCAGGGCGTCTGGCAATGGCGCCTGCGGACTACGCGGTCCTGCCCGACGCCCTGGAAGAGACTGTGCTGCAGGCCACCGACGGGCGCGGCGCCGATATCGTGATTGAGAGCGTGGGGAACCTTGCGCTTTACAGACAGGCGCAGCGGCTCATGCGCAAAGGCGGGCATCTGGCCGTTTTCGGGCTGACGGGCGCGGGGGAGACGCTGCCCGTGGATATCCTTCGCGGGGGAGACGCTGCCCGTGGATATCCTTCAGACAATCCTGACCGAGACCTCGCTCAAAGGTTCCGTTGCGGGGATTGGGCAGGACATGCACGACGCTCTGACCCTCCTGAGCTACGGCCGCATCGAGACAGAGCCTTTTCTGGGCGCGGACTACGGGCTCGACAACATTCAAGCGGCCTTCGACAGTTTTGCCGAGCGGCCCCAGAACCTCAAAACCCAGATTGTGATGCATGCGTAAGGAGGATGCCATGGACACCGAAGCCTATTTCTCAAAACCTCAGGGCAAGATCCCGAACAGCCGGTTCCCTCTCCTGGTGCACCGTAACGCAATTCCGGGCGCTGGCACCGAGGCCGTGAAGGGCCGGTTTCGCCGCAACGGCTGGGGCAACAACTGGGAATATCCCGGCGTATACCACTATCCTCATTTCCACTCCACGAGCCATGAGTGCCTCGGCTGCGCGCGAGGCTGGATGGAGTTCAACCTCAGCGTGGGCGATGGCGGCTGGACCCGTGTCCGCGTTGACGCAGGCGACGTCATCGTCATGCCGGCGGGCGTCAGCCACGAGCATGTCGGCGCTTCCGAGGATATCATGATGTGCGGTGGCTACGCCGGTGGGCGGGACTGGGACAATGTCCAGGAGCAGTTCCTGACAGATGCGCTTTACTACCAGGCCTGCAAAAACATCATGTCCCTGCCAATCCCAGACCGCGATCCCGCAACCGGCGACATCATGCAGATGTGGCATGACGCGCCGTCCTCGGTCGATGGCGGCTGGAACGACTGGCGCGACGGTCTTGACGCGTCGAGCTGAGGAGCACACCAAAATGGATCAAGCCTCCACTGTACTTGCGCTGCCCGAGGCGCCGCGCGACTTCGGCTTTTTTGTGGGTGGCGCCATCGTGCCCGCCGGGTCACGGGAGATTTTTGAACGGCACTCGCCAGCCCATGATGTGCCGGTGACGCGCTTGCCGCAGTGCACCGCAGCCGACCTCGACACGGCCGTTGCCGCCGCGCGGACCGCCTTCGCGGACCGCCGCTGGTCGGGGCTGAGCGGCGCTGAGCGGGCCGAGGTGCTGTTGAAAGCGGCGGCAGGCATCCGCGCGCGGCTGGAAGAGATCGCCTATTGGGAGGTGCTGGAATCCGGTAAGCCGATCAGTCAGGTCCGCGGTGAGGTAGGCGGCTGCGCCGGCATGTTCGAATACGCGGCCGGACTGGCTCGCAGCCTCCATGGTGACAGCTTCAACAACCTGGGCGACGGAATGCTCGGCGTTGTCACGCGCGAGCCCGTGGGCGTTGTGGGTATCATCACGCCCTGGAACTTCCCCTTCCTCATCCTCTGCGAACGCACGCCGTACGTGTTGGCCTCTGGCAATTCCATCGTTGCAAAACCGTCGGAGTTTACCTCCGCCTCCGCGGTGATCCTCGCTGAGATCCTGACCGATGCCGGTCTGCCGGCGGGCGTCTTCAATGTGGTCACGGGGCTCGGCCCGGTCGTCGGGCAGGCCATGGCCGAGCATATGGACATCGACATGCTGTCCTTCACAGGCTCCACGCGCACGGGGCGCGCCATTGTTGCGGCAGCGGGCGCATCGAACTTTAAGCGGCTTGGTCTCGAACTCGGCGGCAAGAACCCGCAGATCGTGTTCGCCGATGCCGATCTTGAGGATGCGGCGGACGGCGTGGCATTTGGCATTGGATTTAATGGCGGGCAATGTTGCGTCTCCGGCGCGCGGCTCATCGTCGAACGCAGTGTGGCGGACAGCTTTGCGAAGATGGTTTCGGAAAAGATGTCCAGAATCGTCGTGGGCGATCCCTTGGACGAGGCGACACAGATCGGTGCCATCACGACAGACGCACAGAATAGCACCATCCTCGACTACATCGCCAAGGGTCAGAAAGAAGGCGCGCACCTTGTCCTTGGGGGCGAAGCGCTGAATTTCGGGCGAGGGCAGTTCATCGCACCGACGATTTTCGGCGGCGTGACCTCGGGTATGGCGATTGCACGGGAAGAAATCTTCGGTCCCGTTCTCACGGTCATGCCCTTTGACTCGCTGGAAGAGGCCATCGAGATTGCCAATGACACCGACTACGGACTTGCCGCCAGTGTCTGGTCGAAGAACATCGACAAAGCCCTGACCGTCACCCGGCGCGTGCAGGCAGGACGCTTCTGGGTCAACACGACGCTGGCGGGCGGCCCGGAACTGCCCATCGGCGGTTTCAAGCAATCAGGTTGGGGCCGTGAGTCGGGCGCGATGGGGGTTGAGGAATACACGCAAGTGAAGTCCACTCACATCGAAATCGGCAAGCGCAGCCATTGGATCGGGTGAAATGAAAGAAGCAGGGTACGACTATGTAATCGTCGGTGGCGGGACGGCGGGTTGCGTGCTTGCCAACCGGCTGAGCGAAGACAGCGCGGCGCGTGTCCTGCTTCTTGAGGCCGGAGGTAAGGACAACCACCCGCTGATCCATATGCCCGTCGGCTTTGCCAAGATGACCACCGGGCCCCATACCTGGGGCTTCAAGACCGCGCCGCAAAGACATGCGAACAATCGGGAAATTCCCTATGCGCAGGCCCGCGTAATTGGCGGCGGATCTTCCATCAACGCTGAGGTTTTCACCCGGGGTCATCCGACGGACTACGACCGTTGGGCCGAGGAAGAAGGCTGCGAGGGCTGGGGCTTTCAGGAAATCCAGCGGTATTTCCTGCGCTCCGAGGGCAATACCATGCTGTCGGGCGACTGGCACGGGACAGATGGGCCGCTTGGTGTGTCGAACATTCCCGACCCGCAGCCCATGACCAGGGCCTTCGTGCAGTCCTGCCAGGAAGCGGGGATCCCTTACAATCCGGATTTCAACGGTGCGACGCAGGCAGGCTCGGGCATCTATCAGACCACGACCAAGAACTACCGCCGCTGTTCGGCGGCTGTGGGGTACCTGAGGCCCGCGCGTGGCCGACCGAACCTGACTGTTGAGACCGGCTGCATGGTCAAGCGGATCGAGTTCGAGGGCGCCCGCGCAACCGGCGTTCAATATTTCAGCGGAAAAGAGCACTGCCGCGCCCGTGCGGAAAGCGAGGTGATCGTTACAGCCGGCGCGATCGGCACGCCGAAGATCATGATGTTGTCGGGCATAGGGCCCGCCGCGCATCTGGCGGAACACGGGATCGATGTCGTCGCCAATCTTCCGGGCGTCGGCGAGAACCTCAGTGACCATTTCGGAATCGATATCGTGGCCGAACTGAAGGGGCACGACAGCCTCGACAAATACAACAAATGGTACAATGCCGCGCTTGCCGGCATCGAATACTACGCCTTCCGGTCCGGTCCGGTGACCTCAAACGTAGTGGAAGGCGGCGCGTTCTGGCATTCGGGCCTTGGTCAAGGCGAGGTGCCGGACCTGCAGTTCCATTTCCTTGCGGGCGCGGGCGCCGAGGCAGGCGTTCCAAGCGTGCCGTCGGGATCGTCGGGCATTACGCTCAACTCTTACACGGTCCGGCCACAGTCCCGTGGGACGGTGCGCCTCCGCTCAGGCGATCCCGCTGACTTACCGATCATTGATCCCAATTTCCTTGCTGAACCTGACGACCTGAAATGCTCGGTCGAAGGCGTGAAAAAGAGCGTTGAGATCTTCCGACAACCGTCTTTACAGAAGTACATCAAGGCGATCCGGTTTCCCGACGACACGGTCAAAACCCAAGACGAGTTTGAGGCTTACGCCCGCCAGTACGGCCGCACGTCCTACCACCCGACCTGCACCTGCAAAATGGGCACCGACGAGATGGCCGTGGTTGATGCGCAGTGCCGGGTGCGGGGGCTCGACGGCATCCGGATTTGCGACAGTTCCATTATGCCCAGCCTGATTGGCTCGAACACCAATGCGCCGACCATAATGATCGCAGAAAAAGCCAGCGACCTGATCCGCGGCAACCGCTAGGCCGGGCCGCAAACCGCTGAAAAGACCCCCCCTTGCACGCGGGAGCGTCGTCCAGGGGGGGCGTCGTTCCGGGTTTCGATTAGTCGAAATCCGGCGCGAAGGGCACAAGATCCTTGCCGACGATCCGGTAGTTTTCCCGCTTCACGGCATCGATCCGGGCCATGTCGACGTGGCTCAGGGTGAAATCCATGATGTCGTAATTGGCGGCGATGTTGACCGGGTTCGTGGACATGACATTGACGCTGACGCCCTTCTGCAGGATCCAGCGCAAGACAATCTGGCCCGGGCCCTTGCCATAGGCCGCACCGATCTCGGCAAAGATCGGGCGCCTAAACACCTCGCCCCGGGCCACCGAGCAATAGGCCGACAGCGGCACGCCCGTTTCATTGGCGCCCGCCATCAGCTTGTCCTGGTTCAGAAGCGGGTGAAATTCGACCTGATTGGTCACAAGCGGGGCATCTACGATTCTGACCGCTTCTCGCAGCATCGCGACTGTGTAATTCGACACGCCGATGTTGCGCGCATAGCCCTTGTCGTAGGCTTGCTGCAGCATGCGAAGGGACGGGGCGATATCGCCGTTGCCGGGAGGCCAGTGCAAGAGAAGCACATCGACATAGTCGGTGCGCAGGTCTTTGAGGCTTTGTTCGACCGAGGGCAGAAACTTCTCGTCGGAAAAGCAGTTGATGTTCACTTTGGTGGTAATGCAGAGGTCTTCGCGGGCGAGCCCGGTGGCGGCAAGGCCTTCGCCCGTGGTCGCTTCGTTCTCGTACATCTGTGCCGTGTCGAAAGCGCGGTACCCGACCTTTGCCGCGCATTCCATGGCAGAGAGCAACTCGTCACCCTGAAGGGGGAAGGTGCCAAATGCGCGCTGGTGGTTCTTCTGGAAATAGATGTTCATCTGTGCCTCCCAATCGGTTCTGCACATAAGTAACTTAATGGTTACTTCATGAAAAGCGTTTCTTCCCTAAGGTCCCAGATAATCGAACTTTTCGGCGCTTGATTCATGTCATGAGACCCGTCATAAATATAACTAATCAGTTACTTAGCTGTTGAATCGCTGGAGGAGTGAAGAGGTCGTGACCAAGGTCGTATCCGCCGAAGACGCCGTCTCGCACATCGCTGATAATGCCTTGGTCGCGGTCAATTCGTCCAGCGGCTTGTGTTGCCCGGATGCCGTACTTGAGGCCTTGGGTAAACGCTTTGACGACACCGGCGAACCGCGCAATCTGACGACAATCCATCCAATTGCGGCAGGCGATTTTTTCGGGACGAAGGGCGTCGACCATATCGCGAAGCCCGGGTGTCTGGCAAAGATCATCGGCGGCAGTTATCCCTCGGGTCCGACCAAGGCAGAGCCGCCGAAGATCTGGCAGATGATCGTCGGGAACGAGGTGAAGGCCTACAACGTCCCGTCTGGCATCGTTTTCGACATGTTGCGCGAAGGTGCCGGTCACAGGCCGGGCGTGCTGACCAAGGTCGGCATGGACACATTCGTCGATCCCGAACTTGAAGGCTGCGCCATGAACGACGCGGCGCGCGAAGAACCGATCGTCGAGCGGCAAAGCTTCGACGGCGAAGATTGGCTTTATTTCAGGGCTTTGCGGCCCGAAGTTGCGATTATACGTGCGACCACGGCGGACCAGAAGGGCAACCTGAGCTTTGAGGGCGAAGGCGCCTACCTGGGGGCCATGGAAATGGCGCTGGCCGCCCGGAACTGCGGTGGCATCGTCATCGCGCAGGTGCGGCGCGTCGCGGCCAACGGATCCATCCGGCCCCATGACGTCCATGTGCCGGGGATCATGGTCGACTATGTGGTGGAAGCGCCCGACATGCTGCAGACCACGGCAACCCCCTATGATCCGGCGGTTTCCGGTGAATTGATCCGCCCGCTAGACAGTTTCAGCCTCCCGGAATTTGGTGTGCAGAAGGTCATCGCACGGCGCGTGGCGCAAGAGCTTGAGGCCGGCTGGGCTGTGAACATCGGTTTCGGCGTCTCGGCCAATGTACCGCGCGTTTTTCTGGAAGAAGGCCAGCATGGCACCGTCACCTGGGTGATCGAGCAAGGCGCCGTCGGCGGTGTCCCCTTGCTTGATTTCAAATTCGGCTGCGCGTCAAACGCAGAGGCTTTCGTCGCGTCGCCCCACCAATTCGCCTATTTCCAGGCCGGCGGGTTCGACTGTTCGCTTCTGTCCTTCCTTGAAATCGATGCGCACGGGTCGGTGAACGTCTCCCGTCTGTCGGCCACACCGCACCGTACAGCAGGCGCCGGTGGCTTTGTCGATATCACGACCCGCGCGCGCAAGATCGTCTTTTCGGGCACCTTTAATGCGGGCGCCAAGATGCGGATAGAAAACGGAAATCTTGTGATTGATAAGGAAGGACATACCGCCAAATTCGTGGAGGCGGTGGATCAGGTCTCTTTCTCCGGCAAGCGCGCCAAAGCGCAAGGTCAGCGCGCCACCTATGTCACCGAACGTTGCGTGGTCGAGCTGCGCGACGACGGATTGACGGTCACTGAAATCGCGCCGGGCGTCGATCTGGAACGGGATGTACTCGGCCAGGCGGGCACCAGCTTGCGTGTTGCAGCTGATCTGAAGGTCATGGACCATGCGCTCTTTCAGCCGGGGCTTTTTGGGCTGACGCCATGACGCGCGGGCCTTCGGACTTTAAGTGAACGACTTAAATTACTGATTAGGAATATATTTGGCCTACCGATAGGCGAGCAGCCTGTTCACACCTTCCTGCACCAGGGTGCCTTCCTGATTGCGCACCTCGAACCTCAGAACCAACGTCGCCTGATCCTGCTTCCGTGCAGACTGGATATCCTCGACCTTCAGGGTCACGGATAGAATGTCGCCCGCTAGCACAGGCGCCCGGAACGTCCAGTCCCAACCTTTCGAGGCGCGGGCGCGAAACTGTGCCGGCGCCTGATTTTTCAGACCATCGACGAGCGAGAGAACCAGAAGACCGTGGGCCACCTGCCGCTCGAACCCATGCGACTTGGCGGCGGTGTCGGACATGTGGATCTCGAACCGGTCGCCCGTCATCTCAGCGAACGCCAGGATACGCTCGGGCGTTGCCGCAATCGTGCCGCAGTCGATCCAATCGCCGACACTCAGGGCATCGGCGCCGTGCTGTCCCGGACCAAGGGCCGCCCGCGTCATGCGGTCACCGGTGCATCCTCGCGCAAGAGTCCTTTGTATTTTAGTTCGGCCCAGAAATCACCGGGGATATCGTGGCTGAACCAGTCGAGGTTCTGCTCTAGCTGATCCACGGTCCTTGTGCCTGCGATGAAGCTTGGGATGGCCGGATGGGCCACGACGAATTGCAGCGCAGCCGCGGGCAGCGGGACGCCGTGATCGGCGCAGACCTGTTCGATCTTCGAGACTTTCGCCATGATATCGGGGGGCGCGGGCGCATAGTTGTACTTCGCGCCCTCGACAGCGCCAGTGGCAAGGATGCCGGAGTTAAAGCCGCCACCGACCACGACGGCCGCGCCACGTTCTTCGCAAAGAGGCAGGAATTCATTGAGCGAGTCCTGCTCCAGCAACGTATAGCGGCCCGCCAGAAGGAAGCAGTCGAAGTCGTTTGCCTCTAGTGCAGCGTGGCAGACTTCCCATTCATTCACGCCAACGCCAATGGCCTTCACCGCGCCCTGGCTGCGCAGATCGTCGAGCGCCCGGTAGCAGGTGTCCATCGCCTGGCGAAATACCTCGGGCTGATCAACGCCGCGCGTAAAGACGTCGATGTCGTGGATAAAGACGATGTCGATGTGTTCGAGGTTCAGGCGCTGCAAACTGTCCTCAAAGGATCGCATTGTACCGTCGTAGGAGTAATCGAATTCCATCGTGAAGCGCCCGGCGTTGGTCTAGGGGGCAAAGTCGATATCGGCCCTGCGCGCGGGCTTCAGAATGCGCCCGACCTTAGAGGACAGCACAAAGTCGTCGCGGTTCTTCCAGCGTAACGAATAGCCCGTGCGCAGCTCGCTAAGACCATGGCCGTACATGGGCGCGGTATCGAAGTAGCGCACGCCGGCATCCCAGGCCGCCTGGAACATGGCATCAGAGGTCCCTTCATCAATCTCGCGGAAGATATTGCCCACGGGCGCGGTGCCGAAGCTGAAGGCCGTGACCTCAAGATCCACGCGGCCAAACTTGTTTTTTGTTCCCGGATGCATGTTTTTTCCTCCCCAAGTAACTAAATGGTTAATACCGCCTTGCCGGGCGCTCCGGCAAGTCCTAAATTTGCGCCGGCATGCTTGACGGACGGGCAGAAGTCTCCCTAAAGTAACCAAACAGTTACAAAGGAATCGACCAGGACACCGCCATGTATCTGAGTGAAACCCATGTCCAGGTTCGTGATATGGCGCGGGAGTTTGCAACGGATGTGATCCGCCCGCTGGCCGAGCAACTGGACCGCGAGGAACGGTTCCCGAAGGAACTGTATCAGCAAATGGCCGAACTGGGCCTTTTTGGTATCTGCGTGCCTGAAGACCTTGGCGGCCCCGGTTTCGATACCCTGACCTATGCTCTGGTCATGGAAGAGCTTTCCGGCGGATACGCCAGCGTCGCCGACCAATGCGGGCTGATCGAACTGATCGCAACGCTGCTCGTCCGACATGGCTCAAAGGCGCAGCAGGACCGCTGGCTGGCCGATGTGCTGGCGGCCAGAACGCTCGTCGCTTACTGCATCACCGAACCGGAAGCGGGCACCGATGTGTCGGGCATCCGGACCGAGGCAGTGCGCGATGGCGACGGCTGGGAACTGAACGGAGGCAAGATCTGGATCCACAACGCGCCCGTTGCCGACCTTGCGTTGGTTCTTGCGCGCACGGACAAAACCGCGGGGCATCGTGGCATGTCGATATTTGCGGTCGATCTCCATTCGGAAGGGGTCGAGCGCGGGCCCAAGGAACACAAGATGGGTCAGCGGGCGAGCCAGGTGGGCGCGCTGACGTTCACGGGCGTTAAATTGCCGGAAGGCGCGCTGCTCGGTCAGGAGGGGCGCGGATTTCACATGATGATGAGCGTCCTCGACAAAGGCCGCGTTGGGATTGGCGCGCTGGCGGTCGGGGTCGCGCAAGCCGGGCTGGAGGCAGCGCTTGAGTATGCCGGGCAGCGCAAGCAGTTCCAGCAGCCGATTGCCGAGTTTCAGGGCGTGCAGTGGATGCTCGCTGACATGGCGAAAGACATCGAAGCAGGGCGGCTTCTGGTCCACTCGGCGGCGACTAAAATCGACCGCGGCGAGGATGCGACCAAGGCTTGCTCGATGGCCAAGTGCTTTGCCGGGGATGCCGCTGTGAAGTGCACGCAGGATGCCGTTCAGATCTTTGGCGGATCTGGATATATTCGTGGCTTTGAGGTCGAGCGGCTTTACCGCGACGCAAAGATCACGCAGATCTACGAAGGAACGAACCAGATCCAGCGGATGATCATCGCGCGTGAGTTGATGAAGAACGGAGCGGCGGCATGAAGGTTGCCTTGGTCACGGGGTCCAGCCGGGGCATCGGGCTAGGCGCGGCCGAAGCGCTGGTACGCGCAGGTTTCGCGGTCGCCCTGAACGGACCGGCGGATGATGACGAACTTGCAGCTGCGGTCGCGACCATCGAAGCGGCGGGGGGCAAGGCCGTCAAGGCACCCTTCGATGTCAGCGATCTGGCGGCCCATGATCCGGCACTTGCCAAGGTCGAGGAGGCCCTCGGTCCGCTGACCGCGCTTGTGAATAATGCGGGTGTTGGCGTTCTGAGCCGGGGTGACCCGCTGGACGTGTCCGAGGAAAGCTGGGACCGCTGCCTGACCATCAACACAAAGGCCGTGTTCTTTTTAACCCAGGCCTTCGCAAAGCGCCTTTTGGCGCGGGACCGGGACCCCGATCAGTTCCATTCGATCGTAAACGTCACCTCGTCCAATGCCGAAGCCGTTGCGGAGCCGCGCTCGGAATACGCTGCTTCAAAAGCCGGCGCGGCGATGGTGTCACGGTCCTGGGCGGTGCGCCTGGGACGTGAGGGGATTGCCGTTTATGATGTCCGGCCGGGCCTGATCGAGACCGACATGACCGCGCCGGTCATCGCGCATTACGAAGAACGCGCCAAAGCCGGGCTCACTCTTTTCCCGCGTGTCGGACATCCCGAGGATGTGGGGACCATCATCGCCTCGCTGGCTTCCGGAAATCTTCCTTACACCACGGGGCAGGTCATCTATGCAGACGGCGGCATGCTCGTTCCAAGGTTCTGACCCATGACACTTCTTCTTCCCAATGAAACCGGCGCCTTGTCTGAATACCATCTGCAAGGCACGCCGATCAAAGCGGCGCCCCTTGGCCCCGATCCCGCGCGCGTCGTCTTTTCTGCCGCCCATGTGGTTGCCGACCCTTTCACGGCCGCGGACCCCTCGGGTCCCGCTGTCGTCGATTGGGAGGGGACACTGGCCTTTCGCCGCTACCTTGCGGGTCTGGGGCTTGGCATTGCAGAGGCCATGGATACGGCGCAGCGCGGCATGGGGCTCGATTGGGGTGGTGCACTGGAGCTGATCACGCGCACGCGGGCGGAACTGCCGGACGCCCTTGTCTTCAATGGCTGCGGCACGGATCACCTTGCGCCTGAAGAGGCGCACGGAATTGACGACGTCAGGCGCGCCTATCTGGAGCAAGTGGAGGCGATCCAGAAAGTCGGCGGTCGCCTGATCCTGATGGCAAGCCGTGCCCTTGCCCGCGTTGCAACGAGCCCAGACGACTACGTCTCGGTCTACCGCGATGTCCTGGCGGCCTGCGACACGCCGGTGATTCTGCACTGGCTGGGAGAGATGTTCGACCCGGCGCTGGCAGGGTACTGGGGCACCGAGGCGTTCGAAGACACTGTCGACACGGTGCTTGCTGTCATCACCGAGAACGCCGCCAAGGTGGATGGCATCAAGATTTCGCTTCTCGACAAGGACAAGGAAATGCAGATGCGCCGGGCACTGCCCGACGGCGTCAAGATGTACACGGGCGATGACTTCAACTACCCCGAACTGATCGCCGGCGATGCGCAGGGTTACAGTCATGCGCTCCTGGGCATTTTCGATCCGCTCGCCGTCGCCGTGGGCAAGGCCATTGGCCAGTTGGAGGCCGGGGATGTCGCCGGCTTTCGCGCCACGCTCGACCCCACGGTGCCGCTTGCTCGCCTGATCTTCCGCGCGCCTACGCAGTACTACAAGACAGGCGTCGTGTTCTTGGCCTGGCTCAATGGCCACCAGGACCATTTCGTGATGCTGGGCGGGGCGCAGGCGCTGCGGCCGCTGCCGTATTTCACGGAGACCTTCAAACTCGCCGATCAGAATGGCCTTCTGATCGATCCCGATCTGGCAAGCGCACGGATGAAGACGCTTCTGGGGCTCTACGGGGTTGCGTGACTTCAGCAACGATGTCTCGGCGCTGGCCCTGAACACCGCCACGCTGGGGCATAACCTCGATGGTCACGGGGCAGGGTGGTCGCCCGAAGAGATCATCGACGCCTGTGCCGCCCGCGGGATGGCGGGCATTGTGTTCTGGCGGCGCGAAATCGGGGGCCGCGCCGCCGAGATAGGCGAGCGTGTCAGGGCCGCAGGCATGGAGGTCGTGGGCCTTTGCCGGACGCCCTTTATCACGGGGTCAGAGGCCCCGAAGACCCTTGAAGAGGCCCGCGCCTCGGTCGATATGGCAGCCGCGCTCGGGACCGAGGTTCTGACCATTGTGACAGGCGGGACGGAGCCGGACACCAAGGGTGTGCTGGAAAGCCAGAAGGTGCTCGCCGAACGGGTGGCGGAATTGGCCGAGTATGCGGCAGGTCTTGGCGTAAAGCTGGCGCTGGAGCCGCTGAACCCGATGTTCGGCGGCAACCGCACATGCCTTTTCACCGTGCGGGACGCGCTGAATGTGTGCCAGGCGATCGACGCGCCCAATGTCGGACTCGCGGTCGATGTCTATCACGTCTGGTGGGACACGGGCCTTGGCCAGAGCCTTCAAGATGCAAAGGGCCTGATCCTGGGCTACCACCTTTGCGACTGGCTGGAAACGACGCGCCACATGCTTCTTGATCGCGGCATGATGGGGGACGGGGTGGTGGACCTGAAGGCCATTCGCCGTCATGTGGAGGCCGCGGGATACGAGGGCGTCTGCGAGGTGGAGATTTTTTCTGCGCAGGACTGGTGGCTGCGGGACCCAAGCGAGGTGCTGGACACCATGGTCGAGCGCTTTCGACGCGTCTGTTAGTACCCCGGGCGCGGCTGTTGCAGGTTTTGCAGGGTGGCGGGCGCCGCGCCGTTGATTTCCTGCAAGAGCGCGCGCGCTAGAAACTGACCGGCGGCTTCGATGTCTTCGTGGATCGTATCGATCCGCGGGCGGTGCAAGTCAAAGACCGGGCTGGTTTGCTTTGCCACCACGTCAATGTCCTCACCCAGCCTCAGCCCGAGGTCATCGATAGCCGCGAGCGATGAGATGGCCGCGATTTCACCGGGGCAGATAAGGCCGTCTGGCCGGTTATCCTGTTCCAGCCGCTTTCTGAGCTTGGTATAGATCGCGTTCGATGGCGTGTTCAGATCGAAATCCTCGGGCAGGTCTCCGGCGATGCGGTGCCGGGCGACAGCCGTCTTGAAACCTGTGATCATATGCTTGGAAAAGGTATAGCGCGCCGAGGGCGGAATGATCATCAGACGCCTGCGGCCTTTGCCATAAAGCCGTTCCACGGCCATGCGCGCGAAAGCTTCGTTGTCGTAATCATACCAGGCATGCGAGGCCAGGCTCGTTCGGCCGTGGGTGACGAAGGGAAAGCCGGCGTCGATCAGGAATTGGACGCGCGGGTCATCGGGTTCTGTCCGGGCAAAGACCAGTCCGTCGGCCAGACGGTTGCGCACGATGTGGCGAATCGGGTCCATCGGGTCTTCGCCGGACTGATGCTGCGTGAGGGTGATATGGTATTTCGTGCCGCGCACGACCTCGGCCAGTCCCGAAATCATCGAGCCCGAGAAATCGAGAATCTCTCCGTGGGGATCCAGCACCAACGCAATCACATTGGTACGCCCGGTGCGCAGACGTTGCGCTGCGCGGTCAGGGACATAGCCCAGATCGGCGGCGGCCTTCGCGATCTTCTCACGTGTCTTTTCAGCGATCAGCGGGTCATCTGCCAGGGCGCGGCTTACCGTTGTGACCGCGAAGCCCGAGGCTTCGGCCACGTCCTTTTGTGTCGGTTTTTGGTATGTACTGGGCATGATGTGACTAGCTGACATTCAGTTTTCGGCGGAGAATCGTGGTATTTGCTTTCGCCTCGCAGCAATTTCCCTTTCATTATGAGCCACTTGAGCGGGTCTCTCCCAAGCTGTGCAGAATTCCCGTTGACAACAGTTATAACGTTATAAATGCTTGACACCAACATGCTTTGCAACGTTATAAATAAGTAACCTTATGGTTACAATTCTGGTCAATAGGGAGTAAGACCATGACTAACCTGAAAATGGCTTTGAAAGCCTCGGTCGCTGTTTTTGCACTGACCGCCACCTCTGCCGTTGCCGAAGACGTGGAGGTTCTGCACTGGTGGACATCGGGCGGTGAAGCTGCCGCACTGAACGTTCTGAAGGGCGATCTGGAAACCCAGGGCATCGGCTGGCAGGACATGCCGGTTGCCGGTGGCGGTGGCGAGCAGGCGATGACCGTCCTGCGTGCCCGCGTGACCGCAGGCGACGCGCCGACCGCCGTGCAGATGCTGGGCTTCGACATTCTCGACTGGGGCAACCAGGGCGCGCTGGCTGATCTTAACGACGTCGCCGCCAAGGAAGGCTGGGATGACGTGGTGCCTGCCGCGCTGCAGGAATTCGCCAAGGTTGACGGCAAGTGGGTTTCGGCCCCTGTGAACGTGCACTCGACGAACTGGGTCTGGGCCAACAAAGCGGTTCTCGACGCAAACGGCATCGCCATCCCGACCAACTGGGAAGAGTTCACCGCCGCCGTTGAAGCCCTGTCCGCGGCTGGCGTGACACCGATCGCTCATGGGGGACAGGCCTGGCAGGACGCAACCGTCTTTGACGCTGTCGCGATGTCCACCGGTGGACCGGACTTCTACAAAGCCGCGTTCATCGATCTTGATGCCGACGCTCTTGGGTCGGACACGATGAAAGAGACCTTCGACCGCATGGCCTTCATCCGCGCCAACGTCGATGACAACTTCTCGGGCCGTGACTGGAACCTCGCGACCGCCATGGTCATCAACGGCGAAGCCGGTTTCCAGATGATGGGCGACTGGGCTAAGGGTGAATTCCTGAACGCGGGCAAAGTCCCGGGCGAAGATTTCCTCTGCTTCCGTTTCCCAGGCACCGCAGAGCAGGTCACCTTTAACGCTGACCAATTCGCCATGTTCGATCAGGGCGGTGTGGTCTCTGACGAGCAGGCAGCCCTTGCCAGCTCGATCCTGAGCCCGTCGTTTCAGTCGGCATTCAATGTGGTCAAAGGATCGGTTCCGGCCCGCACGGACGTGTCCGACGAAGCTTTCGACGCCTGCGGCAAGCAGGGTATGAAAGACCTTGCTGCAGCAGCCTCTTCCGGCAACCTCTTTGGCTCAATGGCCCACGGCCACGCAAACCCGGCTGCTGTGAAAAACGCCATGTACGACGTGATCACCGCGCACTTCAACGGCGAGTATGACAGCGAAACCGCTGTAGAAGAGCTCGTGACCGCGGTCGAAATCGCTCAATAAACGACCGGCTGGAGCGGCCTCTCGGGCCGCCCCGCTTCGTTTTCTACCTAAGACTGCAGGAGAGGGGGCCGCGCCATGGCCACGCATGCCGAGGCTGATCTGCGCACGCGTCTGCAGACCTGGCTTCCGAAACTGGTTCTGTCGCCATCGCTGGCAATGATTTTTGTCTTTGTCTACGGCTTCATCCTGTTCACGGTTTACGTCTCTTTCACCGACAGCCGCATTCTGCCCTTTGTCGACCGGGATGGGCAGCCGACCTACGAGCTGATCGGATTTACCAACTACGAAAAGCTTTTCAGCCTTTCGCACTGGGAAATCTCGCTGACGAATATGGCCGTGTTTGCCGGCCTCTACATTGTGATCTGCACGCTGATCGGCCTGATGCTGGCGATCCTCTTGGATCAGAAAATTCGCGGCGAGGGAGTTTTGCGCCCTCTCTTTCTTTACCCCATGGCGCTGAGTTTCATCGTCACCGGGACTGCCTGGAAGTGGTTTCTCGACCCCGCGATTGGACTTGAGAACATCGTCCAGACCTGGGGATGGACGAGTTTCACCTTCGACTGGATCAAGAACCGCGACTACGCGATTTACACGATTATCCTCGCCGCCGTCTGGCAGTCCTCGGGCTTTACCATGGCGATGTTCTTGGCCGGGCTCCGGGGCATTGACACTGAGATCCTGAAGGCCGCCCAGATGGACGGCGCGTCGAACTGGAACCTTTACCGCCGGATCATCATTCCGCAGCTCAGGCCCGCCTTCTTGTCGGCCTTCGTGATCCTGGCGCACCTCGCCATCAAAACCTTTGACCTTGTGATCGCCATGACGGGCGGCGGGCCCGGTCGGGCCACGGAGCTGCCGGCGACCTTCATGTACTCCTACACGTTCAGCCGGAACCAGATGGGCATCGGGGCGGCCTCGGCGGTTATCATGCTGATGACCATCGCCGCGATCATGATCCCCTACCTTTACTCTGAACTGAGGGAACGCAGATCATGAGCATCGCCTCTCAGGATACAGGCATCCGTACAGGCCGCGTGGCGCGTACGTTCATCTACCTCGTGCTGATCCTCTTCGCGCTCTTCTACATGCTGCCGCTCTATGTGATGCTGGTGAACTCGGTGAAGCCGCTGAGTGAGATCACCGGTGGCGGAATGATGGCCCTGCCTCAGGTCTGGACGCTGGAACCCTGGGCCAAAGCCTGGTCGACCGCGCAGATCGGTGTGGAGCCCACGGGCCTGCGCCCGTACTTCTGGAACTCGATCTCCATGGTCGTTCCGGCTGTGGCGCTTTCGACGATCCTGGGGGCGCTCAATGGCTATGTGTTGACCAAATGGCGCTTCAAGGGCGACACGATCCTTTTCGGCCTGATGCTTTTTGCCTGCTTCATTCCGTTCCAGATCGTGCTGATCCCCATGGCCGCCGTTCTTGGCACGCTGGGGCTGGCGGGCACGACAGCAGGTCTCGTGCTGGTGCACCTCGTTTACGGGATCGGGTTTTCGACGCTTTACTTCCGCAACTATTACGCGGTTTTCCCGACCGAACTGGTGCGGGCGGCGCAGATCGACGGCGCCGGGTTCTTCCGCATCTTCTGGCGGATTCTCCTGCCGTCCTCTGGGCCGATTTCGGTGGTCTGCATCATCTGGCAGTTCACCAATATCTGGAACGACTTCCTCTTTGGCGCGTCGTTCGCCAGCGGTGGCGGGGCGCCGATGACCGTGGCGCTGAACAACCTCGTGCAATCCTCCACGGGCGTGAAGGAATACAACGTGCATTTCGCCGGCGCGATCCTTGCCGCGCTTCCCACGCTTCTCGTTTACATCGTCGCCGGTCGCTACTTCGTACGCGGCCTGATGGCAGGCTCTGTGAAAGGCTGACCCGATGGGCTTTCTCGATATCGACAACGCCACGAAATCCTACGGCGCCGTGGAGGTTCTGCATAAGGTGGACATCGCGGTAGAAGAGGGTGAGTTTCTCGTGCTTGTAGGCCCCTCAGGCTGCGGCAAGTCCACGCTTCTCAACATGATCGCGGGGCTTGAGGACATCACGTCTGGCGAGATCCGCATCAAGGATCAGGTGATGAACGGTGTCCACCCCTCCAAGCGCAACATCGCCATGGTGTTCCAGTCCTACGCGCTCTACCCGAATATGACTGTGGGGCAGAACATCACCTTCGGGCTTGAGATGCACGGGGTGGCAAAGCCCGAGCGGGACAAGGCCATGGCCGATGTGGCCAAGCTCCTGCAGATCGAACAGCTTCTGGACCGCAAGCCCGGGCAGCTGTCCGGCGGCCAGCGCCAGAGGGTCGCCATGGGCCGCGCGTTGGTGCGGAACCCAGATGTGTTTCTCTTCGACGAACCGCTGTCGAACCTCGATGCCAAGCTGCGCGTGGACATGCGGACCGAGATCAAGAAACTTCACCAAAACCTCGGGACAACCATCGTCTATGTCACCCACGACCAGATCGAGGCGCTGACACTGTCGACGCGTATTGCGGTTATGAACGGCGGCTATGTGCAGCAACTTGGGACGCCCAAGGACATTTACGATACACCCGCCAACCTCTTTGTTGCGACCTTCATGGGATCGCCGTCTATGAACCTCCTGCCTGTGAAAATGGGGACGGATGGGAACCGGCTTTACGCCGAGACCACGAGCGACAGCGGCGCGCCCGTGCGGCTGGCCGTGCATTCGCCCAGCGACGCATTGATGGGCTACAACGGCCAGACCGTGACCATGGGCGTGCGGCCCGAAGCGCTGACCGACGTGGATGGGGCGGACCAGCGTTCGACCCATGTGGAGCGCTTTTCCAACACGGTTATGGTCACCGAACCGGCGGGGTCGGACACATTCGTAACGACCAACATCGGCGGGGTCGAGTGCATCGCGCGAATGCGGGCTGACACGGACGCCGCGCCCGGACAAACCAGCGAATTTGCGGTCAACATGGAGAAGGCGATCTTCTTCGACCCCAAAACCGAAGACCGGATCATCTAGAAAGGCAGGCTATGACCACGGCGAGCCATGGCGTGCAGGTCATTTCCCACGACTGCGCAAAGCGCCTCATCGACCGCGCGATGGCCCATGCCAGGCAGAACGCCTGGCACGTCGCGGTAGTGGTTCTGGACCCATGGGGGGCCGTTGTAGCCTCTGGCCGCATGGACGGTGTGCCTCCGGCCATCCTGAATATCGCATGTGACAAGGCCTATACGGCGGCCCTCGGCAAATCGACCAGGGCGTTTTACGAGCGCATGTCATCCTCTCCTGATCTGGCGATGGGTCTGCAGAACAGAGACCGTCTCTGCGCTTGGGAAGGCGGGCTGCCGATCCGGCAGGGCGAGGTTCTGATCGGCGCCATTGGCGTCTCTGGCGCGGCAGGTCCGGAAGATGTGGCCTGTGCCCAAGCAGCGCTCGAAGCGCAGGGTCTGTCGCACTAGCCAGCCCGGCTCCGGCAGTACACGGCCCGCGTTTCATCCGTGGCGACAGCAACTCTCGGTGCTGCTTGATCAGCCCAACATTGGCGTGGAGCGATCTAATCGTTTAACCTGAGCGGACCGGCCAAGAGACCGGGCGAATGAAGAGGAACCCGACCAATTTCTGAACGCAACTTTGAACCCATGACAAAGGCCGAAGTCATTGCCGCCCAGCGTGCCTGGGCGAGATACGTGACGGAACGCGACGTGGATAACCTGCTAACGCTCTATGATTTCGGCTCACCTGATGAGCCCTTGCTGTTCAAGCCAACGCTTGCGGATGTCATTCGCCTCGACCGAGCCGGAGCTCGCTCATATTTTGTCGGCGGCGATCCAGAGTATCCCAGTGATCACGGGTTCCTCAACCGGGGCTGGACGCGGGTTGAGTTTCAAAGCGCCGCCGGTCCGGTGCTAAAGGCCGGGGGGCTCGGATACAAGGACATGGGCCATTACACCTTTATCGACGGAGAGGGGAACGCGACCCGGGCTGACTACACGTTCGCCTATCACAAACTGAACGGACAAGTCCTGATTTCGCTGCACCACTCTTCGCTGACATGGTTGCCACCGGCTACGGAGTAAGGTGGCCTGGGTGTGGTCGGCTGGCCGCGACTGGCCGTAAATGTGAGAAGAAACAAGGAAATTTCATATAAAGGGTGGTAGTCTGTCATCGAGGATGACCGAGCAGGGAACCAACCCTTGAGCTTGAAAGCACTCCAGCGGGCCCTTATCGCGGCCCTGATCCTGACGCTGCCGACGGCGGCGCTGGCCCAGTCGACCGCAATTCCGGACTGGCTAAAAAAACACGTCGGGACAGGGGACGGCCAGATTGCGCCGATTGTCCTGTTTCGGGCGCGGGCGCTCTATCTGGAAAAACGGCGGACCGGGGAAGTGCGCAACCCCTGCTATCTGGCAAAAGACGCGACACGCCCCAGCACCTCGCCGAGTGGCGCCCCAGGCAGTCGGTTTTATGTGATTTGCGAGAACGTGCGGTCGTTTCGGGCGGTGTCGTCGGGGTACGGAAACGGGCGCAAACTGCCGCGCGCCGATTTTTCCAACGGTCGGCAATGCGCCCGCCATTTCAGCAACGCCGAAGGTTCGAAACTGACCGCTGGCGGTGCCTATCTGACCGCGGAATCGCGGACTTCGTTCAAGGGCTACTACAGTCAGTCCGGCAAGGCGCAACCCTTTAACCGGACCTTCCTTCTTTTTGACGGGCTAGGCGAAACCGACAACGCAAGAGAAAGGGCCATCGGCGGGCACGAGGCTGTGTTCTTGAAATGGCAATGCCGGTTCAAGCACCCCCAAAGCACCCATGCCGACGCGGAAGGCTATGTGCCTTTCGGGCGACTGGTGAATTATACCGGCGGGCGCAGCAATGGATGCACGACCTGGTCTCAGGCGGACGCCCGCGAGATCCTGTCGCGCGTCGAAGGCAACCCGACGACGCTCTATATCTACCCTGAATCAAGCGATATCGATGCCGTCGCCCAGGCCGTCCGGGCAGGCGCGGCACCGTCACAATCGGGGCTTTACTGGAACGCGGCCTGCCTGAAGGCCATCGGTGCGCCGAAGTTCTGGCCCAAAGCATCGCTCCAGCCGATCATAAATGCCTGGCGGCAATCGCTGCCAGAGCAGCCAGCGCTGGAGTTGCCCATCTGTGAGTGATCTCGGGAATGCGCCCTAGGGCGCCTTTGCCGGGAGTGTCAGTCTGAACAGCAGATCGCGCCCGCCGCCCTGGGCCTCGGGGCGGGTCATTTCTTCTAACAGCGTGCCACCGGCCTTTTCGATCACCCTAATCGAGGCGGTGTTGTCAGGGTCCGCTGTGACATCGAGCCAGTCGAGTCCCCGAGCGCGAGCTTCGGGCAAGAGCGCGCGCAGGGCCGCGGTTGCCAGACCTTCACCGCGCCGCCAAGGCACGATCGCATAGCCCGCGTGCCCCAAGGCCGTTGGCGGCAGCGCGTTCGTGCCGGGTTTCCAGCGCAACCCGATGCTGCCTGCAAAGCCGTCCGACCAGATCCACCACCGCAAGGAGGGCAGCCGGGCCACAAAGCTCCCGTCGGCCATTTTGACCGCGGGCCCTTTGGCTTCGGGGTCGACCAGGCTGGCAAGGAAGGCCTCGGCGTCTTCTGCGATGGCCTTGAGTTGTTCCTGAGCGGCTTCGGGCCGGACGTTGTTCGGCGACCAGCCGGTTTCTAGTGCCTCGACGTAGGCCGGCAAGAGGTCGCGAGAGGGTGCGCGCAATAGGTCGGTCATGAGAACGCGAGGGCCATGCTGCCGACGATCAGCGGCAGGGGGAAGCTGACGGCAAATCGCGTCAGGATGAAACGCGGGCCGAGCAGCGCCAACTCCTCGGCCATGACCTTTGTCAACGCAAAGAGCGCCCAGGCGGTGAGGTAGCTCATCATCGCAGGCGCGGTGGCGCCCGCCTTGATCGCCCCGGCGGCGAGGGCGAAGCTGACAAAGGCTCCGCCGGGCGTCAGGATACCCAGACCCATGCCGAGAAGCACACCCTTGAAGCCGGAGGTATCGCCCAGATATTGACGCACGACCTCTTCGGGCAGAAGTTCGGCAAAAAGCCCCGCACCGATCAGCGCGACAAGTACCCGGGGCGTGTTGAAGATGAGCATGCGTCTGACGCCCGCCATGGCCTCGGCCCGGCGCGAGCCGGTTTCAAGCCTTGCCCAGACCCAGGCGGCCAGCACGGCCAGAACCACAGTGCCGATGAGGATATTCATTCCAACACCCGGGACGCGACCCAGCCCACGAGGAATGGCAGGGGCAGGCAGATCAGAACGCGGGCCAGGACGAAATCGATATGGAGAAAGGACATCTCCCAGATGACCGTCGGTTGATGCCGTAAAGCCCCCAGGCGGTGACGAAGGTGATGAGCGTGGCAGTGGACGCGCCTGCGGCGCGAAACCCGACTGCCAGCGGAAAGATCATCATCGGCCCGCCCGGAACAAGTCCGCCAGCCGCGCTGGCGACAAGGAGCCCGCGCATCCCGCTTTCGCGGCCCAGCCAGCGGGTGAATACCTCTCGCGGGATCAGAATCGGCACAGAGGCGGCGATGAAAAAGCCAAACAGGATCTTCGGGGTCAGAACGATCAGAAAGACAGTGTAATCGAGCGCGATTTCCAGAACGCGCACCGGCCCTTTGGTCCAGGCCACAGCAAGCGCCGCTATCGTGGTGATCGCCACAAGGATCAGGAATGACGGATCGATCAGTTTCGTCCGGCCAAGCGGCGGGGCTTTCCCGCCGTCCTGTGGCCTCTCGGGGGGCGCGGCAACGGTCTCAGGGCGCGCCATATTTCTCGATGAAAGCGTCGATATTGAGCGCGCGGATATCGGGGAGCGCGGCGATGAACCGGTCCCGTGGCCAGTCCCACCAGGCCATGCGCTGCAGCGCCTCGGCCTGGGCTTCCGTGAAACGTCGCTTGAGTTCGCGCGCGGGTACGCCGCCGACGATGGTGTAGGGCGCCACGTCGCGGGTCACCACGGCTCCCGCGCCGATCACCGCGCCGTCGCCCACCGTGACGCCGGCGGTGATCGTCGCGCCGTGGCCGATCCAGACGTCGTGGCCGATTGTGACCCAATTGTCCTTGCGCCACTGAAAAAACTCGGTGTCGTCTGGGCCCATGCCGTAGGCCTCGGACCGGTAGACCGAATGGTGCTGGACCGCGCGCCAGGTGGGGTGGTTGCCGGGGTTGATGCGGGTGCTGTTGGCGATCGAGCAGTACTTCCCGATCGTCGTCCACACCACGTGGCAGTCTTGCGTGATGTAAGAATAGTCGCCCATGGACGAGGACTTCATGATCGTGCCCTTGCCGACCTCGGTCCAGACGCCAAGTTCGCAGTCGTCCACGTGTGCGCCCTCGTGGAGTGTAGGTGCTTCAGAGAGATGGGTCTTAGAGCCAGCGCCGGTCATGGGCCGTCCTTCCAGTCAAGTCGTTCAAAGGTCGTCAGTTGGCCGCCAACAAGGGTGACGGCAAAAACATCGGGATTGCGCAGGGCGCGCCAATCGTCAAACCCGAAGCTGGGGTCAGCGGCGCCAAAGAGCGCCGTGGTCAGCACGCCGTGAGTGACAAAGGTCGGCAGGGCGCCGCCTTTTTGCGCAATCTCGTCAAGCGCAGCTGCCGCCCGCGCCCGCACATCCGCAAGGGCCTCGCCGCCCGGCAGAGCGTAGCCGGGATCGGTGAAGGACCGTTTCGTCTCTTCCAGCCAGTCCGGGCAGGGGGCGGGCGACAGAAGCCTTTCGCGTAGACCGTCCAGCGCCGTCACCTCCTGGCCCGACGCCTTTGAGAAGGGGGCTACCGTCTGGCGCGCGCGACGATAGGGGCTGGAATAGAGCGGCCCGGCGCCGGCTGCGGTGAGCCAGGGCGCCAGTCGCTCGGCATGAGCTTCGCCGTCGTCGCTAAGCGGTGCGTCCGGCGCTTGCCCGCTTGAGGCGGCATGGCGAATCAGCAGTGCGCGCATCATCTACCTGCTTTCCACCAGAGGATTGGCATCGACATAGGCGTCAAAGTGGACGGTCGTCTGCTCTGTATCGCTGAGAACCACGGCCATTTGCGCCGGTCCTTCTCGCCGAAACTTGTTCTCGGCCCGCCCGAAGTCTTCCCCGCTCGTGGAAAACCCTCCGGCAATCGTCGTGAACGGAATGCCCCGGTGGAACGCTGTCGTCGTCATGTGGATATGACCCGAGAGAACCTGTCGTACCTGCCCGTGCGATGCTAGCCGGTCGATCAGCCCGTCAGGGTCGTTCAGGGACATCACGTCGGTCGTGATCTGAAGTTTCAGGGGTGGGTGATGCAGGACTACGATCACGGGTTGTCCCTCTGCCTCGGTCAGTTTTTGGTCAAGCCAGGCGAGGCGCGTTTCGCACAGCTGCCCGCCGGGGTCGCGTGCCCCGCGAAAACCGGCGGGCGCGGGCAGGTCCGACACGCTGTCGAGAACGATGACCCGCGTCTCACCAAGATCGTGGGCCGATTGGACAAAGCCGTTTTCGTCGCAGTGACCGGCGGCGAAGACCTCTCGGTAGACTTCGCGCGTGTCGTGGTTTCCGATGGTCAGAACGCTTGGGGGAACGAGGTCGCTCAGGGCGGCCTTGAGGTCCGCGTAAGCGGCACGGTCATCTTTGCGGTCTACAAGGTCGCCGGCAAAAACTACGAGGTCCGCATCGGCATAGGCCGTGTTGATCCGGTCAATGGCGGCGCTGAGCCTTGCATGGTTCCCGAGATCGCGGCCCGTGTCGCACGAGGCCATGAGGTGGAGGTCGGACAGGACAACCAGTTTGCACATTATACGCTCTCCACAAAGTCGCGTACGGCCCGGCGCGTGCGCAGATGATGCTTGGGGCAGGCGGCCGCCGCAAATGCGGACCTTTGTTTGGCGCGCGAGGCCTTGCGTGTGCGCAGAATGAAGCGGATGAACTCGGGTAGCATGTCCAGCTGTTCCGGGCACCCCTCCTGCATGTCGGGGCGCGTCTTGCCCCGGTCACGAACCGCGCGACCGATCACGCGAAAGAGGCGCAGCCCCACGGGCATGTCGAGCCAGACCAGAAGGTCCGCACGGGCGGCGCGCAGACCGTAACTCTTGGAATGGCCGCCCTCAAAGACCCAGGCATCCCGGCCGACGATTTCGGCCACGATTTCTGGCTTCTCCTCTTCCGGGCGGTCCTGCCAGCCCGGCAGCCAGTGCACCTCACGGTCCATGTGGTAGACCGGCAGGCCGAAACGGTTTCCCAAGATGCGCGCAAGGGTCGATTTGCCCGACCCCGCGCTGCCGATGATCATCATACGCTGCATGGGCGCACGTTAACGCGCGCCTTCCCACTTGCCGATAACCCGCGTGCGGATGAGGGCGGAAAGATAGTCTATGATGTAGACCATGGCGATGATCAGGAAGATGATCGTCCAGGCCTGATCCCAGAAATACCCGGCAATCCGGTCGCTGAGAATAAATCCGATCCCGCCCGCGCCGACGATCCCAAGGATCGTGCCTGAACGCACGTTGGATTCGAAATTATAGAGCAGGATCGACAGGTGGACGGGCAGGACTTGGGGCATGATCGCATAGCGGATCGCCTGCAGCCGCGACCCGCCCGAGGCGACCACGCCCTCAACGGGCTTGCGGGACGTGTTCTCAAGGGCTTCCGAGAAAAGCTTGGCGAAGGTGCCGATTTCGCTGACGGCAATGGCGAGGATACCGGCGAGCGGACCAAGGCCAAAGGCGCGGATAAAGATCAGTGCCAGGATGAGCGTCTCAAAAGCCCGGATCACGTCGTAAACCCGCCGCGAGCCCTGCCGCAGCCAGAAGATGCGGTTGATGTTCTTGGCGCCGAGAAAGGACAAGGGGAACGCCACGACCGCCCCAAGGACCGTGCCGAGAAAGGCCATTGCCAGTGTTTCACCAAGGGCGGTGAAGATTTCCAGCCATTCTTCCCAGGTTTCCCAGAAATGCGGAGGGAACATGAAGCTCAGAACCCGACCAAGACGTTCAAGGCCGACCCAGATGCGTTCGGGCGAGAAGTTGAAATCATAAAGGCACCAGCAGAAGAGGCCGATGAATCCGACCCAAAGTGCGTACCTGCGGGCGCGCACGGCGGGAGGATCGCGGAAGGCGAGAGGGGACTGTGCCATCGCCGCCTGGATTTGTTCTTGTGTCGGGGTCATGCCGCCGGCCCTTTCTCAAGCCCGATGATGCGGTGGCGCAGTTTTTCGGAGCCGTAGTCGATAACCATGACGGTCACAAAGATGATCAGGAAGAGCGCCGAAAGGTCGGTGTATTCCTGCAGGCTGAGCGCCTCGCGGAATTCCTGTCCCAGGCCACCTGCGCCCACGTAGCCGATAATCGACGAGGCGCGGACATTGATCTCGAACCGCAAGAGCGTGTAGCTGATGATGTTGGGCAGGACCTGCGGTACGGCGCCGTAGCGGATCTGATCGAACCAAGTGCCACCCGCGGCCTTGATGCCCTCGAGCGGCCGCATGTCGATGTTTTCGTTGACCTCGGAGTAGAGTTTGCCAAGCGCCCCCGTCGCATGGAGGCCGATGGCAAGGACCCCGGCCATTGGCCCGACCGAGAAGCAGAAAACGAAGATCAGCGCCCAGACCAGATCGGGCACGGTGCGCGCGATCTCTAGGTAGCGGCGGCTGAACCAGAGAACCCATTTGTTTGGGGCAAGGTTCCGCGAGGCAGGGAAAGACAAAAGGAAGCCGCCGATCACGCCCAAGACCGTGGCCATGAAGGCGATGAGGATGGTCTCGATCAAAAGCTGCATCCAGACGCGCCAGCGCCAGAACCATTCACCGAAGTCGGACCAGAAGTGGTCGAACCGCAGCGTCGGGATTGTCTTTTCGAGGAATTCGCCCAGCCGGGGCAGACCGGCCGGGATCACCCACCGCCATTCCCGCGTGCCGTCCGGCATTGTCACCTGCGTCACGCGGAAGAAATCTCCGAGCCAGGCGGAAAAGAAAAAGAGGATCACGAAGATGATCGTTGCGACGGTCCAGCCGATCTTGGTTCGGTGGCGCAGCGCGGCATAATCCAGTTCGAACTGATCAAGCGGCCGAAGCGGCGCGATGTCGGCGATGGCGGTCATGGAAGTATCCTGGAAAAGATCAGCCCCCCGGGCGGAACCCAGGGGGCTGACGGTCGTCTTACGAACGGCGCTGCTTTTTCAGCCAGTCGCGCATGTCGACGATCCACTGGTAGCGCTCGTGGTCGACTTCGATCCAGCCCTTCTGGGTGCTGTCTTCGCCGCCGGTCATTTGTTTGAAGGCCTCGGGGTCCTTCGTGACAATTTCGATCACGGCTTGCTTCATGTCGTCCTTCAGGCCTTGCGGCAGGTTACCGCGCGCGGTGAACGGACCAGAGGTGATTTCCGGCGACTGCCAGATCGGGCAGGCTTCGCCTTCGTCGATCATGTTCTTGGCGACCATGCGTGCGATGACGCCGTTAGTTTCGTTGGTCATCCAGGTTGCGGCGGCGTCAAACGTGCCCTGTACAACGCCTGCAACGCCGGACTCGTGGCTGCCGGAGAAAGGGATGGCCGAGAAATAAGTGGTGGGATCAACTTCTTTAGCGAGGTTGAAATAGGGCACGGCGTAACCGGAGGTCGAATCCGGGTCGGCAAAAGCCAATACCTTGCCTTCCAGTGATGCGAGATCGTTCAGGCCGCTGTCGCAGCGAGTCACGATGATAGAATAGTAACCGGTCGAGCCGTCGTTCTGCAGGCGGCTCAGAAGCGGTTCGACCTTGCCGTCGGTTGCGGTGTAGGCGGCCGCGTAGGAAGAAGAGCCGAAGAAGGCGAATTCGATCTGGTCGGCAGCAATAGCCTGGATCACGCCATCGTAGTTGCCAGCCGTGAAGATTTCGACTTCCACGCCAAGCTCTTCCTCAAGATACTCTTCAAATGGAGTGTAGCGCGCGATGCGGTCTTTCTCATTCTCGCCCGACAGAATGCCGAACTTGATGACCTGATAGTCTTCCTTCCAGGCGTCGTCAGCGGCGACGGCCTGAGTGGCGAGCAGTGCAGCGACTGCAGCGGTGATGAAACGCATGGTAGTATCTCCCTGATTGCGTTTTCTGGTAGGAAATCGGGGCCTTGCGGCCATGACTTAAGCAGGAACCTTGATGCCTTGGGTCGAGGTGACGGCCTCATCGAACTCTCTGAGACCGTCGAGCCCGTAGATGTCGCGCACCACGTCGTCTGTCAGTTGGGCGGCGGTTCCGTCGAACATCACGCGTCCCAGCCGCATGGCGATGATCCGGTCGCAATATGCGCGCGCGGTGTCCAGCGTGTGCAGGTTCACCAGTACGGTGATCCCGTCTTCGCGGTTGATCTGCTTGAGACCGTCCATCACTCGGGTGGCGTTTGCCGGGTCGAGCGAGGCGATGGGTTCATCGGCCAGCATAATCTTGGGGTTCTGGACAAGCGCCTTGGCGATGGCCACACGTTGTTGCTGACCGCCCGACAGGGTGCCGGCGCGCTGCAGCGCCTGCGGCACGAGATCGAGCCGGTCAAGCGCCATGAGCGCCATGGTGCGCTCTTCATCGGTGAACTGCATCGCCATGGAACTGACGAAGCCGTGCTCGGCCAGCCGACCGATCAGAACGTTGGTCAAGACGTCGAGCCGTTCCACCAGGTTGAACTGCTGAAAGATCATCGCACAGTCCCGGCGCCAACTGCGCAGGGCCTTGCCTTTGAGCGTCGTGATTTCCATCCCCCCAAACGAAATCGACCCCTCGGTGGGGTCGATAAGTCGGTTGATAAGGCGGAGCATTGTCGACTTGCCCGCGCCAGAACGACCAATCACACCGACAAACTGTCCGGGTGAAATGTCGAGCGAAACGGAGTCGACGGCTTTGGTTTCGCCAAAGTGGCGGGAGACGTTCGTGAGCGTAAGCGAAGCGGCCATAGATTCGTCCGAATGAATTATGTCGAGAACGGAATGCCCCGCTTCCATGACACTGGAGTGACCGAACAAATAAGTTTATGCGACCACGCTCGACAGCGTTCGGTTTGCGGGCGAACTGATCAAAAAAGTGCCGTTTTGATATACCGTCTCACCGTTACAAAGCGTCGCTACGACCCTGTCCCTAGCATCGACGATGGCCAGATCGGCGCGTTTGCCGACGGCGATCTCTCCGCGGTACGCCAGCCCGAGCGCCTGCGCCGGGTTGGCAGAGCCCAGCCGGACGGCGCCGGGCAGCCCACCTGGGTCCTGCGGTGCCAGTGACCGTATCGCGGGCAAGATTGCCGCCGGGTGATAGTCGGCGGCAAGTATATGCAATAGGCCCACGGCATGGGCATCGCGCGCCGAGAGGTTACCCGAATAGCTTTGCCCTCGCATGGCGTTCGGTGCCCCCATGGCCACCATCAAACCCCGCGCCGCCGCAGCCCGGGCGGCTTCTATGGTGACCGGGAACTCGCTGATGACCGCACCGATGTCCGCCATTAATTCCGCCTTAGCGACCGTGTCGTCGTCGTGGCTGGCAACAGGGACGCCGTAGCTGCGGCAAAGTGCGGAGACGCGGTGGAGGTTCCTGACGATTTCCTCTTCGGGCGTGGCTGCGGCGATCCACGCCTTCACATTGGCGCGGGACTCTTCGAGCGTGATGCCCTTGTTGGCCGCGCGCAATTCGATAAAGCGCTCAAGGTTGCGGTACTGACCCTGACCGGGTGTGTGGTCCATGACCGACACCAGGTCGACGGCGCCGTCGTCCAAAAGCCCTTCGAGCGCGTCGATGGCCGCCGTAAAGGCAATGTCAAAACGCGCATGGATCCGGTGATCGACACGCATCTCGTCCTTTGCGGCCTTCAGGCCCCGGATCACGGCGCAGGTATGGTTGTAGGAGCGCCGCTGGCCATCTTTGGCGCCACGCGAAAAGGATACCGAAGCGTAGGCCGTGGTAACGCCCGAGGCTGCGAGCCGCGCATCGAGATGCATCAACGCTACGTCCATGGGGAAATCCACGCCGGTGCGCGGTTCCAGTTCCAGTTCAATCATGTCGCCGTGCATGTCCACGAAGCCCGGAAACACCGTATGCGTCGGCTGCCCGCTGGTCTCGACGATCTCGGCGATCTGTCCGCCCTCGATCCGCAGGGCGCCGCAGGGGATCACCAGGTCGCGCAGGATGATGCTGAGGTCAGAGAGCCACATCGATCCGCTCCTCCACCTGAACATCCGGCGTCAGGTCCACGGTCCGGTCGATCAGATGCGCCACGTCGCCGGGATGGTGGAACACACCGATCATGGCTGTGCCGCTAGACTTCAGCTCTGCGAGCCGCATCACGAGTGCCGCGCGGGCATTGGCATCGAGCGAGGCGGTGGGTTCGTCCAGCAAAAGCAGCTTTTGCGGCAGGATCAGCGCGCGGGCCAGATTGACCTTCTGCTGCTCGCCACCTGAAAACGTCGTCGGATAGGCGCGCCAGAGATCTTCCTTCACGCCAAAGGCCCGAAGGGCGTCCCGGGCTTCGTCAAGTGCGCGGGCGGGGTCGACGCCCGAGAGTCGCAGGGGCTCGGCCACCAGTGCTTCGGCACTGACCCGCGGGCGAGGCAGAAGAAACTGGGTGACAAAGCCGATTTCGGTGCGCCGCAAATGGGCGATGTCCACGTCCGCCGCGCGCGCATGGTCGATCTCGCCATGGCGGGACTGGAAGCGGATGGCGCCAGACGCAGGCAGATAGGCCCGGTAGAGCGTGCGCAAAAGCGTGGATTTGCCGGACCCGTTCGCGCCTTTCAGCAGCACGAACTCGCCTGCATCCACGGTGAATGACACCTCGTCGAAGGCCTCGATGGCCTGGCCCAGATGGTGCAGTGTGAAGCCCTTTGACAGGCGGTCGATATCCAGAACCTGTGTCATAGCTTTGCGTGCACCAGTTGCTGCGTATAGGCGTGCTGCGGATCTTGAAAGATCTGGTCGGAAAGGCCCGTTTCCACGACTTCGCCTCGCTGCATGACCATAACCCGGTCCGCCAGCGTGCGGATGACGCCCAGATCGTGGCTGACGATAACCATCGTGATCTTCCGGTCTTGCTGAAGGCGTTTGAGTGTGTCGAGAACCAGCGCCTGAACCGAAACATCAAGACCCGTCGTCGGCTCGTCAAGCAAGAGAAGCGCCGGTTCCAGTGCAATGGCCTTGGCCAGTTGAACGCGCTGTTGCATCCCGCCCGAAAGCTCAATCGGCGGCGCGTCCAGCCGTTCCAGCGGAAACTCGGAGGCCTCCAGCGCATCGGTTGCCTTGGCGCGCAGTGTCGCAAAGCTGCGCTCGCCAGCCACAAGCAGCCGCTCAGCAACGTTGCCAGAGGACGAGTGTGTCATCAGCAGGCCCAGATGCGGGTTCTGATAGACGATCCCGATCCGCTTGGCGCAGAGCATCCGGCGCGCAAAGCGATCGAGTTCGAAAAGATCGCCCGACACATCCGGCAGATCGAGCGTATAGGTGCCCTCATCCGGCGACTGTTCGAGGTTCATCATCCGCAAAAGCGTGGATTTGCCGGAGCCGCTTTCTCCCACGATGCCCAGAACCTCGCCCGGATAGGCATGTGCCGAGACATCGCGCAGCGCCTGCACCGGACCGTAGGATTTTGAAACGTTCGAGATTTTGAGAAGCGGGCGTGTGGTAACGATCCGTGGCGCGTCGAGGGTCAGGGTCATCGGCCGAACTCCCCGTCCTTGTACCAGGTCTCGCCCATCGCGATCTCGGTGCCTTCGCCCTTCCGAATGGTCTTCACCCCCCATTCGCTGTCCGAGACCTCATGGGTCGAGGTTCCGTCGTCTTGCGGAATCTCGTTCATGAAAAACCCGCGCGTGCCCGACCGGTGGCAGGTCAGATGCGCGTGATCCTCGACCTTGTAAGGCACATCTGAGAAGACTAGCGGCTCGACCTTGGTGAAGGGTGGCACGGCGAAAATGCGCTTTTCGCGGCCTGCCGACAGGATCGTTAGGTGCTTTGCCATGTTCAGCTTCGGCACGTCCCAGCGGGGGATCGGCGAAGGCGTCATCACGTGGCGGCCATGGACGAGGCTTGGGTAGGCGGCGCCCTGCATCACCCGGCCCGATCGGACGATCTGTTCATAAAGCTGCAGCCACATGCGGCCGTAGTCAGCGTCGGCGTGCATTTGCCGGGCGATGGACATGTTGGGCTGAACCGGGCGCAGGGGTTCAGGGTTCGGGACCTGCAGCACCAGAACCTGATCTTCGCGCAGGATTTCTTCTGGGATGCGGTGGCGCGACTGGATAAGATCCGCCTCCAGCGTATCTAGTGTGACGGGCGTGCCGGCCACCCGGGCGATGAAACGGCGGATCGAGGCGGCGTTCACGCTGTCATCGGCGCCCTGGTCAATGACCTTCACGCGCATCTCGGGCCGGACCAGCGTCAGAGAGACCTGCAGCCCGCCGGTGCCCCAGCCGCGCGCCATGGGCACCTCGCGGCTGGCATAAGGCATCTGGCAGCCGGGTACGGCGACGGCCTTCAGCATCTTGCGCCGCAGCTCGCGCTTGGCCGATCCATCGAGGAAACCATACGCCATGGCCTCCCAGGGTTTTGTCAGGCGCGAAAGTGTCATTCGGCAGGTTCGCTTTCGGTGGAGGCTGCGGCCTTTTTCGCCCGGGCGTCCCGCATTGCGTCGAGGGCGGACTGGAAGGTGACGTAGTGGGGCAGCTTGAAGTGGATGCAGAAGCCCGAGCTTTCGACGCCCTCGGTGTGGTAGAGGAAAAACTCTTCTTCCGTTGCAGACCCTTTCGCGGCGCCATCCTTGTTCAGATCCAGCGTCGCGGCGGCGATGCATTTGACCTCGTTCCAGCCGAAGGTAGCAGCAAAACCAAGGGACAGCTTCTCGCCTTTCTTGTCCACGACCTCGGCCTGGCTGATCTTGACCCGACCGGCGCTGAAGTGGCGCCCGTCGGGATGGGTGACCTTGATGTCGGCTTCGGCCAGCCGAACCTCGTTCACGGTCGGATGGGCCGAGCCGTAGCCGCGCATGGCCGAATAGCCTAGCGCCAAAGTTCCGCCTGTTTCCGACCGGGCGAGGCTTTGCAAGGTATGGGCGCGTTTGGCAGGAAAGAGCAGCGGTTCGCGGGTCAGGTCGGGAATGTCGTTTCCCGCGGTGGCGTCCGGCTCGGGCAGGTCCACCAAATCGTTCTGCGCCTGCCAGGCGCTGACCGAGGGCAGATGCGCGGGCGACGGCTCTGCCGCGGGTTCCACCGACGACGGCGTGAACGTGTCGCCCTGCAGCACATCTGTCGCCAGAATGCGGTGCGCGTAGTCAAGCGTCGGGCCCAGAACCTGCCCGCCGGGGATATCCTTGAAAGCCGCCGAGATCCGTCGGTGGGTAAAGAGCCCGTCCTGTTCCACGGGGTCGGCCACGGTCAGGCGCGGCTGCGTGGTGCGCCAGGCGCGCAAGAGCAGAACCGCCTCGTATAGCTCGCCACCCGTCTGCGCGAGCGCGAGCGCGGCAAGGTCTTCGTCATAGAGTGATGCTTCGCCCATGACCCGGTCGATGAGATAGGGCAGGCTGACTTTGATCTCTTGCACGCGGTCAGGACCAATATTGCCCATCTCGGACCGGAACAGGCGCTCGGCCTGTTCGATGGCCCGTTCGCCGCCGCGTGTTGCCACATAAGCCATCAGAGCACCCCTACGTTTGTGGAGCGGGGCAGACCCATGATCCGGTTTCCGTCCAGTACGAACAGCTCGAACCCCATGGGATAGCGCATAAGGCGCCTGCGGTCCTGCCAGAACCCAATCGGCAGGCCGCCGATGCCGACATCCAGCGACCCGTCAACGCCGGGCCCAGTCAGGCGCAGGCGCGGAGCTTTGGTCAGATCGGCGCTCAAGATAACGGTGGCCCCGTCATCTGGGTAAAGGTCGGAGCCCCGGCAGATTTGCGGTAGCGCGCCGAGGGAGGTGAGCGGCCCGAGAAAGACGTGGTCTGCCTCTTCCAACTCGGCTACTTCGGCGCCCGAGCGCAGGATCGCGGGGATCAGGCGTGGGTCGGCTGCGTAAACCCGGCATTCCCGGTCAAGCAATGCGTCGATGATCTGTTGCTCGCCTGTGTCCGGCAGTTCGCGGATCTGGCCGGGACGGCTAAGCGCCCAGAGAAGAGCATCGTAGGTGGCGTTGGCGCGGGTGTCCTCGGCGGACGGAACAGGCTGCATCAGAAGGTCTCCATGTCCACGCGCGTTGCCTCAACCCGGCGCAGGGTTTCGCGGTCTACTGTGGCAAGCGCGGCGGCTTCGGCCTCACAAAAAGCCTCTGCCCCTGCGACCCCGCTGAGAAGGGCGAGATCCAGCAATGCCATGGCCATGGCGGACTCCAGATCATGGCCCCGCCGCATGCCATAGCCCTGCAGGTCGCCCGATTGGATGTGGGCCTCGCTGACCAGAACTTCGCCCAGATGGAAGGCCGTGCCTTCGACGGTATCCCGCATTGGGAGCATCACAAGGCCCGTGCGGCTGTGGATGACCTCTATTTCGCCCAGAAGCGGCAATAGCTCTTCCGCCTTGGCTTTGAGCCGCCCGGCATCTGCCCTGGCGAGTGTGTCGAGCCTCGTATCAGTCATCATCCCCGCCCATGGTGAATTGCACCCGTGCCGCTGACCAGATCACCTGGGCAAAAGCGATGGGGGTGCCATCGAGTTCGGTATCGACCGAGCGCACCACGATCACCGGCATGTCCGGATGCTGGCGCAGCATCTTGGCTTCGTCGGGTTTTGCTGACCGCGCGTACATGTTTGTCTTGCCGCGGACATAGTCCTCGATCCCGTAAGACCCGTAGACTTCGGTCAGAGACCCCAGAACGTCGCGCCGCTGGACGATATCCGCGAAACGCGCCGCATCATGGTAGGTTGCGCCGAAGGCGATAGGCACGTGGTCGGCCAGCGTGATGCGGCGGCTTTCAACCACGATCGCCCCGTCGTCGAGATGCAGGGCGCGGCGCACCCGGCCGCCGGCTGGAACCTGGTCTGCGCCCAGCAATTCGCCGGTCACCTCGATGCCCTGCGGCAGTAAATTCTTGCGCAGACGGGTGCGCTTGCCAATGGCGTAGGTGAGCAGTGGGGCGGCTTCGACGAAGGTGCCGCGCCCTTGCTCGACGCTGAGCTTGCCTTCCTTGGCCAGCGCCTCCACGGCGCGCCGGATGGAGTGGCGGCCTGTGCCGAATCGCTCGGCAAGTTGCGGTTCCGTCGCCAGGCGATCACCTGGTTCCAGTGTTCCGTTTTCGATATCCTTGGCGAGCGCGTCGCGGATCATGGTCCAGGTCTGTCGAGGCATGGGTAAAATACATCCGAATGAATCGCGGGGTACCTAACTCAGGTGACGTCGCGATGACAAGGATGCGTTTTGGCCCCGGAAAACGCTCAAGAACCTAGATATTCAGAAGAACTTCTTTACCTGGTCGCCTCGCGGCGCAAGGCCTTCAGAAACGACCCAGGGCGCTGCCCGGCTTGGAACTGCCAAGGCGCGGGTTCCGCTCGCGCGCGCGCCAGTCCATCGAAGACTTCATGCGACCGTACCGCCGCTCTTCCAGGAGGTCCCAGGTCAGCTGTGTCCAGTGACGTGCCAAATGGGTGATCATTGACACGCAGATGAAGAAGAGTGCGAGTTGCAGCATTGTTGGCCCCTATCCTCAATTCACGGTCCCGCGACGCCGGGCGCCGCACAAGGCGCCGGATGCACATCGGAGACGATGTTCCGTTTCAGACTGTTACTGTGCTGGCTCCGGGGATCTGTCCCACAAAGACTGTGTGGGAGGTCCTGCCCAGGACCTGGAATCGCCGCGCCGTTGACACACTGTTTCCTAATTTCTGGTGCGAGAATGTGGCGAAAATGCGGCCAAGCGGGGCATCTGACCCAACGTCGGCCACATTTTGCTCGAAAGATGACGTAAAGGCGGCGCGCCGCCCTAGTGCAGCGCCGGCGTTACCAGAACTTCCACCACGGCTTGTCGTCGGCTGCGTCTTCGGTGGTATTGTCGGCGTCGGCTGCAACGGTTTCGGTTTTGGCGTCGACCTCTGTCGTGTCGGCCTCTGCGGTTTCCGTTTCGTCGGTGGCGGCATCCGTACCAAAGTTCTCGGTGGCGCCTGCTTCGGCCACGGCCAGCGCCTCGGTCAGTTTTTCCTTGGCACCGTCCAGGTCGCCCTCACCGCAGGTCGCAAAGGCCTCGTCCAGCATTTGCTGAGCCGTGGCCGCGGCCTCGTCCGTGGTGCGCGGCAACTGCAGGCGAATGCGCGCGCGCAGCATCAACGCGTCGGTGTCGTCGCATTTGTCGATGAGCGCCTGGAAGGTCTCGTCGGTGTTGGTGCTGGCATCGTTGCCGGCTTGTTGTTCCTGGGCCAGGGCAGGGCTTGCCGCAAGCATCAGTGCCAGAACTGCGAACCGTGTCATTTGCCTCTCCATTCTAAGGCTCAGAGCGAGCCGTCTCTGTTTCCGATCAGTGCGCGCCGCAGGCGGCCTGACATGGCGTCCATGGCCATGACGGTCACCAGCACGAGCAGCGCCATATAGGCGACGTTCTCAAAATCATTGCCGGTCTGAAGGGCCCCGAGGAACTGAAGTCCGATGCCGCCTGCACCCATAGCGCCGATGATGACTGCGCTGCGCGTGTTGCTCTCCAGGTAGTAGAGCGATTGGGAAATGAAGACCGGCATGATCTGTGGCAAGAGCCCGAAGCGGTATTGCTGGACCTTGCGAGCACCGGTCGACTGGATGCCCTCGCGCTGTTTGTTGTCCGCGTTCTCAATTGCTTCAGACATCAGCTTGCCCAGCGTGCCCGTGTCGGTGAAGGCGATGGCGAAAATGCCCGTGAAAAGCCCGGGGCCAAAGGCGCGCAGGAAGATCAGCGACCAGATCAGCGTATCGATCCCGCGCAGAAGATCGAAGAGGCGCCGCAGGCCAAAGCGCGCCAGCGCGATGGGCTGGACGTTGCGGGCCGCCATGAACGCAAGCGGCAGGCCGACCGCCGAGGCGATCATGGTGCCGAGGAGCGCCATGAAGATCGTCTCGAGCATGGCGTAAAGCACCACGCCGTGCCCCCATAGCGTATTGTCACGGAACTCGGTCCAGACCAGTTTGGCGTTCGACATCTCGGGCACTACACGGTCGCCCCAGAGCATCAGGCCGATGGCCTGAAAGAAGCCCACATCCACGAGTGGGCTGTCAAAGTCGAACCAGAAATATTTCCAACCGACCTCATAGCGGTGGACCTCAACCTTTAGGGTGCCGACCTGCAACCGCTCGTAAAGCGACGGCCGGATCTCGACCTTGTTCTCGGTGGGCCGCATCCACTCTGGCAATTCGTCGGCGCGCCCTTCATAGCCCACCACATAGGGCTTGCCGTCGGCGTTCAGCTCAAACCGGTAAACTTCGTCCTCGCCGGGCCAGTCCATGGTGACGAAGTCATCATGGTAGATGACCGTGCCGCCATTGGCGAAGTTGATGACTCGACCGCCATCGTCCGCTTCCACGAACCACTCTGGCTTGGGATCATAGACCTGACGGTGTCCGCCCTCGAAAGCTACCTGCACCTCGTCGGGGGTGTTCCAGCGCATGGTGACATGGTCTTTGTGGGCGTAGGTGTCTAGAACAAAAAGCGCGGCCCGGTCTGGCCGCCATTTTTCGCGGACGCTCCCGATGTCGAACTGCACCCAGGAAAAGGCGAGATAGGTCAGGATGACGGCCAAGGTGCCGATGAACCAGTAGCGATAGCTGCGCGCTTCGCGGTCAACGGCCTCAATGGCGTCGTCGAAGGTTGCGTATTCGGGGTTCATGGTCATTGCTTTCTCCCGATCAGGCGAGAGCGGACCCAGTCCGACAGGTAGTCAAGCAGGATGATTGTCACGACAATCAAAACGAAAATCGCGGTCACCCGGCCCCCGTCGCGCCACTGGATCATGGTCGAGAGCGCCTGTCCGATGCCACCAGCGCCGAAGAAGCCGAGGATCGTCGAGGCCCGCACGTTGATCTCAAGACGCAGAATTCCGTAGGAGAAGAAAAGCGGCATCACCTGTGGGAAGACGCCAAAGCGCACACGGCTCAGCCAGCTGCCGCCGGTGGATTCGAGCCCTTCGAGCGGTTAGTCGTCGATATTCTCGATCGCTTCGGAAA
>JBCDED010000011.1:0-63459 GCA_039179985.1 Pseudomonadota bacterium
CACGGCTTACGGGCTGCGCTGGCGCATCACAAAGTCAGTGGTCGCAGGCGGGCGAAGCCAGAAGCTTGAAGCCGAAGAACTGGGCGGCCCTGACTTTGTGATGCGCCAGCGCAGCCCGTAAGCCGTGGCGCCGTAACCGCCAATGGGCAGGCTGTCGAATTTGGTCAGGAATTCCGGACTGGGAGTCATGGTTTCGAGGCGCCGATCTTGGGTTCGGTTCCGGTGCGCAGGCGGGCAATGTTCTCACCATGCCGATAATAGACCAGCGCTGCCATCAGAACTGTGACAAGCACAAGGTCGACCCGTCCGATGAGAAGAGCCACGACCGGCGTACCCGCCGCAGCGACAAGCGCCGAAAGCGAGGAGAACCGCATGACGGCCGCCGTCAAAAGCCAAAGCGCGCAAGCGATAACCCCAAGCGGCAAGGACAGCGCGGCGAGCGTTCCAAGGAAGGTCGCCACGCCCTTACCGCCTTTGAAGCCCAGCCAAACGGGGTAGAGATGGCCAAGAAAGGCGCAAAAGCCCGCAATCTGCGCAGCATCGTCGGCAAAAAGTGCACGGGCGATCAAGACAGCGACGCCGCCCTTTGCAGCATCCAGGATCAGCGTTAGGGCGGCGGCGGGTTTATTGCCGGTACGCAGGACGTTCGTAGCGCCGATATTGCCCGATCCGATCTGCCTCAGGTCGCCGAGCCCAAAAAGGCGGGCCATCACGATGCCGAAGGGCACCGACCCCAGAAGGTAACCACCGACCGCGGCGCTAAAAAGGGGCAGAAAGGGGGAGACAATCTCAGGCATGGACGTACCGGTAAACCTCCGAACCGCCGACCCAGGTCGCCAGAACCCGGCCTTGCAGTCGTGCGCCGTCAAAAGGCGTGTTCTTAGATTTCGAACGCAATTTCCAGCGGTCAAGAACGAAAGGAGTATCGGGATCAAAAAGGATCAGATCCGCCGGGCACCCTTTTGACAGCCGCCCGCCGGAAAGACCCAGGCGCTTCGCCGGGTTCAAGCTGAGCGCCTGAAAAAGTCGCGGCAGGTCGATCTGGCCGGCGTGATATAGCCGCAGGGCAGCGGGCAGCAGGGTTTCCAGACCCACGGCGCCGCTCGCGGCTTCCTCGAAGGGCAGGCGTTTGGATTCCTCGTCCTGGGGCGTGTGCATGGAACACAGGACGTCGATCTCTCCCGCGGCCAGCGCCTCAACCACCGCCATCCGGTCATCCTCTGCCCGCAGCGGTGGCTTGACCTTGAAGAAGGTCCGGTAGTCGCCCACGTCGAATTCGTTCAGCGTCAGGTGGTGGACCGACACACCGGCAGTGACGTCGAGCCCCTTTTCCCGCGCCCGGGCGAGACGCGGCAGCGCGCGGGCCGTAGTGATCTGGTCGGCGTGGTAGCGCGCGCCGGTCATTTCAATGAGCGCGAGATCGCGGTCGAGGCCCATGCGCTCGGCCATGGGCGAGACGGCGGGCAGACCCTTCAGCGAGGCAAATTTGCCGCTGGTGGCCACTGCCCCGCCCGACAGGATCGGTTCTTGCGGGTGGCCCATTATGAGCGCGCCGAGCGAACGGGCATAGATCATGGCCCGCGAAAGAACCTTTGTGTCCCGGACCACGCTGTCGCAATCGGTAAACGCAACGGCGCCGGCATCGAGCAGGAACCCGATCTCCACCATCTCGCGCCCTTCGCGGCCCTTGGTCAGCGCGGCCATGGGATGGACGCGCACCGGGCTGGCTTCGCGCGCGCGGCGAATGGCGAATTCCAGCGTTTCGGGCCGGTCGACGGCGGGCGTGGTATCGGGGCGGGTGACCATGGTGGTGACACCTCCGGCGGCCGCTGCGGCCCCGGCAGAGCCAAAGCTTTCCTTGTGGCGTTCCCCGGGTTCCGAGACCTTCACGCCAATATCGACGAGGCCGGGGGCCAGGCATTTCCCTGCGGCGTCGAGGCGGCTGGCGGCGGTGACGCCCTCGGGGGCTTGCCCCTGCCATACTTCGGCGATCTCCCCTTCGCGGAGCAGGACCGCGCCGGGGCCGTCATAGCTCTGCTCGGGATCGATCAGGCGAGCGTTTTCGATCAAGAGCGTCATTGGCGTTCGGGCCCGCGCGTCATCGGGCGCCTCCGAAGAGAATGAAGATCAGCGGCAGAAGCGCCATGGCGCAAAGCGCGATAATCACGATCACCGCCTGCCTGGACAGCCTGCCCGGGGCGGGTGCCTTGGGGCGGATTTGACCGGCGGCGCTGTCTGTCTCGATATCTTCGGCGGTCGTGGCGATGCGGTGTTCCCCGTAGCTGCCCACATACCGGACCGAGCCGGGTACCTCGCCATCGAAGCCAGCGCCGTGAAAGGCCTCGGACAGGATCACCGCAACATGGCCGCTCAGGGCGTTGAGCTTCGCCTTGTCCGCCTCAAGATCCGCCATGCGTGCATGCAGGCCCTCGGTCATGAACCCCGTCAGGCCGATCTCTTTCAGCGCCGCCATATCGGCGACGAAGATGTACTTGGGGTCAATCGCATGGCCAAAGGCGCGGGCCACATCCTGTTCGGACGTCTCCTCTGGGAAGCTGCCCGGGTCTAGCTCGAAGACGTGCAGGCGTCCCTTTTCGCCCTTGGGCACCGAGAAGACAATCAAACCATCACCTCTCGCGGGCGCGCGCGCTGGTTTTGGGCCAGAAGGTCCATGGCCGCCATACGCACGGCGACGCCCATCTCCACCTGCTCCTGGATGACCGAGCGGTTGATGTCGTCGGCGATTTCGCCGTCGATCTCCACACCGCGATTCATTGGCCCCGGATGCATGACGATGGCGTCGTCCTTGGCACTGGCAAGCTTCGCCGCATCAAGGCCGAAGCGGTGGTAGTACTCGCGCTCGGACGGGATGAACCCGCCGTCCATCCGTTCGCGCTGAAGCCGCAGCATCATGACCACATCGGCATTCTGCAATCCGGCCACCATATCGTCGTAGACCTCGACCCCGAAGTCCGCGACGCCTGCAGGCATCAGGGTGGGTGGACCTACAAGGCGCACCCGGTTCTCCATCTTGCCCAAGAGCAGGATGTTGGATCGTGCCACGCGGGAATGGGCGATATCCCCGCAAATCGCCACGGTCAGCCTGTGCAGCCGCCCCTTGGCGCGCCGGATGGTCAGGGCATCGAGCAACGCCTGAGTGGGGTGTTCGTGCCGACCGTCACCGGCATTCAGGACCGCGCAATTCACCTTTTCTGCCAAAAGGTTAACCGCTCCCGATTGCGGATGGCGCACCACCAGAAGATCGGGGTGCATAGCATTCAGTGTTAGCGCCGTATCGATCAGCGTCTCGCCCTTTTTGATCGAACTGGCCTGCATCGCCATGTTCATCACATCCGCGCCAAGCCGCTTGCCCGCCAGCTCGAAACTGGCCTGGGTGCGCGTGGAGGCCTCGAAGAACATATTGATCTGGGTGAGACCGGCCAGCGCCTCAGAGTGCTTTACGGTCTGGCGGTTCAGGCTCACGTATCTGTCGGCAAGGTCAAGCAAAGTGACAATGTCGTCCTGGCCGAGATGCTCGATCCCAAGCAGGTGACGTGCGCGAAAACTCATGGTGACCCCGGTCTTTTGCCTTTGCCTTATAGGAACCACCGGGCGGGGAGGCAATTGGCGAACGGGGACTGGCTGATTTACCTTGGTCGGGGTGGGCACTAGGGTCAGTGAAATGGAGTCGGAACCGGATCGGGATGCGCTCTGGGCGCTGTTGAACTGGCAGGTGGAGCTTGGCGCCACCGAGGCCATTCTTGATGCGCCCGTCAGCCGGTTCAGGGAAGAGGCGGTCGAGCCTGCGCCCGCAGCGCCGGAACACCTGCAAACCGCCGAAGTCCCTCCCATGGCCGCGCCTGTAACCGACCATGTGGCCGAGGCGAAGACCGCGGCGCGCGGCGCTGAGGACCTCGACGCACTAAAGCAGGCCATGGCCGACTATCCCCATTGCGAACTGCGCCTTGGCGCCCGCAATCTGGTGTTTTCCGACGGGAACCCCGCAGCAAGGATCATGATCCTGGGCGAAGCGCCGGGTCGGGACGAGGACCTTCAGGGCAAGCCCTTCGTCGGGCGGGCGGGCCAGCTTCTCGACCGGATGCTGGGCGCCATCGATCTGTCGCGCACGGCGTCCGAGCCGGACGCGTCCGTCTATATTGCCAACATCCTGCCCTGGCGGCCGCCCCAGAACCGCGATCCCAAACCCGATGAGATTGCGATGCTGATGCCCTTCGTGGAAAGGCATGTGGAGCTGGCCGCGCCGGATTTTCTGGTCCTGATGGGAAATATCTCATGTCAGGCCTGCCTTGGGCGCAAAGGAATCACGCGCCTGCGGGGGACATGGACAGAGGCAGTGGGTCGCCCCGCCCTGCCCATGTTCCATCCCGCCTACCTGCTGCGTACTCCCGGTGCCAAGCGCGAGGCCTGGGCCGATCTTCTGGAACTGAAAGCGAGGCTGATGCGCCAATGAGCAGGATCGACGAAACCGTTGAATTCATCCCCGTCCGCATCGCGATTCTGACGCTCTCGGACAGCCGCGATCTGGCGAGCGACCGGTCGGGCCAAACGCTCGTCGACCGGGTCGAGGCGGCAGGACACACCGTCGCGGACCGCAAGATCCTGCCCGACGAGCGGTCAGAGATCGCCAATCAGCTGCGCCGCTGGATCGCCGATCCCGAGGTCGATGTGGTCATTTCCACCGGTGGCACGGGCCTAACGGGCCGCGATGTCACGGTAGAAGCGCACCGGGACGTCTATGAAAAGGAAATCGACGCCTTCGGCACGGTCTTTACGGTCGTCTCGATGAAAAAGATCGGCACCTCTGCTGTACAAAGCCGCGCCTGCGGCGGTGTCGCGGGCGGGACCTATCTTTTTGCGCTGCCGGGCAGTCCGGGCGCCTGCAAGGACGCCTGGGATGAAATATTGGCCTACCAGCTCGATTTTCGTCACCGGCCATGCAATTTTGTCGAGATTTTTCCCCGGCTCGACGAACATAAGCGACGGAAATGATCCGCGCGTCCGTATGTGACGTTTAAGAGAGTGAAAAGACTGCAGTATTGGTGCGGGCGCCGCGCGGACCTATACTGCGGTAAAGGCCGCAAGGGATGCGGCGGGGATTCTAAGCCATGCGTTTTATGACGCGCAGCCTGATCGGTGTCTTTCTCCTGGCCTTGACGGTCGGCCTTCTGACGTGGGCGGGCGGTAGCTTTATGAACGCTCTGCAGGACAGGATAGCGCGCGAAGATCGCGGTGCGGAGCGGCGCGAGCGTGTCCTGACCGTGGGCGTCGTACGGGTCGAACCGGAAGAGGTGACCCCGATCATCTCGGCCTACGGCGAAGTCCGCAGCCGCCGCGAACTGGAAGTGCGGGCCTCGGCGTCCGGCACGCTGGTTTTCCTGTCACCGAAGTTTGTCGATGGCGGGCGCGTAGAAGCCGGCGAGCTTCTGGCGCAGATCGACCCCTCCGAGGCGACGGCGGCACTGGCGGTCAAAGAGGCTGATTTGACCGATGCGCTGGCCGATCTTCAAGACGCGGCGCAGTCTCTTGAGCTGGCTCAGGACGAAGTGGACCTCGCGCGCAATCAGGCCGTCTTGCGGCGACAGGCCCTGGTCCGGCAGCAGGACCTGAAAGAACGCGGTGTCGGTACGGACGCCAACGTGGAAGACGCTGAACTGGCCGTGGCCGCCGCAGACCAGTCTATCCTGTCGAGCCGACAGGCGCTGGCGCAGGCCGACATCCGGTTGTCCCAGGCCGAAACACGGCGCGCGCGGGCGGAGATCGATCTCAGCGAAGCGGAAAGGCTTCTGGCCGAGACCGAGATACGCGCGGGCTTCTCGGGCACGCTGTCTGAGACCGCCGTGGCCGAGGGCGGCCTTGTGACAGTGAACGAGCGGCTCGCGACGCTGATCGACCCGGACCGCCTGGAAGTCGCCTTTCGGCTTTCCACCGCACAATACACCCGGCTGCTCGACGTGCGCGGGAGCCTCATATTGGCGCCGGTGAACCTGGCGCTTGATGTCTTCGGCACCGATCTGACGACCACGGCCCGGATTACCCGCGAAAGCGGCAGTGTGAGCGAGGGAACGACGGGCCGTGTGCTTTTTGCCGAGATCGAGGCGCCGGGTGGGTTCCGACCGGGGGATTTCGTGACCGTCGAGGTGCGCGAGCCGGCCATGGACGGCGTGGCCTTGCTGCCTGCGCGGGCGGTGGATGCAGCAGGCTATGCGCTGGCCATCGGACCCGAGGACCGGCTGGTGGAAGTCGCGACACCGGTTGTGCGCCGCCAGGGAGACTTTGTGATCATCGACGCCGAGGGGCTTGAAAATCGGCTTCTTGTGGCAGAACGCACGCCGCTGACTGGGGCCGGGATTCGTGTGCGCGCCGTTGGCGCCGATGTACCCGACGAGGCAGAGCCGGAACCCGAGTTAGTGGAACTGGACCCCGAAAGGCGTGCGAAACTCGTCGCCTTCATCGAGGCTAATCAGCGGATGCCCGCGGACGCGAAGGAACGGGTCCTGTCTCAGCTTCAGCAAGACCGCGTGCCCGCGCAGACCGTGGCCCGCATCGAAGCTCGGATGGGGGGCTGACCCATGCGGCGCATCGCAGGCACCGGTGGCGTCCTGTCCTATTTCGCCCGCCACGGCACGGCGGCGAACCTTCTTCTGGTGATCCTGGTTGCGTTGGGTCTCGCCGCGTTTCCGAAGATGCGCGCCCAGTTTTTTCCCGATGTGGTGGTAGAGAACATCACGGTCTCGGTAGCCTGGGACGGCGCCGGTGCCGAAGACGTGGACGCCGCAATCGTACAGCTGGTCGAACCTGCTGTTCTTGCGGTTGACGGGGTAGAGGAAACTTCGTCGCGCTCGCGCGAAGGCTCGGCCACAATCGATCTGGAGTTCGAGCCAGGGTGGAATATGGACCGCGCGCTCGACAATGTTCAGCAGGCGGTTGACGCCCTGAGCGATTTTCCCGATGACGCAGAGGACCCTGTGGTCCGGCGCGCCTATTGGCGCGACCGGGTAACCGACGTCGTCGTCAGCGGGCCGGTGGGAACGGATCAGCTCGCCCGCTTCACCGACGAGTTTGTCGCTCGGCTTTTTGAAAACGGGGTGACCCGCACCACGATCCGTGGCCTCGCGGCCCCCGAAACCGTTGTCGAGGTACCGTCGGTTGCTCTGATCCGAAATGACATCTCTATGGCAGAGATCGCCGATGCCATCGCGGCGGAGGTTCAGACAGCCCCTGCGGGCAATGTAACTGGTGCAAACGCTCGGGTGCGCGCAGGCACCGAACGGCGCTCTGCTTCGGAGATCGAAGCGATTGTGCTGCGGTCAAACCCCGATGGTTCAAAGCTGCTCGTGGGCGATCTGGCCCGCGTGCGCGTCGAAGGCGTCGACCGCACCCGGTCGTATTTCGTGGGCGAGAACCCGGCAATTTCCGTGCGCGTCGACCGCTCGGCCCAGGGCGATGCCATTGACATTCAGCGCACGGTGGAGGCTGTGGCTGAAGAAGTTGCACTGGGCCTGCCGGAAGGTGTGGAGATCGACCTGATCCGCACACGGTCGGAGGCGATCGTCAGCCGCCTGAACATCCTTATGGACAACGGGCTGCTTGGGCTCGCGCTCGTTGTCGGGCTCCTCTTTCTATTCCTCAACGCCCGCACGGCGCTCTGGGTTGCAGCGGGCATCCCCGTGGCCATGCTGACCGCCATCGCGCTGATGTATGCGGCGGGCCTGACGATCAACATGATCTCGCTATTTGCGCTGATCATCACGCTCGGCATCGTCGTTGATGACGCCATCGTTGTTGGCGAGCATGCGGACTTTCGGGCACGGAACCTCGGCGAATCTCCGGTCGAGGCGGCCGAAAACGCGGCCATTCGCATGTCGGCGCCTGTGTTCTCGGCCACCGTTACCACGATAATTGCCTTTTTCGGCCTGACGACCATTTCGGGTCGGTTCGGCGATCTGATCGCGGATGTGCCCTTCACTGTGATCGTGGTACTGCTCGCGTCACTTATCGAGTGCTTCTTGATCCTGCCCAGGCACATGGCGCACGCTCTCGTCCATACGGCCAAAGAACATTGGTACGACTGGCCCAGCCGTCAGGTGAACCGGGCGTTTCTCTGGGTGCGCGATGGCATCTTCCGGTACCTGATCCGGTTCGTGGTGGTCTTCCGCTACCCGGTGCTTGCAGTCGCAATCCTGCTTCTGGCGACACAGGTCGCAAGCCTTTTGCGCGGCGACGTGCCCTGGCGCTTTTTCGACGCGCCCGAGCGCGGGTCAATTTCCGGGAATTTCGCCATGCTGCCGGGTGCATCCCGGGACGATACGCTGATCATGATGCGCGAATTGCAGCGGGCTGTGGATGCGGTGGGGGAACGCTACGAGGATGAATACGGACGCAACCCGGTCGACTATGTGCTTGCCGAAGTGGGCGGCACCACGGGCCGTGGCCTGTCGGGTGCCGATACCAAAGACCAGGATCAACTTGGCTCCATCGCGATCGAACTGATTGACCGGGACCTGCGCACTTATTCGTCCTGGCAAGTTCTCGGCGCCCTCGAAGACGAAGTGGTCCAACATCCAATGGTCGAAACGCTCAGCTTCCGGGGCTGGCGGTCGGGCCCAGGCGGCGACGCGCTGGATGTGAAATTCTATGGGGCAGACGCCGCCACCCTTAAGGCCGCTGCCGAGGATCTCAAACAGCGGCTGACAGTCTATCCCGAGGTCTCGGCGGTTGAAGACAACCTGGCCTATGACAAAGAAGAGCTCGTCCTCGACCTTACCGCGCAGGGTCAGGCCCTGGGCTTCACCATCGATGAGCTTGGTCGCGCCCTGCGCAACCGGTTGGGCGGAATCGAGGCGGCCAGTTATCCCGATGGCACGCGCTCGGCAACGGTGCGGGTCGAACTGCCGGCGGGCGAGCTGACGGCTGATTTCCTTGACCGCACGCTAATGCGCACGGCCAACGGTGACTATGTGCCGCTGGCAGATCTTGTGACGGTCACACAGCGCACGGGCTTTTCCACGGTCCGGCGCGAAAACGGCGTTCGGGTGGTCACGGTTTCGGGCGATATCTCGGAAGACAACCCCATGCGCGCGACCGAGATTTCCGAGCAGTTGCGCGACGAGATCCTGCCCGACATCGCTTCGGTCCATCAAGTTGACTGGCGCCTTGGCGGACTGGCCGAGGATGAAAGCCGGTTCCTGAACGACGCGGCCCTTGGATTTGGCCTCTGCCTTTTGGGGATTTACCTGACGCTCGCCTGGATCTTTGCAAGCTGGACGCGGCCCATTGTCGTGATGGCGGTGATCCCCTTCGGTCTTATCGGGGCCGTGTACGGGCACGCCGTTTGGGATGTGCCCCTGTCGATGTTCTCGATAGTCGGGCTGATCGGGATGACGGGAATTATCATCAACGATTCAATCGTGCTGGTGACGACGGTCGATGATTACGCCCGGGACCGCGGGTTGGTCCCCGCGATCATCGACGGCGCCGCTGACCGATTGCGCCCGGTTCTTCTGACAACGTTGACAACCGTGTTGGGCTTGACGCCCCTGCTTTACGAGCCATCGCAGCAGGCGCTTTTCCTCAAGCCTACGGTCATCACGCTGGTTTACGGTCTTGGCTTTGGAATGTTCTTGGTGCTTCTGGTTGTACCTGCGCTTCTTGCGATGCAGATGGATGTGGGCAAGCAGCTTGACGCCATGCGCCGGGCCCTCTTTGCCGTGCGCACGTCGGGCCCGGTCGGTATCGCTGCCTGGGTGCTGATGCTGAGTGCGGCGGGTCTTCTCGTTCTGGCCTTCGCGCCGGTCCTGACCGGGGGCGCGCTCCTGCCGCAGCTTCTTGCGGTGATCCCTGCGCTCGGGTCCATGGCACCGCTGACCGCCGCGCTGGCCTTCTACATCGTCGCAGTGGCTACCGTGAGCGTGTTGGTCTTCGCGGTTTTCGGCCTCGCCTGGGCGCTTACGACCCGGCGCAGCCTTTGACCTCGACCGCCTTACCCTCCGTCAAGACGGTCACCGTCACATCAGAGCGCGCCAGCGCGAAAGGCTGAGCGTCCGCCGGCACCATGTCCGCCACGACGGTCACGGTGCCTGAGGACCGCTCAAGCGCCGCTTCAGAGACCCAGACGCTGGGGTCGGTCAGTTCCATGATCGCGTACTCGGTGGATCCCTGCAGCGGAAGGTCGATCTGCGCGGTCACGCGGAGACCGTCGGAGATTGGGGCGACGCTGCAGATCGCGCGGGTCACGCCAGCGCTCTGGCCAGAGACAGGACGGTCCCGCAGGGCAGCCAGGATCGCCGGGTCCTTGGCGCCGCCCGGTTCCACCAGGCGGTTGTAGTCCAGCTGAACGGGTACGCAGACATCCTCGCAGACGCCGACCTCCAGCGTTCCGGCAACGCGAATGGGGCCTTCGCCTCGGGGCGCAAGCTCCACGGGCAGCAAAAGTTGATCCTTAAAGCCGACGGTCCGCATGCCGTAGTCAAAGAAGACGTCCGGGCGCGGCCAGTGGAGTGCGACGCCCTTCAGGTTTTCCGATCCCCTCCAGTCGAACCGCGGCGGGATGCCGGCATCGCCCGGGGTGCGCCAGTAGGTTTTCCAGCCAGGGCGCATGGTGATGAGAAAGCCGGTCATCTGGGTACCGCTTTCGGTCCGCCAGCCCGGCAATACATCAAGACGCGCCATCGGCGTAGAGGATTGCGCGTCGGCACTCACGGAAAGGGCCGTCGCGAGGGCAAGGGATGTCAGCAGTGTCTTGATCATGAAACACCCGCTACCCCGGACAGGTGCTCAAAGCAAAGTCACATTCCGGCGATATCTTGTTGCAAAACAGCGCGCCGCCCCGTGCCCCTTGCACCTTTCGGGAGCCAGTATCACCTTAGGTCTATGGAGACTCAGCCCCCCGATACCGATCTCACCGCCAAGATGCTGATTGCCATGCCCGGCATGGGCGACCCGCGCTTTGACAAAAGTGTGATCCTGCTCTGCGCGCATTCAGATGACGGGGCCATGGGCCTTATCGTCAACAAACCGGCACCCGACCTCAGCTTTCCCGATCTGCTGGGCCAGCTCAAGATTGTGCCCTCGGATGCGGCGCGCGAGACGCTGATTTACTTCGGCGGGCCCGTGGAGAACGGGCGTGGGTTCGTGCTGCACAGTACCGATTATGGCTCGAACTCCTCCACGCTGTCCGTGGGCGATGCCTTTGGTATGACGGCGACGCTCGATATTCTCGAAGACATGGCCCAGGGACGCGGGCCGGAAGAGGCTCTTCTGGCGCTTGGCTACGCCGGCTGGGGGCCCGGTCAGCTTGAGGGCGAGATTGCCCGCAACGGCTGGTTGACCTGCGATCCGTCTCGGGAGCTCGTGTTCGGAACCCGTGACAACCAAAAATGGACCGCAGCTCTGAAAACCCTCGGTGTCGACGCTCTGGCGCTTTCGGCGACGGCCGGGCGGGCGTAATCAGCCTGCGGCGCGCGGCGCGGCGGCGCGCCTGAGCCGGTCGTTGATCGCGCGCCCGAGGCCATGGTCCGGCACCGGCGACACCGCGATGGGGCGGGCCATTGCATCGAGCCGGTGGAGATGCCCAAAGAGGTTGGCCGCGGCTTCCGTCAGGTCGCCTCTGGCAGACAGGTTGAGATCAGCCTCCGGCACGTCGCCAAAGCCCAGCAAAACTTCGCCGTCCGTCTTTCCCATGACGTCCAGCCGCACGGCTGCAGCTGGCGCATAGTGAGAGGCGAGTTGCCCGGGCGCTTTGGGGTGCGCGTCCGTGGTAGCGCCTTGCTGGATCGGACCCAGAACGCGTTCCAGCGCTTCGACGGGCACGCCGCCTTCCCGCAAGAGTCGGGGTGGCGTGCCGGTGAGATCCAGAATGCTCGACTCGAGCCCGACGGACGTCGGCCCGCCGTCCAGAATGGCGGCGATCTTGCCATCAAGACCCTGCGCCACGTGGTCCGCCGTGGTCGGGCTGATCCGCCCCGACGGATTGGCCGAAGGGGCGGCCACCGGGCCGCCGAAAGCCGCCAGAAGCCGGGCGGCCAGTCCGTGGTCCGGCACGCGCAGGGCGATGCTGCCAAGGCCCGCCGTGACCAGCGCCGAGATGCCGGCATCCGGGCTGAGTGGCAGAACCAGCGTCAGCGGGCCGGGCCAGAACGCGGCGGCCGCGCGCTCGGCCAAAGGCGTGAAAGCGGCGATGCGCGCGGCGGCGACCAGGTCAGGCACATGGACGATTAGCGGATTGAACGAGGGGCGCCCCTTGGCCGCAAACACCTCGGCCACGGCTTTGTCGGAGGTCGCATCGGCGCCGAGGCCGTAGACGGTTTCGGTCGGGAAGGCCACAAGCCGCCCCTCTGCAACGAACCCAGCCGCCCGTTCCAGTCCGTCCGCGTCCGCCGACAGGATTTCCGTTTTCATCTCAGACATCTTGTGACGCTGCGTTCCGGTTTGTGGTTACCGCCCCTTTGGCTAGTTTGAGCGAGACAGTTTACTGACACGGGACGCCGGATGGTTTCAAGGCGTCGGTGAAGACAAGGACAATACGATGCCGTATCGCGCACCGCTGGGCGACTACCGTTTCCTCTTTGACCATATCATCGGGCTGGATCTTGTACGTCAGACAGACCGTTTCGCCGATGCGACCTCTGACGTCACCGATGCCATCCTGACCGAAGCCGCGCGCCTTTGTGAAGAGGTCCTGGCGCCGTTGCAGCGTCCGGGCGACCTGCACCCGGCAGTTCTGGAAAACGGCGTCGTCCGCACCTCTCCCGGGTACGCCGACGGCTACCGCGCCGTTGCCGACGGCGGGTGGATCGGCATGGCGGCTTCGCCTGACTATGGCGGTATGGGGCTGCCACAGACGCTGACCACCGCAGTCAACGACATGATGGGCGCCGCCTGCCTGTCGCTGCAGCTCAATCCGCTGATGACCCAGGGCCAGATCGAGGCGTTGGAACACCACGCCAGCGATACGATCAAGGATCTCTACCTGCCCAAGCTGATCTCGGGCGAATGGTGCGGCACCATGAACCTGACCGAACCGCAGGCCGGGTCCGATGTGGGCGCCCTGCGGACAAAGGCAGAAGACAACGGCGACGGCACCTACGCTATCACCGGCCAGAAGATCTATATCAGCTGGGGCGACAATGACTTCACCGAAAACGTCTGCCACCTGGTCCTCGCGCGCCTGCCCGATGGTGTCCCGGGCACGAAGGGTATCAGCCTTTTCATGGTGCCCAAGCGCATTCCCGACGCGTCAGGCAAGCCCGGGGTCGCGAACGCGCTGAAGGTGGTCAGCCTTGAGCACAAGATGGGTCTCCACGGCTCGCCGACTGCCGTGATGCAGTATGACGGCGCCACCGGCTGGCTGATCGGAGCGCCGCACGGCGGTATGGCGGCCATGTTCACGATGATGAACAACGCCCGGGTGGGCGTGGGCGTTCAGGGCCTCAGCGTGGCCGAGGGCGCCTATCAGCACGCTCTGGCCTATGCGCTGGACCGCAAACAGGGCCGGTCCATGGTCGAAGGCGGAACCGGCACCATTGCCGATCACGCCGATGTCCGCCGCATGCTCACCTCCATGAAGGCTGATACCTTCGCGGCGCGGGCCATCGCCCTGTCGAACTCGGTTGCCATAGACATGGCCACGGCCACGGGCGATCCCGAATGGGCGGTACGCGCCGCGCTCTTGACACCGATCACCAAGGCCTTTGGAACGGACGTGGGCATCGACGTTGCCGAAATGGGCGTGCAAGTGCATGGCGGCATGGGCTTTATCGAGGAAACCGGTGCCGCCCAGTACTCCCGCGATGTGCGGGTGACGGCGATCTACGAAGGAACGAATGGCATCCAGTCCATGGACCTTGTGGCGCGCAAGATGATGGACGGCGGCGAGGCGGCCTACCGCCTGCTAGATGAAATCGAAAGCACGGCCGAAGCCGCGCGGGCCACTTGCCCTGACATCGCCGGTCCCGTGTGGGAGGCCGCGGAAACCCTGCGCGAGGCGACCGAATGGTTGGTGGCGCAGTCTGATATGAATGACCGGTTTGCCGGTGCCGTGCCTTACCTGCGCGGCTTCGCGCGTGTTCTTGGCGGTCTCTACCACCTTAAGGCGGCAATGGCCGAAGGCGGTGACGGCCCGCGGACGGCGCTGGCCACGTTCTACGTCCAGCGGCTCTTGCCGGAACACGCAGCAGCCATGTCCCATGCGCGCGCAGGGGCAGAAGGGCTGTACGCGCTCTCCATCGACGATCTGGCTGCCTGATGGACGGCGGGCCCGGTTCCGGCCTGAGCTATCCTTTTGAGACGCCTCCGGCACATGGTGAGGTTGCAGAGGTCGCCGAGGGCGTGCTCTGGGCGCGTCTGCCGCTGCCCATGGCCCTTGACCACGTCAACGTCTTCATTCTCGACGATGGGCCCGGCTGGTGCGTGGTCGATACTGGCTTTGATACCGGCAAGACCCGAACCATCTGGAAGACGCTTCTAAACGGGCCCCTCGCCGGCAAGCCCGTCAAACGGGTCATTGGCACGCACCACCACCCCGATCACATCGGCCTCGCCGGCTGGTTCCAGTCGGACCACAAGGCCGAACTGGTGACCACGCGTACGGCCTGGCTTATGGCACGCATGCTCACGCTGGACGTCCAGGAGCGGCCCACCCCCGAGACGCTGGCCTTCTGGAAGAGTGCTGGCATGGATGCCGAGGTTCTCACGCGCCGCGCCAATGAACGGCCCTTTAATTTCTGCGATATCGTCGCGCCCATGCCGCTTGGGTATACGCGTATTGCCGAGGGCAGCACGATGTCAATCGGCGGTCGGACATGGCGGGTGCGCATCGGCAACGGCCATGCGCCCGAACACGCGACGCTCTGGTCGGAAGAGGATGATCTGGTCCTGGGAGGCGATCAGCTCTTGCCATCGATCTCGCCCAATCTCGGCGTCTACGCGACCGAGCCCGAGGCCGACCCAGTTGCCGAGTGGCTGGAAGCCTGCCAACGTCTGGCGGCCCATGCCACGGACAGCCAGCTTGTTCTGCCAGGCCACAAACTGCCCTTTAAGGGGCTGCCTTTGCGGATGCGGCAACTGATCGACAACCACCACAGCGCGCTTGACCGGCTGGAAGAGCATCTGAAGACGCCGAAGACGGCCGGCGAGTGCTTTGCGCCGCTTTTCAAGCGCAAGATCGGCGATGGCGAATACGGGCTGGCGCTGGTCGAAGCCATGGCCCATTGCCTTCACCTCTGGCACATGGACCGTGCGACGCGGACGCGTCGCGCCGATGGCGCCTGGGTCTGGCAGGCGGCAGGTGTGCGAAACTGACCCCGTGACAGGGCCCGGGGAATGGGTTACCTGCGACGAACACCGCGATTCAAGAGGACGACCATGGCCGACGACAAGGACTTCGTACCGGGCAGCATGAACATCGAAGCGCAGGAAAAGGCGTTTGAGAGCTTCATCAATATCGTCACGCGGTCGACGATCGTCATTCTTGTGTTCCTCGTCTTTCTGGCAATGATCAACGGCTGATCAGCCGGTCAGATACATCATCAGGTAAAGCGTTCCCGCGCCCGCCACGACGGCGGCGATCAGGTTCTTCGTGGCCATCCCAACCGCAAGTGTCACGGCTGCGGCGCTGAGGCGTGAGATTTCCGGCGTGCCACCCGTCGCCTCGGGCCAGACCACCAGCGGCGCCACAAGGCCCGGCATCACAGCAACGGGCGTGTAGCGCAAAAGCCGCAGGGCCCAGGGCGGCAGTTCGCGGTTGCCTATGATGCCGAGAAACGAAAACCGGATCAGGTAGGTCCCGACACCGATGGCGGCGATGATGAGCCAGATCGTTGGCGTCGCGTAGTTCATATCCACCGATCCCCGAACCGGCGCTCAACCTCGGATCCTGTCAGCATGGCCGCCGCCGCGGCCAGAAGCAGCCCGGTGCCTGCGGGCAGGCCGGCGAGGGTCAGTGCCACAACGACCGAGACGATGGCTGCGGCAACATGGGCCAGGGTCCGCAGCATGGGCGCAGTGATTGCCAGAAACGCGATCGGTAGCGCAAAGTCGAGCGCGTATTCCGGCGGAATGGCGGTTCCGGCAACGGCCCCCAGATAGGTGCAGAGAACCCAGCTGGGAAAAACCGGCAGTGCCACACCAAAGAAGTAGGCCACCCGCTCCGACACAGTCATCTGCGGTTCTTTTTCGTACTTTTGCACCGACATAGCGTAGGTTTGGTCCACGTTGCAGTACGCGATAAGCGCCCGTTGCCAGAAAGGCGCGGCGCCGAGGTAGACCGCCAGCGACGCTGAATACATCGCCATGCGCAGGTTTACCGCCAGCGCGGTGACGATCACGATCAGCGTCGGCGCGCTTTCGGCCATCAGCTGCACGGCCGCAAACTGCGAGGCGCCCGCGATGACGAGTACGGAAAATGCCATGACCTCGCGCAGGTTCAGCCCCGCTTCCGTCCCCACAACGCCAAAGAGCATCGCAAACGGCACGACGATCAGAAGAAACGGCGTTCCTTCTCGCGCGCCGCGAAGGACCTGCGATTTCGTGGTGGTGGAGCGCATGGGCTTTGCCTAAGTTGGTGGTCGGTCACGCCTACGGCGAGTTTGGGAGGACTGCAATTGGCAAATGGACCTCAGGGCGCCAGTAGCTACATCGTTGCGCCGAATCCGGAACGCGCCGGGCTGACGCGCGCTGTCACCGGCACCGACCAGACCGGGGCGGCGTTCGAGATTTCCGTGGTCGAAGAACGCCCTCTGACGATTTTTCTCAACAGCCAGGAGATCGTCACAGCCATGACGATCGGCGACTACCCCGAGTACCTGGCGCTTGGGTTTCTGCGCAATCAGGGCATGCTGCAGGACGGCGAGACCGTACGCGGTGTTGACTATGATGACGATCTTGAAACCGTGGTCGTGCGGACCGACGGCACCACGACCTACGAGGACAAGCTGCAAAAGAAAACACGCACCTCGGGTTGCGCAGTGGGTACGGTTTTCGGTGATATGATGGAGGGGCTTGAAGGCCTCGCACTGCCCCGAACCGAGGTGCGCACGTCGTGGCTCTATGCGCTCGCGGCAAGGATCAACACCACGCCCAGCCTCTACCTCGAAGCCGGGGCAATCCACGGCACGGTGCTCTGCCGGGAAGATCAGCCGCTGGTCTATATGGAGGACGTGGGCCGACATAACGCGGTGGACAAGATCGCCGGATGGATGCTTAGCGAAGGCGTGGAGGCTGGCGACAAGCTACTTTACACCACCGGGCGTCTGACGTCGGAGATGGTGATCAAGACCGCCATGATGGGCATCCCGGTGCTTGCCTCGCGGTCCGGTTTCACGGCCTGGGGGGTGGAGATCGCGCGCGAGATCGGGCTGACGCTGATAGGCCGGATGCGGGGGCAGCGGTTCGTTTGCCTGTCAGGTGAAGAGAGGCTGGTGCGCGATGCGGACCCCGCCATGGTCGCAGGCGAAGAGAAAAAACATCGCCGCAAAGGGGCCGAGGCATGAGGGCGCCCTACGGTGTCATCCTGGCTGGCGGCCAGGCGCGCCGGTTCGGTGGCGGCGACAAGGGTCTCTTGCCGCTTGGCGGCAAACCCATCCTGTCGCGCGTCATCGAGCGCCTGTCGCCGCAGGTGGCCGGGCTCGCGATCAACGCCAACGGCGATCCGGGTCGGTTTTCCGCCTTTGGTCAGCCGGTCGTAGCCGATAGCGTGCCGGACCATCCCGGGCCACTTGCGGGCATTCTCGCAGGTCTTGACTGGGCCGCGGGTGAGGACGCCACACATATCGTCACGGTGGCGGCCGACACACCGTTTTTCCCGCCCGATCTGGTGCCGCGGCTGCTGCTCGCCGCTGAAGAGGCAGGACATCCCATCGCACTTGCCACGACGCCCGACCCCGAGCGCATCGTCATCCGCCATCCTACGTTCGGCCTCTGGCCGGTGGCGTTGCGTGACGATCTGCGCGCGACACTTGCGCAGGACATCCGCAAAGTGGTGCTTTTTGCCGACAAGCACGGTGCGGCCGAAGCGCAGTTTCCGGTCGAGCCTTTTGATCCCTTCTTCAACGTGAACACGCCTGCTGACCTCGAAACGGCGCAGGGCATGTTGGCGGGGCGCCCCGCGTGAAGATCTACGGCGTCACCGGCTGGAAGAATGCGGGCAAAACCGGGCTTATGGAGCGTCTGGTGTCCGAGATCACCGGACGCGGTTTCAGCGTGTCGACCCTGAAGCACGCCCACCATGTGTTCGACGTCGACCACCCGGGCAAGGACAGCTTCCGTCACCGGCAGGCGGGCGCGTCCGAAGTGCTGGTCGTCAGCCGCGTTCGCTGGGCGCTCATGGCCGAGTTGCGAGAGGCCGAAGAACCGCCGCTTGGCGAGCTTCTGATAAAGCTGGCGCCGGTCGATCTGGTTCTGATCGAAGGCTATAAGCGCGAAACCCATCCCAAAATCGAAGCCTGGCGCGCGGAGACAGGGAACCCCTTGATCGCGCCCGGCGATCCGCTGATCAAGGCCGTTGCCGCCGACAGCCCCGTCGAGATCGATCGCCCGGTCTTTGACCTGAACGACACAGGGGCAATCGCCGACTTCATCCTTGGCGAGGTGGGGCTGTGACGCCGTTCGACACCTTCGCCATGGTCGACTGGTCAAGCGGCAACGACACCGGGCCGAAGCCGCGAAAAGATGCCATCTGGGCGGCTATCGCCCGGGCCGGGCGCGTGGAGCCTGCGGTTTACCTGCGCAACAGAGCACAGGCGGAAGACTGGATCGCCGGGCTGATCGAGCGCGAAACGGCGGCGGGCCGCCGGGTGCTTTTGGGTTTTGACTTCCCGTTCGGCTACCCGGAGGGCTTTGCCAAGGCTGTGACGGGATCATCCGACCCCCTGGGCCTCTGGGACTGGTTCGACCGGCATCTCAGCGACGCGCCCGCGGCCAATAACCGCTTCGAGCTTGCCGGGCAGATCAATATGGGCTTCCCCGGCACCGGCCCCTTTTGGTTCAACGGAATGAAAGCCGATATCGACGGCCTGCCGCGCAAGGGCACGGACCGGTCGGACCACGGGATGCCGGAGCGGCGCCGGGTAGAGGAATTGGCCAAAGGCAGCTTTTCATGCTGGCAGATGGGCGGCGCCGGGGCCGTGGGCGGGCAGGTGATGACCGGAATGGCCTGCCTTGCGCGGCTGCGGCGGCGCTTTCCTGATCTCGTCGCCGCCTGGCCTTTCGAGCCCCTGATCAAACCTGTGGCCTTCGTGGAGATCTGGCCGTCGCTCATTGCCGGGACCGTGGCGGATCGCATGGCCGACGACCGCATCAAGGATGCGGTGCAGGTGCAGTCGCTGGCCGGGGCGCTGATGCGCCTGACGCCCCGGGCGCTGGCCGGGATGCTCGACGTAAACGCGCCCGCGGAAGGCTGGATTCTGGGTGTGGGCTCGGAAGCGGCCCTGGCCGAGGCCGCGCGCCTGCAGCCCCCACCCCTGAAAAACGATTGCTTCGCGCTGCCACCCGGCGTTGACTGGCTGCCCGTGGGCGATGCCCTTGGCCGCCTGCGCGCCTCCATGGCGCCGGTGGTCGGGCAGAGGATGTTGCCGACCATCGAGGCGGCGGGCAGCGTTCTGGCGGCGCCTATTGTCGCGCGCCGGTCCAATCCACCGGCGGCGAACTCGGCTGTCGACGGCTACGGTTTTGCCCATGCCGCGCTCGGTGCTGTACCGCAAGAAATGCCCCTCGTCGAAGGACGCGCCGCCGCCGGTGCGCCGTTTCAGGGCCGCGTGCCGCCGGGGTCGGCCGTCCGCATCCTGACAGGCGCGCTTTTGCCCGGTGGCGTGGACACGGTGGTGCTGGAAGAGGATACGACGACCGACGGCACGTGCATCGCCTTTCGCGGCGGGGTCAAGCCCGGCGCCAATACCCGGCGTGCGGGCGAAGATGTGGAGGCTGGCGCCGAGGTGCTGCCTGCCGGGCGCCCTCTGACGCCCGCCGATCTTGCGCTCTTGTCTGCCGTGGGCGTGGCCGAGGTGCCGGTTTTCGACCGCCTGCGGGTGGGCGTCCTTTCAACCGGGGACGAGATCGTGCCACCAGATCAGCCTGCGCTGGCCGACCGCACCTTTGATGCCAACCGGCCAATGCTTTTGGCGATGCTCGGGCGCATGGGATTTGCGGCGGTGGATCTGGGCCATGTGCCCGACGACCGGACGGCGCTGGCCACCGCGCTCGACGGGGCGGCAGAGACCTGCGACGCCGTGCTGACCTCGGGTGGTGCTTCGGCGGGGGACGAAGACCATGTATCCGCGCTCTTGCGCGATACCGGCGCGCTCCGGTCCTGGCGCATCGCCGTAAAACCGGGGCGGCCGCTGGCCATGGGGCTCTGGCGCGGGATGCCCATCTTCGGACTGCCCGGGAACCCGGTGGCGGCATTCGTCTGCACGCTGGTCTTCGCGCGCCCGGCTCTCCTTGCGCTCTCAGGCGCCTGCTGGAGCGATCCCGTGCGCGTGCGCGTTCCGGCGGCCTTTGAAAAAAGGAAAAAGCCGGGCCGCCGGGAGTTTCTGCGGGCAAGGCTGAACGCGGCCGGAAAGGCCGAAGTTTTTGCTTCCGAGGGATCCGGGCGCATCTCGGGTCTTAGCTGGGCCGACGGGCTTGTGGAACTGGGTGACGGCGCCGCGCACATTCGTCCCGGCGATCCGGTCAGCTATCTACCCTACGGAGCCTTCGGGCTTTAAGCCTTAGTCGAAGGTTCCTGCCACACGACCCAAAAGCATGAAGGCCCGCGCCGACCGTGTGTCGGAAAGGCGCACGATCTCTTCGTCCGTGGCCGTTTCGGCAAAGGCGGCGAAAGACTTGTCGAACTGGCGCAGGAAGTGGTGGGCGGCGTCGCGGAAAATGTGGTCTCGCCGCATACGCTGTGCGGCCAGCGTCAGAGCCGACCGGTCGCGCACGCCGCCAAGCATGGCCACCGTCCGGCCCCGCTCGCCATCGGCAAAGCGGCGCCAGACCTCGGGCCGCGCCAGATCGGGCGCCAGATCATCCATGTAGATGCCTTCCTGGCTCATCAGCGTCAGCACGTCCTGGCTGGCGTGGATAAGGCGGTTCACATGGGGGTCGGCCAGGGCGCGGCGAAGGGCGAGGAAGCCTTCCTCGTCCTCGGCGGTCTTGGGAAAGTTCAGAGCGATGATGAAATCTTCGACCGTAACAGGCGCTCCGCTGTGCCGTGCGGGCGTTTCCAGCGGCAGCGGCGCCTGCAGAGGCTCGCTGTCATTTTGGGCGGGCGGCTGCGGCTTGGCGCCTGTTTTTTCCGTGCCGCGTCGGGCCCGCCGGGTAGCGAAAGTTGCAAAGGCCTCGGACTGTTCGGTTTCCGTGGGCACCTCGCCGGACGGATCGGCGGGACGCACGGGCATCGTCTGTTCCTGCTGCAAGTTCAAGTAGCTGCGGCGCATGTCGCTATTGGATTTCTCCAGTGACGCGATATCCGCCTGGGCGTCATTTAGGGCCTGCGCCGCCCCGGCCGCCATCCAGATCAGGAAAAGCGGCAACACAATTGCCACGGCCACGGCGAACACGGTGAGTGGCTCCCAGGGCACATCGCTGGCAGGCGCGACATAGAAATAGGCCGCACAGAGTGCCAGCCAGACCAGGCTGATGCCACCGGCGACCAGCATTGGCGGCCGGTTTGCCCTGGAAGAAGGCTCGGAAGTTTCCGCCGCCTGGCGGGTGTCGGAGTCGTCCATCGTGCTGACTGCTTCCCTCTGGTTCAGCCGTAAACGATCTTGATCACTTCGTAAGAACGCTCGCCGCCCGGTGTGCGGACTTCGACGCTGTCCCCTTCATCCTTACCAATCAGCGCGCGCGCAAGCGGAGACTTGATGTTGAGCTTGCCGGCCTCGATGTCGGCTTCCGGCTCGCCAACGATCTGGTAGGACTTTTCCTCCTCGGTATCCTCGTCGACCAGCGTCACCTTGGCGCCGAACTTGATGGCGCCCGATAGTTTCGACGGGTCGATCACGTCGGCCAGCGAGAGAATCGCCTCGACCTCCTTGATCCGGCCTTCGATGAAGCTCTGGCGCTCGCGGGCAGCGTGGTATTCGGCATTCTCCGACAGGTCACCATGCTCGCGCGCTTCGGCGATCGCCTTGATTACCGCGGGTCGCTCAACGGTCTTCAGCGCTTTCAATTCCTGGTCGAGCACGTCGTATCCGGTACGGGTGAGGGGGATCTTGTCCATTGCTGCCGATTGCTGCCTTCAAAAAACGATGCTGGCGACCAAACCGTATTTGAACGCTGCCTGCAAGGCCGTGTGTGGTCTGGGCGCGGGGCAAGCCCGAGTTCGCCTGCCGCGACCAAACGGCCCGCGCAGGGTTTTGACCCACCGTTCCGATTGATCCCGCGCAGACCCTCGCGTAAGCAGCACAGTCAGGTTTTGAGGGCACGCAAACGGCCTTTGTCGGCAGGGGAACGGAAGATGAGCGAGACGACTCGCGAGGCGATGGAATACGACGTGGTTATCGTTGGGGCGGGGCCAGCCGGCCTGTCGGCGGCGATCCGGCTTAAGCAACTCGATGCCGATCTGAACGTTGTCGTTCTTGAGAAAGGGTCCGAAGTCGGCGCCCATATCCTTTCTGGCGCGGTGCTGGACCCCTGCGGTATCGACGCGTTGATCCCGGACTGGAAAGAGCGCGGCGCGCCGATCACCGTGCCGGTGCGCCAGGACCGGTTTTTTATGTTGGGCGAAGCTGGCGCCATGCGCTTGCCGAACGTCATGATGCCGCCCCTGATGAATAACCACGGCAACTACATCGTCTCGATGGGCAACGTCTGCCGCTGGATGGCCGAACAGGCCGAGGAACTGGGTGTCGAGATTTTCCCCGGCATGGCCTGCTCTGACATCGTCTGGGGCGAAAATGGCGAGGTCAAGGGCGTGGTCGCAGGTGAGTTTGGCCTCAATGCCGATGGCACACCCTCCGATGCCTACGAACCGGGCATGGAACTGCTGGGAAAATACGTCTTTCTCTCCGAAGGCGTGCGCGGATCCCTGTCAAAGCAGGTGATCGCCAAATATGAGCTCGCCAAGGGGTCCGAACCCCAGAAATACGGCCTGGGCATGAAGGAAATCTGGGAAGTCGACCCCGAAAAACACCGCGAGGGCCAGGTGACACATACCATGGGCTGGCCGCTCGGCAGCCGCGCTGGTGGTGGTTCGTTCATCTATCATCTGGACAACAATCAGGTCTACGTGGGCTTCGTGGTCCACCTGAACTACGAGAACCCCTACGTCTACCCGTACATGGAGTTCCAGCGTTTCAAGCACCATCCCATGGTGGCCGACCTCCTGGAAGGCGGCAAGCGCGTCGCCTATGGCGCGCGCGCGATCTCGGAAGGTGGCTGGCAATCCATCCCGAAAGTGGCCTTCCCCGGCGGGGCGCTTTTGGGGTGCTCGGCGGGACTGGTAAACGTGCCGCGCATCAAGGGTAACCACAACGCTATGCTGTCGGGCATCGCGGCGGCGGAAGCGGCCCATGCGGCCATCGGCGAAGGCCGTTCGGGCGACGAGCTGATGGCCTATGAAGAGGATCTGAAAACCGGTCCCATTGCAAAAGACCTCAAGCGCGTGCGAAACGTCAAACCGCTTTGGTCGAAATCGGGGCTCCTGGCATCACTTGTGGGGGGCGGCTTCGATATGTGGACGTCCAATCTCACGGGTTGGAACCCCCTTGGCACAATGAAGGACGGCAAGACCGATGCGGAAGCGACGGGAGAGGCGTCGAAGTTCGAACCCATCGATTACCCCAAGCCTGACGGCGTTCTGAGTTTTGACCGGCTGACCAATGTCAGCTTTTCGATGACAAACCACGAAGAAAGCCAACCACCCCACTTGCGGTTGACCGACCCGAAAATCCCGATCGAGGTGAACCTGCCTAAATTCGCAGAGCCCGCGCAGCGCTATTGCCCGGCCGGTGTTTACGAGGTTGTGGAAGAAGAGGGTACTGACCCGAGGTTCGTGATCAACTTTCAGAACTGCGTCCACTGCAAAACCTGCGATATCAAGGACCCAAGCCAGAATATCACCTGGGTTACGCCCCAGGGCGGGGATGGGCCAAACTACCCCAACATGTAATGCTTGGTCACATCCGCGCGGCAAATTGCGCGCGCGGATTGCCTTGACGTATGGGGATGACTACCTTCCCTGAGATACCGCCGCCAAGGAGTTGTCTTTGTCCCCTTCGACAGTCTTGCGGTCGCTGGCATTTGCGACCGCTGCCGCCCTCACCGCGACCCCGGCTCTGCCACAGGCAGACGGGCTCGCCGGGTCCTATCTGGCGGCCCGCGCCGCAAGCTACGACAACGATTTTCAGGCCGCCTCGGACTACTACGTCCGGGCGCTGGTCCGCGACCCGGCCAATCCGGTTCTGATGGAAAACGCCATCGTGTCGTTGGTCGCTGTCGGGCGCGTGGAGCGGGCTGTCCCGATTGGTCGCCAGATGCTGTCACGCGATATCTCCAGTCAGGCGGCAGCGCTGGTTCTGGCGGCCGACAGGGTCAAACGGGATGATTTCGAAGGGCTACTGGAAGAACTTGATGCCGGTCTGACCATCGGTCCCCTGGTCGACAGCTTGCTGCGCGCCTGGTCACAAGTTGGTTCTGGCCGCATGACAGAGGCGCTGGCCGAGTTCGACCGTATTGCGGAACAGAACGGGATTGCCGCCTTCGGTGCCTACCACAAGGCGCTGGCGCTTGGATCCGTGGGCGACTTCGAAGGCGCTGTCGAGGTCTTTGACAGTGGTGCCGCGGCACAGCTTCAGCGCAGCCGCCGGGCGCTTCTGGTTGAAGTGCGCATGCTCAGCCAGCTTGACCGGAATGACGATGCGGCCGCGCTGATCAATGAGGCCTTTGGCGCGAACCCGGATCCCGGCGTCAAGGCGGTGCTGACGCAGATTAGTGCCGGGGAGACGCTGGAATTCGACCAGATCACTGATGCCGGCGATGGCGCTGCCGAGGTGTTTTATACTGTCGCCACGGCGCTCTCGGGCGAAGCCAACGATGGTTACACCTTGGGCTATGTGCGGATTGCCGACTACCTCAAGCCCGGCGACTCAGACATGATCCTTCTCTCCGCCGCGCTCCTGGAACGGCTGGAGCAGTACGAACTGGCCACGGACATCTACGATCAGGTGCCGCGCGGGGCGCCGGAGTTTTACGACGCTGAAATCGGGCGCGCCGAGTCGCTGCGGGCGCTTGGCCGGGAAGACGCTGCCGTCGAGGTGCTGAAGCAACTGGCTGAAAGCCACGGCGACATCGCCGTCGTGCATCAGACACTGGGAGATATGTTGCGCCGGACCGAACGCTACCAAGAGTCGTCCGAGGCTTATGACAACGCCATCGCGCTTCTCGATGAACCGGGCCCGCGGGATTGGGGCGTGTTCTTTACCCGCGGCATCACCCATGAACGCATGGGCGAATGGCCTGCGGCGGATACGGATTTCCGGACGGCGCTGGAGCTGAACCCGGAACAGCCGCAGGTCCTGAACTACCTCGGCTATTCCATGGTCGAACTGAACCTCGACCTTGATGAAGCGCTGGATCTGATCGAGCGCGCCGTGGCGGCACGTCCTGATGACGGATATATCACCGACTCACTCGGCTGGGTGCTCTACCGCCTCGGACGCTACGAGGAGGCCGTGGTCCACATGGAACGCGCCGTTGAATTGTCGCCCGTGGATCCGATCATCAACGACCACCTCGGCGACGTGCTCTGGGCCGTCGACCGCAAACTGGAAGCCCGTTTTCAGTGGAGCCGGGCGCTGAGCTTTGACCCCGAAGAAAAGGACGCAGATCGCATCCGTCGGAAACTGGAGGTTGGGCTCGACGTGGTGCTGGAGGAAGAGGGCAGCGAACCGCTTGCGGTTGCCAATGATGAAGGTTGAGGTCTTTGCCCCGGCAAAGATCAACCTCGCGCTCCATGTCACCGGCCAAAGGGCGGATGGCTACCACCTGATTGATAGTCTGGTCGGTTTCGCCGCTTTCGGCGACATGCTGCGCCTGAGTCCCGCAGAAATGCCTGAGATCATCGTGTCAGGTTCTGAGGCGGCGGGCGTTCCTTCCGATGCCAGCAACCTCGCACTGCGGGCTTCCGCGCGGGCGGCGGCGGGCGTGCCTGTCAGTATCGCGCTGGAAAAGAGGCTTCCCGCTGCCTCTGGAATCGGGGGCGGCTCGGCCGATGCGGCTGCGGTTCTTCGCGGTCTTTGCGCCCTTGGCGCAAGGCTCTCTGACACCGATCTGGCCGCCGCGGCCCTGGAACTTGGGGCCGATGTGCCCATGTGCCTTGATCCTGTGCCGTCTCGCGTGCGGGGGATTGGCGAGGATCTGACGCCGGTCAAGCTGCCGGGTCTGCCTTGCGTCCTGGTCAACCCGCGCGTGGCGGTCTCGACGCCGGGTGTTTTCGCCCGGCTTCAGACCCGCGCCAACCCCGGTTTGACCCCATCTCCGGTTGGTTGGTACGGCGTCACGGAATTCGTCCATTGGCTGGGCAGGCAGCGCAACGACCTGCAGCCTCCGGCCTGCGCGCTTGCGCCAGTAATTGGCGAGGTTCTGGAAGCGATTTCGCTAGCGCCGGATTGCCTTTTGTCTCGCATGTCCGGCTCAGGCGCGACTTGTTTTGGCTTGTATGAAACGGAGGCATCCGCGAAAGCCGCCGCAGAAAGACTGTTGGCGGACCACCCGGAGTGGTGGATTCAAGCGACAGTCCTTGATGACCAATCAAGCCGTTCGGCCCCGCGACCTGTCTAGGTGACCCGCGCCACCACGTATTCCGACAGATCGTGCAGCATGGACCGGATCGGATGATCAGGCAGCGTGCCGATGGCCGCTTGCGCCCGTCCGGCCCACTCATGAGCGGCGCTGCGGGTGTAATTGAAGGCGCCGTGGCCGCGCATGAGGTCCAGAGCGCGGTCGAGGTCGCCGTCGCGCTGGTCGCCCCGTTCGATGGTGCGGACCCAGAAGTCGCGCTCTTCCCCGTCTGCTGCGCCGATGGCCCGGATGATCGGCAGCGTCAGTTTGCGCTCGCGGAAATCGTCGCCGATGTTCTTTCCGGTGGTCTCGGCGTCGCCGTCGAGGTCCAAAAGGTCATCGACGATCTGAAAGCTGATCCCGAGGGCATCGCCATAGGTACGTAGCGCGTCGACTTCGCCGTCGTTGGCGCCGGCCACAACGCCGCCCACCTCGCAGGCCGCAGCGAACAGGGCCGCCGTTTTGCCGCGGATCACGCGCAGGTAGGTGTCTTCGGTCGTGGCGACGTTCTGGGCCGCGGTCAGTTGCAGCACTTCGCCTTCGGCTATGGTTGCCGAGGCATCAGAGAGGATCGACAAGACCCGCATGGAGCCCGTATCGGTCATCAGTTGGAAGGACCGCGCAAAAAGATAGTCACCAACCAGCACGCTGGATTTGTTGTCCCAGAGCAGATTTGCCGTGGGGCGACCGCGCCGCTGGCCGCTTTCGTCGACCACATCGTCATGGAGCAGCGTCGCCGTGTGTATGAACTCCACGGTTGCTGCAAGGCGCAGGTGGTTCGGGCCGTCGTAGCCGAGCATCTTGGCCGAGGCGAGCGTCAGCATCGGGCGCAGCCGCTTGCCGCCTGCTTCGATCAGATGGGCGGTAACCTCCGGAATGCGCGGAGCGTGTTCGGACGCCATGCGTTCGCGGATAAGCTCACCGACCCCGGCCATCTCGGCTTTTAGTTCTTCCGCCAGTCTTTCGTGCGGTTTTCTGATAAACTCGTTCAAACGACCTGTTCCTGATGCCTCTGGCTCGACAAGGCCGGCCCAATCGCCTTAAGTCAGCCATATGCGAGAACTGTTGCGCAGCACCGATCCGACCGTTCTGGCCTATGCCAAGGCACTGCTATCCGGTGAGGATATAGAGTTCTTTGAAATTGACGTCCACATGAGCGTTCTTGAGGGGTCGATTGGCATATTGCCGCGCCGGCTGATGGTGCGCGCGTCAGATCACTTCCAGGCGGCCGCCGTCATGCGCGACAACGACATTCCGTTTGAGAGCTGATGGAGGCCGATGCGGCCCTGACCTACGACCGCATTCTGGGTGGGCGCGTGCCGCTCTGGCAGCAAAAGGCGGGGTTTCGGGTTGGTGTCGATGCGGTTCTGCTGGCGGCGGCGGTGCCTGCGAAAGCCGGAGAGACCGTGCTCGATGTAGGCTGCGGTGTGGGAAGTGCGGCTCTATGTCTTGCCGCCCGCGTTCCCGGTCTCACTCTGACAGGAGTTGAGGTGCAGGCCGACTACGCGGGGCTTGCCCGGCGCAACGCCGCGGAAAACAGCGCAGCTATGGACGTGCTCTGCGCCGATATTGCTGAGCCGCCCGAAGCTTTGCGCCAGCAAAGCTTTGACCACGTGCTTACCAATCCGCCTTACTTCGCCCCCGGCACCCGCGTGGCGGCAACGGACGCGGCGCGAGAAGGGGCGCTGGCCGAAACGCTGCCGCTTGCCGACTGGATGACGGCTTGCCTGCGGCGTCTGCGCCCCGGTGGCACCCTGACCGTGATCCAGAAGGCGCTGCGCACCCGCGACCTTCTGGCTGCCTGTGACGCGCGTGTGGGCCGCACCGTGGCCAAACCCATCGTGCCGCGCGTGGGGCGCGACGCTGATCTTGTGATCGTCCAGGCCACGAAGGGCGCCCGCAGCCCCTTTCGGCTGGCAAGCCCGCTCGTCATGCACGACGGAGACAGGCATATCAGCGATTCTGTGGATTATTCCGATCAAGCACGCGCCATTCTGGAAGCCGCAGAACCGCTCGTGCTTTAACTCTTTGTCAACTCTGGAAATGTCAGCCTGCGCCGACAATCCGTGACTCAAAACGGATTCTGTGATGCACTTGTGGGTGCGAACATGAAAAGGAGGATGCCGATGAGCCTGAGTTCACATCTCGAGGAACTCCGCCGCAGACACGAAATTCTCTCAGAAGAGGTCGAGCAGGCCCAGAGAAATCCGGCCACCGACGGACTGGAAATTGCGCAGAAGAAAAAACAAAAACTGCGTCTCAAGGAAGAAATTCAGCGACTATCGACGGCTCCGGCCTAGGGCCGGCAAGCACCGCCAAATGCGGTGTTATCAGTCAAAGCGGCCTCGTGCACTGGCACGGGCCGCCAGTCCGGCACCGGCCACAATCAGACAGGCCGCGATCAAAAGGATTGGGCTTGGTGCAGCAATGCCGACAGCGATCAGGACCAGCGTCGACAAGAGCGGCGCGCTGTAGCTAATTGTGCCCAAGAGCTGAATATCGCCGCGTTTCACGCCGATATCCCAGACATAGAAGGCCAGACCGACAGGCCCGGACCCAAGCCCGATGATCGCCAGCCAGCCGTGAAAGCTGGTAGGCCAGACCGTTGTTTCAAAGGCAAAATGCGCCAGCAAGGACAAAGCTGCCGTCGCCAGGCAAAAGACAGCCACCGCCGCCGTTGGCGTGTCGCCCAGGCGCCGGGAGCCCACTGAATAAATGCTCCAGGTCAGCGCACAGAGGAAGGCCAGCCCGTATCCGGGCAAGGCCGCCGGGTCGAACGCACCGCCGCCGCGCGCCACGATCATGGCGGCACCGGCAAACCCCAGACAGGCACCCAGGATATGCCCGCGCCTCAGGTGTTCGCCGGGCAGAAGGCCCGAGAAAAGCACTATCAGAAGCGGCCAAAGGTAGGCGATAAGGCCCGCTTGCGCAGGCGGTGCGGCGCGCAGAGCGGAGAAATAGAGAAAATGATAGCCAAAAAGACCCGCTGTCCCGAAAAGATACACCTGCAGCGGAATTTGCCGCAGGCGGCCCATTTCCCCGTTTCGCCAGACCCAAACCATCCCGATGCAGCCGCCAATGGCAAAGCAAAGGGCGTTCAGAAGCAGCGGCGGGACAGGGGTCGACCAGACGGTCAGAACCGCGAGGAGCGACCAGAGCGCAACCGCGACAGAGCCGGTAGCCGTGGCCCGTGCACGGCTCACGCGACCTCGCCCGCCGTGACAAAGCGGTGACCTGACCGCAGGTCGTCGAGGTCGGCGGCTTCGGCCATGATCCAGTCGAGAAAGGCGCGCACGGGCGGGCGCTGATCGGCGCCGATGGGGCAGAGCAGCCGGAAGTGGGCATCGGTGGTCAGGGCAACCTCGAACGGCGACACCAAGCGGCCCTCGCGCAACGCCTTGGCCGCAAACGCACTGCGGCCCAGAACGATCCCGCCGCCCGACAGCGCCGCATCGATGGCATGGTCGCTCTGGTTAAAGCGCGGGCCGCCGCGAGGCGCTGGCCCGAGACCGGCGGCACGAAACCAGACGTCCCAGTTAATCGGCGGGTTCAGAAAGGAAATATCGTCCTCATGCAAGAGAACCGCGTTCTGGACCGTTTCGAGCGATCCATAGTCCGCGGCCATCTCCGGCGTCATCATCGGCGTGAACCAGTCATGCATCAGCGGCTGGTAGTGCAACCCTGGGTCCGGCCCGTAGCCGTAGCGCAGCGCCACATCGATTTCATCGCGCTCGAAATCAAGGATGCGCAGCGTTGCTGAAAAGCGCAGCTCGACATCCGGGTGCGCTTGGGCGAAGGCAAAAAGCCGCGGTGCCAGCCACTTGGCGGTCAGGGACGGCCCGGCCGTCACAGTCAGCCGCGTCGCATCGCCCATCTGGCGCACGTTGCGCCAGGCGCGCCGGAGCGCGTCAAATCCGTTTTGCGTTCCCGGGAACAGCGCCCGGCCGGCCTCGGTCAGCTCAACTGCGCGATTCAGCCGGACGAAAAGCGGCTGGCCCAACGTCTCTTCGAGGCTCTTGATCTGAAAACTCAGCGCAGCAGGCGTGACCGACAGCTCATCTGCGGCCTTGGCAAAGCTCATATGCCGTGCGGCGGCTTCAAAAGCGCGAAGGGCGGTGAGCGGGGGGAGGCGGTCCACGGCGTTCTTCAGTATAGAATTTCTTAAGTGACCTTAGCGAAAGTCTCGTTTGTCGCAATGGATATTTGCACCGATATTCAAGTCAGTTCAAGAAATCTGATGTTTAGGAGATCACGATGTTCGAAACAAGCGCCCAAAGCCGGGTTCGCAACGCAATGGTCGAGGCCCATGCAGAACGTGGCCACGCCCTGGCGGAGTTCTTCTCCATGCTCTTTGGCCGCCGCCACTAGGCCACATGAAAAAGCCGAGGCCCCCGGTGGGCCTCGGCCAGACCAAAATGCGCGGGAATTCAGGAAAAGAACTGCGCGCCGTTTGCGGAAATCGTCGAGCCGTTGATGAATTGGGCATCGTCTGACGCGAGAAAAACCACGCACCGCGCGATTTCTTCCGGTTCGCCAAGACGACCTGCGGGGATCATGCCGATGATCGCGTCCCGCACCTTCTCCGGCACAGCCATCACCATCTCGGTTGCGATATAGCCCGGGCAGATTGCATTCGCCGTGATACCCTTGGCCGCGCCTTCCTGTGCCAGCGACTTCACAATACCCAGATCGCCGGCCTTGGTGGCGGCATAGTTCACCTGCCCGAACTGGCCCTTCTGGCCGTTTATCGAACTGATGACGATGACGCGGCCAAACCCGCGTTCGCGCATGCCGGGCCAGGCCGGGTGCACGGTGTTGAAGACACCTGTCAGATTTGTGTCGATCACCTGTTGCCAGTGTTCGGGTTGCATCTTGTGGAACGGCGCGTCGCGCGTGATGCCGGCGTTGGCGACGATCACTTCGACAGGTCCAAGGTCGGCCTCGACCTGCGCGATACCGGCCTTGCTGGCCTCGTAGTCGGCCACGTTCCACTTATAGGTCTTGATGCCCGTCTCGGCCGTGAACTTTTCCGCGGCTTCGTCATTGCCCGCGTAGCTTGCGGCAACGTCGTATCCTGCGTCTTTCAGGCCTTTTGAAATAGCTGCGCCAATGCCGCGCGATCCGCCAGTGACCAGTGCAACGCGTCCCATAATCTCTCCTCCGTAGATGTCTTCGGGGTCTCTTCTTGAGTGCGGTGCCCCAATACCAAAAAGGGGGGGCCTGGGACCCCCCTATGATTGCATATCAGTCTCGCGCCACACACATGGCGACACCCATGCCGCCGCCGATGCACAAAGTGGCGATGCCCTTCTTGGCGTCCCGGCGCTGCATCTCGAAGAGCAGGGTGTTAAAGACGCGCGCGCCCGAGGCGCCGATGGGATGACCGATGGCAATGGCGCCGCCGTTGACATTCACCTTCTCGGGGTCCCAACCCATGTCCTTGTTCACGGCACAGGCCTGAGCAGCGAAGGCTTCGTTGGCTTCGATCAGGTCGAGGTCTTCCACTTTCCATCCCGCCTTATCGAGCGCCTTCCGCGAGGCGTAGATCGGCCCGGCGCCCATGATCGAGGGGTCGAGCCCCACGGTGGCAAAGGACACGATCCGCGCCATCGGCTCGATCCCGCGCTTTTCGGCGTTCTCGGCGGTCATCAGCAGAACGCCCGCAGCGCCATCATTGATGCCCGACGCGTTGGCGGCGGTGACTGTGCCATCCTTCATGAACGCCGGGCGCAGTTTCTGGATCGCTTCCAGCGTGGCGCCGTGGCGGATGTATTCGTCTTTGTCGACGACAATATCGCCCTTGCGGGTCTTGATGGTGAAGGGGACCACCTCGTCATCGAACTTACCGGCGGTCTGGGCGGCTTCGGCCTTGTTCTGGCTCTTCAACGCGAACTCGTCCTGGGCGTCGCGGCTGATCTGCCATTTCTCGGCCACGTTTTCCGCGGTCTGGCCCATGTGGTAGCCGTTAAAGGCGTCCCAGAGACCGTCGCGGATCATCGAATCGATGAAGGACATATCGCCCATTTTGTGGCCCGCGCGCAGCGGGGCGACGTGGGGGGAGATCGTCATGTTTTCCTGGCCGCCCGCTGCGACGATGTCAGCATCGCCAAGTTGCACGTGCTGAGCGCCAAGTGCGATGGCGCGCAGGCCCGACCCGCACACCTGGTTGATGCCCCAGGCGGCCGAGTCAATGGGCAGGCCGGCGTTCACATGCGCCTGTCGAGCTGGGTTCTGGCCCTGGCCACCGGTAAGGACCTGGCCAAGAACCGTCTGGTCCACTTCGCCTTTTTCGATACCGGCCCGTTCGACAATCGCTTCGAGCACGGCTGCACCCAGATCGTGGGCAGGCGTATTCGCGAAAGATCCATTGAAGCTGCCCACAGCGGTGCGGGCGGCCGAAGCAATAACAACGTTGGTCATAGGTGCGTCCTTGTTCTGGCGGGGCGCGAAATGCGCGGCACCCTTTGTGGATGCGTGGGAAGGCGCATTTCCCGTGGCAACTTGCCACCGCAAGAACTAGGCAATCGCTGGATTGGACGCAACAGCTAGGCATGACTGATCATTGATGCCTGCCGTCAAACTGAGGCGCTCAGGCGCTTCGCAGGTTGCTGAGGCCGCGCGCGGGTATTTCCGGCCTCGGGACACCAAAGAGGTACCCCTGCAGGTAGTCCACGCCGGCCTCGCGCAAGAATCGGGCGTCGTCCGCATTGGTGACCATTTCGGCCACGGTGAACATCTCAAAATGCTCCGCGATCGAGACAAGCGCACGGGTCAGCACCTGATTGTCTGAATTGCTGGCCACGCCCTCGATGAACTGCCCGTCGATCTTGACGGCGTCGAAAAAGAATTCCCTAAGAAAACGGAAAGAAGTGTAGCCCGCCCCGAAATCGTCCAGAGCGAAAGAAACGCCGCGTTCCTGCAGTTCGTCCATGAAGACGGTCACCAGGTCGGGCATGAGCATCGCGGAGGATTCGGTGATTTCCAGGATCAGTCGTTCTGCAATCCCCCGTGCTTCTGCAAGTCCGCGTTCTAGCACCCGTGTCCAGTCGGGGTACCCGATCGACCGGGCGGACATGTTGATTGAAAGGCGAATGTTGGGATGGGCGCTTAGCGCTTGTAGACCAAGCTCCAGCGCGCGCACGTCCATGCGTCGACCAAGTTCGGTCGTTTCCACCTGTGGCATGAAATCCCTGGCGGGAACGATCCGTCCGGTCCCATCACGCACGCGCATCAGACCTTCGACGAAGCCGATCTGCGACGGGTGTCCGGCGCGCACGATGGGCTGGAAGGCGAGGAAGGTGTCGTTGGTCAAGAGGGCATCGGAAAGCATGTGCATGACGTTTCTGTCACGCATGGAGACCGCCAGTTCGAGGGGGCTGGAGGGATCGTTCTGTGCCTTTGCCATCGCCGCCTTCCGCTGTTTGCCGAAAACAGCATTAGCGGCCACCCTCTTAACGGGTGGTGAATCCCGGTGTGCTCAACATTAGCTTTGGCCGGTCAGGGCACGCACGATGTTCTTGGCGCTTTCGCTGTCCCATTCCGCATCCCCGCGCAAGCGCGCGATCTCGCGACCTTCGGGGTCAAGCAGGACGGTGATCGGCAGGCCAAGAACCGCCATTTCGCGCGCCAGCTTCTGGCGGGGATCCTTGTGCTTGGTCAACTCGGTAATCGCATTTTCGTCGAAGAACCGGTTCACTGCTGCTTCTGGGTTGCGGCCCGTGGCGATGGTGACAACCTTGAAATTGTCGTTGCCCAGTTCCGCCTGCAAGTTGTTGAGGCTTGGCATTTCTTTAAGACAGGGCGCACACCAGGTCGCCCAGAAGTTCAGCAGGATGTATGAGCCGCCGTAGTCGGCCAGCGTCATCTCGGAGCCGTCCTCGCCCATGAAGATCGCGCCGCTCACATCCTGCGGTTCTGAGTGGAACACCAGCTTTTGCATGGAGCCTTCGCGCAACGCTTCCAGGGCGGCCGTATCGGCGCTTGCTGCGTTTGCACTAAGCCCAAGGGCGGCGTATAGCAGCACTCCACGAAACCAGTTCATGTTTCCTCCGAGGTTCCCGGCCAGATGACCACTTCCGACGATACCGCAAAGGCCAATCAGATGTGGGGCGGGCGTTTTGCCAGCGGACCGGACGCCATCATGGAGGCCATCAATGCCTCGATCGGCTTCGACCGCAGGTTACACGCCCAGGACATCGCAGGCTCGCGGGCCCATGCGGCCATGCTGGCAGCTGCGGGCATCATCACAGATACCGATGCGGCGGCCATTCGGGAAGGGCTGCTCACGGTCTTGTCAGAGATCGAGGCGGGCGAGTTTGACTTCAAACCGGCGCTTGAAGACATCCACATGAATGTCGAGGCGCGGTTGAAGGACCTGATTGGCGAACCAGCCGGACGGCTGCACACAGGCCGGTCGCGAAACGATCAGGTGGCGACCGATTTCCGGCTCTGGGTGCGCGACCAGGCCGATGCAGCGCAGGAAGGGCTGGTCGCTCTCATTAAGGCGCTTCTCGATCAGGCCGAGGTTGGGGCCGATTGGGTCATGCCGGGCTTCACGCATCTGCAATCGGCGCAACCAGTCACATGGGGCCACCATATGATGGCCTATGTCGAGATGTTCGGCCGCGATCTCAGCCGGTTTGCAGACGCCCGCAGGCGCATGAACGAAAGCCCCTTGGGCGCGGCAGCCCTGGCCGGCACATCCTTTCCCATTGACCGTGACATGACCGCGAAGGCGCTTGGTTTCGACCGGCCCGCGGCCAATTCACTGGATGCCGTGGCGGACCGAGACTTCGCGATGGAGTTCCTGTCTGCCGGGTCGATCACGGCTGTTCACCTCAGCCGCTTTGCCGAGGAACTGGTGATCTGGTCCTCGGCGCAGTTCCGCTTCGTGCGCCTGTCCGACCGGTTTTCGACCGGCTCGTCGATCATGCCGCAAAAGCGCAACCCAGATGCCGCGGAACTGATCCGCGCCAAGATTGGCCGCATCCTGGGGGCGCAGGTGGCGCTGTTCACCGTCATGAAAGGTCTGCCGCTGACCTATTCAAAGGATATGCAGGAAGACAAGGAACCGGTCTTCGACGCCGCCGACAGCCTGGCCCTTTCGCTGGCGGCGATGACAGGCATGGTTTCGGATATGACCGCCAATACAGAGGCTCTTCGCGCCGCGGCGGGGGCCGGTTTCTCCACCGCCACCGATCTGGCCGACTGGCTTGTGCGCCGTCTGGGGCTGCCGTTCCGCGAGGCGCACCATATCACCGGGTCGCTGGTGGCGGCGGCGGAAACGCGCGGGTGCGATTTGCCGGATCTTTCGCTTGCCGAGATGCAGACCGCACACGCAGGCATCACCGATGAGGTTTATGCCGTTCTTGGCGTGGACAATTCGGTTGCCAGCCGTACCTCCTATGGCGGGACTGCGCCGGTTCGCGTGCGCGAACAGATTGCCGCCTGGCGCGAGAAACTTGGATGACGTGACATCGTGAAACGCGTTTTTTGCCTTTTGCTTTTTGCTCTCGCCGCTTGCGGCGTCGATGGCCCGCCTCTGCCGCCCGAGGGCGCAGTGCCCGAGGTGCAGGCCAGCGGCATTGGCCTCGTCCCCGAAAACGCGGAGTTCTGAACCATGTCGCCATTGCGCATGCTCTACCTCGCCCTCGCGGTCTGGGGCACCATCCACCCGATGAGCTATTTCATAACCTGGTTCAACGAGAACGGTTATTCTCTGTCCGGAATGATCGACGCCTGGCATGTCAACGCCGCCACCAGTGGACTTGTGTGGGATCTGACCGTGACGGCGGTTGCCCTGACGGTGTGGATCATTGCCGAAGTTTACCAGCGCAAAAACTGGCTGGCTTTGATCGCCATCCCGGCAACCTTCTGCATCGGCGTCAGCTGCGGCTTGCCGCTTTATCTGTTTCTCCGGACCCGTCCGGTCACCTGAAGGCCTGTCGTTTGAGAGGGCGCGGCCTATGGCCTCACACGGTCTCAAAACGCCGTGCCCGGCGGTGTAGCTTGGCAAACGGGTCCCCATCTGGGTGGAGCGGCGGCGACGCAATCCCCCCTCGGGCGCAACGCCGCTAAGGCGAAAGAGTGCCTCGCGTTGCCGTCGCACAAATAAGCGAGGTCCCGGTCGAACGGCAGCCTTGCTCTTCAGGTCGCCCTGGCCCGAGCGCCCATGCGCCGCGCCAGATAGGCGAGCGACAGGAACCCCACAACATAGATGCCCGTGGTTGCGGACAGCATGCCGCCGAAGCCGGATGCGCCGAGAATAGCAAACAAGGCGGGAGTTCCGACGAGGTTCCCGAGGTTGCCTGTCTGCGCCATGAACCCGTAACCCAGTGTCCGGCGCGAGAGGGATCCGTTCAGCTCTGCCACCGCGGCAAAGCTGCCCCCCTGGATCATCCCGAGGATCGCAAAGAGCATCACGCCCAGCATCCCGAGCGTCATGGCCGAACCCAATGGCGTCGCCAGCACCGCAAAGAAGAACCCCAGAAGAACGACGCTGGTGGCACTGAGCCGCGTGAGAACAAGCGGCACGATCAGTAGGCTGACACCGATCCCGATCAGCGACAGCATCGCTGTCATCGGCGCCCTGACACCGCCGGGCATCTGTGAGGGCAGGATGGTCAAAAGTGCAAGAAACGTGAACGTATAGAAAAGCCATCCCACGCCCGGCCAAATGATCCTGACATCCCGGTAAAAGGCGAGAGGCGTTGTTGCCCGCGTCTCTGCGACCCCGGAGACCGCCGCCGGACGTGGGAGAAACACCTGGCAAGGCAGGGCAATCGCGAGCAGGCACAAGCCATGGATCTGGAAAAGCGCTCCGGCGCCGAATTCTTCGGCAAGGGGAATGCCGAACCAGGCAAATAGAGCGAAGGACACGCCGAAAAACGTGCTCCACAGCGCCATAACCTGCCCGCGCCACCTGTCCGAACTGAGTTGCGCCATGAGCGCCGGCGCGGTCACCACGAGCCCCAGATGCGTCACGCCTTCAAGGACGCGGGAAAGCGCCATAACCCCAAAGGCAGGATGGGTTGATTGCCAAACCGAGAGGCCGCCCGCCGCGCAGAGCGACACGACCAGCACGCGTTTCTGGCCCATACGGTTCGCGAAAGACCCGGCATAGCCGCCAAAGATGGCACCGACGATGCTGACAACGGTCAGAAGCCAAGCGATCTGTTCCCTTTGTTCCGGATAAAGCGCGCGCATTTCGGGAAGCAGAACCGAGACCTTGGCAAATTGCCCGCCTGCCAAAAGGCCCGTGACCCAAAGAAGGAGGATAAGAAAGGCGGCACGCATGGCCGCACCCTAGGAAGGAACCCACGCGAAACCCATGGCTAAATGTCGGCGACGGTCGTTTCGGCAATCCCGTGGACTAGCTGGCGCGGCTTTGCGGCGAGGGCTCAAAGGGCCGCGGGTTGTCCGAAAGGCTCAGGTAACTCGCAAGCGCCCCGGCCCGGTCGGTCATGATCGCGCCAATTCCGGCGCTGATCAGCGCCCCCCAGGTTCTGTCGGGCTGCGTGGCGGCAACGCTGTCGCGAATACCTGCGGAGGGCACCGCGTCGAGCGTGTAGGTCCAGAGCGTGATCCCGGCCGCGCGGGCGTGCGGCCGGGCCTCGGCAAAGACCGCCAGCCGGTCGGCATAGACCTCGGCCACAGCGACATCGGCGGAAGCAAGTAAGGCGATCTGCCGTTCGGTCTGGCCGGGCTCCAGGCGCAGCTTCGGCATCACCATCACACCAGTCGTGGCTTCCATCGCCTGCAGCCGGTCAACGGCCTCTTTCGTTTCAGCGTCGATCTTCACCGAACACCGCTCGCGCCAGGGGCCAGCCGCCACACAGGCCGCCACACGCTCAACCTCGCCAGGGTCCTTGACGTCGAGATCAAAGTGCAGGGCGCCCGCGGCGCAATCAAGCGCCTGTTCAAGGGACGGGAGCCGCTCTGCCGACATCTGCGCATCGGGCCCGCCCAAACCTGCGCGCAGCGGCAATCCGCAAGCCTGTTCCAGCGTCAGTTCGCGGGCCGGGACGGACAATCCTGTTGTGCGCTCCAGGTTCGCGTCGTGAATGAGCATGGGCAGCCCGTCCGAGGAAAGCCGCACGTCCACTTCGACATGCGCGAGCCCCGCCGAAACCGTGCCGGTGATGGCAGGCAGGCTGTTCTCCGGCGTCTCGTGGTCCCATAGACCCCGGTGCACTACGATCAGCGGGTGGTTAGCCATTTCCCGGAAATACGCCTTGAGAGGGATTTCCCGGGCGCCCACCTGTCAGATCCGTACGCCGGAGGTCACATCGAAGAGATGCACGTCTTCGGGCCGGAACCCGACGGCGACCGACCCTTTGGGCGGTTCCTGTTCCGCCGGTTGGGCAAGGGTCATTTCGTGCCCGCCGATGCGTCCGTGGATCAGACGTTGTGCGCCCAGTTCCTCGACAACGCTCACATCCATCTTCAGCGCCCCACCGTTGCCAAGCTGGGCCCTTTCGGGGCGCAGGCCAAAGGTGACCGGGCCGTTGAAATTTGCTGTGTGTGGGATTCTCTGGTCGCCAAAGTCGATAGCGCCGCCTTCCATGCGGGCCGGGATCAGGTTCATGGGCGGTGCGCCGATGAAGCTGGCCACAAAGGTGGTTGCGGGGTTCGAGTAAACCTCGCCAGGGGTCCCCACCTGTTCGATCTCGCCGCCGTTCAGGACCACGATCTTGTCAGCCAGCGTCATGGCTTCGACCTGATCATGGGTCACGTAGATCGCGGCGGTAGCCAGTCGGCGCTGGAGCTTTTTGATCTCCAGTCGCATCTGGTTGCGCAGCTTTGCGTCGAGGTTCGAGAGCGGCTCGTCAAAGAGAAAGATCGCTGGGTCGCGGACGATGGCGCGCCCCATGGCCACGCGCTGGCGCTGACCGCCCGAGAGCTGGCTCGGCTTGCGGTCGAGGAATTCGTCAATCTGCAAGAGCTTGCCCGCTTCCTGTACCTTGCGGTCGATTTCCTCTTTCGAAGTGCCGCGGTTTTTCAGCCCGTAAGCGAGGTTCCCTCGCACGCTCATATGTGGGTAGAGCGCGTAGTTCTGGAAAACCATGGCGATGTTGCGGTCTGCGGGCTCAAGGTCATTCACAACCCGGCCCGCCAGTTCGATCTCGCCCTCGGTGACCTCTTCGAGGCCCGCGACCATCCTGAGCAGCGTGGATTTGCCACAGCCCGACGGCCCGACGAAAACGACGAGTTCGCCGTCTTCGACATCCACCGACACGCCTTTTACGGCATGGGCACCATTTGGGTAGCGTTTGACCGCGTTCTTGATTCTCAGGGTCGTCATTTTTCCTGCTCCACCAGCCCTTTGATGAACATGCGCTGGAAGATGATGATCACCAGCGCCGGCGGCAGCATCGCAAGGACCGCCATGGCAAGGGCTTCGTTGTAGTCGGGGATATTGGATCCGATATAGGTCTGCATGACCTGCCGGATGCCGCGCACGAGGGTGTAGAGCGTCTCTTCCGTCGTCATCAGTGTGGGCCAGAGGTACTGGTTCCAGCCCACGACGAACATGATGATAAAGATTGCCGCCATCATGGTGCGCGAAAGTGGCACGAGAATATCCCAGAAAAACTGGACGGGGCCCGCGCCGTCGATTCGCGCCGCCTCCACCAGTTCATCCGGCACCGATTTGAAGAACTGCCGGAAGAAGAACGTGCCTGTGGCCGAGGCGATAAGGGGCAAGATCAAACCTGTATAGGTGTTGAGCATGCCTAAGGATTGCACAACCTCGTAAGACGGCAGGATGCGGACTTCGAGCGGCAGGAGAAGTGTTGAGAAAATGACCCAGAAGCAAAAGGTCGCCAGCGGGAAGCGGAAGTAGACAATGGCATAGGCCGCCAGCATCGAGACCACGATCTTTCCGATCGCGAACCCGAGCCCGAGGATCAGCGAGTTCTGGGTCATCAAAAGGCCCGTTACTTCTTCTGAGAAGCCTCCCTTTTTGGTCAGAACCGTCCAGTAGGTTTCCTGAAAGTTGCCACCCCAACCCACCTGCATGCCGTGCCGGTGAATGACCTCGGGCTGGTAGGTCGAAGTCATGAAGGCCACGAAAAGCGGCGCCATCATCAGGAACACGCCAAACAGCAGGACCGCATGGTCGTAGTAGCGCACCCTGCCAAAGGTGGACCGGCGGGGTTTCTCCGCCGTGGCCGTCCGGTCGGCGGCGGTGGAAAGGTCGATTTCCTGCGTTGTCATCGCTCTGCCTCACCCATAGTGGACCCGCCTCTCGATCAATCGGAATTGCACAACCGTCAGCGCCAGCACGCAGATCATCAGGATCACGGACTGCGCCGCCGAGCCCCCCACGTCGAGGCCACGGAAGCCGTCCTGGAAGACCTTGTAGACCAGCGTGACCGGGTTATTGCCCGGCTCACCCTTCACCATCAGGTCGATAACCCCGAAGGTCTCGAAGAAGGCGTAGGTGATGTTCAGGATCAGAAGGAAGAAGGATGTCGGCGCCAGTAGCGGGAAAGTGATCGTCCAGAACCGCCGCATCTCGGACCGGCAATCGATGGCTGCCGCCTCTTTCACCGAAGAGGGGATCGACTGGAGACCGGAAAGAAAAAAGATGAAGTTATAAGGGATCTGCTTCCACGTGGCGACAGTGGTCATGGCAAAGGCAGTGTCGAAGTAGGACACCCCCACCTGCAGTTCCCAGCCAAAAAAGGCAGCGAATTTCACGAGCGGGCCGATGTGCTGGTCAAAGAGCATGATGCCGATCAGGCCCGCGACGGGCGGCGCGATGGCGTAAACCCACATCAAGAGCGTCTTGTAGGCGCTCTTGCCGCGCAGAACCCGGTCGGCGGAAACCGCGAGCATCAAGCCAATTGCAAGCGACAGAAAGGCCACGAAGAAGGTGAACCAGAAGGTAAAGATCGCCGTGCGCTGGTAGTCCGAGCGCGTGACGGCGTCAGTGTAGTTCTCAAAGCCAACGAAGGTGGCGTTGCCGAAGAAGGGGTCGAGGATGAAAAAGGAGGACCAGATTGCCTCGGCGGCGGGCCAGAGGAAGAAAACCGCAATGATCGCCATCTGCGGAAAGAGAAGCAGGTAGGGCAGCGTCGGATTGGTGAAGACCGATTTCTTCATTCTTGGTTCCCCGGGAACAAAAAAGACCGAGGGCGCAAAATGCGCCCCCGGCCGGATGTCAGGGCGTTAGCCAGAAGTCTTGGCGAAACGCTCGAGAAGCTGGTTCGATTCTCTTTCGATCACTTCGAAAGCTTCGTCGACCGTGGCTTCACCGGCCATGATGCGACCGTACTCGCGGTTCATGACGTCGCGGATCTGTACGTAAAAGCCCAGGCGGTAGCCTTTGGTCCAGTCGCCGCCGGGAAGGCTGAGCTGCTGGATGCCGATTTCGGCCTGCGGAGTTTCTTCGTACCAGCCTTCGCTTTTGGCAAGGTCATAGGCCGCGGTGGTGATCGGCACGTAGCCGGTTTCCTGATGCCAGAAGAACTGCATCTCGGGCGAGGACAGGAAGTTGAAGAATTCGGCGGTAGCCTTTTCTTCATCCGATTCGTGGCCGGTCAGGGCCCAGAGCGCGGCGCCACCGATGAAGGTGTTGGTCGGTTCGGAGGTCACAGCTTCCCAGTAGGGCAGGTAGGTGGCCGAGAAGTCAAAGTCGGCCGACTGCTTGAGACCGCCGAAAGAGGCCGAAGAACCCATCCACATGGCGACTTCCTGGTTCTCAAACGGCGCCTGATTGTCGGACCAGCCGGCACCGTAGTAGCCGAAGAGACCGGCATCGACCCAGTCCTTAACGGCGGTGAAGTGGGCCTTGATGGCGTCGTTGTTGATCAGGATTTCAGGTGTGCCTTCACCGTAGCCGTTGTTTTCGGTGGCGAATTGCAGGTTGTGACGCGAGAAGAAATTCTCGGTGAAGATCCAGGGCAGATGCGACTGAGCAGCCGGGACATAGCCAGCTTCTTTGAGCGCGGGTGCGGTGACTTCAGCGAACTCTTCCCAGGTCTTCGGAGGCGTTACCCCAGCTTGTTCCAGGGCTTCGACGTTGTAGTAAAGGATCGGCGTGGATGAGTTGAAGGGCATGCCAACCATCTTGCCGCTGTCGTCAGCGTAGAAGTAGCGGACGCCCGAGATGTAGTCGTTGATGTCGAAGGGAACATCGTTTGCCTTCAGAAGGTCTTCCACCGGAACAACGGCACCGTCGGCACCCATCAGCGTGGCTGCGCCAGCTTCGAACACCTGGACGATGTTTGGCTGCTCGCCTGCGCGGAAGGCAGCGATTGTGGCGGTCAGGGTTTCTTCGTAGTTGCCCTTGTAGACGGGCGTGATCACGTAATCCGACTGGGATTCGTTGAATCGCTTGGCGATTTCGTTGACGGCTTCACCGAGGGCACCGCCCATGGCGTGCCACCACGTGATTTCAGTCTGAGCAGAAGCGGAACCGGCCACGAAAGCGGCGCCAGCTGCGGCCAGAAGGGTCTTCCGGAACATGCGTGTCTCCCCACGTATGAGTTTGAATGGCGCCCCGCTTAGGGGGAGTTCGTAACAATCGTGCAACACTGCTTGGTATTGCCGGTTTTATTTGACCGCACAGTCAAAAACGGTGGGACACGCTGCAGCTTCGTGCAGCCCTGCCCGAGATTGCACCGACCGTGAGACCTGCTAAGACGCGGTCTGGCGCTATTGCGGCGCCGTACTGTCTGACCGGAACATCAAACGCCATGGACCACTTCATCTATCGCGGCGGCGTCCTGCACGCCGAGGACGTGCCGCTCGCGGATATCGCGGCGGCGGTCGGTACGCCGGCCTATGTCTACTCCACGGCGACGTTTCAGCGGCACTACGAGCTTTTCAGCGAGGCGCTGAGCGGGCTGGATCACCTGATCTGCTACGCCATGAAAGCCAATTCCAACCAGGCGATCCTGCGCCTGATGGCAGATCTGGGCGCAGGCATGGATGTGGTCTCGGGCGGTGAGTATGCGCGCGCCAAGGCCGCGGGGGTGCCAGGAAACCGGATTGTATTTTCCGGCGTTGGAAAGACCCGCGAAGAGATGCGTCAGGCGCTCGAAGGCGGCGTGCGGCAGTTCAACGTGGAAAGCGAGCCCGAACTGACGGCGCTGTCCGAGGTCGCCACGTCCCTCGGTGTCACGGTGCCGATCACCGTGCGCGTCAACCCTGACGTGGACGCCCGCACGCACGAGAAGATCTCCACGGGCAAATCCGAGAACAAGTTCGGCATCCCTATTTCCCGGGCCAGCGAAGTCTATGCGATGGCGGCCCGACTTCCGGGCATCGAGGTCATCGGAATCGACGTTCATATCGGCAGCCAGCTGACCGAGCTTGAGCCCTTCGAACTGGCTTACCGCAAAGTTGCTGAACTGACCCGGACGCTTCGCAGCGAAGGCCATGACATCCGGCGTCTGGACCTCGGCGGGGGTCTCGGCATCCCTTACAGCCGTTCAAACGACGCGCCGCCGCTACCCATCGAATACGGCCAGCTGATCAAAACCTGTATCGGAGATCTGGGGGTGGAAGTGGAAATCGAACCGGGGCGCCTGATCGCGGGCAATGCGGGCATCCTGCTCAGCCAGGTGATTTATGACAAATCCGGCGACGGGCGCGATTTTCTTATCCTCGATGCGGCCATGAACGACCTCATCCGGCCTGCGATGTACGGAGCGTGGCACGATATCGTGCCCGTGACCGAGCCCGCACCCGGTGTGCCGCAGGCCGAATACGATATCGTGGGGCCAGTGTGCGAAACCGGCGATACCTTCGCGCGCGCCCGCAGTCTTCCGCCCGTGGGACCGGGCGAGTTGGTGGCGTTCCGTTCGGCGGGTGCCTACGGCGCGGTTATGTCATCGGAGTACAATACCCGCCCGCTTATTCCCGAAGTTCTGGTGAAAGGTGATCAATTCGCGGTCATTCGCCCAAGACCTACCTTTGACGAGATCATTAATCGCGATACCATTCCTCCTTGGCTATGATCGGCCACGCCAAATCGCGAAGGGAGATTCGTTTGGCATCCGACAAGAGCAGGTTCAAAGAAAAGTATTCACCCAGCACCATGACCTACGCCGACAAGGCGCTCGTTGGGCTCAGGCGACCGCTCTGGCTGACGCGGGCCGGACTGGTGGCCGAACGCGTGGTCCGCGCCTTCTGGCCCTTCTGGACCCTGCTGCTGGCAGTGTGCGCCGCGCTCTTCTTCGGACTTCATGAAACCATCGGTCCCGACGCCGTTCTGGCGCTGGCGATCCTGATGGGTCTTGGGCTCGTGGCGGCCCTCATCGTCGGCGTGCGCAAATTCCACTGGCCCCGGCGGGCCGAGGCACTGGACCGCCTTGATCAGACGCTGCCAGGCCGGCCCATTGCCGCTGTACTAGATGACCAAGCGATCGGTGCAGGCGATGCCGCGTCCGAGAACGTGTGGCGCGCGCATGTGGCACGCATGGCGGACCGGATCGCGGGCGCGGTTCCGGTCCCACCGAACCTGCGGCTGGCCGACAGGGACCGCTACGGCCTGCGCTATATGGCACTGATCCTCTTTGCCTCGTCACTTGTCTTCGGGTCCGTCTGGCGTGCGACAACCCTGACCGAGGCCGGAACGGGCGGCAGCGCCGCGGCACTGGCGGGTGGTCCTTCTTGGGAAGGCTGGATCGAGCCGCCAATCTACACGGGTCTGCCCAGCCTTTATCTCAATGATCTCGATCAGGGGTCCATTGACCTTGTCGAGGGCACTCGTATCACCATCCGCCTTTACGGCGAGGTCGGCGCGTTGGGCGTGAGCGAGTCGGTCTCGGGTGCCGCGCCACGTGAAGCTCCTTTAGAAGACCCTGCACAGGATTTCGAAATCGCGCAATCCGGCAGCATATCGATCGAAGGCCCCGGCGGCCGGGCCTGGGACATCGGGCTCATCAATGACGTGGTGCCGACGATCGAGCTTGTGGGCGACCCCGAACGCAGCGTTGACGGAGAAATGCGCCAGACGTTCACGGCCACGGATGACCACGGCGTTGTGGCAGGTCGCGCGGAGATCGAGATTGACATTGACGCCGCCGACCGCCGGTTCGGTCTGGAAGTGGCGCCGGAACCGAGGGAAGACATCGCGCTCGACCTGCCGTTGCCCTTCACTGGCGACCGCACCGATTTCACCGAAGATCTGATCGAGAACCTGTCCGAGCATCCCTGGGCCAGTCTGCCGGTCGAGATCACGCTTTTCGCCGAAGATGCGGTGGGGCAGGAAGGTGCGAGCGCTCCTGAAACAATCACGCTTCCGGGCAAGCGGTTCTTTGATCCGATGGCCAAGACCGTCATCGAAAACCGCCGCGACATCCTCTGGAATCGCGAAAATGGTGCCCGGACGGCGCTCGTGCTGCGCGCGGTCACCAATCGGCCCGACGGATTTGTGCGCAATGAAAGCGCGTATCTGAAGCTGCGCACCGTTATCCGCGACCTCGAAACCGCCGTGGCCAATGATTGGACGCCCGAGCGGCGCGACGAGATTGCCCAGGTACTTTGGGATCTCGCGCTTGAATTCGAATATGGCAACCTGTCCGATGCCCGCGAGCGGCTGGAGCGTGCGCAGGACCGGCTGTCCGAAGCGATCGAAAACGGCGCGTCGGACGAGGAAATTGCCGAACTTATGCAGGAACTGCGCGAAGCGATGCAGGAATACATGCGGGAACTGGCCCAGAACGCCGACCCGCAGAACCAGCAGAACGCCCAGAACCAGCAAAACACCCAGACCATGACGCAGGATGAGCTGCAAGAGATGCTCGACGAACTGCAGCGCCTGATGGAAGAAGGCCGCATGGCCGAGGCACAGCAATTGCTCGACCAGTTGCGCCAGATGATGGAAAATATGCAGGTCGCTCAGGGTCAGAATGGCCAGGGCCAGCAGAACCCCGGCCAGGAGGCCATGCGCGGCCTGCAGGAAACCCTGCGCGAACAGCAGGGCCTCAGCGACGAGGCCTTCCGTGACCTTCAGGAACAGTTCAACCCCGATGCACAGGCGGGCCAGAGTGGCGAAAACCAGGGCCGCAGCGGTGGCCAGGGCCGCGGCGAACAGCATGACGGACAGGGCCAGGGTCAGGCACAGAACGGGGAAGGCGGCGGTGGCCAACCGGGGCAGGGTCAGCAACAGCCGGATGCCGGCACCCTCGCGGACCGCCAGCAGGCATTGCGCGACCAGTTGGAACGCCAGCGCGGCAACCTGCCCGGCGCGGGCACGCCCGAGGGCGATGCGGCACGCGAGTCGCTGGGCCGGGCCGGCGAGGCCATGGACCGCGCAGAGGACTCGCTGCGTGAGGACGACCTGGCTGGTGCGCTCGATAACCAATCAGAAGCGATGGACGCCCTGCGCGAAGGTATGCGCAATCTGGGCGAGGCGCTGGCCCAGCAGCAGCAACAGCAGCAAGGCGGTCAAGGACAGCAAGCCACCCAGAACAACCCGCTCGGCCAGCGCGATCCCCTGGGGCGCGATAACCTCAACGGCAGCGCCATCGATCCCAGCAATGAGACACTTGGCAACACCGAAGTTTATCGCCGGGCGCAGGAACTTCTCGATGAGATCCGGCGGCGCTCGGGCGAGCAGGATCGGCCGCAGCAGGAACTCGACTACCTCAAGCGCCTGCTCGACCGCTTCTGAGATCGAAAACGGCCGATTAGCCGTCGGCGACGGCGTCGCTCATCCGCTGGGTGAGGCTTTCCACGGTGGATTTGAGCCAGCCGTCAAGCGACACGCGAGCGCCGTTCGCCCAGTCGGCGTAGGCCGTGATCGCCGGTTCAGCGGAGGGCACTGTCCGGCCGAGTGACGGCGCAAAGAGATAGGTGCCGATCAGAAGAACAAACACCAGAACCGAAAGCCCGAACCCCAGCCGGAACCCGGTGCGCCGCCGCGCCGCCGAGGTCTCGGCATCGACCGCTTCCTCGATCCGTTCCTGTTCTTTCTGCTCGGACGTCGCCGTCAGCGTGGAATTGATTTCCTCAATGTCCGGTAAGAGATCGCGGCTTGTGGCGACCATCTGGGCGACAACATCGCGGACTTCGCCTTCTTCCTCGGGCTCAGTCGCCGGGTCCGCACCCCGGAGACGGGCGAGCCGGTCGCGCCCCGACCGGGCGGGTGGCTGTTCCTGTTCGAACCCAAGATCGGTTTGTGTCTCGATGGCGCCGTGCCGTTCTGCCTGACGGGCCCGCTGTTCATGCTGGGCCTCTTCGCGCAGGATGTTTGCCACGTCGGGGCTGACGGTCGAGCCCGGCGCAGGCGGTTCGTCATAAACCGGATCGACAGGCGCTGGCTCGGGGACCGCTTCGGGTTCGGGTGGCGCGCCCACAGCCTCCGGCTCCTGAAACCATGTCTGGCCGCAGTTCGAGCATTGCACGTCGCGCCCGCCGTCTGGAATGACGCCAGCGCCGACTTCGTATTGCGCACCACAGTTCGGACAGATAAGCCGCATGCTCTTTCCAATACCCGGCGGATTTTCCGCCTTGATCTTGCCTGTTACCCCTGCTCATACCAAGGTGAGACGGTTTCTCCAAGCATCTGCCCGCTATCGGTGTTAACGGGCAACACAGGCGGTACAAAAAAATCACCATGCTCCCGGCAACTGGTACGACAGAAGAGCCCGGTGTCCTCGACCTGTCCAGCGTGGACTACGCCTATGGCGATGCGATGCTCTTGTCGGACATGAACGTGCGGATGGAGCCGGGTGGATTTTACTTTCTGACCGGGCCGTCGGGGGCAGGAAAGACGACGTTCCTCAAGCTCTGCTACCTCGACCTCGTCCCGACGTCGGGCGACTTGCTGGTCTTCGGCAAGAGGCGCGAGGCCATGGACCGCGACGCCATAGCACGCACGCGGCGCCGGATTGGCATCATTCACCAGGACTGTCAGTTCATCGATCACCTGAACGTCTATGACAACGTGACCCTTCCACTGCAGGTTGCCGGTCGGGACCCCGGCGCGGAGCGCGCGAGCCTGACCGAACTTCTGCGATGGGTCGGACTGGACCACAAAATGACCTCCCTGCCGCCGCAACTTTCGGGCGGCGAGCGCCAGCGGGCGGCGCTGGCGCGGGCCGTCATTACTGCGCCCGATCTCATTTTGGCCGACGAGCCCACGGGAAACGTCGACTGGGAGATGTCCGAGCGGCTTCTTTCGCTCCTGATCGAACTGAACCAGCTTGGAAAGACCATCGTGCTGGCCACCCATGATCTTCCGCTGATCCGCTCGGCCAAGGCGCGCGTCCGAACCCGCGTTCTGCGCCTCAAAGGCGGCGAATTGCGCGAAGCCGGAGCGGACCTTTGATCCGGCAACTGTACTCCGCCGCAGCGGCGCTGGCGGGCGAGGGGGCGAGCGACAAGGTTGTGCCCGGCACCGGCCCGGCCGCCTGGCTGACGGTTTTCGTCGCCGCCGTCATGGGGTTTCTTGCGGTTTTTTCCATGGCGCTGGCCGTCTCGACCGACAGGCTGGCGGAGCGCTGGTCGGCGGATCTGGGCCGGGTGGCAACGGTTCAGGTCACAGGGACCCCGGACACCCTGGACGCGCTGACCGACGCCACCATGCGGATCCTTGAAGAAACGCCGGGCGTGGCCTTTGCCCGCATGCTCAGCGACGAAGAACAGGCGGCGCTGCTCGAGCCCTGGCTGGGGCCGGATCTGCCTTTTGACACGCTGCCGGTGCCGCGTCTGATCGAGGTTGTGCCCGGCAATCCGCCCTACGACGTGGAGGGTCTCGGCCTGCGGCTGGCGGGTGAATTGCCGGGCGTGCGGCTCGATGATCACGGACGCTGGCGCGCGCCGCTGGTCGCCGCGGCGACGCGTATCCGCACCCTTGGCTATGTGGCGCTCGGCCTGATTGCCGCAGCAACAGCGGCGCTGGTTGTTCTCGCCACGCGGTCGACACTGGCCACAAACGCGCCGGTGATCGAGGTTCTGCGCCTTCTGGGTGCACGGGACGCCTTTATTGCCAGGGCCTTCGTTCGCCGGCTGACGCTGCGCACGGGGCTTGGTGCGGTCGTCGGCGCGTCGCTTGCCGCCTCGGCCCTGGCGCTCGTTCCGGCACCACCTGATCAAAGCGGCCTGCTGGTTGATCTCGGGTTTCAGGGTTGGCAGTGGATCTGGCCGATTGCCGTGCCCTTCGGCGCGGCTTTCATTGCGTTCTGGGCAACCCGGCAGTCCACTCTCAGCCGTCTTCGGGGGTCCATGTGAGCGCGCTCACCTTTGCCATCCGCTGGGTTCTGTCGCTGGCCTTCGTCGTGCAGATGTACGCGATGATGGCAATCATGGCCGTCTTCTTTACGCCCTGGGCCTTGGTGACTCGCGAAGGTGCGTTCCACGGTGTTCATACCTACTGTCGCTGGGTGCGGTTCACGGCGCGCTTGATGGTCGGCCTGCGGTCGGAAGTGCGCGGAGAGGTCCCGCGGGACGCTGTGATGATCGCCGCCAAACATCAGTCCTTCTTTGACATCATTCTTTTGGTGTCCGAACTGCCACGGCCCAAGTTCATCATGAAGAAACAGCTGAAATGGGCTCCCATCCTCGGGTGGTACGCGATGCGGATCGGGTGTGTGCCGGTCGACAGGGGCAAACGCGGACAGGCGATCCGAGAAATGCTCGACGATGTGGAGAAAGGCCGCGCCGAGGGAGGCCAGCTGATCATTTACCCACAAGGCACGCGCGTCGCGCCGGGTGCCCACCTGCCCTATAAGATCGGAACGTCCGTTCTCTATGGCGAACTCGGGCAGGTTTGCGTACCCGCAGCCACCAATGTCGGCGTCTTCTGGCCAAAGCGTGGCATTTTTCGCAAGCCTGGCTTGGCTGTGGTGGAGTTTCTCGACCCAATCCCGCCCGGGCTTCCATCCCAGGACTTCCTGGCGACCGTGGAGGAGCGAGTGGAAGCCGCCTCAGACCGCTTGCTCTTAGAAGCGGGTTTTTCCAGATCTTGAAGGAACGCGGCAGAAATGCCGCGCTCCACAGGAATATCCACAGCTCCGAAAGTTTTTAGGTCTTGTTAATTCTTTTCCGCGATACACAAGGTGTTGTGGAATCGCGCGGGGATTTATGTTGTACATCCCCCGCCGGGGGCTAGCGTTAGACATATCTGCGAAGAAGTCACCGGAACGGAGTGGTTGGGTCGTTGTTTGAGGTACGCCGCATTTTAGCCAGGGGATTGCGCATCGGGCTTGTCTTGGGCCTGACAAGCGCACCCGTGCTTGCGGAAGACGGCCCGGCCTTCGAACTGAACCTCGAACAGCGCGAAGATGCCTTCATGGTCGAAGGCAGCTACCAGTTGAACGACAGTTTTTCCCTGCGCCTTCCAATGGGTATCGCGACGCCCGGTGCAGAATTTGACAGTGGCGACGACCAGATTTCCGTCGGCGGCCTCGGCGTCATCGCTGATTACGACTTCGGTGTGCCCGGTCTGCGCCTTTCGGGCGGCGCCATTGCCCCTGGCGGCGGTCCGGATGGCGACGGACAGGTCGGGTATCTGGTGGATGGCATGTATGTGCCGCTTGGCCGGACAAGCTTTACCACGTCCTCCTCCAGCCTCAGCCCGATCCTGTCTTTCGGGTACGAACGGGATTTCGACTCTGGCTGGTCGATGTCGGGCGACCTCGGCGCGATCTTCGATATGTCCGAGGACAATCTAAGCGTGCCTTCCGCACAGGGTACGCAGGTCGACATGGTGCCCTTCCTGCGATTGGGACTTAGCTTTCGTTTCTGAGCAGAACCGGCCGCTTAGGCCGCGAGACCTGTCTGCCCCATATTCAGGAACTTCTGACGCCGGTCCTTGATCAGCGCTGTGCGCGATTTGCCGGAAAGCTCGTTCAGCATCCGTTCGATGGCCGACCCGACCGCGCTGATCGTTGAGGGGCGGTCGCGCTGCGCCCCGCCCAGGGGCTCATCGATTACGATATCGGAGACGCCAAGTGCCTTGAGATCCTGCGCGGTCAGGCGCAACGCCTCGGCGGCCTCACGCATCTTCTCGGCGTCCTTCCAAAGGATCGAGGCGCAGCCTTCGGGGCTGATCACGGAATAGATCGAGTGTTCGAGCATCGCCAGCCGGTTGGACGTGGCGAACGCCACAGCGCCGCCTGACCCGCCTTCGCCGATGATCACGCTCACCAGCGGTACGCCCAGTTGCAGGCATTTCTCGGTCGACCGCGCGATCGCCTCGGACTGCCCACGTTCTTCGGCGCCCTTGCCGGGATAGGCGCCGGGTGTGTCGACGAGCGTGACGACCGGCAGTGAAAACCTGTCGGCCAGATCCATCAGCCGGATCGCCTTGCGGTAGCCCTCAGGCCGCGCCATGCCGAAATTACGCTCGATCCGGGTCGAGGTGTCCTGGCCCTTTTCGTGGCCGATTACGACCACCGGTTTGTCGTTGAACCGCGCGAGGCCGCCCATCACGGCCTGATCCTCGGCAAAGTTCCGGTCGCCGGCCAGCGGGGTATAGTCGGTGAAAAGACCCTCGATATAGTCGCGGCAGTGGGGACGTTCGGGATGCCGGGCCACCTGGCATTTCCGCCAGGGTGTAAGGTTTTTGTAAAGATCGGCCAGAAGGCTCGCCGCCTTCAGATCCAGCGCCGCCGCTTCCTTTTCGACGTCCATCTCTTCGTTCTGCCGCGCCAGCGCGCGCAGTTCTTCCGCTTTGCCTTCGATTTCGGCCAGCGGTTTTTCGAAGTCGAGGTAGTTCATCAGAGCGGCGCCCACGTGGTTTTCGGTATTTGAAGGGCCTTCTAGTGCGCCGGATCACCCGGTGCAATCCGTCCCTGAATTCCGCAAGATTTGTGAAGCCTCGACGTGCAATGCAAGGATTACGGAACGCAACCAGGAACCGACGGCCATGCCCAACACCTACGAAGACCGGATCCTGCGGGTCCTTGCCTATATGCATGACCACCCGGCCGAGGATCTGTCGCTCGACACGCTCGCCGATGTCGCGGCCATGTCACGGTACCATTGGCACCGGGTCTTTTCCGCTATGACGGGCGAGACCTGCCACCAGGCGGTGCGGCGCATCCGCTTGCACCGGGCGGCATGCTGGCTGGTACAGACGGACCGGTCCATCGAGCGGATCGCCGCGGACGCGGGCTATGCCAATGTCCGCAGCTTCACCCGGATTTTCCGGGATGGCTATGGCCTGACACCCGGGGCGTTCCGGGCCCGCGGCGCGCTGCCGCTCTTGAAACCTGACCGAAAGGAACACCCCATGTTTCCCGTTGACATCGAGAACCACCCCGCCCGCAGGCTCGCCGCCGTGCCGCACAAGGGCGAGTACACCAAGATCGGCAAATCCTTTGAAGAACTGAACGCGCGGATCGGCGCCAGGAACCTCTGGCCCCATGTCCGCGGTGTCATCGGCGTCTACTACGACGACCCCACGGTCGTCCCGGTGGAAGACTTGCGCAGCTACGCGGGCGTCGTTCTGGAAGGGGACCACGACCTGGGCGGCGGGCTGGAGCCGATCGACCTGCCCGCCGCGCGCTATGCAGTTATGCATCACAAGGGGCCTTATTCTGGGCTAAAGGCGGCCTATGACTATATGTACGGCGTCTGGATCCCCGAGGCGAATGTCGAGCTTGGCGATGCCCCGCCCATCGAGGTCTACCTCAACAGCCCCATGGACACCGCGCCCGACGAGCTTCTGACCGACGTCTGCGTGGCGCTGAAAGCCTAGACGCCGATAAACTCAGCCTGACCCACAATCACTTCGGCCTGGCGGATCGACGCCAGGTCGACCAGCCGCCCCTTGTAGACCGCCGCGCCAGCGCCCGAGGCTTTCGCCTCTTCCATCGCGGCAAGGATTTCCCGGGCTTCCGTGATCTGAGCCTCGGACGGCGTGAAGATCTCATTGGCCAGGGCCACCTGGTTGGGGTGAATCGCCCATTTGCCGACCATGCCCAGTGTCGCCGACCGCCGCGCCTGCGCCCGGAACCCTTCGTCATCGGAGAAATCGCCAAAGGGCCCGTCCACAGGCAGCACGCCATGGGTGCGGCAGGCGGCGACGATGGCGGCCTGTGCCCAGTGCCAGGGGTCCGACCAGTGCCGTGTCCCGTCGTGGAGCATATAGTAGTTTTCCTGCGTTCCGCCGATCCCCGTGGTTTGCATGCCCATGGAGGCCGCGAAATCCGCCGCGCCCAGCGACATGGCTTGAAGCCGGGGCGAGGACGCGGCAATCTCTTCCACATGGGCGATCCCGGCGGCCGTTTCGATGATCACCTCCAGCGAGACCCGCGTTTTGCGGCCGGCGGCGCTCTCGGCGGCAGTGATAAGGGCGTCGACCGCATAGACGTCCGCCGCGCAGCCCACCTTGGGGATCATGATCTGGTTCAGCTGCGGCCCACCCTGTTCCAGAAGGTCGATCACGTCCCGGTACCAGTAAGGCGTATCGAGCCCGTTGATCCGGACGCTCAGGTACTTTGTGCCCCAGTCGATGTCGTGGGTGGCCGCGATGATGTTCTTGCGCGCCTCTGCTTTGTCGTCGGGCGCAACGGAATCTTCGAGATCGAGGTTGATCACATCCGCTGCGCTCGTCGCCATCTTTTCAAAAATTGTCGGGCGCGAGCCCGGCCCAAAAAGCTGACACCGGTTCGGGCGGGCGGGGGCGGCGGGTTGGACGCGGAAGCTCAAGGTGTCACCTCTGGTAATGATCTTTCGAACGGGACGCTATTTGAGTTAATTTGTTGCGCGCTCATCCGCAAGCGGTTTTCTGCTGCGGCGCGGCATTCCGGTAGCTGCGCGGTGAAAGTTTCGGTTAAGGTGCTGCCTGATCGCAGAATCTTCGACATCTCCGGTTACATGCGGTGACTTTCCGGAAGAAACCGCGTGGTGACTATCGCATAGTAGCGCGTCACATAAGATTCGGAGACGGGGCATGATCGACACACCCTACCTGCTTTTCCTCGGGGACGCCCCGGACAATCTGGCCGCCAAAGTCGCCCAGGGCATCAAGGACTGGCGCCCGGACTACGCCATCGGCCAGTTGCGTCTGCCGGGGTGTAAAGCGGACCTCGGTCTTGAAGATCTGACGCTCGAAGAAGCCAAGGCGCGGGGCGTGCGCACAGTGGTCGTGGGCGTCGCGAACCGTGGTGGTGTGATCGCCGGCGCTTGGATCGAGATTCTGGTCAAAGCGCTCGAGTCCGGGTTCGATCTGGCCAGCGGGCTTCACAACCTTCTGCGCGACGAACCGGCGCTTGTCGCAGCGGCGCAGACACACGGGCGCACACTGCACGATGTGCGGGTGCCCACAACCTCTTATCCCATCGCCAACGGCAAAAAACGCAGCGGCAAGCGATGCCTCGCCGTCGGAACAGATTGCTCTGTCGGCAAAATGTACACTGCCCTTGCCATGGACCGGGAAATGACTGAACGCCGTCTGAAATCCACCTTCCGGGCCACGGGACAGACCGGCATTCTGGTCACCGGCGGCGGTGTGCCGCTGGACGCGGTGATCGCGGATTTCATGGCGGGGTCGGTGGAGTATCTGACGCCCGACAACGCGCCCGATCACTGGGATCACATTGAAGGGCAGGGGTCGCTTTTTCACGCCTCTTACTCAGGTGTGACAATGGCGCTTATTCACGGCGGCCAACCAGATGCGCTGATCCTCGCCCATGAGCCTACGCGCACGCATATGCGCGGCCTGCCGGACTACAGCCTGCCGTCGTTGGAAGACCTGCGCGACACCGCCCTTCCTTTGGCGCGGCTGGTGAACCCGGCCTGCGTCGTGGCGGGCGTTTCCGTGAATACCCAGCATCTGTCGGAAGACGAGGCACTGAGTTATCTCGCAGGCGTCGAAGATCGCATGGGGCTTCCGGCGGTCGATCCCTACCGGCAGGGCGCCGGCCGCCTCGTCGATGCGCTTGCGGCGATCTGAGGGATGCGGCCCATCAAGACCCGCGTTTCGGCAGAGACATTTCGACTGGCCGAGGCCTTTACGATTTCCCGTGGCAGCCGGACAGAGGCAAAGGTTCTGACGGTGCGGCTGTCGGACGGCACCGCCGAGGGCTGGGGCGAATGTGTGCCATACGCACGCTACGGCGAGACGCTGGAGAGCGTGGCCGCAGAGGTCGGCGGGCTGCCAGATGCCTTTGACCGCGCCAGTCTGCAAGATCTGCTGCCCCCCGGCGCGGCCCGCAACGCGGTAGACTGTGCCCTGTGGGATCTGGAAGCCAAGCGCGCGGGTGTCCGCGCCTGGGATCTCGCCGGGCTTCCCGCACCGGGTCCCGAGGTCACGGCCTTTACGCTGTCGCTGGATACGCCCGGCAACATGGAGGCGGCAGCGCGCCGCCATGCCCAGAGGCCACTTCTGAAAATCAAGCTCGGCACGCCGGATGACATGCCACGACTAGAAGCCGTCCGGCGCGGCGCGCCAGACGCGAGGATCATCGTCGATGCCAACGAAGGCTGGTCCGCCGAGGTCTACAGCCACCTGGCCCCGCACCTTGCGCGCCTGGGTGTGGCGCTGGTCGAACAGCCCCTTCCCGCAGGGCAGGATGCGGCGCTGGTCGGCCTCGACCGGCCGGTGCCCGTCTGTGCCGACGAAAGCTGCCATGACCGCGCCTCACTGCCCGGGCTCAAGGGCAAATACGACCTCGTGAACATCAAGCTCGACAAGGCCGGGGGTCTGACTGAAGCTCTGGCGCTGAAGGCTGCGGCAAAGGCCGAGGGCTATGGCATCATGATCGGCTGCATGGTTGGCTCGTCCCTGGCCATGGCGCCTGCGGTGATCCTGGCGCAGGCTGCGGCGGTGACCGATCTTGACGGGCCGCTGCTTCTGGCCGAAGACCGCCCGACACCGCTGAAATATGACACCGCCGGGGTGCACCCACCGGAGGCCGCCCTCTGGGGTTGAAGACAAGGAGAACGCCATGAGCCGAACGGTCTATGTCAACGGGTCCTACCTGCCCGAGGAAGACGCCAAGATCTCCATCTTCGACCGGGGCTTTCTTTTTGCCGATGGCGTTTACGAGGTGACAAGCGTGCTCGGCGGCAAGCTGATCGACTTTGACGGCCATGCGAAACGGCTGGAGCGCTCGCTGGCGGAGCTTGACATGGCGAACCCGGTGACAGCGGAAGAGCTGCTTGAGATCCACCGCGAGCTCGTGCGCCTGAACGACATCGACGACGGGCTCGTCTATTTACAAATCACCCGTGGCGCAGCAGACCGCGATTTCCTGTATCCCGCCGAAGGCACGCCCGGCACGATTGTTCTGTTTACTCAGGCCAAACCGGGGCTCGCTGAAAGCCCCGCAGCAAAACGCGGGATCAAGGTCATCTCTATCGAAGACCAGCGGTGGGGCCGACGCGATATCAAGACGGTGCAACTGCTCTATCCCTCCATGGGCAAGATGGCGGCCAAGGCAGCGGGCGCCGATGACGCCTGGATGATCGAAGACGGGCACGTCACCGAGGGCACATCGAACAACGCCTACATCGTCACGAAGGACGGCAAGATCATCACCCGGCATCTGTCCAATGACATCCTGCACGGCATCACCCGCGCGGCGGTCCTTCAACTCGCCAAAGAGGCACAGATGGTCGTGGAAGAGCGGGCTTTTACACTCGACGAGGCAAAGGACGCCGCTGAAGCCTTTGTCACGTCGGCCTCGACATTCGTTATGCCGGTGGTGGAAATTGACGGCACCGCTTTAGGCGACGGTACGCCCGGTCCCGTAGCCGCGCGCTTGCGCGAGATTTATCTCGACCAGAGCCGCCGCGCGGCGATCTGATGCTTTCAATCTGCATTTAGTCCTGGGTGCTTTCAGGTAACGTGAAACGGGGGCGAGTCGCCTCCAGCCTCAACTGACGTATTGGAGTTTCGCATGCCCTTCAGATCCCACGCCTTCGGGCTGACCATGGCAGGGGGGGTCTTGGCGGCCTCCGTTGCCGTGGCGCAGGACAAACCACTCAACTTCCTCATGATTTGGGGTGACGACGTCGGATACTGGAACGTCAGCGCCTACAATCAGGGCATGATGGGGTACGAGACCCCCAATATCGACCGGATCGCCAAGGAAGGGATGCTGTTTACCCATGCATATGGCGAACAATCCTGTACGGCGGGCCGCGCGTCGTTCATCACCGGCCAGTCCGGGTTCCGGACCGGGTTGCTGAAGGTCGGGCTGCCAGGCGCCAAGGAAGGTATGGACCCCCGTGATCCGACGATTGCCGAGTACCTTAAATCCAAAGGGTACATGACGGGCCAGTACGGCAAGAACCACCTCGGCGACCGCGATGAACACCTGCCCACGAACCACGGCTTCGACGAATTCTTCGGCAACCTCTACCACCTCAACGCCGAAGAGGAGCCCGAAAACGTCGACTACCCCCAGAGCGCAGAGTTCCGCGAACAGTTCGGGCCCCGGGGTGTGATCAAGTCCTCCGCCGATGGATCGATCGAAGACACCGGTCCGCTGACGCGCAAACGCATGGAAACCATCGACGAGGAAATCACTGCTGGTGCGCTCGACTTCATGGAGCGTGCTGTCGCGCAGGATAAGCCGTTCTTTTTGTGGTGGAACTCGACACGAATGCACATCTTCACGCATCTCAAGGAAGAGAGCAAGGGCGTGACCGGGCTTGGCGTCTACCCCGACGGCATGGTGGAGCATGACGGCATGGTCGGCGAGCTGCTGGACAAGGTCGATGAACTTGGCATCGCCGACACCACCGTGGTCATGTACACAACCGACAACGGCGCCGAGGTTTTTAGCTGGCCCGATGGCGGCACGACACCGTTCAAGGGCGAAAAGAACGACAACTGGGAAGGCGGGTTCCGTGTGCCTTTGGTCGTTCGCTGGCCGGGGGTCATCGAGCCCGGGAGCCGGACCAATCAGATTATCAGCCACCTCGACTGGTTCCCGACCATCATGGCCGCGCTTGGCGACGACGGCATGAAGGAACAGATGCTGACCGAGACGCCGTTCGGGGAAGAAAACACCAAGGTGCACCTCGATGGTTACAACTTCCTGCCGTACCTGTCGGGTGAAACCGAGGAAGGGCCGCGGCGCGAGTTCTTCTATTTCTCGGACACGGGCGATCTGCTGAACGTGCGCTACAATCGCTGGAAAATCGTCTTTGCCGAGCAGCGGGCCGAAGGGTTCGAAGTCTGGGAAGAACCCTTTGTTCCCTTGCGTCTGCCCAAGATTCTCGACGTCTATACCGACCCCTTCGAAAGGGCGCCCGAAGAATCCATCGGCTATCCTCAGTGGCGGCTTGAACGGACCTACCTGTTGGCCCCGGCGCAGGCCTACGTGGGGAACTTCCTGTCGAGTTTCCAGGAATATCCACCACGCCAGGAACCCGGCAGTTTCTCGATCGACCAGGTGCTGAGAACCCTTCAGACCGGCGGCACCGGCAGCAACTGACCAAAATGGGCCGGGGCGGATGATTCCGCCCCCGCGCGCCCGCGGCCATTTCGGGTCTTGCCTTCCTGACCAGACACCCCAAAGCTGACGGCCATGCGCGCGTTGATCTTCGTTCTGCCGCTTGTGCTCGCGGCCTGCGCCGCCCGGCCCCTGACCGAGGCCGAGCGCGCCTTCACGGAAACCGTCGCGGGCGATGCCATCGACATTGACCGCGTCACCATCGTCAAAGGCGCGGCGGTGGGCCTGTTGAACGCCGAAATCCCCGTGCGCCCCCGGACCACCTGCCGTCAGAAGCTTCTGCCGCCGCGCAGCGAACCCGCCAGCGGCACCTACCCGGCCTTCGTGATCGGCGAGCGCATCTACTTTACCCGGCGCTTCTGGCGCGACGATTTTCTGGCCGACTACCCCGACGCCATGAACCTGCGCGTGGCCATGCGATTTGCCCATGAGATGACCCATGTCTGGCAATGGCAGGAGCGTCAGAAGACGGGTTACCATCCGTTCAAGGCGGTCTCCGAACACATCGAGAAAGACGACCCCTACCTCACCGAAATCGATCCCGAGAAGGGGTTTCTCGACTACGCCTACGAACAGCAGGGCATTCTGGTGGAAGAGTTCGTGTGCTGCCGCGCGCTCGACCCGGACGGCGCGCGCACGGACAAACTGCGCGCCCTCGTGGCCGAAGTCTTCCCGGCCGCCGCCCGCGACGAAGAGGTACCGCGCGACGCCCTGCGCCTGCCCTGGCCGGAGGCCGACATCGAGGGGATCTGCGGTTAGCCGTCGGCGCCAATGCTGCGTGGCTAACCCGCGATCCTGAGCGCGATGTAGGGCACGAGAAAGAAGATCACCGTCAGGATCTTGTAGTTGGCAAGCCAGCCAAAATAGGCGCGGCTGAGCGCAGCTTCGTCCATGTCGAACATGCGCCCGTGGGTTTTAACGAGAAATTCGCGCATGCCCACGACGGCAATCGCCGCCACGGCCAGGATCGCGAGGTTGATCAGCGTTGCCCAGCCAAAAACGGTCGTCAGAGTTGCAAGGGTCATCCCGCACCTCCTTTCCAGGCTTTGTTTTTACACCAAAAATATGGGTACTCGCCCGGGTTCCCGCAAGAATTGCGGGACGGATCGCGTCAGCCGTTGTCTTTATGTGCCACTTCGAAGGCGGCTTTCTGTTCGGGCGAGGCTTCCGTCTGGTGCTGGGCCTTCCACTCGGCAAAGGGCATGCCGTAAAAGACCTCGCGCCCTTCGTCTTTGGTCATCTCGATGCCCCGCTCGGCGGCGGCTTCCTGATACCAGCGGCTGAGGCAGTTGCGGCAGAACCCTGCCAGGTTCATCATGTCGATGTTCTGCACGTCGGTGCGGTCCTCCATCAGGTGCTGGCGCAGACGGCGGAAGGCGGCGGCTTCGAGTTCGAGGCGGGTCTGGTCATCCATTGCGGGCGCTCCTGAATAGGTCTGACACTGATATAGGCATGACGGTGCGGGCACGCCAAGGCATGCTAGAGGATCCGGGCGTGGACCTCGGTCAGGACCCGTGCCAGCCGCGCGGCCCAGGCTGCCTGTCTGTCGGGCGTGTCGATCAGGTCATGCCGCAACTCGATCAGTGTGTTGTGGTGACCATGGCGCAGGGCCTGCCGGTCGATGGCATCGCCGGGCAGGTGGCCGTCGTAGGGCTCGTTATTGCCGACACAGAGGTCGGGCTCGGCCTCCAGTCGGGTGATAAGCGGGTCTGAAAACCGCCGGTCGTGGGCCGCCAATACTCCGATGTGCCAGGGGCGGGCGCCGCGTCCGCGCAGGCGGGGCGTGAAACTGTGGATGGCCACGATCACAGGGTCTTGTCGCGCGGCCACAAGCGCTGCGTAGGCGTCGTGGTAGGGGCGGTAAAGCATGTCCAGACGATCCGCGCGGTCACGCGCAGTCAGCCGCCGGTTCGCCGGGATAATGGTGCCGTCATAAAGCTGCATGATCAGTGTCGGGTCGTCTTCGCCGCGGTTCGGGTCAATGACGAGGCGCGAGAACCGCGACAGGATCGCCGGGGCGCCGAGCAGATCGGCAAGCGCGCGGGTCACGCCCGCGGCGCCCAGGTCATAGGCGATATGGCGGCTCATATCTTCGGGCGGCAACCCCAGATCGCCACCGTCAACCCATTCGGGGACGGCGTTCGAGGCATGATCGCAGGTGAGAACCCAGGGCGCGTGCCGCTCTGGTCCGATCACTTCAAAGGCATCCAGCGATATGTTTTTGTCATCTTTCATTGCCATGTGAGACCTATCAGACCGGACGGGATGCGCTAGTTGTCAGCGCTAACATTTTCCGCCATAGACATGCCCAACCACGCCGTCGTGCCAGACGAGAAGGACCAGAGGCCACATGAGACGCCAACGCAGTGTAAAAATAGTCGCCACGCTGGGCCCGGCATCGAACGATTACGACACCATCCGCGCGCTCTTTGAGGCGGGCGCCGATGTGTTCCGGCTGAACATGAGCCACGGCGATCACTCCGAGATCGGCGCACGCCACGCGATCATACGACAGATCGAGCAGGACATGGCCCGCCCCATCGCGATCCTTGCGGACTTGCAGGGCCCCAAGCTGCGCGTGGGCGTTTTCGCTAACGGATCGGAAGAGCTGGCGGAAGGTGCGAAGTTTCGCATGGACCTCGACGACGCGGAAGGCGACGCGACCCGTGTCCAGCTGCCGCACCCGGAGATTTTTCAGGCGCTGTCGGCGGGATCGTCGCTGCTGGTAAATGATGGCAAGATCCGAATGACGGTCGACAAATGCGGCGCCGACTTCGCGGACTGCACGGTGACGGCGGGCGGGACCATTTCCAACCGCAAGGGCGTGAACGTGCCCGATGTGGTGTTGCCCCTGGCCGCGCTGTCCGAGAAAGACCGCCGTGATCTGGAGTTTGTGTGCGACCTGGGTGTGGACTGGCTGGCGTTGAGCTTTGTCCAGCGCATGGAAGATGTGGAAGAGGCGCGCAAACTGGCGCGTGGCCGCGCCGCGATCCTGTCGAAGATCGAAAAGCCCGCCGCTGTGGATGCCTTCGATGAGATCCTGCAGGCCTCGGACGGGATCATGGTGGCCCGTGGTGATCTGGGCGTTGAATTGCCCGTGCAGAACGTGCCGCCCATCCAAAAGCGTCTTGTGCGCAAGTGCCGCGCGGTCGCCAAGCCGGTCATCGTTGCGACCCAGATGCTGGAATCGATGATCGAGTCGCCCATGCCCACGCGGGCCGAGGTGTCGGATGTGGCGGCGGCCATCTACGAAGGCGCCGATGCGGTAATGCTGTCGGCAGAAAGTGCCGCCGGCTCCTATCCGATCGAAGCCGTCACCACCATGAACAACGTGGCTGTCGAGGTCGAAAGCGACCCGACCTACCGGGCGGTGATCGAAGCCTCGCGCGGCGGTGTTCGGGAAACCGTGGCCGACGGCATCGTCTCGGCCGCCCGGGAAATTGCCGAGACCACCGAGATCAAGGCGATCTGCTGTTTCTCGCAGTCCGGCACCACGGCTCTGCTCGTTGCCCGCGAACGTCCGCGCGTGCCAATTATCGCGATGACGAACCTTGAGGGCACGGCGCGCCGTCTATGCCTGACCTGGGGCGCGCATTGCGTCATCACCGACCCCGTCGACCGCTTCAAGATGGCCGTGGTCAACGCGGCGCAAGCCGCGCGGACCGACCGCTTTGCCACCGAAAAAGACCTGATCGTCGTGACCGCCGGTGTGCCCTTCAACGTGCCTGGCTCGACCAACATCCTGCGCGTGGCGCCCTGCGATGAACGCCTCATCTTCGCGACCGATCCGGAATAGCCCGCCGCACAGCTTTTTTGCCTTGCCAGAACGTGCGTTCGGTCCTATACGCGCGTCTTCTAAACCGCAGGTCCGGCCAAAGTGGCATGCCGTGGCCTGTGAGAACCGACCGACAAGGAGACGGAAATGCCCAAAATGAAGACCAAGTCGAGCGCAAAAAAGCGCTTCAAGGTCACGGCCAACGGTCGTGTCAAAACCGCTCAGGCCGGCAAACGCCACGGCATGATCAAGCGCAGCAACAAATTCATCCGCAACGCCCGTGGTACGACCACGCTGTCCGCCCCGGATGAGAAAATCGTCAAGGGCTTCATGCCCTACGCGCGCTAAGGAGGTCTGAGAGATGTCACGTGTCAAAGGTGGTACGACCACACACGCCCGTCACAAAAAGGTTCTGAAGTCCGCAAAAGGCTATTACTCCAGCCCTTCAGTTTTGTTTTCAGTTCATATGTGTGTGCGTAAGCGTTTGTCTGTCTGTTTGTGTGTGTGTGTGTGTGTGTTTGTAGTAGCCAGAAATCC
>JBCDED010000012.1:0-63178 GCA_039179985.1 Pseudomonadota bacterium
ATCCGTGGACGCCACGCCCTTCTCATCGAGCTTGTTCCAGTCGGTGGGACCGTGGCGCATCAGGTAGACAACATCGTCGCGCAGGAACATCTCTTCCAACATCTGCCACGGCTCAAAGCGCAGCGTGTCGGGTTCTTCACCCTCAATACTCGACGGCATGCTGCTGGCCATCTCTCCCATATGGGTGGAGACCTGGCGCATCTCTGGCATTCCAAAAAGCGGGCCAGCAAACACGGCCGCTGCCGCGACCGTCAAACCAAACATCTTCATCTTTCGACTCCAGTCAGTCTTAGGCCGTCGCGGCGAGTTTGCGTTTGAGCGTCCATTCAAGACGCACAAGGAGGAGAACCGCAACGGCAACGCAGTATAGTATAGGCTCAAGGGGCCAAGCCTTAACGAGCATCATATAGTGAGCCGCTCCGGCAATTCCCGCAACATACGCAAGTTTGTGAAGTCGTCTCCAGGCTGTGGCGCCCATCTTGCGGATCGACCAGTCGTTGGAGGTGATCGCAAGGGGCACCATTGCGATGAAGCCCACCATTCCAATGATGATGTAGGGGCGTTTGTAGAGATCCTTAAGAATTTCCCCCCACATGAGCCCCATGTCGAGGACCAGCCATATAAGAAGGTGAAGACATATATAGAAGAAGGCCAGCTGACCGATGGCCCTGCGGAACCGGATGAAGTTCAGCCGGCCGTAGCGCACGAGTGGCGTGATGACGAGGGACGCAATCAGGAACTGGAGCCCGATTTCACCGGTCCGGTGTTCGAGCTTCTTGGTCGGATCAATCCCAAGCTGTCCGGAAAAGAGCAAGTAGATCATCCAGGCCAGCGGCAGCACCCCGAGCAGGTAGACAACCCATGTCGGGATTTTGCGGACCTTGGCGTTGATCGTATCGGTCAGCGCCATGGGCTTAGAAGTCCTTGGTCAGGTCCATTCCTTCGTAGAGGTATGCAACCTGTTCCTCATAGCCGTTGAACATACGGGTCGGCTTGCGCCGTGAGAACAGGGCTTTTCCGATGGTCCGCTCGGTTGCCTGGCTCCAGCGCGGGTGGTCCACTTCGGGGTTCACGTTGGAATAGAAACCGTACTCACGCGGGTTCTGCATGTTCCAGGTGGTTTCGGGCTGTTCTTCCACCAGTGACATCTTGACCACCGATTTGATCGACTTGAAGCCGTACTTCCATGGCACAACCAGTCGGATCGGCGCGCCGTTCTGCTTTGGCATTTCCTCGCCGTACAGACCGGTAGCCATGATCGTCAGCGGATGCATCGCCTCGTCCAGACGCAGGCCCTCACGGTAAGGCCAGTCGAGCAGCGGGTACTTCTGGCCGATCATCTCTTCGGGGCGCACGAGCGTTTCGAAGTAAACATATTTTGCCGACGGCTGAACGCCAACGCGGTCAAGAAGGCTGCTCAGCTGGAAACCGATCCAGGGTATAACCATCGACCAGGCTTCAACGCAGCGGAACCGGTAGATACGCTCTTCCAGATCGACGCCGGACAGGATGTCGCCAAGGTCGTAGGTGCCCGGATTGTCGACGAGACCGTCGATTTCGACTGACCAGGGATCGACCGTAAGTAGATGAGCGTTAGCGGCCGGATCTTCCTTTTTCAATCCGAACTCGTAAAAATTGTTGTAGTTTGTGATTTCCTCGAATGTGTTCATCTTCTCATCGGTGGAGAAGGCGCTTTCTGCGTAGTCGAGCTTTGCCGCCGCAGCCGGCCCTGCGATTGCGCCCATCGCTGCCGCACCGGCGCTGGCCAGAAGCGTCCTGCGGTTGAGGAACACATCCTTTGGAGTCACGTCGGACCAGTTTAAGTCAGTGCGAAATTGACGAGGCATCCGGAAGCTCCCTTTGTTCACACCGGATATGATGTGTATGTCCAGAAATTCAACGCCGCCCGCTGCGGCTGAATGACCGGCATTGATGATGACACCAGTTTTGCGCGTAGCATCTATTTTTGTCGCTCTCCGCAAAACCTCTCTCACAAATCTGTGATTGGAAGCGTTTCGCAGGCGGGGCTTAGGGCAGATCGTTTTTCCGTCAACGGATAGAAAGTGGAAACTTTCTTGATCCGCTTTGGACGTGGCCCCGTAAGCCGCTGCGAATGTCACTGACAGACGTTCGCAACTTTGTATTGGGAGATACATACATGATCCGCAAGACACTGATCGCCATGGGCGTCGCCGCTTCTCTTGCCACGACCGCTTTTGCCGGCAGCTCCAAAGACATCGTCGACACCGCCGTTGAGGCGGGCAGCTTTGACACGCTCGTCGCCGCTGTTCAGGCCGCTGGCCTGGTTGAGACGCTGAAAGGCGACGGCCCGTTCACCGTTTTCGCTCCGACCGATGAAGCCTTCGCCGCGCTGCCCGCTGGCACGGTCGAAAACCTGCTGAAACCCGAAAACAAAGAGCAGCTGGTTCAGATCCTTACCTACCACGTGGTGCCGGGCAAGGTTATGTCGACTGACCTGTCGAACAACATGACCGCCGCAACCGTTGAAGGCAGCGACATCACCATCATGACCGATGGGGGCGTCACCGTGAACGGCGCAAGCGTCGTCACTGCCGACGTAGAAACCGACAATGGCGTCATCCACGTCATCGACCAGGTTATCCTGCCCAACTAAGGGTACGTGTCGCCGGGCGGTCCAGCGCCGCCCGGCCCAACAAAAAAAGACGACCGGAACGTAAAGGAACGACCAATGAACCGCAGAACCGCACTGAAAGCTGTGGCAATTGTCTCTGTGGCGGGCCTCGTGGCCGCCTGTGACACCGATGCACCGTCCAATGACATCGTAGACATCGCTGCGTCGAACGACGATTTCACAACCCTTGTGGCCGCCGTCCAGGCCGCGGGTCTTGTGGAAACCCTGAAAGGCCCCGGCCCCTTCACGGTTTTTGCGCCGACCAACGAAGCCTTCGCGGCCCTGCCTGCAGGCACCGTCGAGAACCTGCTTCTGCCGGAAAATCAGGCGCAACTGACCAGCATCCTGACCTACCACGTGGTGCCCGGTCTTGCCACAGCCGACCAACTCGTCGGCCAGCGCAACAACTACGCCACGGTGCAGGGTCAGACCGTGCATATTGACGGCACGGACGGCGTGAAAGTGAACAACGCCACTGTCGTCACTGCCGACATCATCGCCGACAACGGCGTGATCCACGTGATCGACACGGTACTTTTGCCGGACTGATCACTCTGACGCATGCTTCCGGCGGGCCCTGTTGCCCGCCGGGCCTTGGCGGTTGACACCACCGCGACTTATGAGTCCCTTCCCCGGCAAACGGCAAATCGGGGACCCCCATGAAAACAGCCCTAATAACCGGCGCGGCGCGCGGTATCGGCCTGGCGACGTCCAGGCTCTTTCTCGAGGACGGTTGGCATGTGCACATGCTGGACTGGGATGCCGAAGAGCTGATAAAGGTCAGCGCCGAACTGGGAACCATCTCTGCCCATGCCGCCGACGTATCGGACCCCGTTGCCGTAGCCGAAGTGATGGCGGGCATCCCAAGCCTCGACGCACTGGTGAACAACGCCGGTGTGGCGGATTTCGGTCCGATCGAGGGCACCGATTTCGAGCGTTGGCGCCGGGTCATGTCGATCAATCTGGACGGCGTCTTTCTTTTGAGCCAGGCGGCGACACCTGCCCTGAAGGCCGCCCGTGGTGCCATCGTCAACATAGCGTCTATCTCGGGCCTGCGCGCCTCAACCCTTCGCGTGGCCTATGGCACGTCGAAAGCGGGCGTCATGCACCTGACCCAGCAACAGGCCGCGGAACTCGGTGAATACGGCATCCGTGCCAATTGCGTCGCCCCTGGGCCCGTGCGCACAAAGCTGGCCATGGCCGTCCACAGCCAGGAAATCATCGAAGCGTATCACGACGCCATTCCGCTCAACCGGTATGGCTCAGAACGAGAAATCGCCGAGGTGATCTGTTTCCTCTGCTCCGACAAGGCCTCCTATGTTACGGGCCAGATCATCGCCGCCGACGGCGGTTTCGAGGCCACCGGCATCGGTCTGCCCGCCCTGCGCGTCTGATCGCGGGACTTGCAAGTCACCGCCAAATGGCGTGGGCTCTGCCCATCCAAAACGGGAGGGCATTTCGGATGGGACGCATTGCGATCGGCGTGATTATTGGGGCCGTGGTGGCGGGCCTGATATTCTTTGCCACCAACAGACCCGAACCGACACCGCAGGAGCGATTGGAAGCGGCGGCCGAGAAAGCGGGCGAAGCCGTCAACGAAGCCGTGGGCGCCGCCAGAGAGGCGGCAAGCGAAACGGGCGAGGCCATGACCGAAGCGGCGGCCAGCATGGCCCAGCAACTCAGCGGAGATATGGAGGTGATGGCCGCCGAGCTTTCTGCGCGGGTGTCGGACATTCCGGTGGCAGCCCGAACGGAGCTCGACAAATTCCTAGAGGACTGGAAATCCAACGGCATCGTCACCGAGGCTGGACTCGATTATGAACGCGCGCGCGAGGCCGTGGCGGACAGCGATCTTGGCGACGCCGCAAAGCTGCAGATCGACGGGATTCTGGCCTACCTCCAGGGATTGCCGGGCGAGGCTGCGGACAAGGTGTCAGAACTGAAAGTGGCAATCGGGCAGTAACGCCGGGCCCGAAACGAAATTGTCCCCGGGCTTGGAACCCGGGGACAGCGTCAGGAAGAACAACTAATAAACGAACACGCCTCGACGGTAGGTCGGTCCTGTAACGCGGGCGTGACGAACGGGAGGAAAACGGCCCGGATTTTTCCCGGGCCGTTCTTCTGTCTTTCCACTGGCGTTAGTGGACCACGGCGTCCGCCGGCGGCTGCCGGTTCGAGGCAGCCACCCGGTCGCCCACAAGCAGACCATCGGCCCCCGCATCCACGGTCACCACATCGCCGTCGGTGATGTCTCCGGCCAGGAGCATCTCTGCCAAGGGGTCCTGCAGAGACCGCTGGATCACCCGCTTGAGCGGGCGTGCGCCGTAGACCGGATCGTAGCCTTCATCACCCAGCCAGCCGAGCGCCCCCTCGCTGACATCGAGCGTGATGTTCCGCGCCGCGAGCCGCTTTTCAAGGCGGCCGAGCTGGATCTGCACGATGCCGTCCATATCCGCGCGGGTCAGCCGGTCGAAGACGATCATGTCGTCAAGCCGGTTCAGGAACTCGGGCCGGAAATGCGCCCGGACCGCGTCCATGACATCGCGCTTGGCCTGCGCACTGTCCGCACCCTCCGGCAACTGGCTGAGCGCCTGGCTGCCAAGGTTCGAGGTGAGAACAATCAGGGTCTGCTTGAAGTCAACGCGACGACCCTGACCATCGGTCAGCACACCGTCGTCCAGGACCTGCAGGAGCACGTTAAAGACCTCGGGGTGCGCCTTTTCCACCTCGTCGAACAGCACGACCTGATAGGGCCTGCGCCGCACGGCTTCGGTCAGAACACCGCCTTCGTCATATCCAACATACCCCGGAGGCGCGCCGATCAGACGGGCGACAGAGTGCTTCTCCATGAACTCTGACATGTCGATGCGCACCATCGCGCTGTCATCGTCAAAGAGATACTCGGCCAGCGCCTTCGTCAGCTCGGTCTTGCCAACACCAGTGGGACCAAGAAAGAGAAACGAGCCCAGCGGACGGTTCTCGTCATTAAGACCCGCACGCGCACGCCGGACGGCATTGGACACCGCCGTCACCGCAGCACGCTGGCCGATCACCCGCTTGCCAAGCTCTTCTTCCATGCGAAGCAGCTTTTCGCGCTCGCCTTCGAGCATTTTGGAGGTCGGAATACCCGTCCAACGCTCAACGACACTGGCGATCTGTTCGGGCCGCACGGCCTCTTCGACCATCACGTCGTCGTCCTGTTCTTCGGCGGACTCGAGCTTTTTCTCCAGATCCGGGATCACGCCGTAGGACAGCTCGCCGGCTTTCGCCAGATTGCCTTCGCGTTTGGCCTGCTCCAGCTCGGCGCGGGCATGATCAAGCTCTTCCTTAATGTTCCGGGCGCTGGCCAGCTTGTCGCGTTCTGCTTGCCACTGGGCGGTCATCTCGGCCGAGCGCTCCTGCAGGTCCGACAGCTCTTTTTCGAGTTTTTCCAACCGGTCCCTCGAGGCCTGATCGTCCTCTTTCTTCAGGGCTTCGGCTTCGATCTGTTTTTGCAGGATCTCGCGGTCGAGCGCGTCCAATTCTTCCGGCTTGGAGTCCACTTCCATCCGAAGGCGCGACGCCGCTTCGTCCACCAGGTCAATGGCTTTGTCAGGCAAGAACCTGTCGGTGATATAGCGATGCGACAGCGTGGCCGCGGCGACAAGCGCCGAGTCTGAAATCCGCACGCCGTGGTGCAGTTCGTACTTTTCCTTGATGCCCCGCAGGATCGAAATCGTATCTTCGACCGTCGGCTCGTCGACCATCACAGGCTGGAACCGGCGGGCAAGTGCCGCATCCTTTTCCACATGCTTGCGGTACTCGTCGAGAGTCGTTGCGCCGACACAGTGCAACTCGCCCCGAGCGAGGGCCGGTTTCAGCAGGTTCGAGGCATCCATTGCGCCATCGGCCTTCCCGGCACCAACGAGCGTGTGCATCTCGTCGATAAACAGGATGATCTCGCCCGCCGCCGCAGTCACTTCCGACAGGATCGATTTCAACCGTTCTTCGAACTCACCGCGGTATTTCGCACCGGCGATCAGTGCACCCATGTCGAGCGCCATCAGCTTTTTGTTCTTCAGGCTCTCGGGTACATCGCCATTGACGATGCGCAAGGCCAGACCTTCCGCAATCGCCGTTTTACCGACGCCGGGTTCACCGATCAGAACCGGGTTGTTCTTTGTACGGCGGCTCAGCACCTGCATGGTGCGGCGGATTTCCTCATCGCGCCCGATGATCGGATCGATCTTGCCTTCGCGCGCCGCCTCCGTCAGGTCGTGCGCGTATTTCTTCAGGGCGTCATAGCCCTCTTCGGCGCTGGCAGTATCGGCGGTGCGCCCTTTTCGGATGTCATTGATCGCCGCATTCAGCGCCTGCGCGTTAACCGCGCCGGCATCGAGCGCGTCCTTGGCCTTGGAGTTCACCATGGCCAGCGCCATCAAAATGCGTTCCACCGGGACAAAACTGTCGCCCGCTTTGGTCGCGATCTTCTCGGCTTCGTCGAGAACCTTGGCCGTCTGCGGATCCAGATAGACCTGTCCGGCATCGCCAGTCACGCGCGGCATTTTTTCCAGCGTGGCGTCATTTGCCTCGACCACCCGTTCGGGCGCGCCACCTGCGCGTTTGATCAGGTTGGCCGCGAGCCCCTGATCATCGTCGAGTAGAGCTTTTAGTAGGTGTTCGGGGCCCACCTTTTGGTGGTTTTCCCGCATCGCTATCGTCTGGGCAGCTTGCAAAAAGCCGCGCGACCGCTCCGTGAACTTCTCTAAGTTCATCGCAATCTCCTCTTCTAAGCGCCCGAACCGCGCAGCGCCTGCATCAGCAGCACGCCCCGTCAATGGGCCTTACTCACTAAATGGTGAGCGCAAAGCTGTGCCGCAAGGGTTTGGGACGCTGAATTCGCGGCGACACCGGACAAAAAGCAGTCTACCACACATCACGGCTCCGGTCCCCGTATCCTTGGGCCCTCACGACCAAAGACACGCCGTTTCGTGCTAGGCTGCGAGTCGCATTCAACGGGGGAAATTGACATCATGAGCGTTTACCTGATCGCCGAGATTACCGTCACCGACGACAGCTGGATTCCTGACTACGCCGCCAAGGTCCACGATATGGTCGCGAGCCATGGGGGCAGGTACCTGGCACGCAGCGGCAATATTGAGGTTCTGGAGGGTGAAGAGGGGGACACGACCCTGATTGCGATCCTCGAGTTCCCGGACCGTGACAGCGTCATCGGCTTTGCGCAAAGCGCCGGCTATGCCCCCCACGCCAAAGCCCGGCAGGCGGGCAGTGTCAGCCGCTTCCGGCTAATCGACGACACCGACATCGCGGGCACCATTCCCTACCTCAAGGCCGGTTGACCCACGCCGCGCCATGGCGCAAAGGAAGGCGGGTTTTGAAGAAAGGCCGCCTTCCAATGTCCGATGACCGACTGATCGTTGCCCTTGATGTGCCCAACGCGCTGGAGGGGCTCGAGGTGGCCGAGCGGCTGGGCGACCGGGTCGGGTTCTACAAGATCGGGCTTGGGATGCTGACGGGGGGCGGGCTGGCGCTGGCCAATGAGCTTAAAGGCGAGCACGGCAAGCGCATCTTCCTCGACATGAAGCTTTTTGATATCGGGGCGACGGTCGAGGCGGCGGTGCGCGGGCTTGCCCAGTTCGACCTCGATTTTCTGACGGTTCACGGCGACCCCCATGTGGTCCGCGCCGCAGTCGAAGGACGTGGCGGGTCGGAAATGAAGATCCTTGCGGTGACCGTGCTGACCTCTCTGGACCGCAGCGATCTTGATGCGGCCCTGATATCGGGTGGCGATATCGCCGATGTGGTGGTGGAGCGTGCGGGCCGAGCCTTTGAGGCCGGGGCCGACGGGGTGATCGCCAGCCCCAATGAGGCGGCGCGCATCAGGGCGTTGCCCGAGGCGGGCGCCCGGTTGATCGTCACACCGGGCATCCGGCCCGAGGGGTCCGACCCCGGTGATCAGAAACGCATCGCAACGCCCGCGGGTGCGCTTGGCGCCGGGGCCGATCACATTGTTGTCGGACGGCCCATCCTGCGGGCGGCAGACCAACGCTCCGCGGTAGAGGCGGTTCTTGCAACGCTCCCCTGAAGGGTGGCAGCGACGCTGGATAGGACCTGCGCTGGCGGGGCTCCTTGCCTTTCTGACACTCGGCTTTGTAACCCATGCCCTGATGCTGGGGTGGGCGGGTCTGAGCGGTACCATCGACCCTTTTGATCGGTTTCTGTCAGGCGCGCCCGGCATCAATATCGGTTTTTTCAGCCACATGGTTTTTGGGGCCATCATCACCGTTCTGGCCCCCTGCAACTGATTGGCGGCATCCGGCGGCGCTGGCCGCGGGTCCACCGGCTGGGCGGATATGTGATCGCGGCCTCGGCGGGCATTAGCGCATTGGGCGGTTTGGCCTATATCGCGGTCGCTGGCACCATCGGCGGCTTCATGATGGACCTGGCCTTTGCGGGCTACGGGTTTTTGACGGGTCTGGCAGCGCTGCAGGCGGTGCGCTTTGCGCGGGCCGCTGATCTTGACCGGCACCGTGCTTGGGCCCTGCGCCTTTTTGTTCTGGCAATCGGGTCGTGGCTCTACCGTGTTCACTACGGCATCTGGTACGCGCTGACCGGCGGGATCGCTTCAAACCCGGAGTTCACGGGGATCTTCGACCGCCTTAAGGTCTGGGCGTTTTTCCTGCCCTACCTTGTGCTGGTGGAAATCTACCTGCGGGCGCGCCCGCGGTTCACTGGTTAATGTCTTCGTCGATGTGCCGGACCTGGCCTTCGCGGATGCCCACACTGCGGCGCAGGCCAATCCACCCTGCAAGCGAAATCACGGCAAAGACCACCAGCAGGGTCGGCAGGGAGGTGCCAAGCACGCCGATTGCCAGCAAGCCGCCCACAACGGCCGCACCGATAGCAAAACCGAGGAAGACGAAGGCAGGCACCACCATTTCGAGGATGCCCAGGACCAGGGCCCCGACGAGCCAGATCCACCAAGTGGCCCAGAGCGCCATCACGATCTCCCCGACAGCATCTTGAAGGCGTTTCCGAAAGCGTCGACCGCATCGGCGGGCACCACGACCGTCTGGTTGCCCTGCCCGTTGCCGAGTGTGCCAAGCGCCTCAACCTGTTTCAGAGCCACCTGATACTGGGCCGCTTCCAGCCCGTTGTCGGCAATTGCACGAGCCACGACCTGCGTTGCATAGGCTTCGGCATCGGCCTGAACACGACGCGCCTTGGCCGCCTGTTCGGCGGCATAGAGCTCGGCGTCGGCGTTCAGTTCGACGGCCCGTTTGGAGCCTTCTGCCTCGGTCACCGCGGCGCGGCGGGCGCGTTCGGCGTTCAGCTGCTGCAGCATCGCGTCCCGGGTCGCCTGGTCGAGGTTCACATCCAGGATTTCCGCGCGCGTCACATCCACGCCCCAGTCGTCCACCGCCTTTTCAATGGAACCCTTGATGGCGTCGATCAGCTGGGCCCGGTTCGACTGCACCTCATCCAGTTCCATTTTACCGATCTCCGCCCGGACGATCCCGGCAACGGTCGTCGAAATAGCGGCATCCACGTCGCGGATCCGGTATACGGTCTTCTCGGGTTCGGTGATGCGGTAAAAGACGCTGGTGTCCACCTGCACCAGCACGTTGTCCATGGTGATGGCGTCCTGGCTGTTGGTGGGCAGCTGGCGTTCAAGGATTGAAATCTTGTGCGCCACGCGGTCCAGAAACGGCACGATAAAGTTAATCCCCGGTCCCAGAACGCTTTTCAGGCGGCCAAAACGCTCGACCACATGCTGTTCTGACTGCGGCACGATCCGTACCGCGAGATAAATGGCCAGAATAAGAAAGAAGGCCAGTACCAGCAGGACAATGCTGCCCCCGCTCAGGTCTGCAAGTATCTGATCCATTGTGTTCTCCGACTTCGTGCGCCCCTTGCGGACACAAATAAAGGCTGGCCACTGCGAATGAATAACGGCCCCGCCAGTTTAGCACGAAGTGTGTCCCCACGGGCGCACCGGTTTTTCTGGTCGTGTCTGACTGAACCTGCACAGATACCCGTGCGTTTTCGCACCGGCCTCCTACTTTGGTGAGCCGTTCGTGCGTTGATCGTGAGGCGAAGTGCCCCCAGTTCTGGGCTCCGACGACATCCTTCGCCGCCGGACATTCCAAGCAACGGATGAGGATCCGAAAATGGCACGTATTCCACAGATTACAGATGACGCTGCAACAGGTGACGCAGCCGACCTCTTCACGGCGATCAAGGCCAAGGTTGGCATGGTCCCGAACCTATACCGGGTGGCCGCGAACCAGCCTGCCGCACTGAAGGCTATGCTCGGCATCGGCGAAACTCTGGGGGGCGGAAACTTCGATCCCAAGACGCGCGAAGCCATCGCATTGGCCGTGGCCGGCGCCAACGGATGTGACTACTGCGCCTCGGCCCATTCCGCCATCTCTGCCAACCTGAAGGTAGAGGCCGAAGAAATCGCGTCACGGCTCGCCGGTCACTCCACCGATCCGCGCGTCGACGCCATCGTCAAACTAGCGGTCAAGGTAAACGACACCAAAGGCTTTGTGGCCGACAATGATCTCGCCGATGCCAAGGCCGCCGGGCTCAGCGATGCCGACATCGTCGAGGTCGTCGCTAACGTTGCCCAGAACGTGTTCACCAACTACCTCAACCACGTAGCCGACACCGACATCGACTTCCCGGTCGTCAAGGCGAAGGCTGCCTGAGCCTTGTGGTCAGGCCCGGGCAGCCCGCCCGGGCCTAGGCCGCCAGCCAGCGGGTCAGGGCAGCGGTGACCACCTCCGGCGCTTCGAGCGTCGGCAGATGACCGGCCCCTTCCACGACCACAAGCTCTGCCTGCGGCATCAGGGTCGCCATGAATTCGTGGCGCTTCACCGGGCAGAGCGCGTCGTGCTGCCCGCAAAGGATCAGCGACGGCCCTTTGAAGCGAGACAGGGTTGCGGTCTGGTCTGACCGGTCCATCAAGGCCCGGCTTTGCGCCAGAAAGACCTCCGCGCCCAGACCCAGTGCCATTTCCAGTACAGTGTCCAGCACCGCGCCTCGCCTCGGGCCCGGCGCAAGGTAGTTGGGCTTCATCTCGTCCCGCATGACCTCGGTAAGCCGCCCTTCGCCAACCGCAGCCATCTGCAAACCGCGTCGCGCCTTGACCACTGGCCGCTCGGCCAAGGGATTTGTATCCATTAAGGCCAGCCGGGTGACGCGCCCTGGCGCCTGCGCGACGATCTCCATGGCAACGATCCCGCCCATGGAAAGCCCGCCAAGGGCGAAGGTCTCGGGCGCTTTCTCCAGGATATCCGCAGCAATCGCCGATATACTGTCTGCCTGATCGAGTGCCGGCGCAGACACCCGCCCGGCGCCGAGCTGTGCGATCTGTGGCGCAAAAAGCCGCCCGTCGCACATCATGCCAGGCAAAAGGATCAGGGGTTCGGGCACCCTTTCAGAGTCGCGCCGAGGCCAGCGATGCCCCGTCAGACAGCGCCCTGAGTTTGGCGTAGGCGATCCCCGGGTCCACAGCACCGAACCCTGCGAAGGTCCCGAAGCCACAATCCGACCCCGCGATCACCCGTTCCGCGCCGACGATGGGCGTGAACCGTTCGATCCGTTGCGCCACCACTTCGGGATGTTCGACAAAGTTTGTGGTCGTGTCGACGACACCGGGCACCAGTATCTTGTCATCGGGGATTTCGCATTTGCGGTCGCGAAACACCGTCCATTCATGGGCATGACGTGGGTTCGACGTTTCAAAGAGAACATAGTCCGCGGCCACGTCCATCAGCGTCGAAAACACCTTGTCCATGGAAATGTCGCAAACGTGGGGACCTTCGTAATTGCCCCAGCATATGTGCACGCGCACCCGCGCCGGGTCGATCCCATCGAGCGCATGATTCAGCGCCTCCACATGGGCGCCCGCAATCCTGACGAACTCCGCGTCGCTGAGATCGGTGAAGAGCATATGCCGCGACAGGGCCAGGTCCGGGCAGTCCAGTTGCAGGAGCAACCCTGCATCGACGATCGTGCGGTACTCGTCGCGCATGGCATCGGCGAGTGCGGCCAGATAGGCCTCGCGCGTGGGATAGAAATCGTTTTGCAGAAAGAGCGAGATAACGCCCGGAGAGGCGGCGTTCATAAAGCCCTCGGACACGTTGTGGCGCGCCATGGCGGCCTTGAGATTGGCAATGTCCTTTTCAAGCTCGCCCTGCCCTTTTGACGTCACTTCGCCCACGCACATTGGCCGAGCGTAGGTGGGCGTGCCGCCGTCGTTCTTGAGGCGCTCAAGGAAGCCTGGAAACATCTTGAGATCCGCCGGCGCATTGCGCGGGCTGTCCCCGGCGAAGCCCGTGTACCGGTCCTTGACATAGGTCGCGTAAGAGATCTTCGAGGTCTCGCCATCGCTCACAACGGCGATACCTGCGTCAACCTGCTTGGCCACCGTGTCGTCCACCGCCGACGTCATCGCCGCGTCAAAGTCCGCCGGGTCGTAGGGCGTGCCCTTTTCGCGCGCGAAAATGAAGTCGACCACGTCCTGCGTGCGCGGAAGGCTTCCCACATGGGTGGTTTTTATCATGGTCCCGTCCCTTGTCGTTTTCAGCGGACCTTGCCAAAGCCGCTCGCCGGGTTCCAGAGCGAAAGGCGGTTTTGGCCTCGTGGTGCGCGCCGGCATTGGATAAACTTGGTCCATGCCCGCCCTCTGCCGCGATTGCCTGACCACATTCCAGACCGGCACCCGGTGCCCGGCCTGCCGGTCGCCGCGCATTCTGGTGCATGACGAACTTTTCTCGCTGTCGATCGCGCATATGGATTGCGACGCCTTCTACGCCTCGGTCGAAAAACGCGAGGATCCGAGCCTCGCGGAAAAACCGGTAATTATCGGTGGCGGGCGGCGCGGCGTGGTCTCAACCGCCTGCTACGTGGCCCGTATCCGCGGCGTCCGGTCAGCAATGCCCATGTTCAAGGCGCTCGAACTCTGCCCGGATGCGGTGATCATCAAACCGCGTATGTCGCTCTACGCCGAGGTTTCGCGGGAAATACGCGCGATGATGGACCAACTGACACCGGTGGTGGAGCCCCTGTCGCTGGACGAGGCCTTCATGGACCTCTCCGGGACCGAAAAACTGCACGGTGCCCCGCCCGCGGTGATGCTGGCGCGCCTCGCGGGGCGGATGAAGGACGAGCTTGGGCTGACGGGGTCCATCGGTCTGTCGCACAACAAGTTCCTCGCGAAGGTTGCAAGCGACCTCGACAAGCCGCGCGGCTTTTCCATCATTGGCGAGTCCGAAACAGCGGCCTTTCTGCACGACCAGCCGGTGCGGCTGATCTGGGGAATCGGCCAGGCCAGCCAGGCGCAGCTGGAGGCCGCGGGCATCCGCACTTTCGCTGATCTTCTCCGCTGGGACCGCAAGGATCTTGGCGCGCGCTTTGGCTCTATGGGCGACCGGCTCTGGCATCTGGCGCGCGGTGAGGACCGGCGCCGCGTGAATGGGCGCGAGCCCATCAAGTCGATTTCCCACGAGACGACCTTTGGCGAGGATACAGCGCGCGACGATGTCCTTGATGGCCACATCTGGAGGCTGGCCGAAAAGGTGGCGGACAGGGCTAAAGCACGGGACCTGGCGGGCCGTGTCGTGACGCTGAAGCTGAAGCGCGCCAACCATACCAGCCTGACGCGGCGCGTGTCCTTGCGCGATCCCACGCAGATCGCCGACCGCATCTACCGCACGGCGCGCGACCTCCTCGATCAAGTGGGTGATGAAGGCCCTTACCGGCTGATCGGCGTCGGCATCAGCGAGTTGTCTGACGCCGCCGAGGCGGATGCCGTGGGCGATCTGCTGGATCCCGACGCCGGCAGACGCGAAAGCGCCGAACGCGCGGCCGACAGCATCCGCGCGCGGTTCGGTCACGAAGCGATCATCAAGGGCCGCGCGTTGCGCTAGCCCAATGCGCGTTTCACCTGAAGCGCGCAACGCGGCCCGAAATCAAAGATTTCAACGCCTTGGGCGATGATTGATGTCGCAGGTTGAACGCGAAACGCTTTAGGACAGCTGGTCCACGATCATCACGTGCTGGGCCTGCCGGTCGACCTCGGCCATGAACTGTTCGACGAGTTTCGGATCGCTCGGGGCTGCGGTGACGCCGGCGGGGATTTCGCGATTCAGAACCGCCTCCACCGCAAGGCTGACGGGCACCGAGACGAGCCGTGCCATGGCCGTCCCGCGCATGTCTCCCCAGGCGTCCAGCACGTAGGTCTTGTGATAGACCGGCACGCCCTCGCGCTCTGCCTTGAGGTCCACGCACAGCACAACGCGGTCAGGTTCCCCCTCGGCGTAGGCGTTTTCGGCCCAGAACTGATCGGACATCTCTTTCAGGCGCTCTTCGCCCGCCGCTCCCTCAAGCGTCTCGATCTCGGTGAAAACATCCGCCCAGGCCTCGGCCCAGCCATTCAAACGCAGGGTCCCGCGCACGAAATCACGGACCGGCCAGGCGGGATCGAAACCGTAGTCTGCCATGAAGGGCAGGCTGTCGCGGTTCGGGTAGACCTCGAAGACCTCGGGCTGCGGCAGAGGGGCGGTATAGGCGGTCAGCGCGTCCCAGGGCCGGGCCACGTTGAGTTCGGAATACTCGCGGATCGACCGGCTGGGAGAGCGCAGGGCCTTCAGGACCCCAAGCGGCGACCAGGAGAATTTATAGCGAAAGGCATTGGGTTCCTTCGGCACGCCCCCGCAATAGGACAGGAAAGACAGGTGGTTGGCGGGATCAAAGGCCCCCGAGGCCCGGTAATCCGCGATCAGCGCATGAGCCATCAGGTGGTCGATCCCGGGGTCAAGGCCCACTTCGTTCACCAGCCGGAGACCAAGGTCCCGTGCGGCGTCGTTCAGATTGCGCATCTCAGGCGAGATATACGAGGACGACACGAAATGCGCGGCCTGTTTCAGGCACAGTTCAGCCAGCGGCACATGCCAGTCGCCCGGCAGCATTGAGACCACGACGTCCCCTTTGCCCAAGACCGCGCTGAGTGCGTCGATGTCAAAGACCCGGATATCAGCCGTCAGATCGCCAACGGCGTCTTCAGCCTTTTCCTGCGTCCTGTTCCAGACGGTAACAGGGTGGTCTGCACCCAGAAGCCTGCGCAACCCCGGGATGGCCGAAAGGCCCGTACCGCACCAATGTATCGTCATCCTTCGTCCTCCAATCCGGCAACGGCCCGGTCGAACTTCGCCCTGGCCCGCGCCCAGACACCAGAGCCAAGATCGCCTACCGTCTCAAGCGTCGGCAGTAGCTGCCGGGCGTAGTCTTCGGAGCTTTCACGCGGCAGCATGGACGGCAGGTTGTCGATGGCCATCACATCAAGTGGCGGCGCGTCCGCAACGCGCAGCACCGGATCTTCCCAGCTTGTGGTGCGCCCGTAGACCTTGATCGGCGAATAGTCCGACGCCGGGTCACAGGCGATATCGCCGATGACCCGCAGGGCGCGCGGCGCGACCGCGGCAGAGGCCGGGACAAAGACCGGCACCCCGGGCATGGCAAGGATACAATTCAGAAACACACCATGGGCCAGAACTTCTGGAAACGGGCCGCCATGGGCCGTCTCGGCCATGTCCCAACGGGTGACCTTGAGCCCGAGTTCGTCGCAAAGATCGCCCGCGCCCGTGCCCACGCGCCCCAAGGCGCCGATAATGATCACGTCGGGCAGGTTCTTACCGGCAAACCGGGTCTGCAAATCGTCAAGTAGTGCGTCCGCCCCGGAATAGGCGCCTAGCGGGCCAAGCTTTTGCCCCGCTTGCTCGGCCGCCCAGGCCATCAGTGACACCGCCGCCCCAGCGTAGCCCGCCCAGTACCCGAACGCCGCTACCCGCCGGCCGGCCTCATCAACGAGGTACTCCAGATCATAAAGCGTCCCGCCACCGGCCCGGAACCGGCGCAAGAGTGCCTGCCCGGCGGGCTGCCCTTTGTAGGCATGGCCGAACATGATGTGGTTGTGGATCAGCGGCAGATCGTCCTCGGGCAACTCTTTCAAGCCGAAGACGGTCACCTCCGCCGGGGCCCTCCGCCAGCTGCCAAGGGGCGCCGTGGCGCAGCCCACCGCACGGTAGTCGTCGATGGGGATCGCACGGGCTGGGCTTTCCTCGACCGTTACAGTCATCCCGCCCGCGATCAGGCGCCGGGCGCCGACCGGCGTCAGGCCCACGCGGCTTTCGTTGTCACGCTCTTCTGCGCGCACCCAGAGATGGGTCACAGGGGTCGTCTCCGTCCTGGATCTAGTAGTGGGTTTGTGCGTGCGCCCGGTCCGGGCGGTCAAGATGCGGGATGCCGTTGTAGCCCGCCAGATAGGTGCCGTGGGGTCGTACATGCACCTTGTGAACCGAGGTGTTCATGATCGGGAGCAGCACATGGGCCATACGCGCGGCATCAAGCCCCAGAAGGTGCCGCACCACCATGCCGATAACCCCGCCCGAGGTGACGCACAGCACGCGGCGTCCCTCTTCCATCGCCGCGTCCAGCACCGATGCGACGCGCGTCTCGAATTCGTCAAAGGTTTCGTTGCCGCGAATCTCGGCAGCATGCCAGGCTGCGATCACCCGCGGCGCATGGGTGGCAAAGTCATCCGGACCCGGCATCGGCACACCGTGGCGCTGGCGCAACGCTTCGCCCAAGTTGAAGTAGTCCATCTCGTTCAGGCGCGCGTCGATCTCCGGCGCGGGCATGCCCATGGCCTCGGCTGTCTGAAGGTGGCGCGTCAAACTGCCCGCGAGCACTCGGTCAAAACCGGTGCCTTGCGTCGCCATCCACTCACCGAGCCACCGAGCCTGCTGACGCCCGAGATCTGACAGGCGGTCATAGCTCTCCTCATCGGTCGCCGCCGAATTCGCCTGACCATGGCGGATCAAGATCACTTCGCCCATGCGCGTCCCTTTCCTTCAGCGACAGGCGCGTAAGCCATAGCTGGCGTTTTGCCAAGTGCCCGGTTCGCCGGTTGGCGCGTTTTCGACCTTCCATGTCGTTTCGGTGATTTGGGAAATCGGCCGGACATGGTTTAACGTCGCCTTACAGGAGATCCGCATGTCCGAAACGATCCGATTCACGCTTGATGGCGAAACCGTCGAAGCCGCACCCGGTCAGACGATCTGGGAGGTGGCCAATGGTCGGGGTCTGGTGATCCCGCATCTCTGCCACAAGCCCGCGCCAGGGTATCTGCCCGACGGCAACTGCCGCGCCTGTATGGTCGAGATCGAGGGTGAACGCACCCTTGCCGCCAGCTGCATCCGCGCACCCGCCGAAGGCATGGTCGTCACCACGGACAGCCACCGCGCCAGGACCGCCCGCAAGATGGTTATGGAACTTCTCGTCGCCGACCAGCCCGCGCAGGACGCGGCGCATGACAGCGCCTCGCATCTCTGGGATATGGCCGAGGTGCAGGGCGTTTCCGAAAGCCGTTTTCCGGCGATGGAGCCGGACCGCATCCCGCTCTTGGATGACAGCCATGTGGCCATGTCGGTCAACCTTGACGCCTGCATTCAGTGCGGGCTCTGCGTGCGGGCCTGCCGCGACGTGCAGGTCAACGACGTGATCGGGATGGCCGGACGCGGCCACGACAGCTACCCGACTTTCGATTTTGCCGATCCCATGGGCGCCAGCACCTGCGTGGCCTGCGGCGAATGCGTGCAGGCCTGTCCCACGGGCGCACTGATGCCCGCCAGCGCGCTCGACGCCGAGCAGCGCGGCAACAGCGCCGACTACGACGAAGAAGTGCAGTCGATCTGCCCTTTCTGCGGTGTCGGCTGCCAGGTCTCGCTCAAAGTGAAGGACGGCAAGGTCATCCGCGCCGACGGCATCAACGGCCCGGCCAACGAGGGCCGCCTTTGCGTCAAGGGTCGCTTCGGGTTTGACTACATCCACCACCCGCACCGGCTGACCAAACCGCTTATCCGCCGCGATGATGCGCCCGAAAAGGGGCTGAATGTCGATCCCGCCAACCCCTGGACCCATTTTCGCGAAGCCACCTGGGAAGAAGCGCTCGACAAGGCCGCGCATGGTCTTGCGGATTTACGCAGCTACTACGGCGGCAAGGCCATCGCAGGCTTCGGCAGCGCCAAATGCACCAACGAAGAGGCCTATCTCTTCCAGAAGCTGATCCGACAGGGGTTCGGGCACAACAACGTGGACCATTGCACCCGCCTTTGCCACGCCTCGTCGGTCGCCGCGCTGATGGAAAACGTGGGCAGCGGTGCCGTTACCGCCACCTTCAACGAAATCGAAAACGCCGATCTGGCGATCATCATCGGCGCCAACCCGACCGAAAACCACCCCGTCGCCGCCACCTTCTTCAAACAGTTCGCCAAACGGGGCGGTGAGCTCATCGTCATGGACCCGCGCGGACAGGCCCTGAAACGCCACGCCCGCCACATGCTCCAGTTCCGCCCGGGCACCGACGTGGCGCTCTTGAACGCGATCATGAATGTGATCGTCGAAGAAAAACTTTACGACCGGCAGTACATCGAAGGCTTCACCGAGGGCTTCTTTGAATTCCGCGACCACATCCGCGCCTTCACGCCCGAGCGCATGTCCGAAGTCTGCGGGATCTCTGCCGACCAGATCCGCGACGTGGCCCGCGCCTTTGCCGGTGCGCGGTCGGCCATGATCTTCTGGGGCATGGGCGTCAGTCAGCATATCCACGGCACCGACAACGCGCGCTGCCTCATCTCGCTTGCGCTCATGTGCGGCCAGGTGGGGCGCCCGGGCACCGGCCTGCACCCCCTGCGCGGCCAGAACAATGTGCAAGGCGCCTCGGACGCGGGGCTCATCCCGCAGGTGCTGCCGGACTACCAGTCCGTGACCGACCCCGAGGTGCGAGAGCTCTTCCGCCACATCTGGAAAGGCGCCCAGATCGAGGAAACGCCTGGTTTGACAGTCGTGGAAATCATCGACCGCGTCTACCGGGGGGAGATCCGTGGCATGTATATCCTCGGCGAAAATCCGGCCATGTCGGACCCCGATGTCGAACACGCGCGCAAGGCCCTTGCGCAGCTCGACCACCTCGTGGTCCAGGACATCTTCCTGACAGAGACCGCCAATTTCGCGGACGTTATCCTGCCCGCCTCGGCCTTCCCGGAAAAAACCGGCACCGTCACCAACACCAATCGTCAGGTGCAGATGGGCCGCAAGGCCGTCAACGCCCCCGGCGAGGCGCGCGAAGACTGGGAAATTGTCGTCGCCATCGCCAACCGCGTCGGACTTGACTGGGACTACGACACACCCCGCATGGTCTTCAACGAGATGAAGATGTCCATGCGCTCGCTCCACCATATCACCTGGTCCCGACTTGAGAACGAAAACGCCGTGACCTATCCCTGCCAGTCGAACGACGATCCCGGGCAGGCGGTGGTTTTCGGCGATGGCTTCCCGCGCCGCGCCGGCCGGGCCAAGTTCACCCCCGCACGAGTGACCCCGCCGGCCGAGGTGCCCGACGAAAGCTTCCCGATGATCCTGACGACGGGCCGGCAACTTGAGCACTGGCACACGGGTTCCATGACCCGCCGGGCCAGCGTTCTTGACGCGGTGGAGCCCGAAGCAAACTGCTCGCTGCACCCGAGAACCCTGCGCGCGCTCGGCGTCGCTCCGGGCGAAAAGGTGCGCCTGACCACGCGCCGCGGCAGTATCGAGGTCATGGCCCGCGCCGACCGCGCGGTCTCCGAAGACATGGTTTTCATGCCCTTTGCCTTCGTCGAGGCCGCCGCCAATGTGTTGACCAACCCCGCACTCGACCCCTTCGGCAAGATCCCCGAGTTCAAATACTCCGCCGTTCGCGTTGAGAAGGTCGCGGAAGACAAGGCGCAGATGGCCGCGGAGTAGGCCCGCGGCTCCCGCTTCTTTGGTCCCGAAATACTCCCGCCGGAGGCAAGAACTCTGAAACCCGACGCCGCCCGCTTTCTCGCCGATCTCCACGCCCTGCGCGAGTTTGGCGCCGTCGGTACCGGCAAGGGCGTCGTCCGCCCCGCCTTTTCGCCGCCCGATATCGCGGCGCGGGACTGGCTCGCGGGCCGCATGACCGAGGCCGGGCTTTCGCCCCGCTTCGATGCGGTCGGCAATCTCTTCGGGGTGACAGACGGCCCCTCGCTCCTTCTCGGCTCCCACACCGACAGCCAGCCCACGGGCGGCTGGCTTGACGGCGCACTCGGTGTCATTGCCGCGCTGGAAATCGCGCGCGCCAGCCGCGCGGGCGGCGGGCCGCCGGTTTCGGTCGTGAATTTTCAGGACGAAGAGGGCCGTTTTGGGGTGACGACGGGTAGCGCGGTCTGGTCCGGCCTTCTGCCCCTGACCGAGGCCGACGCTCTGACCGACCATGACGGCACCAGCTTCGCCGCCGCCCGCGCGGCCATGGCGCATCTTGCGGCGGCCGAGATCCCTGCGGATCGCTTTACCGGTTTCATCGAGATGCATATCGAGCAGGGCCCGAGCCTTGATCAGGCGGGCGAAAAGATCGGCGTCGTGGACAGCGTCGTCGGTATCCGTGACATGAAGGTTACGCTCACCGGTCAGCAAAACCATGCTGGAACCACGCCCATGGCCCTGCGCCGGGATGCGTTTCAGGGGCTTTCCGCCTTCAACCAGCGTCTTGCCGACCGCTTCCGCAATATCGTCACTCCGCGCACTGTCTGGACCATCGGCCACATCCGCATGTCACCCAACGCCAGTTCCATCGTGCCGGGCGAGGTGACCTTTTCCATGCAGTGGCGCGACGGCGATCTTCCGCGGCTAGACCGCATGGAAGAGGTGATCCGCGAAACCGCCAGAGAGATCGCCTCGGAGATGGACCTTGGCCTCGCCTTCGGGTCGCTTCTTGGTCTCAACCCCGTTGAGATGGACGTCACGCTCAGAAAAGCCCTGGAAGCGGCGGCAGAGGCCGAGGTTCCCGGGCAGTGGCGCAAGATGCCCTCGGGCGCGCTCCATGACGCCACGAATGTCGCGCGGCGATTGCCCGTGGCCATGGTCTTTGTTCCCTCGATCGGCGGGATCAGCCATGCATTCGAGGAAGACACCGACGAGGACGACCTTGTCACTGGAATGAACGTACTGGCTCGGGCCGTCGCGCGCCTCGGCGCCTAAAGCCCCAGCATGGACCTCAGCGCGGGCAAGGCCGCCGCGGCAAGCGCGCCTACGATGGCGCCCACACCAAAGCGGTTCATCCAGCCGCCGATGTTGGGCGCCAGAACCGACACGAGCCCGCAGAGCAAGGCGTAAAAGGCAAGAACCGTCAAATCCATACCCGCTGTCCTAGCAGCCGGAGGCGCCCGGGAAAAGCATCAGGTGGAATTGAACGCTCGTTCAATCTTCACCTTGACGGACGCCGCCCGCGGCCACATGCTTGGCCCAAGACGGAACGGGTGCAAACATCCGCCATGGGAGGAACACAGGTGACCGATACCGCTGCGCCTGACGGGCTGCCGGTTTCGTTGCCAGCGCTTCTTGCGCGCAACGCCAGCAGCTACAGCGACAAACCCGCCTACCGGGAAAAGGAGTTCGGGATCTGGCAATCCTGGACCTGGGCCGAGACGGCCGAAGAGATCGAGGCGCTGGCCCTGGGCTTTCTGACGCTCGGCGCGAACCCGGGCGACCACATCGCGATCATCGGACGCAACCGGCCCTATCTGTACTGGGCCATGGTTGCCGCCAACCGCGTCGGCGCGGTGCCCGTCCCGGTTTATCAGGACGCGGTGGGGGAAGAGATCGCCTACGTTCTTGAACACTGCGGTGCACGCTTCGTCGTAGCCGGGGATCAGGAGCAGGTGGACAAGGTTCTTGAGGTGCAGGAGAGCCTCAGCGCGCTCGAACACATCGTCTATCTCGATCCCCGGGGTCTGAGAAAATACGACCACCGCCACATGACCGCCTACCATGCGCTGCAAGACACGGGTCGGGCGCAAAGGGCCGACCGTATCGGTGAGCTTCAGGACCGCACAAACGCCCTCACCACTGCGGACACCTGCGTCATGCTCTATACCTCGGGCACCACCGGGCGGCCCAAGGGCGTCGTTCTGTCGAACCGGAACATCATCACCACCTCCAAAGCCTCGGCCGAATTCGACCACCTGCAACAGGACGAAGACATCCTAGCCTATCTGCCCATGGCCTGGGTCGGAGACTTCATCTTTTCGATCGGGCAGGCTTACTGGTGCGGCTTCTGCGTCAACTGCCCCGAGGGCGAGGCGACCATGATGACCGACCTGCGCGAGATCGGGCCCACCTATTATTTCGCGCCGCCCCGGATATTCGAGACCCAGCTGACCCATGTGCTGATCCGTATGGAGGACGCCGGCCGATTTAAGCGCTGGCTCTTTGCGCGCTATATGGAGATTGCCAAACGAGTCGGGCCCGCCATCCTCGACGGCAAGCCTGTCAGCGGAATGGCGCGGTTCCGTTACTGGCTGGGCAACTTCTTCATCTACGGTCCCCTGAAGAATACGATGGGTCTCAGCCGCGTCCGCGTGGGGTATACAGCGGGCGAGGCCATCGGCGGCGAGGTCTTTGATTTCTACCGCTCGCTCGGGATCAACCTTAAACAGCTCTATGGTCAGACCGAGGCCAGCGTGTTTATTACCCAGCAGAGAGACGGCGAGGTGCGACCCGAAACCGTGGGTACACCGACGCCGGGCGTGGAACTGAAGATCGGCGACGGCGGCGAAGTTTTCTACCGCTCGCCCGGCTCGTTCCAGTCCTACTACAAGAATGCGGAATCGACGGCGGACACCAAGGATGCCGAAGGCTGGGTGGCCACGGGCGACGCAGGGTTCATTGAGGAAGGCTCGGGCCACCTACGGATTATCGACCGCGCCAAGGACGTGGGCAAAATGGCCGACGGACGGCTCTTTGCGCCGAAATACGTGGAGAACAAGCTCAAGTTCTACCCCAACATCCTCGAAACCGTGGTCTTTGGCGCGGGCCGCGACATGTGCTGCGCCTTTATCAACATCGACCTCACCGCGGTCGGCAACTGGGCCGAGCGCAACAACATCGCCTATGCCTCGTATCAGGAACTGGCCGCCCACCCGCAGGTCTACAGCATGATCCAGGAGCATGTGGAAGAAACCAATCGCAGTCTTCTGGACGACGAAATGCTCTCGGGCTGCATGATCCACCGCTTCCTGATCCTGCACAAGGAACTGGACGCCGATGACGGCGAACTGACCCGGACCCGCAAGGTACGGCGACGGATCATCGAGGATAAGTTCTCGGATCTCGTCACCGCGCTTTACGACGGGTCGGACAGCGTTTCGACTGTGACCGAAGTGACCTATGAGGACGGGCGCAAGGGATCGATTTCGGCCACTTTGGAAATCCGCGATGTCGCGGTGCCGGACGGCAGCCAGAGGATCGCGGCGGAATGAGAGCACCTACCAGCGGCGCCCAAACCCCGAACGTGAGACCGCGCCAATGACCGCCATGGATCAGGACAGCTATACGACCGCGGACGGCCGCACCATCGGCGGCGTCTTGATGGAGATGCACAACATCACCCTGCGCTTCGGCGGTGTGGTTGCCATCAAGGACATCACGTTCGACATCCGCGAAGGCGAAATCCGCGCGATTATCGGGCCGAACGGCGCGGGCAAATCCTCGATGCTGAACGTCATCAGCGGGTTCTATCACCCGCAGGAAGGCGAGGTCTGGTTCAAGGGCGCAAAGCGCGCGCCGATGAAACCCTATCAGGTGGCCCGCCAGGGCATCGCGCGGACGTTCCAGAACATTGCGCTGTTCGAAGGCATGAGCGTGCTCGACAATGTCATGACCGGGCGCCTGACGCATATGTCCTCCACCATCCTCGACCAGGCGATCTGGTGGGGCAAGGCGCAGCGCGAGGAAACCGAGAATCGCGAGCACGTTGAAAAGATTATTGATTTTCTGGAAATCAACCATATCCGCAAAACGCCCGTGGGCCGTTTGCCCTATGGCCTGAAGAAGCGGGTTGAGCTTGCGCGCGCTCTGGCCGCCGCACCGATGCTTCTTTTGCTGGACGAGCCGATGGCGGGCATGAACGTCGAAGAAAAAGAGGATATGAGCCGCTTCATCCTCGACGTGAATGACGAATTCGGCACAACCATTGCCCTGATTGAACACGACATGGGCGTTGTGATGGATCTGTCGGACCGCGTGGTCGTGATGGATTACGGCAAAAAGATCGGCGACGGAACGCCCGACGAGGTGCGCGCGAACCCCGCCGTGATCGACGCCTACCTTGGGGTAGCCCATGACTAAGGCGCGGGGCTGGCCTGTTCTCGCGCTTGCGGTTCTGTCGACCGGCGCCCTGGCCGTGCCCGCATTGGCCGATGAGGCGGGGGATTCCAGCTTTGCAGATCTGGTCCGCGCCCGGTGCCTGCCGGCAATCTTTGAAGGCAACCCGCTGCAGGTCGGCGGCCTGACAGCGCTCGACAAACAGGCGGCGTCGTTTTTCATCGGCGACCGGCCGGGCACGGTTTATGCCCCGGCAGTGCCCTTCCTCGTACTTTACGACATCGCGGAGACCGCCTGCAGCGTGCAGTACTACGACGCCGATCCCGAAAGCCTGTTGCCGGTGATCCGCGCGTGGATGGCGCACCCGGGCTACGGCTTTCAGCTTGATACATCCGAAGGCAACGACGCCACGCGGCTGTCCGAAGTCTTCGTTTCCGACAGAACCGATCCGCCCACGAAGGTACTGATCAATTCGGACACCGAGAAGAACCTGATGGTGGTCTCGGTCATCCGGCAGGGAGGATAACAATGCCCGACCAGCTTTTGTTCGCGATGGAAGTGATGCTCAACGGGCTCATGGCCGGGGTGCTTTATGCGCTCGTGGCGCTTGGCTTTGTGCTGATCTTCAAGGCGTCGGGCATCTTCAACTACGCCCAGGGCGTCATGGCGCTATTCGCGGCGCTTACGCTCGTGGGAATCATGGACGGACAGGTGCCGTTTTCGCATCTGATCAACGCAGTCTTCGGCACCGATATTCACCACTTTGGCTGGCACGTGCCCGCGGTGGCCGCGATAATCCTGACCGTGGTGATCATGGTGATCTTCGCCTGGGCGGTGAACCGGTTCATTTTGCGGCACCTCGTAAATCAGGAGCCGATTATCCTTTTCATGGCCACCATCGGTCTGGCCTATTTCCTGGAAGGGTTCGGGGATCTGATGTGGGGATCAGAGATCAAGACGCTGGACGTGGGCTTGCCGCAGGGCCTCAACACCACCATCGACGAGGTTACGTTCAACGCCTTCGGCTACGGGTTCTTCATCGACAACCTCGACTTGGTGGCTACGCTGATCGCGGTCATTCTGGTGACGGGTCTTGTGGTCTTCAGCCAGTATACCAAGCAGGGTCGCGCGCTGCGGGCCGTGGCCGACGATCACCAAGCCGCCCTGTCGGTTGGTATTTCGCTCAACTTCATCTGGGTTCTGGTCTGGTCCATCGCCGGCTTCGTGGCTCTGGTCGCAGGCATCATGTGGGGCGCAAAGTCAGGCGTGCAGTTTTCGCTCAGCCTTATTGCGCTAAAGGCGCTTCCCGTCCTGATGCTGGGTGGCTTTACTTCGATCCCGGGCGCCATCGTGGGCGGGCTGATCATCGGGGTGGGCGAGAAGCTCTTCGAATTCCTGGTCACCTCGCCGGGGTTCCGCGAGGTGACAGGGCTGACCTTCAGCGCCACGGAAAACTGGTTCGCCTACGTCCTGGCGCTCATTTTCCTGGTGTTCCGGCCGCAGGGCCTGTTTGGCGAGAAGATTATCGAGCGAGTATGACCGGGATCTGTGCATACACCCCGGCCGGTCCCTCGGTCCGAAGCCTAGCCGCGCATCAGCGCTTTTTTGGCTTCGGCAAGCTCTTCGATGGAAATCGCGCCGGCCTCGAACAGGGCGATGACGCGGTTCAGTCTGGCTCGTGTGCAAATAGCCATGGAGACAAGTCCCTATACTCGTGTGTGTGCAGTACGTGTACGGACGGTCGGGTCGACGGTTTAGGCGCCGAGGCGCTTTTTGGCCGCCGCAAATTCTTCGTCAGACAGAGCGCCAGCTTCGTAGAGCGCGATGATCCGGTTCAGTTTTGCTTTGATCGCCATTTTACTAGTCCTCTTTACTACTGTGAGTTTTATGCTTCCGAAGTTTGTTTCGAATTTGACGGGTTTGGTCCCGTTTCGGGTTTCTTTCGGGGCGAGTGGGACAAGCGACGGACCAAGGCAGGCTCAATTCAGACGACTTGCGGAAGGAAGGCTAAGCCTTCCACCCACTCTGAGGGTTATACGGTGCGGCGGCTCGACATCATCGACACGCCGGCGGCGACAAGGGCGCAGGTTGCGCAGCCAAGCACCAGTTCCAGCGGGACGCCCGCCTGGTTCATTACAAGAGCGGTCACCGAACCAAGTCCGATCACCTGGACGGCTCCGCCAAACGCGCGTTTGTCGCGCTGCGGCTCGGCGCAGCCATCCATCAGATCCGCCGCGAACTCCGTGGGCAGGTCTTCCAGACCACGGCCAAGCTTCATCGCCGCTTCAGCATCGCGCATTTCCTCGCTGCTGATGGCGCCGGCTTCATACAGGGCAACGATGCGTCCCATTTTTGCGTTCACTGACATCTCCGATACTCCTCGCTACTCTGCCACTCTCGATTACACTTTTATGGATTTGCTCAACAATCGTGGCGTGATTGTGGCAAAGTTCGACAAAAAATCAGATTTCCTAATGACAATTAAGTTAAACTGTTTCTCAGTTCCGCCGGAGGACTGTTTCGCCTTGGAAACCAAGCGTTTTCCACCCGCGCCCTTGCGCCGCGCAGTCCGGTCGCGCCCAACAAATGAAGGCGCCGGCGGCGCTTGGATCAGGAGAAGGAGAGCCCATGCTCTACCGTGAAGCCGGTGACTTCAGCACCAGTTACGTTGATGACAGCCAGACCTTCCCGATCAGGTTTGACCGCTATCGCTATTACATCCTGCTGGCAGTCGCCTTCGGCGTGATCCCTTTTATCATTAACGACTACTGGGCTAACGCGGTCTTCGTGCCCTTCCTGATTTATGCAATCGCCGCTATCGGTCTGAATATACTGACGGGGTACTGCGGACAGGTGAGCCTGGGCACTGGCGGATTCATGGCAGTGGGCGCCTATGCCTGTTACAAGCTGATGACGGCTTTCCCGGATATATCCATTGTCATTCACATCCTGCTTGCCGGTGGCGTGACGGCGGCCGTCGGCGTGCTCTTTGGGCTGCCATCGCTCAGGATCAAGGGGTTTTACCTGGCCGTGGCCACGCTGGCCGCGCAGTTCTTCCTGGTCTGGCTCTTTAACAAGGTGCCCTGGTTCTACAACTACTCGGCCTCGGGTCAGATCAGCGCCCCTGAGCGCACGGTCTTCGGTATCGAGGTCACCGGCCCCAACACCGAAGCCTGGGCGAAGTACCTTATCTGCCTCGTCTTCGTGACGCTTTGCGCCTGGCTGGCGCGGAACCTGACCCGCGGCACTGTCGGACGGACCTGGATGGCGATCCGGGATATGGACATCGCGGCCGAGATCATCGGCGTGAACCCCCTGAAAGCGAAACTGTCGGCCTTCGCCGTCTCGTCCTTTTTCATCGGCATCGCCGGGGCGCTTTTCTTTGCGGTCTACCTCGGGGCCGTGGAGGTGGGCGAGGTCTACGGTATCCAGAAATCCTTTATCGTGCTGTTCATGATCATCATAGGTGGGCTCGGATCGATTTTCGGGTCTTTCGCCGGGGCGGCCTTCATCGTTCTACTGCCGGTGCTTTTGAAGAATATCCTTGTGGGCGGACTGGGCTGGCCCACGGACCTGGCGGCGCATCTGGAATTCATCATCATTGGCGCGCTGATCGTGATTTTCCTTATCCTCGAGCCCCATGGGCTGGCGCAACTCTGGCGTCTGGCAAAAGAAAAACTTCGGCTTTGGCCGTTCCCCCACTAGGGTGGAGCGGGTGAAATGACCCCGGGCGAACGATCCGGGGCAATCGGACAATGACAAAGGGAGGAAATGTTCCGATGAAAGCGAAACTGACCATGGCGGCCATGGCGGCCGTAATGGCTGCGGGTCCCGCGCTGGCGGACCTCGTGTTCCCCAGCCTCAGCTACCGTACCGGCCCTTACGCCGCTAACGGCATCCCGTTCGCCGATGGCTATGCCGACTACTTTACGCTCCTGAACGAGCGTGACGGCGGCATCGGCGGCGTGCCGGTCCGGATGATCGAATGCGAGACGGGCTACAACACCGAAAAGGGCGTTGAGTGCTACGAGGCCACCAAGGGCGAAGGCAGCCTTGTCTACCAGCCGCTCTCGACCGGCATCACCTATCAGCTGATCCCGAAAGCGACGGCCGATGGTATCCCGATCCATTCGATGGGATACGGGCGAACCTCTGCCAAGGATGGCTCGGTCTTCAGCCATATCTTCAACTACCCGGCCAACTACTGGGACGGCGCCTCGATCGCGGTGAACCACATCCTTGACGAGAACGGTGGCGACATCAACGGCAAGAAGATCGCCCTAGTCTACCACAACTCGGCCTACGGCAAGGAACCGATCCGCACGTTGGAAGAGCTGTCGGCAAAGCATGGCTTCGACTTCCTGCCGATCGCCGTGGACCACCCCGGCCAGGAACAGAAAAGCCAGTGGCTGCAGATCCGCCGCGAGCGACCCGACTACGTACTGATGTGGGGCTGGGGCGTGATGAACCAGGTGGCCATCCAGGAAGCCGCCAATATCCGCTTCCCGATGGAGAACTTCATTGGCGTCTGGTGGTCCGGCTCGGAAAATGACGTGCTGCCCGCCGGTGACGGTGCCAACGGCTACAAGTCGCTGGCCATGCACGGAACCGGCATGGACTATCCGATCTATGCAGACATCCAAAAGTACGTCGTAGATGCAGGCAAAGCCGCCGGCGCGGGCGATCAGGTCGGCACGGTGCTTTACAGTCGCGGTATGTACGCCGCGATGTTGGCCGCGGAAGCAGCCCGCAAAGCGCAGGAGATCCACGGTACCAGCGAGATCACGCCCGCAATGATGCGCGACGGGATGGAGGCACTGGAAATCACCGAGGCCCGCATGGCCGAACTGGGCCTTCCGGAATTCGGCCCGGCCTTTAAGGTATCCTGCGAGAACCATGGCGGCGACGGGCTGGGTATGGTCCAACAATGGGATGCCTCAGCCAAGACCTGGACGCTGATCACGGACTACATCGAATCTGACAAGGACGTGATCATGCCCCTCGTTGCGGAGGACAGCGCAGCCTTCGCAGCAGAAAATGGGATAGAGGCCGGCTGCTAAGGCTCTACCTTCAGCCCTGCCCCACTGGGGGCAGGGCCTTTTACCGGTGATGCGTTGCCATGTTCCGATATCTCGTACTGCTGATCCTTCCAATACTCTTGGGGGCTTGTGCGTCTCCGCTTCCGCCTGACAACGTCTGCATGGAAATGCGTCTGGGAGACAGCGCGCTGGCCGGAACGCAGCGCGCGCCGCTGACGATTTCCCGTCCGCCGCCGGTCGTCGAGATGATGTCATCGACCGTGAACTCCATGGCCGGGGTCTTTACACGCAGGGCGACCGACGAGGCGCGCCCCCGAACGGTCGCGGCGCCGATCAACGTCGCCGTGTTCTCGTCAGGGGGACAATGGGGTGCCTTCAGCGCAGGCTTCATGAACGGATGGAGCGGGAACCCCGTGAGCCAGCGACCAGAAGCCTTCGACGTGGTCACCGGCGTTTCAACGGGCGCCCTGATCGCGCCCTTTGTCTTTGCCGGGCCGGAATACGATGACGAGCTTGCGCAGGTCTACTATGGCGTGAGTGAAGAAAGGATTCTGCGCAGGCGCAATACCGTGGAACTCGTGGGCCGGACATCGCTCTGGGATCCGTCGCCCCTTGGTAGAACGATCGACGGCCATCTCGACGGCCCTCTGACCGACAGCATCGCCGCTGCCTCGGAGCGGCGCAGTCTTCTTGTTGGTGCGGTTAACCTGAACTCGGGCTTCTTCGAAGTGTTCGATCTGACAAGCATGGCCTCGTCCGCCAACCCGCAACGCACCGGTTGCATGCGCGAGGCACTCTTGGCGTCGTCAGCAATCCCTGTGGCCTTCCCGCCACGCCGCATCGACGACAGTCTCTACATCGACGGTGCAACCCGGCAGGGCCTCTTTCTGCAAGGTCTGGCCGAGGCGAACGTGCAACCGACCCTCTATATCTTCCTAAACACCACCGAGGGCTTCCCATTCGAAGAACCCGAACATTCGCTGCCGGGCGTGGTTAGCCGCGCCTCGGCTATCGCCAACGACGAACTTTTTCGTTCGTCCGCGATAGAAACGCTGCTTTTTGCCCAAGAACAGGGGTGGACCGTTCGGGGCGTGCTGGCACCCGAGGTCTGGCCCGGACCGGATTGCGACCTTCAGAATGGTCAAAAGGCCGCTTTCTGTGCGAGTTTTACCCGACAACTGTATCAGGCCGGTCTGGCAGCGGGATCGGCACAGCCCATAAACTGGCTCGGCGCGGACGAGCTGATAAGCACGCTCAGGCGACAGTCAACCGCCATGATGCAGGGAGGATAGATAGAGGCATGCTGGACAGCGGCGAAACCGAGACAACGCTTCTCGAGGTCAACAATATCGAGGTGATCTACAACCATGTGATCCTGGTGTTGAAAGGGGTTTCGCTGAAGGTCGCGCAGGGCGGGATCACCGCTCTTCTCGGCGGCAACGGGGCGGGCAAAACGACGACCTTGAAAGCTGTTTCGAACCTTCTGCGCTCCGAGCGCGGCGAGGTCACCAAGGGCAGCATCGCCTACCGCGGCGAGGTCATCCAGGATATGAACCCTTCGGATCTGGTGAAGCGCGGGGTCATACAGGTTATGGAAGGCCGCCACTGTTTCGAGCACCTGACCGTCGAAGAAAATCTGCTGACCGGGGCCTATACCCGCACCGACGGACGCGGTGGTATCGACGCCGATCTCGACCTTGTTTACACCTACTTCCCGCGTCTCAAGGAACGCCGCAAAAGCCAGGCCGGATATACCTCGGGCGGCGAGCAGCAGATGTGCGCCATCGGGCGGGCACTCATGTCTCGGCCCGAGACGATCCTGCTTGACGAACCGTCCATGGGCCTTGCCCCGCAGCTCGTTGAAGAGATCTTCGGTATCGTGAAGTCTTTGAACGAGAAAGAAGGCGTCAGTTTTCTTCTGGCCGAGCAGAACACCAATGTCGCGCTCAGGTTTGCCCATTATGGCTATATCCTCGAATCCGGGCGCGTCGTCATGGACGGACCTGCGGCGGACCTGCGCGAAAACCCCGACGTAAAGGAGTTCTACCTCGGCATGTCCGAAGAAGGGCGCAAGTCCTTTCGCGACGTGCGCAGCTACCGACGCCGTAAGCGCTGGCTGAGCTAGCACGGGCGATGGTGTTCACAGATCCTTTCCGCTTTCATCCCGAGCTTGCGGATCAAATCACGCCGGCGGAGGCGTCAAACCTGCGCGATATGAGCACCGAACGTCTGGCGGAGTTGGTCAAAGAACACGGCCTGACCACAGGATGGTGGCTAACAGACGAAGAACGCGAGGCCGACCGCGCCGCCGCTCTGGCGACCCTGCCAGAAGGTGATATCTGGGTTTTTGCCTACGGATCGCTTATGTGGAACCCGGCCATCCACTTTGACACGGTACGCCGGGCCTCTGTACCGGACCACGCCCGGCGCTTCATCCTCAAGGATATCCACGGGGGGCGCGGCACGGTCGAACAGCCGGGACTGATGGCCGCGCTTGACTACGGGGACGGTTGCGACGGTCTCGTGTTCCGCATTCCGGCGGCGCAGGTGGCAGAGGAAACCGAAGTTCTCTGGCGGCGAGAGCGGATCGGCCCTGCCTATATCCCCCGATGTGTGACCGCTGATCTTAGCGACACTTCGGTCGAGGCCCTGACCTTTGTAGCCGACCACAACGCCGAACTGATCGACAACGAGATCACCCGGGCCGACCAGATCAAATTCCTTGCCACGGGAACCGGATTTCTCGGCACAAGCCGCGCATATCTGGAGAACATCGCCTCTCATTTCGACGGGCTTGGCATCCACGACGAAGAGGTCACGCGCCTGCTCGAAGACCTGGACGGCTGGACGGGTTCGTCCTAACGCGCGCGATGGACGCGCCAGCATGATTGACCTAGGCTAACGACAGCTGTCAGGAGATCCGACATCGCAATTCCCGCCACGCCGATCGCGACCGCGCGTCCGGCGCGCCCCGTCGAGAACGGGCGCGGGCTCGTGTATATGGGGCTGGCGATGTTCCTCTTTGCCGCGGTCGATACCCAAGCAAAATTCCTGACCTCCTCGCTCGATCCGATCCAGATCGTCTGGACGCGACAGCTTGGGCTGCTCGTCGCCGTCTTCGGGTTTCTCGTCTGGAAGGGGCACAGGATCCTTGCTACGGCGCACCCTATTCTGCAAATCACGCGGGGCGCCGTGGCGGTTGGCTCGGCCACACTGTTCATCACCGGCATCAGCTTTGTGCCGCTGGCCGATGCTATCGCGGTGACCTTCATCGCGCCCTTTATTGTCACGGTGCTCGGCGCCGTTATCCTGCGCGAAAAAGTTGGTTTTCGCCGGTGGGCAGCCGTCGCTATCGGCTTTCTCGGAACGCTGATCGTGATCCGCCCCGGCATGGGCGTGGTGCATCCGGCGGTCCTGCTCGTGATGGCCGCCGCGGCGCTCTTTTCGGTCCGCCAGATCATCTCGCGTTATCTTGCCGCCGATGACAGGACGATTACGACCGTCGCCTATACCGCGCTGGTGGGTAGCGCCCTGCTGACCATTCCCCTGCCGTTTGTGTGGCAATGGCCCTTGGGCACACTGGAGATCGCGCTGTGTTGCGGCATCGCCATCCTCGCCGGGGTGGCCGAGCTTCTGGTGATCAAGGCACTGGAGGTGGCCGAAGCCGTCGTCGTCGCGCCGGTCCATTATTCGATCATGGTATGGGGCACGATGTACGGCTGGCTGGTCTTTCACCAACTGCCAGACTTCTGGACCTGGGTCGGCACGGCTATCATCATCGCGACGGGGGTCTACACCATCCACCGCGAACGGCTGGCGGCTCGCAAACGAGCCTGACGGTCTGTTTCAGATCCCGACGAAGGGCTGCGCGATGCGCGGCAGAAGCCCGTTAAACCGCAGCGGCGCATCCGTGGCGGCAAGGCAAATGCAGTCTTCGCCGTCCTCCGCCACAGGCGTGTGGTGCATGTCTTCGTCCGCGATTTCCAGATCACCAGGACCAAAACGGTCATGGTCATCCCGGAAAGCCCCCTGCAGAACCAGTGTAAGTTCTGTACCGCGGTGGCCGTGATCCGGAACCGCAACACCCGCTGGAATCTTCAGAAGACGTACCGACGCGTCTTTCGACGTCGGCAGGATTGCCTGCTTCACACCCATTCCCACCGACCGCCAGCGAATAGCATCAAGGCCGCCTTCGGGTAGGTACTGGTGCAGGGGAGCGGGCACCTTCGAGGCGGGAACACGCTCGGTCAGGATCGCATCCTTCGGGCCGTCGCTTATCAGCTTCAGCGTGCTCGCGAAACTGTCGTCGGAAACGTCTGCGCCGGCCGCTTGGTCCATCATCGCGCCACCAATGGCATCGAAGCTCGCCAAACGGGCGCGGCACTCGTCGCACATTGAGATGTGCGTCGCGACGACCAGACTGAAAGCCTCGGGCAGGATACCTGCCGAGTAGGCCATCAGGAGCTCGTCGCTCAGGTGATGATTAATTTGCATCTCGTTCATCTCATCGAATGGCGCAATCTCTCCAGCGCCAACCTTATTCTAGACTTGATAGTCCCAAGTGGGAGGCCAGTGGCATCGGCAATTTCGCTGTGCGACAATTCGCCGAAGTAGGCCCGCTCGATCAGGTCCCGTTGTTTTTCCGGCAATTCCGCCAAGGCAGCGCTGAGTCGCGCGCTGTCCTGCTGGAGTGCCATGACCTCTTCCTGGTCCGGTTCCGCCGAAGGGCCCCATTCGAGGTCTTCGGGTTCCGGGCGCCGTTGCTTGCGTAGGATGTCGATCTGGCGATTTCGGGCAATCGTAAAGATCCACGTACCAACACTGGCCCGCGTGGGATCGAACAGATGTGCCTTGTGCCAGAGCGTTGCCATCACGTCCTGCGTACATTCTTCTGCCAGAGACGCGGTCATACCAGACCGCATCAGAAAGCCTTTCACCTTAGGCGCAAAGTGATCAAAAAGCGCCCTGAAGGCGGTTTGGTCGCGCTGTGCATGGATTTGCACAACGCAATCGATCCATTTGTCCTCTTTCACGTCGGCTGACGTCATAGGGCGTTTCCCATTCCGGCGCGCAGTCGCCCGCTCCCCCTTGGTATAGGGGAGGGCTAAGGGCTGCGCACCCGTTTCCTGAGACTGCACCTGTTCGGTCAGCATACGGTGATTACGGGGGCTTGGCGGGATTGGATCAAAGTTTTCCAGAAACATCGCATGCGCATTGATCCGCTTATCGGTCGGGTCCGTACAACTCTACAAAGTACAGGCACTTAACCCCGGAAGGACGACCAAATGCCGTTTGAAACCCAAGCCACGGCTCCGAAACGCGTTGCGGTGATCGGCGGCGGCATATCAGGCATGGGCGCAGCCCACCTTCTGGCACGCCAGCACAACGTCACATTGTTCGAAGAGGCATCGCGGCTGGGCGGGCATGCGCGCACCATTGTCGCCGGGAAACGTGGCGATCAGCCGGTCGATACGGGCTTCATCGTCTTCAACTACGCCAACTATCCCTACCTTGCGGCGCTCTTTCACGAACTGGGCGTCCCGGTCGCCAAATCCTCCATGAGCTTCGCGGGCTCCTTTCGCGGTGGGCGCTTTGAGTATGCGTTGAATTCCCTCGACACGCTTTTCTCGCAGCGTCGTAACATCGTCAGCCCGCGCTTTTTGCGGATGGTGCGCGACATCGTCCATTTCAACCGGCACGCCCTTGCCGCGGCAAACGATCCCGAGATGACGATCAGCGCGCTTCTGGACAAGCTTGGGACGGGCGACTGGTTTCGCGACTACTATCTCTTGCCCTTCTCCGGTGCTATCTGGTCGACGCCCAAGGAACAGATCCTTGATTTTCCGGCGGCCGCGCTTGTCCGGTTCTTCAAAAACCACGCGCTTCTCAGCCACACCGGGCAGCACCAGTGGTATACGGTCAAAGGCGGATCTATTGAATATGTGAACCGGCTTGAAGCATCACTGACCCAACAGGGCGTCGACCTGCGTCTCAGAGCCGAGGTGACGGCTGTGTCGCGCCGGGCAGGCTCGGTCACTGTCCGGTGTAAGGGCGGCGGCGTCGAAGGCTTTGACGAGGTGGTCTTTGCCACCCATTCCGATGACACACTGCGGCTTCTTTCCGACGCCAACCCGACCGAGCGCGCGGCGCTTGGCGCGATCAAATACCAACCGAACGAAGCGGTGCTGCACGCCGATACCTCGCTGATGCCCAAGCGGCGCAGGGCCTGGTCGTCGTGGTGCTATACCGAAACCGCGGACAAGACCGACGACCGGATCGACCTGACCTATTGGATGAACTCGCTTCAGCCCATCCCCATGGACGATCCGATGTTCGTGACGCTCAATGCTACGCAGCGGATTCGCGAGGATCTGATCTACGACACCTGTACCTTCCGCCACCCGGTCTATGACCTTGGCGCGCTCAAGGCGCAGGACGTGCTGCGCGCCCACAACGGCACCAACCGCACGTGGTTTTGCGGCGCTTGGATGAAAGACGGCTTCCACGAAGACGGGCTTGCCAGCGCCGTCGACGTGGTCGAGGCCATGGGCCGCGACGCCGGTATGCTGATGGCAGCCGAGTGACGGGCACCCTCGATCATATTCAGGGCGAGACCTTTCATGGGCGCCGGGGCGGGATCGACAACGATTTTCGGTACCGGGTGGACTACCTCTGCCTCGACCCCGAAGCAGAGTTGCGTCGCCCGTCTCTTTTCGGGCGCAACGCCGGCAACCTTACAAGCCTATGGGACACCGACCATGGCGGCGCGCCGGGCGCAGGTCGCGGCCCAGCCTGGGTGCGCGATGTTCTGGCCCAACGCGGACTGGAGGCATCCGGCAAGCTTCTTTTGATCGCGCAGCCACGGGTTTTCGGACATGTCTTCAACCCGGTCAGTTTTTGGCTTTGCCATGACGCAGAAGGCCGCCTGCGCGTGGTCATTTCCGAGGTGACCAACACCTTCGGCGAACGCCACTCTTACCTATGCTACCGGAATGACCGGCAGCCCATCACGCGGCACGACACGTTGACCGCGGACAAGATCTTCTACGTCTCGCCGTTCCAGAAGATCGAGGGTGGCTACACCTTCCGCTTCGATATCCGGGAGGACCGTATCGGCATCTGGATTGACTACAGCGCGGGCAACGGCGGGCTTCTGGCGACACTGACCGGCAAACGCGCACCGCTGACGAACCGCTCCATCCTCGGCGCCTGCCTGCGCCGCCCCTTCGGCTCGCGCCGCGTGCTCGGCCTGATCCACTGGCAGGCGCTGAAACTCTGGTGGAAGGGCGCCGTCTACCGCGTCCGCCCGAAGCCACCCGAGGCCGAGGTATCCAGATGACCGCTGCCGCGATCCCAGGGGCCGCCGTGGCGCGCAAGGACGACCGGCTGGGCGCCTTCGCGCTTTTTGCCGCGATGCTCTCGGCAGCGGGCCTGCCGATCTATATCCATGCGCCAAAGTTCTATGTCGACAATTTTGGTGTCGGTCTCACTACGTCGGCGCTCGTGCTTTTCGGCCTCCGCCTGCTCGACGTCCTCCAGGACCCCGCCCTTGGCTGGCTCAGCGAGCGTCTCGGCCGCCGGCGCGGCCTCGCTGTGGCATGCGGCGCGGCGCTGATGGCCTTGGCCATGGTCGGGCTTTTTGCCGTCACGCCGCCAATTGCACCGCTGGCCTGGTTTGCGCTGACGCTCGCGTTGCTTTTTTCCGGTTTCAGCTTTCTAACCATCAACTTCTATGCGCAAGGCGTGGCCAAGGCCGACAGCCTCGGGCCCACCGGCCATACGCGCGTCGCCGGCTGGCGGGAAACCGGCGCGCTTCTTGGTATCTGCGCTGCGGCGGTGGCGCCGACGGCGCTGGCAGGTCTCGGTGGGGGCGCTTTCGCGGTCTTCGCCGTCGGTTTTGCGGTGCTGGTGGTGATCGCCAGTTGGGCCATGCGCGAGGAATGGAGCGCGTCGCTCGAAGCGCCGGCCGCTGGCATCGGGCCCATCCTGCGCGACGCGCTGGCGCGGCGGCTCTTGTGGATTGCGCTGGCCAACGCGACGCCGGTCGCGGTCAGTTCCACCCTTTTTCTGTACTTTGTCGAAAGCCGCCTCGGGCTGCCGGGATGGGAAGGCGTCTACCTTCTGGCCTTCTTCCTTGCCGCCGCGCTTTCGGCCCCGATCTGGAGTTGGCTTGCCGCCCGCTTCAGCCCCAAACCCGTTCTTCTGACAGGCATGGTCTTGGCCATCCTGTCCTTCGGAGGCGCCGCGACCCTGGGTACTGGAGATGCCCTGGCCTTCGCGGTGATCTGTCTGGCCTCGGGCGCAGCCCTTGGCGCGGACATGACCTTGCTGCCGGCGATCTTCGCCGGACGCATGGCGCAGATCGCGCCACGGGCGGCCCAGGGCTTTGGCCTTTGGTCCTTTGTGTCGAAATTCACGCTGGCCTTCGCGGCCGTGCTCTTGCTGCCGGTGCTGGAGGCCTCGGGCTTTCAGTCCGGCGGTACCGACAACCCTGCTTCCGCCCTCACCACGCTGACGATCCTCTACGCGCTTCTACCCTGCGCGCTGAAACTGATCGCAATCGCGCTTTTGATTGCGACACCCATCAAAGAAAGCTGATCATGGACATAGCCGCATATATCCTGCTCGGCGTTGCGCTCACCGCACTCGGTGTGTTTTTCGCCAGGAGACTCATCGGATTCACCGCCCAGACCCCCGAGGACTACGCCGGGCTCGGGCCTGAATTCGACATCCGCCAACACCTCAACGGCCCGCTTTTGTGCGAAGGGGTCATCTACGGGCCGACGGGCCGCGTCACCTCGCGCTTCACCGCTGATTTTGAGGCATCCTGGGACGGCAACAAGGGCACCATGGCCGAAGACTTCGCCTACGATTCCGGCGCTGTGCAAAAACGCGAATGGCGCCTGACCATCGGGGACGGCGGTCGCATCATCGCCGAGGCCGACGATGTCGTCGGCCAGGGCGAAGGCTCGCAGACAGGTGCCAGCGTTTTGTTACGCTACAACATTAGATTGCCCGAAGAATCAGGAGGGCACGTGCTCAGCGCCACCGACTGGATGTACCTGGTCGGCGACGGCGTGATCATCAACCGCAGTCAGTTCCGCAAGTTCGGAATAAAGGTCGCGGAACTGGTGGCCACGATACGGCCGAACCCCGCCATGCAGGTAACCGAAGACGACCGGCGCGACGCCGCATAGGGACACAGACGATGAGGCACTGGGCAGGAAAGCGCTACTGGCTGGTTGGCGCCAGCGAGGGGCTAGGGCGTGCGCTGGCTCATAAGATGAGCCGTGCAGGCGTCGAGCTGGTGCTTTCCGCCCGCAACCCGGACCGGCTTGCGGACCTTGTCGCCGAGTTGCCAGGAAAGGCCACCTATATCCCTGTTGATGTGGCCGATGACGAATCGGTCTTTGCCGCCGCAGCCGAGCTTGGGCAGGTGGACGGCGTCGTCTACATCGCCGGCGTATACTGGCCCATGCCCGCGCAAAAGTGGGACCCTGAACCCGCCGTTGCGATGGCCGATATCAATTTCACCGGTGCCTTGCGCGTCATCGGAGCGGTCATGCCTCGGTTTGTGGACCGCGACGAAGGTCACTTCGTGATCACCGGCAGCTTGTCGGGCTTCCGCGGACTGCCCGGATCCATCGGCTATGGCGCATCGAAGGCCGGTACCATGGTGCTGGCAGAGTCCATGCATGCCGATCTGCGCAAGACCGGCATCGACGTGCAACTGGTGAACCCCGGTTTCATCCGAACCCGGTTGACCGACAAGAACGACTTTTCCATGCCGTTCATCATGGATGCTGAACCGGCGGCGCAGATCATGTTCGAGCATATGGCCAGCGATCGCTTCAAGATGAGCTTCCCCTGGGGCTTTTCGATGGTGTTCCGGCTCAGTCAGTTTCTGCCCGACTGGCTCTACTACCGCATCTTCAGCTAAGGGCGTCTATTCCGCGGCAAGCGCGGCGTGGTCTCGGCCAATTTCCGCGACGTCGCGCATGACTTGGGTCATGAGTCGGCGGAAGTCATCAAAGCAGGCGTTCGGCGCAATCTTGCTCTCGTCCATGTAAAGACCGCGGTCGATTTCGACCTGAATCACATGCTGGTTGCGCGCAGGGCGACCATAGTGCTGCGTAATGTAGGCCCCGGCGAAGGGCGCATTGCGGGCCACGGTCAGACCGACACCGGCAAATGCCGCCTCCACCTGATCGACGACGTCGTGGTGGGCCGCCGCACCGAAACGGTCGCCTAGGACCACATCGGCCTGGGAAGCACCCGCGCGTTTGATCCCCTCGATCGCTTCATGCGGCATTGAATGCAGGTCGATCAGGATCGCCGAGCCGAATAGGAAATGGCTTTCGTCAAGCAACCGCTGAAGCCGGTCATGATAAGGATGCCACGCCTGAACGAGGCGACCTTGGGCATCTTTCTGGCTGATCTTGCCCCGATAGATAGCACGTCCGCCTGCCACAACCCTTGGCACGACGCCGAGGCCCGAATTTACCCGCGGGTTATGGGCGCCACGCTTGACGCCCTCGATCAGCGCCGGATCAAGCTCGTCGGCGTTTCGGTTGAGATCAACATAGGCGCGGGGGACGTTGGCGCAGATCAGGGGCGCACCGACGGCGGGCGCCTCACCAAAAAGAACGTCGACAAAGGCATCTTCGGAAGACCGGATCGCCATTTCATCCAGAACCGACGCTCTCAGAAACGGCGCAGGATACTCGCGCCCGCTGTGTGGCGAGGCAAAAACAACGCTCGATGTACGGTGGGCAGGCTCTGAGAGAGTATACGGGGCCTTGGGCATCGGGGTCCTTTCACCCATAGTTACTGCCATAAACGGAAGCGCACCAAAAGCCCTTGCAGTGGCCCCGGAACCCTTTTATAGACCGTCCACCGGCGCGGGCAGACCCCGCGTCTTGTGCGTTCTGGACCCAAGGGTCGCGAAACGAGCAAGACGGGGCGGCCTTGCGCAAAGAACGGGCGCGTAGCTCAGCGGTAGAGCACTACGTTGACATCGTAGGGGTCACTGGTTCGATCCCAGTCGTGCCCACCACCGGCCAGACCCATTGCTGGGCCAGGCCAGAACAGGAACCTAAGGCGCCCGCGCGCCGCGAAAAGAGGAGAAGGCCATGAAGGTCCGGAACTCGCTCCGCTCGCTCAAGAGCCGGCACCGCGACTGTCGCGTCGTGCGCCGCAAGGGCCGCGTCTACGTGATCAACAAGACGCAGCGCCGGTTCAAAGCCCGCCAGGGCTAAGCCAGCACAAACCGAAGAAAAGAAGCCGCCCAAGGGCGGCTTTTTTGTTGCAGGACATGGCCACAGTCAGTCGTAGCTGCGCTGGTCGTCGATGACCTTGCCATCATTGGGAAGGCTGCCGGGGGCAACGACATCGACAGCGCCCTTGAGCTTCAGAGTGGCCTCGACGCTGGCCGCCACGTTCGCCGGATCAATCCCGACCGCTTCCACCGCCACGGCCATGACATCGCGCTCATCTTCCCGGGTGACGGTTATGCGCGCCCGGGCGACTTCGGGGTGCCGGGCCACAAGCTCGGCCACCTGCTCGGGCCGCACGAACATCCCCTTCACCTTCGTCGTCTGGTCGGCCCGCCCCATCCAGCCCTTGATCCGCATATTGGTGCGTCCGCAAGGGCTGGCACCGGACAGGACCGCCGACAGATCCCCCGTGCCAAAACGGACAAGCGGATAGTCGGGGTTGAGCGTGGTCACAACGACCTCGCCAACCTCCCCCTCGGGCACCGGGTCGCCGGTACCGGGGCGCACGATTTCGACGATCACGCCCTCGTCGACGATCATCCCCTCCATGGCCGGGCTTTCATAGGCGATATTGCCCAGATCCGCAGTGGCATAGCATTGCAGCGTCGCGATCCCGCGGTCGGCGTAGGCCTGCCGGAGCGAAGGGAAGAGCGCACCGCCTGACACCGTGGCCTTGGTGATCTTCAGGGGCAGGCCGTCTTCATCGGCTTTGTCCAGAAGGACTTTCAGATAGTCCGGCGTGCCGGCATAGGCAGTGGTGCCGATATCGTGGGCGGCGCGTACCTGCAATTCGGTTTGCCCGGTCCCCGCGGGCAGTACCGCAGCGCCTACCGCGCGCGCCCCGGATTCAAAGATCATGCCCGCAGGCGTCAGGTGATAGCCAAAGCAGTTCTGAACGATATCACCACGGCCAACACCGGCTGCGTGCAAGAACCGCCCGAGCCGCCACCAGTCCGCGCTGATATCTCCGGGCTCGTAGAGCGGACCGGGCGACTGGAAGATATGGGCGAACGCCGCCGCCGGTTTCGCCGTGAACCCGCCAAGGGGCTTTTCGGCCGCCTGCGCCGTGCCAAGCGCGGACTTGCGCAGGACAGGCAACCGGGCGAGATCCGCCACCGACACCACATCGCCAGCCGCCACGCCTCCGAGGCTCGCCGCATATCCTGGCAGTGCCGCCGCGCGGGCAATCTGCGCTGGCAAGGCATTTGCCAGATCCGCGGCGCGCGCATCGGCGCTGCGGGTTTCGAGTGCGTCGAAGAATTCTGCCATGGCTGCCCCTCCTCTGGTCGCGCACACCCTAACGGGGCGATGCGGCGCTTGCCCAGCGTTTCTGCGTCTCAGGAATCGGGACGCGCGAGCGGGACAACCTCGGCTCCTTCGGGCGTAAGCTCTTCAAAGTCGAAGTTATCGAGCCGCTGCGCCCGGCGACCAGCTTTGTCGGCGCTGATCTTGATCTCGGCGATGTCCTTAGCTGCCTGCCCGAAATGCCTGTCGAGGTTTTCTACACGACCGCCCAGCCGGTCCACATCGGCGTAAAGAAGGGCCAGTTCCTTGCGGATCGCACCCGCCTGTTCGCGCATTCGCGCGTCTTTGAGGACTGCGCGCATGGTGTTTAGCGTCGCCATGCAGGTCGTGGGGCTGACGATCCAGACGCGGGCAGCAAACCCTTCGCGCACCACCTCGCCGAAATTAGCGTGGAGTTCCGCATAGACCGCCTCGGACGGCAGGAACATCAGCGCACCGTCTGCGGTTTCGCCGTCGATGATATAACGCTCGGAAATGGCTTTGATGTGAGTCTTTACGGCGGTTCGGAAGGCGCGGGCGGCTTCGGTCTGCTGCTGCGCTGCCTGCGCTGCGCGCAGGGCTTCATAGGCTTCCAGCGGGAACTTTGCGTCGATGACGATGGGGCCGGGCGGGTTCGGCAGGTGGATTAGGCAATCGGCGCGGCGCCCGTTCGACAGCGTGGCCTGAAACGCATAGGCGTCGGAGGGCAGGGCCTTGGACACGATGTCATTGAGCTGGATTTCTCCAAACGCACCGCGCGTCTGTTTGTTTGAGAGGATATCCTGCAGACCCAGAACATTGCCCGAGAGCTTCTCAATATTGGCCTGCGCCTTGTCGATGGTTTCCAACCGCTGCTGCAACTCGCCCAGGCTGCGGGCCGTGCGTGTGGCCGAGCCATGCAACGTCTCGCCCATGGATTTCTGAACCTCTTCCAGCCGCCGCTCCATCGCCTCGATCATCTGAGCCTGCGCGCGGGCCTGCGCATCCGAGACATGGGTCAGACCGCCCGAAAGCTGGTGTTGGCCGTCCGACAGCGCCTGCACCCGCTCGCCAAGGCCGGCCAACGCGCGGGCCAGGGGCTCGGCGGTTTCGCTGGCGCGTTTCGAGGCGCGCAGCGTGGCGATGATCAGCACGAGCAGGATCAACGCCAGCGCCAGCCCGGTAAAAGCCAGCGCCGTCACCGGGTCCGAAAGGTCTAAACTCAGGTCTCCAATCTGGATCATGTGCGTCCGAACAGGCGTTCGATGTCGGCCAGCTTCAGTTCGATATACGTGGGCCGCCCGTGGTTGCACTGGCCGGAGTGCGGCGTCGCCTCCATCTGCCTGAGCAGCGCGTTCATTTCGTCAGCCCGCATTTCGCGGCCTGACCGGACCGAACCGTGGCAGGCCACGCGCGAGAGCACCGCGTCGATACGTGTCTTCAGCCCCGTGGCGGTCCCGCTGTCGCTGAGTTCATCCAGAAGATCGCGGACCAGCGCCTTTGCGTCGACCTCGCCCAACACCGCCGGCGTGCTGCGCACCGCCACCGCCGACCCGCCGAAGGGCTCGATCGTCAAGCCAAACGCCATCAGGTCTTCGGCCTGGTGAAGCAGCGTTTCCGCCTCGGCGGCGCACAGTTCCACGATCTCGGGGATCAGCAAGGCCTGCGCCGCGATACCGGTTGCCGCGTATTGCGCTTTCAGTTGCTCGTAGACCAGCCGTTCGTGGGCGGCGTGCTGATCGACGATGACGATGCCGCCCGGTGTCTGTGCGACGATGTAGTTTTCGTGCAGTTGCGCCCGCGCGGCACCGAGGGGGCCGTCGGCGGGCTGCGGACCGGGTTCTTCCACGCGGGCCGAGGGCACGGCGGCTTCGGCAAACCCCATGGTCTGTGTCGGCGCAGGGGTGCGGTAGGCGGGACGCTCCATCTGATAGACACGCGTCGCGTCTGGTGTTTCGGGGGTGAAAGCACCAAGCGCTGCCTCGGCAACGCTCGACGAGGCGCGGTGTCCGGCGTCGGCCAAGGCATGGCGCAGGCCCGAAACGATAAGTCCGCGCACCAAACCCGGTTCGCGAAAGCGCACCTCTGATTTTGCCGGGTGCACGTTGACGTCGACGCGCGTCGGGTCAAGGTCGACAAAAAGCACGGCCACCGGATGCCGGTCGCGGCTCAGCACATCGGCATAGGCCGCGCGCAGGGCGCCTGTCAGTTGCTTGTCGCGCACCGGGCGCCCATTGACGAAGATGTACTGCGCAACCGCCGCGCCGCGGGAAAAGGTGGGCAATCCCGCAAAGCCGGACAGACGGATGCCCTCACGCTCGGCATCCAGCGCCACGGCGTTATCGGCGAAAGACCGGCCCATTACCTCGCTGACACGGCTCAGAAGGGCATCGGCGTCGCCTGGCAAGCACTGCGGATCCGCACGGAACACCTGCCGCCCTGCACCACCGCCCGACACATCCGTCAGCGTGAAACCGACCCGCGGCGATGAGAGGGCCAGCCGCTTGACCTGCTCGGCGATCGCCTGAGCCTCGGCCTTGTCGCTGCGAAGGAACTTAAGCCGCGCGGGCGTGGCGTAGAAAAGATCCCTGAGTTCAATCGTCGTCCCTGTGGGATGGGCGCAGGGTTTCAGCGGCCCCATGCGTCCGCCCGCAACCTCCAGTTCACGGGCCTCATCTTGCGCGCGGCTCGACACGCGCAAGCGCCCGACCGACGCAAGCGACGGCAAAGCCTCGCCCCGGAACCCGAAGGTATGAATGTTCAGAAGATCGCTGCCGTCGATCTTGGATGTCGCGTGGCGCGTCACGGCCAGCGGTAGGTCTTCTGCGGTCATGCCGCAGCCGTCGTCGGAAACGCGGATAAGGGTCTTGCCGCCGTCGGCATAGGCGATCTCGACCCGTTCTGCCCCGGCGTCGAGAGCGTTTTCCACAAGCTCTTTGACCGCCGAGGATGGCCGTTCCACGACCTCGCCCGCCGCGATGCGGTTAATCGCGGATTCGTCCAATTGCCGGATCACCGGTCTTTCGTTTGAACTGGGGCTTATGTTGGGGTCACCGTCGGGCATACCACCAAACCTAGCATGACCCCGCGCGATTCGACCAGTTGGGAAATCAGTTACTCGGGTCCAACCCCGCAGGCTCACCCACCACAACGAAATGCAACTCTTCCGGCTGGAAGAGACGGGCGGCAACGCGTTTAACATCCTCCAGCGTCACTGCGGTGACCTTGTCGTTGCGGGTGTTCACGTAGTCGGGTTCAAGGTTCGACAACTGCATTCCCGCCAGGATCTTAGCGATGCGCGAGTTACCGTCAAACCGCAGGGGGTAGGCACCCGTCAGGTAGAGCTTGGTCGCTTCCAGTTCTTCCTCGGTCACGCCCTCCATCGCCATGGCCGACCATTGGTCCTTGATCACGTTGATCGCTTCCGCCACCCGGTCGTTGGCCGAGGCAACCTGCCCGAGAAAGAGTGCGCCAAACTCCCGCGGTGCCAGGTAGGTGCTGACGCCGTAGGTCAGGCCGCGCTTTTCGCGCACTTCGGTATAAAGCCGCGAGTCAAAGCCCGAGCCGCCGAGGATCTCGTTCAGGACCACGGCGGCGAAGAAATCGGGATCGTCCCGGTCAAAGCCCTCGTGGCCAAAAACCGCGACCGATTGCGGTGTGTCGAATTCGACGACTGTAGTTCCACCATCCAGAAGATAGGGCGCCGGTCCGGCAAGGGGTGCACCGGTATCCGGCAGGTCGGAAAACAGCATGTCCAGAACTTCGGCAAGTTCGCCCGGCCCGATGTCCCCCACGGCGCTGACGACAATGCGGTCTTTGGCAAAGGCGCCCTGAAGCGCTGCCACCATATCCTCCCGCGTCAGGGCCGACACGGTCTCTTCGGTGCCCGTTCTCGGGAAGGCGTATGGATGCGTGCCAAAGGCTTCGTTATAGAAGCGCCGAATGGCGATTGTGTCGGGATCCTGCAGTTCAGACCGGACGGTCGCAAGCACTTGCCCCTGCACACGGTCCAGCGCCTCCTGATCAAAACGGGGCTCGTGCAGCATCAGGCGCAAAAGCTCCAGAGATGCGTCCTTGTTCTCAGACAGAAAGCGAGCGGAGATCGATACGGCGTCCGCATAAGCGTCGAACCCAAACCCTGCGGCCAGGCTTTCGCGCGCCTCTGTGAATGCGCGGGCATCATAATCGCCGGCGCCCTCTTCAAGGAGCCCCATCATCAGGTAGGTCGCGCCACGCTTGTCCGGCGCATCAAGGCTGGTGCCGCCACGAGAGCGGATTTCCAGCGAAACAAACGGGATCGAGCGCTCTTCGACCAGCCAAGCGGTGATGCCTCCCGGGGAAGTCACGACCTGGATGTCAACCTCGGCGCGAGCCGGAAGCGATGCGACGAAAGCGAGAACGGCTGCAAGGACTATCCGGATCATTGGGTCACCTCTGAGGTTTCGCGCATCAGGTAGCCGGTAACGGCCTGTGTCCTGTCAAAGACCTCGCCGGCGATGGCCATGATGTCTTCGGCGGTCACAGCTTGCAAAATCTCGGGCCAGGCCTCCACATCTTCAACGGTCAGTCCGGTTGTCAGGGCGCTGCCGTAGCGGTCGGCTATCCCGCGAGAACTGTCGAGCGAATAGATGTCCGCCGCCCGTAGTCGCATCTTCACACGATCAAGCTGCTCGGGATCAACGCCCGCCGCCATGAACGCGGCGATGGCATCGTCGAGGTCCGCTTCTGCCTCTTCCAGCTTTCTGCCGGGCACGGGCGCGACGAGAAGGGTGAACGTCGTCGTGTCCAGCGACAGGCTGCGGTAGAAGGCCGAGGTGAAAACAGCGTTCTGGTTTTCGAACTCCAGCCGGTTGCCCAGGAAAGATGTCGCGCCGTTGCCCCCCAAAAGGTCCGCAAGAATAGTCAGCGCTGCCGCCTTTTCCTGCGCACCGCTGTCGCGTTCCGGTGCCAGATAGCTGCGGATCACGATGGGTTGGGTCACCTGCGGGTCCGAGAACATGACCCGCCGCTCGGCCAGTTGGGGTGGCTCGGCGGGGCGCACACGCGGCGGCAGGTGGGGGTTCGGCGCGATCGGCCCGTAGTGCTGGTTCGCCAGCGCCAGGACCTCGTCGGGGTCCACGTCGCCCGCGACAAGCAGGATCGCGTTGTTGGGCGCATAATGGGTGTTGTAGAAGCTCATAACGTCTTCCATGGACAGCGTCTCCATCTCGTGCCGCCAGCCGATAACCGGGATGCCGTAGGGATGGTTGAGATACTGCGCGGCCTGACGCTGCTCACCGAAGAGCGCGCCGGGGCTTGAATCCGTCCGTTGGTTGCGTTCTTCGAGGATCACATCCCGCTCGGTCACGATGTCGTCTTCGGTCAGGCGGATGTTGCGCATCCGATTGGCCTCAAGCTCCATCATCAGACTCAGCCTGTCGGCGGCAACGCGCTGAAAATAGCCGGTCGTATCCCAGGAGGTGAAGGCGTTATCGGTGCCGCCGTTCGCAGAAACGATCCGCGAAAACTCACCCACTTCCAGTTTGTCCGTACCCTTAAAGAGGAGGTGTTCCACGAAATGGGCGACGCCGGATTTGCCCTGCGGTTCATCCGCCGCGCCGACCTTGTACCAGAGCATATGGACAACCGCAGGCGCGCGGTGATCCTCGACCACAACAATTTCGAGTCCGTTGTCGAGTGTGCCTGTGGTCACTTCCACCGCACGCGCCGCGCCAGATATCAGCGTGGATACAACAACCGCCGACGCAAGAAGCCGCTTTAACATTCTTTCATCCCGTACCTGCCTTTGCGGTTACTTACGCTCGGCAGGCCTACAATCAAGAAGGCTGGCGCGTCTGTGACCGCCAACAGCGCTTTGTGTCAGGGCAGTTCAGGAGGCGCTGACGCGGTCGCAACACCCGCCCGGCGCAAGCGTTCCATCTCGGCGTGCTGGTTCAGCGACTGGGGCTCGTAGGCGTCGAAATAGATATTGAGATTGAACCACCGCTCCAGAAGTCGCCCGTCGTTTGCACGGCGGTAGATCAGGTCTTCCTCGGCAAGTTGCTGGCGGATGTTTCCGTCGACGCCGTAGCGCGTGACCTGCACCACGAAGGCCTGATCGGCGCGCAGGTTCCCGTCAAGTTGCGCACTGGCTGCCGAGCCACCAAGGGCCACGACCACATCGACCTGCGGGTTCGCATCGGCCCGGTTCTCCGCGCCGGGTCTCGGCGGCGGCAGGCTGGCCAGGTTCTCGGGGATCACCAACGGCCGGTTCGGAACCACTGCAAATTCGTCGGGCCCGTCTGTCCGGGTGTTTGCGGCAAGATTCAGAAGCTCGGGATCGCCCCGCGAGCAACCTGCGGCCACGAGGGCAAGAACGGCGATCCAAAGGGTCAGGCGCATCTTCATGGGTGTTCTCTTAGCGCAAGCTCCGAGGAAGGTCACGTCGCAGTTTTTGACGGTCCGGTGAAGAAAACAAGCCCTATGGCGCCCACAAATATCGCGATATCGGCGACGTTGAAAGCAAAGGGGTTGCTGATCCCGCAGCAGGACATGTTCAGAAAGTCGGCAACGGCGCCGTAAACAAAGCGGTCGACCACATTGCCAAGGGCGCCACCGACTAGGATGCCGGCGGATATCTCGGCCAACTTACCGCCGCCGTCGCGCCGGACCCAGTAGACAACGCCGACGCAAATCGCGAGGGCCAGGGCAATCAGGATGTAGCGGGTCACATCGCTGTCGCCGGAGAATAGCCCGAAGTTCACGCCGCGATTCCAGGCCATGCGCAGATTCAGGAGCGGCGGCAGCACGTCGATGGCAAGCCGTGTTTTCAAATCAAGGACCTGTACGATCCAGTACTTGGTGATCTGGTCGATCAAAAAGATGATCCCGGCGGTTATGGCAAGGCGGCGCATGGGTCAGTGCCGGAAGTGGCGCATGCCGGTGAAGACCATGGCAAGCCCCGCCTCATCCGCAGCGGAGATGACCTGATCATCGCGCACCGAGCCTCCCGGCTGAATGACCGCCGTCGCGCCGGCCTCGGCTGCCGTCAAAAGACCATCAGGGAAAGGAAAGAACGCGTCCGACGCAACGACAGAACCCACCGTCGGCACCTCTGCAAGCCCCAGAACTTCAGCCATGTCGCCCGCTTTGCGCGCCGCAATGCGGGTGCTGTCGACCCGGCTCATCTGGCCGGCACCCACACCGACGGTCGCGCCACCCTTTGCGTAGACGATGGCATTCGACTTCACGTGCTTTGCTACGGTCCAGGCAAAGAGCAGATCGCTGAGTTCCGCCGCGCTCGGCCCGCGTTGCGTAACGACGTTTAGCTGGTCCCGTGCAATCCGGCCGATATCCTTGTCCTGCACCAGATAGCCGCCGGCGACCTGCCGCACGGCCGTGGCGGCCCGTGTTGGATCCGCGAGGTCTTCTGTCAGCAGAAGTCGGAGGTTCGGCTTCTCGGCAAAGACGGCCAGCGCGGCGTCATCCGCACCCGGTGCGATGACGACCTCGGTCAGGATCGCTGTGATGGCTTCCGCGGTGGGACCGTCGAGCCTAGTGTTCATGGCGATAATGCCGCCGAAGGCCGACGTGCGGTCACAGTCGAAAGCCCGCTGGTAGGCCTCGGCCGGGGTGGCGCCGAATGCCACGCCACAGGGGTTGGCATGCTTGATGATCGCGCATGCAGGTCCGTCTGTGGTTGCGAATTCGCTGACCAGCTCAAAGGCCGCGTCGGTATCGTTGATGTTGTTGTAGCTCAGTTCCTTGCCCTGCACCTGCCGCGCTGTGGCCACGCCCGGGCGCGAGGAGCCGTCGGTATAAAAGGCCGCCGACTGGTGCGGGTTCTCACCGTAGCGCAGGGTCTGCCGCAGGGTGCCGCCAAAGGTTCTGCGACGGGGGGCGGATGTTTCGGTCGCCTCAGCCATCCAGGTTGAGACCGCTGTGTCATAGGCGGCGGTGCGGCCATACGCGGTCAGGGCCATTTGCTGGCGGAAGGCGAATGTCGTGGCGCCTCCATTGGCCGCCAGTTCCGCAAGCAGAGCACTATAGTCGCCCGGATCGGTCACAGTCACTACATGGGCGTGGTTCTTTGCCGCTGCGCGGATCATGGCGGGGCCACCGATGTCGATGTTCTCGATTGTCTCCTCATAGCCCGCACCGCGCGCCACCGTGGCCTCGAATGGGTAGAGGTTGACGATCAGGATATCGATGGGCGGGATGCCGTGCGTCTCCATCGCCGCGCGGTGACCCGCATTGTCGCGCAGCGCCAGAAGCCCCCCGTGGACTTTCGGATGCAGCGTCTTGACGCGGCCGTCCATCATCTCGGGCATGCCGGTCAGTTCGGCCACATCCTGCACCTCGAGTCCCGCATCCCGCATCAGGCCTGCGGTGCCCCCTGTTGACAAGAGGGCGATCCCGCGGTCTGCGAGCCCCCGGGCCAGTTCAACGAGCCCCGCCTTGTCGGAAACGGAAATCAGGGCGCGCTGCGCCGTCGCGAGATCTGTCAAATCTGCCCCCTCGGTCGTATCAGTCGATCAGCGCCAGATCGTCATCGCGTTCCAGGTCCCGAATTGCCTGGGGCGTGTCCAGCGCCTTGGCCAGCGTCCAGCCGACGCGGGTCGCATACTCTATTGCCGAGCCGGAGAGAACGATTTGTTTTGTCGCGCGCGGCTGCAGGCGACCTTTCTCAAGGTAAACGCTGGGTTCAAGCGTGAGATCCGCCTTACCCCGAAAGCGGAAGACCCAGATCTCGCCGCTCTTCAGAGCCAGCGATACCGCCTGCCCGCCCATGTCGATTTCGGGGTCGGTATCAGGGTGCAGGTGAAAGCGGATCGAGAAAGGCAGGCCGCCGTGCCCGGCCTGCCGGCGCGCCCTATCGAAGAGCGGTTTGTGTCCGTCCTGCAGGACCGCAACCGTATCGTCGCCGCTCAGGCTGCGCCCGTCGGTGCTGAGCGAGACCTGCCGCACATGGGTCAGCCCGTGGGTCCGCAAATACCCGTCGTGGCTGGCCATCATGGTACTGGCATCGGGGGCATCCTGACGGTGCCGACGCACGTCGGTCGGCCCTTCTGTCAGCGTCTCGCGCGGACGCCCGCCCGCCTTGCCCGCCGCGGCGATCCGGGACGAGGAAACCCCGTCAATACAAAACGTCGAATGGGACGGCGTAGCGCGGCCCGCGCGATGCCATTCGGGGCCAAAGACCATGCCGGAGCCGCAATTCACAATCAGCGGGCGGCGGCCCGAGGTGACCTCGATTGCCAGGGTCGAGGCATGGCCCGTGGCCGCGTAGCGTCCGCCCGGCGGCGGTGCAGCGTCCATGATCAGCGTGGTGCGCCCCCCGACGATGCGGGCGTAGCCCATGGCGAGCCCCTGGAACGATGAGGCGCGCACACCCGAGGTCGCCAGCGCATGGTCAAGACGGCCTTCCAGCCCGCGACCGCCTCCGTGGTTGCGCACCAGACCGCCGTCGGCGTGGCGCAGGGCGCGCAGGACGGGCGCAATGCGCTCGATGGCTTCAATATGGTCCCTCTCGGCCACGCGCGCCGCTTCGGAGAGGGCCGAGGCCGTCCAGGTCAGAAGCGTGAAAACCTCTAAAAGCTCCTGCGGATCACGCGAGGGAATGCCGCCGCCGGCATCGATCAGGGTCCGGCAGTCTGAGGCCAGCGCCTTTATCGCCTTGTCGAGCGGGCCATCCATATCCGTAAGCGCAAGACCCGCGTAGATGACCCCCGTCAGCGCTTCGAGGCGCGGCAGCCCGTCGGGCGCCACCTGCCAGCGACGCCCCAGAAAATGGCCCTGCTGGGCCAGCGAGCGGAAATAGGCGGGGCCCAGTTCCGACCCGTCACCCGACAAAAGCATCAGACCATGGTTGATCCAGCGCGTGATGCGGCGGCCCACAAGATGGGGCTGCCAACCCGGTCCCATGCCACCGCCGAAGTCGCGGATCCAGGCGCCAGTCCAAAGCTGCGCTGTTTGGCGGGCATCGGCATCACCAAGCGCGGCCAGATCGTCAAGCCAGCCGAACCCGTGCACGTCTTCGTCGAAAAAGCGGTCAGGGCTTGCCAGTGTCCAGGGCAACTTGCCCGGCGCTTCGGAGTAGTGCCCGCCAAAAAGATACTGGCCCGCGACCAGTTGTTTCCCGCGCGCGTACGACCCGATCGTGCGCGGTTCTGGTGCAGACACGAAGCCGGTCGTCACCTTTTTTCGCGCGGCACGGCGGGCGTGCCAGTAGTTTCGCATCCGCGCGCGGCGGGTTTTCCATGTCTCAGGTTCTGACACACCCTGCCTCTTGGTTTGCCAGTCGGCCAACGATTAACGCGTGTTTTACCGAACCATATGTCCGAGGCGCGATTCTGCCAAGCGTTCGAAACCGTTCAGGCGGGTTTCAGCGCCGTCACGAAGAACCCGTCCATCCCGCCGCACTCGGCCCAATAGTCGGGTCTGAGCCGCAAACCAACGGAACCCAGCCAGTCAGGGTCGATTCCCGGCTGCGTAAGAGCGGACCGGTCAACGCCCAATCCGGCGTGCCGGGCAAGGGCCGCGTCGATCTGGTGCTCGCCCTCTTCAGGTAACAACGAGCAGGTCGCGTAGACCAGCCGGCCGTCGGGCTTCAACCACCCGAGCGCACGATCAAGCAGTGTCGATTGCAAGGCATAAAGCGGTTTCAGATCAGCCGCCGATTTGACGAGCGGCAGATCGGGGTGGCGCCGGATGGTTCCCGTGGCAGAACATGGCGCGTCGAGCAGAATCGCGTCAAAGGGCGTGTCGGGCGACCAGGTCAGCGCATCCGCAACCACCAGTCCGGCCTTGAGCCCGGTCCGCGACAGGTTCTCGGCCACCCGCGCCATGCGCGCCTCGGAGATATCGAGCGCCGTGACGTCGGCTCCAGCCTCCGCAAGTTGCAACGTCTTTCCGCCCGGCGCCGCACAGAGGTCAAGCACTCGCTCGCCCGGCTTGGCCGCAAGACTTTGGGCGGCGATCGCTGCAGCCGCATCCTGCACCCACCACTGCCCTTCGGAAAATCCCGAAAGCGCGCTCACCTGCCCGGGTGTTGCCAGTCTCAGGGACCCGGTTGGAAGACGCTCGGCACCCAGGGTCCGGGCCAGAAGGTCGCCTGTGCCAGATTTCACCGACAGATCCGTGGGCGGCGCCACGGCATGGGCGGCTTCGATCCCTTCGACGATCTTGCGGCCGTATGTGCTGTCAAGACGCCCACGCAGCCATCCGGGCAGGCGGGTGGGCGGCAGGCCGGCCCAACCGGCGGGCACCTCGGAGGCCGTTTTTCGCAGAACCGCGTTCACCAGACCGGCAAAACGCTCTCCCCCGGACTTCCGCGTAAGCGCCACGGCAGAGCTCACCACCCCGTGAGCCGCCTCGCCCTCCGCAAGCTCCGTCAGGGCCAGTCGCAGGATGTTTTGCACGCCGGGCGGCGGGCGGCGCCGGAGGTTGGGTTTGAGCAGGGCGTCGCAGCGCCCGATCTGGCGCAGGGTTTCGCGGGCCAACCGCAGCGCCCGGGCCCGGTCGCCCGGCCACAGCCGGTCCACGGACGGCGCCTCTGCCAGCGCCTCATCAAGCATCTTTTTGTCTTCCAGCACCCCGCTCAGGACGTGCAGCGCAGCGCGGCGCGGTGCCAGGGCAGACTGGGTCAAAGCGGGGCACCTTTCAAAGGATGGAGGTCAGGGTCCCGACGCCCTATATGAGGGGGAAACCCCGCGCAAGGAGGGCCCCGATGTCCGACGATCAGAAAAAAGACTTGCCGCCAGAAGCGCAGCGCGCCCTTGCGGAAGCAGAAGAGCGTCGGCGCAAGGCAAAAAAGCTCGACCTGCCCGTGGAACTCGGGGGGCGCGACGGGCCCGAGCCTGTCCGCTACGGCGATTGGGAGAAGAAAGGGATCGCGGTCGATTTCTGACCGCTGACCTTATTCCATCTTCAGATCAGCATAGATGCCATTGCCAAGATCCGAGGTGAAGCGGATCATCTCTCCGTTCACACGCACTTCCTGACAGTTCGGTCCCAGATCACGCTGGCCCCAGTAAAGGCTGCGGCAGAAAAAACCGTCCTGCCAGTTCCAGGCGCCGCGCACGGGGCGGCCAAAGCCGGTGCCGGTGATCTGACCATCCTCGGTCACGCGCACGACAATTCCGAACCGCTTGAGCTCTTTGCCCAGAACGGTGCTCATGAAAGCGTCACGATTAACAATCTTTTCAAAAGCCTGCGCAGAGGCAGGCGTGAATGCCAATGCAGAAAGCAGTGCAGTTGCCAGGTGCAGCTTGCCCATAGGACCCTCGGATAGCGAATGCGGTTATTGAGGTTACGACGCCACTATAGCTTTGGATCACTCTAGACCCAAAACATTTAGCATCGTGTAGGCACCTGGCTTCTGGGTCTGACCCCAAAGAGCAGCCCGCAGCGCGCCGCGGGCAAAGATCCCGCGGTCGGTGGCCAGATGCCGCAAGACGATCCGCTCGCCTGGGCCGGCAAAAAGCACATCGTGCTCGCCCACGATATCCCCGCCCCGGATGGCCGAAAACCCGATGGCGTCTTTCGCGCGCGCGCCGGTGATCCCGTCGCGGCCGCTGTCACGGACGTCGGCAAGGGTGAGGCCCCGGCCCTCGGCGGCGGCCTCTCCCAGCATCAGCGCGGTGCCCGAAGGCGCGTCAACCTTGTGATGATGATGCGCCTCGATAATCTCGATGTCGAAGTCTTCGCCCAGGGCCGCCGCCACCTTGCGGGTCAGCTGCGTCAGAAGGTTTACGCCCAGCGACATGTTCCCCGCACGGATCTGAACCGCATGGCGCGCAGCAGGCTCAAGGGCCGCGATATCCTCTTCGGTCAGCCCCGTGGTGCCGATTACGTGGACGGCGCGCGCCTGCGCGGCCAGCCCGGCAAAGGCAACTGTCGCGGCGGGCGAGGTGAAATCGATGATGCCCTGCGCCTGCGCGAAAGCCTCCAGCGGATCGTCGGTGACGCGCACGCCAAGGGGCCCGCCACCCGAAACCTCGCCAATATCTTTGCCGATCCAGGCGTGCCCTTCCCGTTCAACCGCGCCCGCGAGGCGCAGCTTGTCGCTTTCGCCGATCAGCGTGATCAGCATCTGACCCATGCGCCCCGAGGCGCCTGTCACGGCAATACCCACCTGATCCGTCATGACAATTCGTGTCCACCCATTGCGTTTGGTCGCCCCCGTCTAGCCGGGCCGTCCAAAGAGTGCAAAGCCCATGGTTGCGGGAACCCGTCGCTTCGCCTAAATCGCCGCCATGGCAAAAAACAAGTTTCATAGCGGTCCGGGGCCGTCGCAGCGGCAGTTACGGGTGGGCGAGCTGATCCGGCGGGCCCTGTCGGACGTGCTCGCGCGCGGCGATGTCCACGACCCCGAACTCAACCGTATCTCGATCACGGTGGGCGAGGTTCGGACCTCGCCCGACCTGCGCGTGGCCACGGCCTTTGTCTTGCCCCTTGGCGGCGAAGGTCAGGAGGCCGCGATGGACGCTCTGAACCGCAACCGGGGCGAGTTGCGGCGCATGGTCAACAAGGCGTTGACGTTGAAGTTCTCGCCCGAGTTGCGCTTCCGCATCGACGAGACCTTTGACCGTATGGACGATACCCGCCGGATGCTCAGCGACGAGGCGGTGTCGCGCGATCTCGACCAGGACTGACCATGGGGCGGCGCAAGAAAGGCCGGGACATCTCGGGCTGGCTGGTCGTGGACAAACCTGCCGGGCTGAGTTCCAACGACGTGGTGGGCAAGGTCCGCTGGGCCTTTGATGCCAAAAAGGCTGGGCATGCGGGCACGCTCGACCCGGCTGCGACAGGCGTTCTGGCGGTTGCCCTGGGGGAGGCGACGAAGACCGTGCCCTACGTCACCGACGCGCTGAAGGCCTATGATTTTACGGTAACGCTCGGGACTGCCACCAATACCGATGACGCCGAGGGCGAGGTCATTGCGCGCTCTGATCTGCGACCGTCGCGGGACACGGTCGAAGCCACCCTGCCCCAGTTCACCGGCGATATCCTGCAGGTGCCGCCCAAGTTCTCGGCCATCAAGGTGGACGGCCAGCGCGCCTACGCCCTGGCGCGCGACGGCGCGAACGTGGCGCTGGCAGCCCGGCCACTTTACGTGGACGCCCTAGAGCTGGTGGAAATGGCCGACGCCGGGACGCTGAAGCTGCACATGGTCTGCGGCAAGGGCGGGTACGTGCGCGCCATCGCCCGGGATCTCGGTGAGAGGCTGGGATGCCTGGGGCATGTGACCACGCTCCGGCGCGTCTGGTCGGGACCGTTTTCTGTCAATGGGTCCGTGACGGTGGAGCAGATCGAGGCGCTGGCAAAAACACCCGAGATTGACGCGCTGCTGTTGCCGCTTGAGGTCGGCCTGGAGGACCTGCCCGAGGTGCGCTGCGGGGCCGAGGCCGCGCTCAGGCTGGCCCATGGCAACCCGGCACCGGTGTTGTCGTCGGATGCAGATTTCGGGGAAGAGGCCTGGGCCTCGGTCGGCGGCCAGGCGGTCGCGATCGGCACCTACCGTGCGGGCATGATCCACCCTTCGCGCGTACTCATTCGCGGCGAGCCCGGCGCGTGATCACGCGGCACTTCACCAAGGGCGACGCGGTCTCTGACGCCGTCTATTCAGACTGCGAACGCTACCGTTATGCCCTGACGCGAATCTGGGCCGAGGACGAAGGGCGGGTGCTTTTCGTGATGCTGAACCCCTCCACGGCGACCGAGGTGCAGAACGACCCGACGGTGGAGCGTTGCGAGCGGCGGGCGCGGGCGCTGGGTTTCGGGGCGTTCCGGGTCTGCAATATTTTTGCCTTGCGCGAGACCGATCCGGCGAAGATGCGCAAGGCCGCCGACCCCGTCGGACCGGAAAACGATGCCGCCATTCTGGCGGGCGCGGGCTGGGCGGACCGGGTGGTCTGCGCCTGGGGTACCCATGGCGCGCATCTGCAGCGCGGCCCGCAGGTGGAAGCGGTCTTGCGCGCCAGCTGCCGGCCTTTGTTTCATCTTGGCCTGTCCAAGGCCGGGCATCCCAAGCATCCGCTTTACATCGGCTATAGCGTGCAGCCTATGTTGTGGGCGGGTGCGTAGGGCCGCTGGGAAACACATCCTCTGCCACGGTGACCATGACATCGGCGACTGTCGCGCCCGCCGCGTTCGTCAGGGTCGCCACCAATTCACCATCCACCAGAACGATGCTGTCGCGCCCGTCTTCCGATGTTTCGACAGCGATGTTCACGGCGGAAAGGTCAGTCCCGGGATCGAGTTCAATCCGCAGGAAGTCGTCGCCCGGCACAAAGTCTTGGATGTGAGCCGCGCGGGCTGCCCCGTCGTCGGAACTGTCGTGGGAGACCCAGAAGGTATCCTGGCCCTGTCCGCCAGTGGCGGAATCGTAGCGATCCATCTTCAGGACGTCGTTGCCAGCGCCGCCATAGAGCGTGTCGGCATCGCCATCGATGTTCCAGTCAAACTGGCGCCACTCTTGACCGGAATCCTCGCCATTGTGACCCATGTGGTCGATGAAGTCGTCTCCGGCACCCCCGGAAAGGCGGTCGGCGCCGCGCCCGCCCCGCAGGATGTCATCGCCCCCCCGACCCCATAGCCTGTCGTTGATGGCTGCACCGGTTCCGTCATCATGCTGGCCCGCGTTGATTTCATCGCTCTGGTGTGTACCGGCAATGACGCGCGTGCGGCTGCCGTCGTAGCCGGCATCGCCGGATCCCGCCACCGGCGGCGGATCGGCCTCCGTCTCTTCGGCGATGGTGACATCGATGCTGTCGGGCGAGATGTCCGTGACACCCCGCAGGGTTGCGACCATTTCGCCGCCGACAAAGACCTCGCTGTCCGTCCCCTGGGCAGTCAGTTTGACCGACACATCGTCGGGATTCAGCGCTGTGTCGGCATCTAGTTCTATCCGCAGGGTGTCTTCGCCGGGCACAAAGTCCCTGATGAAGGCGGCAGACCGGGATGCGGCATCGGAACTGTCGTGGAAGACAGTGAATGCGTCCTGTCCCAGCCCGCCCGTGGCGGTATCTTCGCGGTCCAGGAAAAGCCTGTCGTCGCCTCTGCCGCCGCGCAAAACGTCCCGGTCTCCGTCCACGTTCCAGCCGCCACCACCGCCATTGTGATCAATGACGTCGTTGCCGCCGCCGCCCCGCAGGACATCGGTGCCCTGACCACCCAGGATAACATCGTCGCCGCCACGCCCACGGATCACGTCCACGTTGCCATCTTCGGAGGTCTCAAACCGGGTGGTATCCAGCATGTCGGCGTCTTTCGTGCCGAAGCGTCTCCATTTATCGGCCTCGGCCGTTTCATAAGCAGGGGCCGGAGGGACCTCGGGCGCAGTTTCGCTGCCGTGCCCGGGCGGGTTTTCCGCAGGCGGTTGGGTTACGTGTTCCCCCGACAGGGCAACACGTGCGCCGCCGGTGTCCGGTCCGGCCCAGTCGAGTTCGACTACGGCGTGGCCGCAATGCTCGAAATACTGCACCGGCACGTCGTGCGCGCCAGGTTCGAGATGCAGGGTGAAGCTTTCCGTGCGTGCGGCGTGCACCCCGTCGTTGCCCAGAATCGCATCGCCGACCGTCAGCTTGCCGCCGTCATCGGAGCGCAACCAGAAGGTATAGTCGCCCTCTGCCGCGACGTTCAGCTGACCGGAAAATTCTGCCGCGAAATGGTCAGTCGCGCCGCCTTCGTAGAAGGCGCCGCGGCCCGCATCGTATTGAACCTCGTCGACCATTTCTTCGTGGACAGGTGCTTGGGACCAGTCGATCTGGTCGAGACTGCTGACAGGATCGACGGCGAAGTACCGCGCGCGAAAGCCCTCGTCCGGCGTTGCGGGTTCATCGCCATCGCTGTTGTCTTCCCCGTCTGCCAGGTCGTCAAACTCGAACACTGGAAACGCTGCGCCCTCTTCCGCAGCCCCTGCCATGGACCCGTCGCCGGGCGTGTCAGCGGCTTCTGAGCGCGGATCAGACGGGCCGAGCGTGCCGTCTATGGAGTGGCCGGCGTCCGTGTCGGCCCCGTCACTGTCTTCGGGGAACGCCATGGCCGCATCGTCCGCGGTGCTATCGCCATAATCCGGCTCTCCCCTGGGTCCGGGCATCCAACCGGACGCTTCCAAACTTTCCAGAATATCCGGGATGTCGGTGTCGTCCGTCTGATCGGCATACTCATCGGCATCGGGGCCGAAATCCTTTTCGGCCTCAGTGTCCGGGTCATCGCCTTCGCCACCAACCACGGCGACGGCCAGGGGCGCCAGCCCCAGGAACAGGAGTGCAAACAGCATTGGGTCCTCTCACCGCATCCCGGCAAGCAGTCTGGGGGTCAGAGGTGGATTTTCGGTTTACACCGCACTTCGGGCAAAAAATGTCCTTTTCATCGCGGCAGGTCGCAGCTATACGCGCGCATCCGGCGGCATCGGCCCCGGTCAACGCTCCATGGGCCTTGCTGGACGACATCCCGGCTCGCGCCATTCACACCAGACCAAAGGAGACCCCGATGTCGATCACCGCTGAAGAAAAAGACCGCGTCATCAAAGAGTACGCGACCAAGGACGGCGACACCGGTTCGCCGGAAGTTCAGGTTGCTATCCTGTCGTCGCGGATCGCCACGCTGACCGAACACTTCAAGACTCACGCGAAAGACAATCACTCGCGCCGCGGTCTGCTGAAGCTTGTCGCACAGCGCCGTAAACTGCTCGATTATCTGCGGGCTAAAGACGAAGAGCGCTACCAGAGCCTTATCGGACGACTGGGTCTGCGTCGCTGATCGCGGCACGTGACACATACGAAAGACACCATGGACGGTATCCCAAGGGTGCCGTCCTTTCTTTTTGCGGGTATTTGTCAACCTTAAGGAAATTTTTCCTGTGAGTTGCACCCCTAAGGTATTGAAAATACCCTAGTTCAGCCAGATTCCGGTCAGGAATCCGCCTCAATTCATTGTATTTATGCAAAGGCGCACACACTCGTCACTACAAGAGCGGCGCACAAGGAACGCCGCGCTGCTTGCAGCAGAAATAACCTTGGAAAGTAGGGGGTCGCTCAGCACAGCGACCCCCAAATTTTTTCCCACACTCATGGTACACCCGACGTCTGCACACTGTCGTTTGCACCAGTGGCTCCGGACCGTTGCACATATCCGGAAGCCACTCCCACTTACTAACCTCGATGCTTGCGTTGGCCGACGCGGCGCCGAGGCGTCCCACTATTCTAGTTACTAATGACACATCACTTGTACTAATGGTAGTTAAGCCAAACTTAAGGTGGCTGTCAAGAAAACGTCGCATCGGCCCGCAACTGCATGAAACCCGGAAAATCGCACCGGAAATAGGTGGCAAGCGGCTGAATTATAAGTGTTTTTCCGAGATTCTTGGGCACAAACCGAAACCTAGACCTGCGTATAGGTCGGTGAAACAATCGATTGACGAATGCGAAACGATCACTCCGCCAGCGGTCTCATGCGGGGTTCGGGAACGTGGCTAGACTTGCCGGCGAATCGAGCCCGCAAGGCCTACGATGGTTACGGCAAGGCAGAAGAGCACACCGAAGGCGATGCGAAGCGATGTTGCGTCGGCAATGAACCCGATCACAGGCGGGCCAAGCAGCAACCCCCCGTAGCCCAGCGTTGCAACACTGGCGATGGCGCGTCCGGGCGACTGACCCGGATCGTTCGCTGCGCGCGAAAAGGCCAGCGGAACAACGACAGCATATCCGACACCCATCAGCGCAAAACCCAGAATAGCGCCAGGAAAGGTGCCCGTTAGAATGGCACTGGCCACGCCGGTTGCGGCAACCGCACCGGCACAGCGCGCCGCGGCGACGGGGCCAATCCGCGCCACGACCGCATCGCCCAGAAAGCGCGTGACCGCCATGGCAAGGGCGAAGACGCTGAGACCGATGGCTGCACTTGCCTCGTCAGCGCCCGCGACACTGACCAGGAACACCGCCGCCCAGTCGATCATCGCTCCTTCGCCAAGGGAAGAACAGAAGGCAACAACACCCCCGAGCGCCAGCGCGCCTTTGGGGAAGGCAAAAAGCGGCCCGTCCGTTTGCGGTTCCTGCTGCGCCATTGTCCAGTCGATCCTGGCAAGCCAAAGGGTGACGATCGCAATCGGCAGCGCGGCGCAAGCGAAATGGGCCGGGATTCCGAGGTCGTGGCGCACCGCCAGATCTCCGGTCGCCGCGCCAAGCCCAAGGCCGACGCTGAACATGGCATGGAACGACGACATCACCGGCCGCCCGATCTTGCGCTCGGCTTCCCCGGCCCAGGTGTTCATGGTCACATCCATAGCGCCGTGCGTTGCCCCGAAGATGAACAGCGCCACCGCCAGCAGCGGCGTCGTGGGCGCTATGGCGAGAACCAGAAGGGCGACGACATAGAGTATCGCAATCAGCCGCGTCATCGCTGCGGCGCCATACCGGTCAGCCACGCGCCCGGCGACCGGGAAGGCCGCAATCGCACCGGCCGCGAGCATCAACAGCAAAAGACCGAGCAAACTGTGCCCAAGGGCGTGGATTTCAGCCACCGCGGGGATCCGCGACGCCCAGATGCCCAGAAGCGCACCGTTCAGCACGAACATGGCCGCAACCGCGCGCCAGGGGGCACTGAGAAAGGCCGTCAGCCAGCTCTGCATCCGAGGTGTGTCCGCCCCGCCTGGAATTGTCATCTTTCGGAGATCCCGATCAGCCAAGGGCAGCCATAGCCTGCCGCCCTGCGGCCAACAACCGCTTATGCAGCTCCGGTGCGGGCTTTGCATTTCAGGTTTTCAATTGGCCCCATCTCCTATATGGCAGCGCAATCTGAGACGATGCGCCCGGACCCCGGCGCTCGAAACAAAGGTAAGCGGGGTCGGCGGCAATGGGGCCGCCATGCAAACGGGAGACCCGGGAAGGCTCGGGAGTGCTCCCTTACAGGATACGATGATGTTCGACATTTCAACGAAGACAATGCAGTGGGGCGATGAAACGCTCACACTGGAAACGGGCAAGGTTGCCCGTCAGGCAGACGGCTCGGTCGTCGCCACGCTCGGCGAGACCAGCGTCATGGCAAACGTGACCTTCGCCAAAGAGCAGAAGCCCGGTCAGGACTTCTTTCCCCTGACCGTCCACTATCAGGAAAAATACTACGCCGCAGGCAAGATCCCCGGCGGCTTCTTCAAGCGCGAGGCACGGCCGACCGAAAAGGAAACGCTGACTGCGCGCTTGATCGACCGACCGATCCGCCCGCTGTTCGTCCCGGGCTTCAAGAATGAAGTTCTGGTCATGTGCACCGTACTCAGCCACGATCTGGTCAATGACCCCGATATCGTGGCGATGATCGCTGCCTCAGCCGCGCTGACGATTTCGGGCGCACCTTTCATGGGGCCGATTGCCGGGTGCCGCGTGGGCTTTACCAATGGCGAATACGTGCTGAACCCGTCGGTCGACGACATGCACGAGTTGCGCAACAACCCCGAGCAGCGGCTCGACCTCGTTGTCGCGGGCACCAAGGACGCCGTGATGATGGTGGAATCGGAAGCCTACGAACTGTCCGAGGCCGAGATGCTGGGCGCCGTGACCTTCGCGCACGAGCAGATCCAGCCGGTGATCGACTTGATCATTGATCTGGCCGAAGACGCCGCAAAAGAACCCTTCGACTTCGCCCCTGCGGACTATTCGGCGCTCTTCGCTCAGCGTTTCCATCACGGCGTCGCGGGCGGCGGCCACAGCGGCCACGCGGTCTTGCTTGTCGGTGATTGC
>JBCDED010000013.1:0-59512 GCA_039179985.1 Pseudomonadota bacterium
AGAAGCACTATAAAAGAAGTTGCAAAAGACGCGGGCATTCAGTTTCTGGAAACGGGCGATGTCGCCGTGGCCCCGGGCGTGGCGATGAAAGGCAAATAGTTCCGACAAGCTTGTGTGCGCACGGGGCACTACGAACGACTGCTTCAAACCCAAAGCGGATGTGGGTACACTTTCCGAAAACTGGTAATGGCTTAGCCGGAGCTGCCGATGCATACCTGTCAGACGATGCGCATTTCAGTCTTCAATGAGGGCTTTCTTTTGGCGTTGACTACACTTTGTTTTGCCGTTCTGGCAATTCCATCCAAAGCAGACGGTGCGAGACCCATTGACTATGAAAGGCATCGCAGTTGCCTAAATTCAAATACGTCCGACCCGACTGCTTGTTTCCACTACGTCTCACTTGAATGCCAAGTCGAAGAGATAGAAAGGGCGGCCAACGCACTGCGTGCACGGATGTGGTGTGACTTGCGTGAGTATGAGGTTTGGAAGTCAGCCACTGAAGCGGCAATGGAAGTCCTGAAGCTGGACTTGCCTGCAGAAGAGTTTGCGGCTCTTTCCGAGCAACAGGAGAAATGGAACGATGCGCATTCTGTATCGTGCAAGTTCCCATATGAATTTCTTCACGGCACATGGGTATCAAGCGGTGCCGCCCATTGTCTACTTGAGGACTATCAAGCCAGAGCCGCTAGGGTCTTGGGCTACCTTAGACACTTGGAGTTCGGAGAGTTCGCATTTCAGTCTCGTGACTAGCCCAAGCTTGTCGAAATACCGTTCCGTCCAGCCTGGTCGCCGCAGGCGACGACGCAATCTGGCAATGTCCCCCTTGTTCCATCGGCGATTGGGAGAGCCACTCAGAACAGGGGGAGAGCAGCCTTAGCGCGCCCACCCCTGAAAGACACGCAGCCCGTCCTGTGTCACCTACTGCCGCCAATGAGCATCAACTTGGCAACCTCATCAATTCCGCGGTCTTGTTTGATGCGGCTCAGGTCAAGCGTTCCGAAGGGACTTAAGCCGTCGTTCATGCTCGGCGCAGCGAACGGCTGCTCTAAGCCCTTGGCGCCGGTTGCTGCGTTCTACACGAAGAGCTTTTTGAGAATTCAATAAGAGCTAAACGCGATTTGCCGGTCAAACCGAACCCGCAATGCAAATGCGATAAACGCGCCGACTGAATTCGACTATGTAGAAAGGCACATTGCAAAAAGCAGTGTTCTCCGAACTTTTATCGTTCAAGCCACGCAGCGGCGATGCTTTTCTTTTAGCCTTGGAATGACAAACTACAGCGCATTGCACCAGAGCCCGCCATCTAAGGTTTTTCCCGAGAACGAAGAAACCACTTTCTTAAGGCTATCATCGACCAAACACCTTCTGCGATCATGAAAGGAAAGGACCCGATCAGGAACGCATAGACCGCAGCGCCGAAGCAGGCCCCGGCAAATGCAAGAGTAAAGATCGACGCTTTGCACTCTAGGCCATAAAACAACAACATTAAGCACACCGTAAGGAACCCGAACGAGTCAACCACCGCTCTCCACCAGTTCACCCTTGTTCCAAGGCCATTGCAGACTTTCAGCAATGTTGCACAACAAGATGCCAAGCGAGCGCGAGTTCCGAACAGATTCTAGAGCGCGGACGTCATCTTCCGTGTCGTAGCGGTTGCGACACTTCCGGCTTGGACGGCGAATAGCTCGACGCCATTCGTGGTACCGGATCTTTGAAAAGGTCAGTCCGGTCGTTCCGGCTGCTTCTGCAATTCGCATATGGGTCTTCTTAGCCTCAGATCGTTTTGCCCGGATAGCATGTTGCGCTGCAGAGGATCTTCAAAGGGCGCGCTTGATCACCGGCAGCGCGACCGACCGGCCGATCCGTTCAATGCGATCGCGGCGGTTTGGCATGGCTCGTTAGGCGCGTTGAAGGTTATTCGGGGCAGATCCTAGACCTGTGCCGCGGCGATTTCGGCGATCGTCACCAAATCGGGTCGCCCCTCGTCACCAATAACGACGAAGTTCGCCTCCCTTCCGCCCCACGACACCATGTCGAAACCGTTCAGCGTTGTGGTCGCAAAGCCGTCCTGTGGTGCCGCGGTACCAATCTGGCACAAGGCGACGACCCGCCCGTTGCCATCCGTGTACATAAGCTGTGCAACAGGCTTGCCTGCAGCCACGACAAGCCGGGCGCCCTGAAACCGTAGGCCCTCGGCTGACAGATCGGGGATGCGGACATCGGCCCCGATTGTCGCCGTTAACCACGTCTGAATATGATCAGCTTCCTCGGCAGGGACTTCGACAAGATGCCGCCCCTGCGCGGCATACACGCCATGGTAGTCCGCAATCGAGGCCAGCCACCCCGGAGAAGACCCGGTTTCGGACTGGCCCACAAAAAACCCGGCCGCGCCGCCGATCACGAAACAGGCCACAGCGGCAGCCGCGGCGATGCCTGTCCAGGAGCGTTGTGGCGGCGGAGCGGCGACGGTGTCCGCGTTTCGGATTGTCGAAGCGAGCGCCAATGGAACCGGCTCTTCCACCATCGCCTGAAAGGAGTCTCTTGCCAGCGTATCCGCCGCCAACAGGCTTTCAAGTTCCCGCATAAGATCCGGGTCACTGGCCAACGCGGCATCAATCGTTGCAGCTTCGTCTGCGCTCAATTCGCCGTCCAGATAGGCGCTCAGTTTTTCACTCATGTCGGTCACGCCTGATCCTCCCCAGTCTCTGCGAGACGGCCCGCAAGCAGCTTTCTCGCGCGATGAATGCGGCTCATGACAGTCCCAATCGGAACATCAAGCAATTCGGCGGCCTCCGCATAAGAATAGCCTTCCACTGAAACGATCAATAGAGCCGAGCTCAACTCGGACGGCAGTGCATCCACAGCGCGCCGCAGATCACCCGCGATTGCAAGCGCCTCTCCCGTAGCCGTTTCGATCAACTCATCGGACTCTTCCGCGGGGATCTGGCCTTCGCCAAGTCGGACCTGACGCTTGCGCAGTTCGCTGTACCAGGTGTTACGAACGATCCGGAACAGCCAGCGATCAAGCGGTTGGCTTGCGTCCCATTGGTCGGCGCTTTTCAGGGCCTTGAGGCAGGCCTCCTGCACAAGCTCGTCCGCCTCTGGGATCGACCGGGCCAACGTCCGCGCAAACCGCCGCAATCTGGGCAGCGATGTGATCATAGTCTGCTTGAGGTCTGTCACGTCCCGAACTCGCGTACCCGCCGCCGCGACAGACAATGCGTGTACACGCGAGGCGGTACAAACGGTTTTTTTCCCAAGCGGGGCAGACACAAGCGCCATTTCGGAGACCTCCTTGGTTCACATCTGCTTTACGCCTCAGGGGACAAGAAAATTACGTGCGGGACATTTTTTTGAAATCGGCGGGAATAACCGGGCGGGGTGATGCGTAGGACCTGGTGGAAGAGGAAGAAAGCTTCCAACGGATCATGGAAATGAAAGGACCCTGATATGAACCGCACGATCTTCACCACGCTCGCGGCTTTTGCCGTTTCCGCCACCGCAGCCTCGGCAGGCTCGCTGATCGCGGTCAACACCGACATCGGCGAAGTTATTGCATCGGCTGACAACGGGCTCACGCTTTATACGTTCCGCAAGGATAGCCGGGATACATCGAACTGCTACGGCGACTGCGCCGCCTCCTGGCCTCCTTTCACTGCCCCGGCCTCGGCCCAGGCTGATGGCGGGCTGGGCATCATCGAACGCAAGGACGGATCACGCCAATATGCACTGAACGGCAAGCCGCTCTATTTCTGGGCCGGTGACAGCCAGCAAGGTGACGCAACCGGTGACGGCGTCGGTGGCGTCTGGGATGTGGTTCGGCGCTAGGAGGCTGTTATGAAAGGTATTTTATTTACAACACTTGCGCTTGTCGCACTCGCCGCGTGCGAAGGAGGCGATGGCATCTATTCGAGTGGCACTGGCGGCTATTCAAACGCGGCACAGTACTGACCCTGCTCGTTACGTAACGAGTGCTGATTGTGTTTGGCCGCATGCCTTCGGGCGTGCGGTCTTTCTCGTTCACGGGCCATGCGGGCAAATTCTGAACCCTAGTGCTTCTAATCGTGTTTGTACCGCTCAGCACCATTTCTGCGTTGCAAGCGCCAAGGACGCCTGGTTTCTGACAGAGTAGAGCCCCTCCCCAGTGAACAATCCTTGGATTCTCAAGAGCTGGTCTTTCTCGAAAGACGTTGAGAACTACCGCAAACAGTATCCAAGGCAGCCAAAGCTTCCGCAGGCACCGGGTGAACCGGCAGTGCGCCCGCAGCTTCCACCATCATGGCGACCCTTGTCGCAAGAATTGCTCCAGCGGCGGTATGCCTTGCCACCGGGCTACCCGCGTCCTTCCCTTGAAAACATCGCTCGGAGAACAAGATTAACGGTGTTGATGCGGAAGGTTGGGCCCGTGTCCCCCACGGCCCTGACGCCAGATTGGCAGCTGTCGAGTTCTTGTGGGAGGCTCCGGTTACCGTGAGTGGAACTGGTATCCAGACCGCATCAACACCTCCCAAAATAATGTGTCAGGCGTCAAGTGCGCCTTCTGCCCAGCAACCAAACGAAGAATACGCCACCAACAAGGCCCGTGACGATGCCGATGGGCAGATCCTCGGGCGCCATGACAGTGCGTGCGAGGATGTCAGCCCAGATCAGCAGGATGGCCCCAATAAGCGCCGAGGCGGGGAGCACGCGGGTATAGTCGCCGCCAACGATCATACGGGCAATGTGAGGCACCATGAGCCCGACAAACCCGATGATCCCCGAAAGCGCCACCATAACACCCGTCACCAGCGCGCCGACCACAAATACCATGAGCCGAAACCGCACCACGGGAATGCCCAGAGTCGCGGCGGTTTCGTCGCCGATCGTCATGGCATTCATCTCGGCCGCGCGCAGCCGGAGCCAGGCACCGCAAAGGCAAAGAATGACGAGCGGATAGGCCAGGTTCGACCATTGCGCGAGTCCGAGCCCGCCGAGCATCCAGAAAACAACTGTGTGCGTGGCCTTCGGATCGCCGAGAAAGATCAGCCCATTCGCGGCAGCCATGATGATGAAGGACACCGCGACACCTGCAAGGATCAGCCGGTCGGCGCTGCCGGCCTGTGTAAACTGGGCCACCGCCAGCACTGCCGCCGCCGCGCAGAGCGCGCCGAGGAACGCCAGAAGCGGGACGGTCAGAAGGCCGAGGAATAAGCCAGTGTGGAGCAAGGCGAGGATCGCACCGAAGGCGCCGCCCGACGAGATCCCCAGAAGATGTGGGTCGGCCAGCGGGTTCCGGGTGACGGCCTGCAGGCTTGCGCCCACAAGGGCGAGCCCTGCCCCGACCATTGCCGCGAGAAGCGCCCGGGGAAAGCGGATGTCCCAGACGATGGCCGCCCGCCCGGCGCTCCAGTCGGGTTCGACCAGACCCGGCAGGAGTTTATCGGCGATCACGCCCCAGACCGTGGCCACCGGAACGCCGACGGCGCCAACACTAATCGCGACCGAAATGGACAGAACAAGGACGACCAGACCGCCGCCTAGAACGGCGCCAAATCCGAAGGCCGGGTTCGGGGTACCGGACCCAAGGTTTTCGTGTTCACTGCTCTCGGCCAAGGTGCCTATTGGTTCCAGAAACCGTCCGCCAGTTTCTTAATAGCGTTGATGTTGCGCGGTCCCGGTGTTGCCTCGACATATTCAAGCACCACGAACCGATCGTTCTTGACCGCATCAAGATCAGCGAAGGCGGGGTTCGACATCATGAAGTCGCGCTTTTGTTCCGCAGTCACATCGCCATAGTTTACGATCACGATGACCTCGGGATTGCGTTCGACCACGGCTTCCCATGTGACCGTTGCCCAACTTTTCTCAAAATCATCCATGATGTTCTGACCACCCGCCGCTTCGATCATGGCGGTGGGCATGGCGTAGCGACCGGCGGTGAAGGGCGTGTCTTCGCCGCTGTCGTAAACGAAGACGCGAAGCGGTGCGTCGGCCTTCTCAAGCCCGTCGGAAAAAGCCGCAAGATCGGCTTTGTAGCCTTCGATCAGGGTCTCGGCGCGGTCCTCCACACCAAAAATCCGGCCCAGATTGCGCAGGTCATTGTACATGTCGTCCATGCTGACCTTCGCTTTCTCGCCGATGTGAATGCAGCTTTCGGTCAGCTCGTAGACTTTGATCCCAAAGGGTTCGAGCGTCTCGGGCGTCACTTCGCCGCCGACCTTCATTCCGTAGTTCCAGCCCGCGAAGAAAAAGTCGGCGTCAGCGCCAATCAGCACCTCTTTGGTGGGATACTTGGCCGAAAGTTCCGGCAACTCCTTCACGCCCTCGCGCATCTCTTCGTCGAGCGTCTTCCAACCGGAAATGCCGGTATAGCCGACCATCCGGTCCGCAAGGCCCAGAACCAGCATCATCTCGGTCAGGTTCACGTCGTTGGAAATGGCCCGTTCGGGAGGGGCGTCGAAGCTGACGGTGCGGTCACAGCTATCCACGGCTGTCTCAGCTAGTGCCGGCAGTCCGGCCAGGATCAGGGATGCGGTCAGGGAGAAGCGGATCAAGGGGGCCTCCTTCAGTGTGGCAGGTGAAAAGTCATGTGATGGGTCGCGCTGAGGCTCAGTTCCTCGCGGCGCGCGCGGACCCTGAACGCGCTAGAGACATGGCTCTCGGACAAGACGTCCGACGGTGGTCCGAAGGCCAAAGGGCGGCCCGCGTCCAGCAAGAGCACAGTGTCGCAAACCTCTGCGGCCATGTTGAGATCGTGGAGGCTGGTGACAACCGTCAGATCCAGCTCGCGGATCAGTTGCAAGACTTCCAACTGGTGGCGGATATCCAGGTGGTTGGTTGGTTCGTCGAGGACGAGGACACTCGGTTCCTGCGCGAGGGCCCGGGCGACCATTGCGCGCTGGCGCTCTCCGCCTGACAGCGTGCCAATGCCGCGGCCCGCGACACTTGCAAGGTCCAGTCGGTGAAGCGCGGCATCAACCACGTCACGGTCATGGGCGCCGTTGGCAGCGAAACCCTTGCGATGCGGTGTCCGGCCTAGCGTCACAATCTCGCGAACCGTCAGAGCGAAATCGGTGGGCTGTTCCTGTAGCACCGCCGCAACCAGCCGGGCCGCCTTCTTGGGCGGCATGGCCCAGATGTCTTGGTCTGCAATCCTGACCGTCCCGTGGTCTGGCTTGTGAAAGCGGTAGAGCATGCGCAGGAGCGTCGATTTACCTGCGCCGTTGGGCCCGACGATCCCCATGACCGCACCTGCGGGGACCTCAAAGCTGGTGGCGTGCAGCACTGTCGGACCGTGCCGTACCGGCGCCCAGTCTACGCCCTCGACGATTATTTCCGCAGCGCTCACGAAACCGGCACCGCGCTTTCTTCCAAAACCACGACCGCCGCTGGCACGCGAGCCAGCGTCTTGCCGCGCAGAGACGCCGGTCGGTCCACCGATGAATTCCAGCCGTCATGCAAGTGTGCGTATTGCCGGGCAAACGCCACCAGTGCTTCGATATCGGTGTCGTCTTCTATATCGCCGAAAAGGTAAGTCGCCTTCCTCGTGGCATGGTAGGCGACCGTACAGGGACGGTCGCAACCCGCCATGCAGGCCACGCCGGAGACTTCGAAGTCTTCGGGAATGCTGGGACCGGCGGTGTCGACGGCCGCGCGCAGCTTGGCGATCAGGTCATAGCCGGGCTTGCAGACGCGTCCCTTGTGCTTGCAGGAAATGCAAACCGAAATTCTGTGTTTGGGTGACTGCGCCATAGGCCCCTCCGCAGGAGGGCGGGGCAGCTAGGCGATCTGTCATGTCCACGGGCGGGCCGGGGTCTTGTCATGTCTGACCTCCTTCCGGGACACCCCGCCCGGATTTGGGTTTCAACCGAGATGGCAGGTCTCCTGACTTGCGGGTCAATGCGGTCCTGATCCTTCCCGGCACTCTGGCCAGTGGTGATCCTCAGGAACGCTCTCCGCCTACAGTTGCGGGGGCAGTCACGGATTTGGTACCCCTGTGGGCGCCGCACCGTATTCCCTTTTCATCCCCGGCCCGAATTCGGGCCCGCGGGAACCATCAAGAACAGGACCTAGCACGGGGTTTGCGCCTGTCAATCGATTCCATCGCCGGGCATCAGAGAATTTCGGGCTCGTCCACAGCCTTGCCAAAGCCTGTTTCGAGAAAGTCGAAATCGCAGCCCTCGTTTGCTTGCAGGATATGGCGCTGGTACATCCAGCCATAGCCGCGGGCGTATTTCGGCTCTGGCGGGACCCAGGCCGCGCGGCGTGCCTCGAGGTCTTCTGGCGAGACCTCCATTTCAAGCGTTCGCGCATCGACATCGATGGAAATTATGTCGCCCGTCCGCACCAGCGCCAGCGGACCGCCAATATGGGCCTCGGGGGTCACATGCAGGATGCAGGCGCCGTAACTTGTACCGCTCATGCGCGCGTCGGAGATGCGAACCATGTCGCGCACGCCTTCTTTCAAGAGCTTCTGGGGAATGGGCAACATGCCCCATTCCGGCATGCCCGGCCCGCCCTGAGGGCCGGCGCCCCGCATGATCAGAACCGTGTCCGCCGTAACCCTGAGGTTCGGATCATCGATGCCGTCCTTCATGGCAGCGTAGCTGTCAAAAACCAGCGCGGGGCCGCGGTGTTTGAGGTACTTGGGATCGCAGGCCGAGGGTTTGATGACGCAGCCGTCCGGCGCGAGATTGCCATAAAGCACCGCCAGCGCACCCTCCCGGTAAACCGGATTGCTGAGCGGGCGGATAACATCGTCCTTCCAGACCTGCGCACCGGCGATCTCTTCGCCCAGTGGTTTGCCTGTGACAGTCATCGCCGTCAGGTCCAGATGATCCGCCATGCGGTTCATAAGTGCCGGCAGGCCACCGGCGTAGTAGAAATCTTCCATCAGGTAGGTGTCGCCTGAGGGCCGGATATTGGCGATCACCGGAACCTCTCGGCTGATAGTCTCAAAATCCCCTAGGCTTAGCTCTTCGCCAGCGCGTCGCGCCTCGGCCACCAGATGGATGATCGCATTCGTCGAACAGCCCATGGCCATCGCAACCTTGACTGCATTGAGGAAAGAGGCGCGCGAGAGGATCTTCGACGGCGTAAGATCCTCGTGCACCATATCCACGATCCGCCGGCCCGCGGCCGCGGACATGCGGATATGGTTCGAGTCCGGCGCCGGGATCGATGACGCGCCCGGCAACGTCATGCCCATGGCATCGGCGGTCGCCGTCATCGTGCTGGCGGTGCCCATGGTCATGCAGTGGCCGTAGGACCGGGCGATCCCCGCCTCCACCGCCTGCCAGTCTTCGGTGCTGATCTCTCCGGCGCGGCGCATGTCCCAGTACTTCCAGGTGTCCGAGCCCGACCCCAGAACTTCGCCCCTTAGGTTGCCGCGCAGCATGGGCCCGGCGGGCACATAGATCGCCGGCAAATCCATGCTGATCGCGCCCATCAGTAGGCCGGGCGTGGTCTTGTCGCAGCCGCCCATCAGGACCGCGCCGTCCACGGGGTGGGAGCGCAACAGCTCTTCGGTCTCCATGGCCAGGAAGTTGCGGTAGAGCATGGTCGAGGGTTTGACGATGGGCTCTGACAGCGAGAGGGCCGGAAGCTCGATAGGAAAGCCGCCCGCCTGCAGGATGCCGCGTTTTACGTCTTCGGCACGCTCGCGGAAATGGGCGTGGCACTGGTTGATGTCCGACCAGGTGTTTACGATCGCGATGACGGGCTTTCCGGCCCAGTCCTCCGGCCCGTAGCCCATCTGCATGATGCGCGAGCGATGGCCAAAACTGCGCAGGTCATCCGGTGCGAACCAGCGGTCGCTGCGAAGTGGTTTGCGTGTCATCGGGCGCCTCCTCCAAGCTTGGGCCAACCGTGGCCCATTCGGGCGGCTGCGCCAAGGGCTTAGGCGGGCTGCGTCTGCGCCTCGACTATGCGGGCACCCTGCCCGTCGAAGAGAAATGCGTCGGCCTCGTCGAAGATGAGCCGCACGGCGACATCCGGCGCGATGTCGTACTGGCCGAACTTGCGCACGGTCACCATCTGCCCGTCTTTCAGTTCCACCAGCACGTTCGTATCGCCGCCCAGCTTTTCGACGTAGCTGACGACACCGCTTAGTGGACCATCGTCCGCGATCTGGATGTGCTCTGGCCGGATGCCAATCTCTTGCCCGACCATACCGCCAAGAAGCGTCGCGGGCAGGAAATTCATCGACGGTGCGCCAAGAAACCCTGCGACGAAGCGGTTGGCGGGATCGTTGTAAAGTTCCATCGGGCTGCCCACCTGTTCGACCCGTCCCTCCCGCAAGACCACGATCTTGTCGGCCAGCGTCATCGCCTCGGTCTGGTCATGGGTCACATAGATCATGCTTGCGTCAAGCGCCCGGTGCAGGCGCGCAATTTCGACCCTTGTGTTCATGCGCAGCGCGGCGTCGAGGTTCGACAACGGTTCGTCAAAGAGAAAGAGCTTCGGTTCGCGCACAATGGCCCGCCCGATAGCCACCCGCTGGCGTTGGCCGCCCGACAGCTCCGCCGGGCGCCGATCGAGATAGTCGGCAAGCGACAACATGCGGCTGGCCTCGGTGATCCGGGCGTCGATCTCGGACTTCGGCTGACCTTCCTGTTTCAGCCCAAGCGCCATGTTGCCCGCCACGGTGAGGTGCGGATAAAGCGCGTAGGATTGGAACACCATGGCGATGCCGCGTTTGGCGGGCGGCGTGTCATTCACCTGTTCCCCGGCAATCTCGACAGTGCCCGAGGTTGCATCTTCCAGCCCGGCGATCACCCGGAGGAGCGTGGATTTTCCGCAACCCGAGGGACCGACGAAAACCACAAACTCCCCGTCTTCCACGGTCAGGTTGATGTCCTTGAGGACGTGAACATCGCCAAAGGATTTGTTCACCCTCGAAAGCGTCAGCGCGGTCATAGCGTTTCTCCCAGATCGACGGGTTGGCCGGTACGGATGGACATGTCGGCGGCAAGGCAAACGGCCAGGGATTGCACTGCGTCTTCCATATGGCGCGTCAGATCGATGTCTTCGGCAATGGCCCGCAGCATATAAGCCTGCTCGGCGTTGCAGAGCTCCTGGTGGCCGGGTTCGTCAGGCATCTCGATCAACGCGTCGCCTGAGCGGCGATGCACGAGGATACCGCCAACCTTGGTATGCCCGTCGATATCGTCAGATGCACCCTTGTTGCCGTCGGTGATCGACACGGCCCCGTTGGGAGAGATGATATCTTTCACGAAGAACGCCGTCTCCGACATCATCGGACCCCAGCCGGCCTCATACCAGCCGATGGAGCCATCATCGAAGACCACCTGGAACTGGCCGTAGTTGTACATATCGGGCGCGATCTCATCGGACAGTCGCAGACCCATGCCGTTGACGCGCAGGGGCGTTCCATCCGTGATCAGGCACATAACGTCGATATAATGCACGCCGCAGTCCACGATGGGCGATGTGGTTTCCATCAGCGCTTTGTGTGTTTCCCAGGTTTCGCCATCGGACTGCTGGTTGAGGTTTAGGCGGAAAACGTAAGGGCCGCCTAAGCCGCGCGCCTCGGCAATCAGCCGCATCCAGGACGGGTGATGCCGCAGGATGTACCCGATGACGAGTTTCCTCTTCATCTCCTTCGCCGTGGCCACCACCCGCCGTGCGTCAGCCACAGTGGTGGCTAATGGCTTTTCGACAAAGACATGAGCTCCGGCCTCCATCGCCGCGCAGGCATAGTCGGCGTGGCTGTCGGAATAGGTCGCGACCACGACAAGATCCGGAGCGAGCGCCAGACCTTCCTCAAAACTGCGCTGGCGCGGATAGTCTTGCAGTTCGGAGGGCAGATCCACGTCCGACCGGTTGACCAAGCCAATGATCTCGGCGTCCGGGTGGTGGTGGTGGGCCAGGGCATGGCTGCGCCCCATGTTGCCAAGACCCGCAATCAGTACACGTGTCATTTGACCGCCCCCGATGTGATCCCACGGATAAGTTGCCGAGAGAAGATGACGTAAAGAAGCATCACCGGCAGAATGGCGAGGCTGAGCGCCGACAACACCGCGTTCCAGTCGGTCACGAACTGTCCGATGAAAACCTGGCTGCCCAGCGTCAGCGTTTTTGTTTCCTCAGCGGGCGCAAGGATCAAAGGGAACCATAGGTCGTTCCAGATCGGGATCATGTTGAAGACCGCGACCGTCGCCATGGCCGGGCGAACGAGCGGTAGCACAAGGCGGAAGAAGATCGTGTATTCCGACAGCCCGTCGATCCGGCCCGCATTCTTCAGGTCGTCCGAGACTTGTCGCATGAATTCGCTGAGGATGAAGACCGCCAACGGCAGCCCCTGCGCGGTATAGACAAGGATCAGCGCCCAGAGCGTGTTCACAAGCCCGGTGGCCACCATCATCTCCAGGATCGCGACCGTGCCGATGCGGATCGGGATCATGATCCCGAGGGCAAGGTAAAGGCCCATCAGCGTGTTACCACGGAACCGGTACTCGGCCAGCGCAAAGGCCGCCATCGCGCCAAAAAGCAGGATGAAGAACAGTGAGGCGACCGTGACGATCATCGAGTTCTGGAAATAGAGGAAGAAATCGCCCTGCTGCATGACAGTCTGATAGCCAATCATCGAGAAGCTTTCGGAATTCGGCAGCGCCAGCGGCTCGCGGAAGATGGCCTTGCGCGATTTGAAGCTGTTGATCACGATCACAAAGACCGGGAAGAGCGCGATCAGGGTATAGGCGATCAGCACCATGTGCATCGCGGCAAGGTTCAGGGGGTTTCTGCGGGCCTTGTTCATCTTTGCGCCCTCAGAACTGGTACCGGCGCATCCGGGTCTGGATGCCAAATAGGTAGATGCAGACACCGATAAGGATGATCGCGAACATGGCGGTTGCGATGGCTGAGCCCATGTGCGGGTCGCCAAGCTGCAACTGGAAGCCAAAGAAGGTGCGGTACATGAAGGTGCCAAGGATATCGGTCGAGAAATTTGGCCCGGCCAGCGCGCCCTGGGCTGCATAGATCAGGTCGAAGGCGTTGAAATTGCCTACGAACGTTAGGATCGAGATGATCCCGATCGACGGCAGGATCAGGGGCAGCTTGATCTTCCAGAAGGCGGACATGCCGGTGATGCCCTCTGTCTCTGCGGCTTCCAGGATTTCCTCGGGGATCGTCAGTAGCGCGGCGTAGATCAGCATCATGGGGATGCCTACGAATTGCCAGACCGAGATTAGAGCGAGCGTGGTCAACGCGTACTCTTCCTTGCCAAGCCAGGGGGCGAACAGACTCCTCAATCCGACCGCGTCCAGCATCGAGGGCGCGATGCCCCAGATGGGCGACAGGATCAGTTTCCAGGCAAAGCCCACGATGACGAAGCTGAGGATCGTCGGGATGAAGATCGCCGAACGGTAAAGTGCCGCGAACCTAAGCCGGGGGTGGGAAAGAATGGCGGCCAGCGCGATCCCGATGGGGTTCTGCACCAGCATGTGGATCAGGAAGAACCAGAAGTTGTTGCCGAGCGCGTTCCAGAAGGAGACAGACCAGCGCGGATCCCCAAAAAGCGTGCGGAAGTTATCAAGGCCCACGAAGGTGCGGACCTGATCCACTTCGGTGAACAGCGCCAGACGCAGCGTGTTGAACAGCGGGAAGATCATCACCGCCGTGTAGACGAGCACTGCGGGTGCCAGAAAAACAACGATGTGCCATTTGGTGCGCATGGCGGTGGTCCGGGTGATGATCCGTGGGAAGGGGTGAAGGTCCGGGCGCAGGGTGCGCCCGGACGACGGTCAGCGGCACCTTACTGGTGCGGCGCGTACCAGCTGGCGAGCCCGTCCTGCAGGCGGGCACCGGCGTCGGCGGGGCTTTCGGCACCCTTGATCACCTGCGCCGATGCGTTCCAGGTCTCGTTTTCCAGGTTCGGCGTGCCGCGCGACAGGATCTGGTAGGTGGACCGGATGGTTGAGTTGCACTCACCGCGCCAGGATACGAATTCCTGCGCAAGCGGATCTTCCATGGCCACATCGAAGCTCGACAGCGAGAAGAACCCCGGCAGCGCGTTGGCGTAGAGCGACGCGAATTCTTCCGAGCCAACCCAGTCCAGGAAGGTCCGCGCAGCCTCTGCATTGGGCGAGGCCGCGTTCAGACCGATAGCGATATCGGTGTGGTCCGAGATGTAGCAATCGTCGCCCGCGGCCGGAACCGGCGGTTTAAAGGCGCCCATCTCGAAATCGGCCTGAGCGTTGAAGCCGGTGATTTCCCAGCTGCCCGCCGGATAGATCGCGGCCCGCCCGAGGGTGAAGAGGTTCTGGCTGTCAGGATAGGTCTGCGCCTCATAGCCGTCGCCAAGGTACTCGCCCCAGCGTGCCAGCTGCTCGTAAGGTGCTACCCAGACATCGTCAGTCAGCTTCTGGTCACCGGCGATCAGCGCCAGACGGCCCTCTTCGCCCTTCCAGTAGTTCGGGCCGATGTTGTTGTAGCCCATCGTGGCCGCTTCCCACTGGTCGTTGGTGCCCATGGACATGGGGATATAGCTGCCGTCTTCCTTTATGGCCTCTAGCACGGCGAAGAACTCATCCACCGTGTTCGGCACTTCAAGGCCAAGCTCAGCAAATGCATCCTTGTTGTAGATGAAACCGTGGATCACGCTGGCCATGGGCACGCAGAACGTGGCCGACCCGTCGTCGGTCTGCCAGGCCGATTTTGCCACATCCGAGAAATTGGCTATGCCGTCCAGATCGGACAGGTCCGCCAAGTGCCCGGCATCGTAGAGCGCCAGCGAGGCGTCAAACGGGCGGCAGGTGATCAGATCGCCTGCCGAACCTGCATCGAGCTTAGAGTTGAGCGCGGCGTTGTACTCCGTCGGCGCTGACGGCGTGAACTGCACCTTGATGCCCGGATGTGCGGCCTCGAACGCCGGAATAATCGTTGATTGCCAAAGCTGCAGGTCGTCGTTGCGCCAGCTTTCAATGGTCAGCGTCACATCCTGTGCCAGACCACCTGTGGCAGTCAGCATGGTCGATGCCAGCAAACCGGCGGCTAGTGTTTTGGTTTTCATGTCGTCCTCCTTGTCGGTTTTTCCTGTTTGGTTTCAAAGTCTGGCGAGGGCCGCGCGCAATCGGCCACCCGTTTCTTCAAGTGCGGCGCGGGCGACATCCGGCGACGGCGCCCCTGCAGCGACCAGCACGGCGGTCTTCACATCGCCCTCAGCCGTTGAAAGCGCACTTTCCGCCGCCCTTTCGCTAGCGCCCGAGATCGCAGCCACCATGCCCGCCGCCCGCGCCCTAAGCTTGGCGTTGTCCGCACGCACGTTCACCATCATACCGTCGTGAACATGGCCGAGCAGAACGCCCATGATCGTGGACATTGTGTTCAGGGCAATCTTCTGCGCGGTCCCTGCCCCGAGCCGGGTCGATCCTGCGACAACTTCGGGGGGCGTCGGCAGATGGACTGCGACGCTGGAATGGTTGAAGAGCTCGGCGCCGGGACTGTTGGCGACGCCAATGACCGTCGCCCCGGCCGCTGCCGCCCCTTTCGCAAATGCAACCGTGTAGGGCGTGGTACCACTGGCCGATACCGCAATGACCGTGTCGTTTGGCGTAAGTTTGCAAGCGTGTTCTTCGACCTCCGCAACGTCGTCTTCGGTGCCACCCGGCATGTCAGAGCCCTTGGGCTGGCCGCCAGCCATCGCGACGGTGATCCGGTCCGCGTCAATGCCGAATGTTCCCGAAAGTTCCAAGGCATCCGCAGCGGCCATGAGCCCTGCTGAGCCTGCACCGGCGTAGACAAGACGTCCACCGACCTCGACAGAGCGCGCCATGGCTCGTGCGCCTTCGGCAAGCGCAGCCTCAGCGGTCACGACGGCTGAACTTGCTTTGGCCTGCGCACGGATGAGCACCGCAGCAATCCGCTCGGGCGGCAGGCCGTCCAGCCCCCTTGCGTCTTCGTGCAGCTCTTCGGTTGTGCGCGTCGCCATGCGAATCCCCCTGTTTCAGCAATAATACCTTTGCAATACCTATTGTCTACCATTTTCCCAATTTGACCCCTGGACAGCGCATTTCGCGCATTTCCTGGAAAAATTACGCTACCAATAATCTTATTGGTATTATATAGGTATCTCATGATTGAGTCGGGGCGCATACCACATATTGGCATCGACGGCGGGGGCACAGGATGCCGCATCGCCTGTGTCACGCCGGATGGGCGCGTGCAGGTTGAGGGCGGCCCGGCGAATGTGTCGACCGACCTCGCTGGCGCAACGGCGCGCATTGCCGAGGCCCTGTCCCGCCTTGCCGCTCAGATCGACGTCCCGCTCGAGGAGGTGCTGACTTTCCCGGCCCACGCCGGGCTGGCAGGCGTTATGGATGGGGCCTCTGCGGCGGAGATGGCGGCCCGGCTTTCGATGCCTGACCTCACCGTGACCGACGACCGGCCAACATCTCTTGCCGGTGCGCTTGGCGCGCTTGACGGTTCGGTCGCTGCGATCGGCACCGGATCCTTCATTGGGCACCAGAGAGGATCACAAGCGCGCTTTGCCGGTGGCTGGGGCTTTGCTCTTGGCGATGAGGCCTCCGGCGCATGGCTTGGGCGCGCGGCGCTGGCGGCGACGCTTCGTAGCGTCGATGGCCTGGAGGCCGAAGGAGATCTGACACGAAAGCTACTTGCCGATTTCGGCGGCGCCGCAAGCATTGTCCGCTTTTCCACCGGCGCCGAACCGGCCGGCTTTGCCGAAATTGCGCCGGCGGTCGTCGCGTCCGCCAAGGCCGGCGACAGCCTTGGTGACGCGCTTATGAAGGCAGGCGCCGCCTATATCGATAAGGCGCTTCAGGCGGTGGACCGGCAAGACGACAAGCCACTCTGCCTGATCGGCGGATTGGGCGCGCAGTACGCGCCTTATCTGAGCGCAGCCCTTCAGGACGCCGTGGTTCCACCGCTCGGCGATGCGCTCGACGGGGCACTGTTCCTTGCCGCAGCGGCGGCAGGAGCCGCGCTATGAACGCCATCGATTACCTGCGCCCCGAGCATTGGAAGCCGGACGGCAGCGGCCCGCGCTACGTGCAGTTGCGCCGCCGGATCGAAGAGGCCATCGGCGAGGGCATTCTGGCTACGGGCACGCCGCTTCCGGCAGAGCGCGAGATTGCGGCTGTGACCGAGCTGTCCCGCGTCACCGTGCGCAAGGCAATTCAGGAACTCGTTGAAAAGGGTGTCGTCGTCCAGCGGCAGGGCTCCGGCTCTTTTGTTACGGACGGGATACCGCGTGTGGAACAGTCGCTGTCGCACCTGACATCCTTTTCCGACGACATGGCCCGACGCGGCATGGACACCCGGTCGATCTGGCTGGAGCGCGGCGTCTTCCTGCCCTCGCCCGACGAGGTGGTGGCCCTGGCGCTTTCCTCAGGCGAAGAGGTCGCGCGCATCCGCAGGTTGCGCGAAGCAGGCGGCAGACCCATGGCCATCGAGAGCGCATCGTTGCCACTCGACCTTCTGCCGAACCCCATGGCCGTGACACGGTCGCTTTATGACGTCTTGGAACAATCGGGCCACAGACCCGTGCGCGCGCTGCAGAAAATATCCGCCGTGAACCTGTCCACCGAGGATGCCGGACGCCTCGGGGTCGAGGAGGGCGCAGCAGGTCTCAGGATCGAACGCACCTCCTACCTTGCCGAAGGCCGCGTGGTGGAATTCACGCGTTCGGTCTACCGCGGGGACGCCTACGACTTTGTCGCCGAACTCAGACTTGCTGCCAAATAGGACATCGCAATGTGCGCCACGAAAACGCAGATGCGTCGCGAAATCGAAGAAATCCCCGCCGCAGTGGAGCGGCTGATTGCCAAAGGGTCGCCTGGCATCGCAAAGGCGGCGGCACGGGCGCGCGCGCTTGATCCCCGTTTCGCGGTGACGGTGGCGCGGGGATCGTCAGACCACATCGCGACCTACCTCAAATACGCCAGCGAGCTTCTTCTTGGACTGCCCGTTGCTTCGGTCGGCCCCTCAGTCGCGTCGATCTACGGGGCGCGGCTGAAGCTGGCTGGCAGTCTTTGCCTGTCAGTGTCGCAATCCGGCAAGAGCCCTGACATCGTCGCCATGGCCAACGCGGCCCGGCGCGACGGCGCGCTGACCCTTGCCCTGACCAATGTACCGGACTCGCCGCTGGCCGAAGCCTCGGAAGAAGTCATTGACATCTGCGCGGGTCCGGAACTCAGCGTCGCCGCGACAAAAACATTCGTGACCTCGGCCGTCGCAGGGCTTTTGCTGTTTGCAGAATGGACGGAGGAAAAGGAACTCTCCAAGTCCATTCGCCGCCTTCCCGAAGACCTCGAGAAAGCCGTGAGCATTGACTGGTCGCCCATGCAAGAAGCAGTTCGCGGGCAACAGTCGCTTTTCACGCTTGGCCGTGGCCCGGCCTGGGCGATGTCGAATGAAGCCGCGCTGAAATTTAAGGAGACCTGCCAGATCCACGCGGAAAGCTATTCGTCCGCCGAGGTCTTGCACGGCCCGGTCTCTATCGTCGGCGAGGGCTTTCCCGTGCTCTGCCTTGCTTCGCGGGATGCGAGCAAGGACGCGGTGGTCGCCGTGGCGGATGCGCTGGCTGACAAAGGGGCCGCGGCCTTCGTTACGTCCGAGGCACCGCAAGTGGCGCACGTGCTGCCCTGCGCCCGCACGGCGCACCCCCTGACCGATCCTCTGGCGCTGATCACCAGCTTCTACGTTCTCGTGGACAATGTCGCCGCGGACCGGGGGATCGACCCTGACACGCCCCGGCACCTCAAGAAAGTGACCGAGACCATATGACCGGCGAGTTCCTTGTCAGAGGCGCACGGATTTTCGACGGCGCCGGGTTCCGGGATGGCTGTGCGATGCACATTAGCGGCGGGCATGTCGCGACGATCGGCCCGGTCCTCGAAGCCGGACGGGCAGACGTTTTCGACCTTGGGGGTGGAATCGTCGCACCGGGCTACGTGGACCTGCAGGTCAATGGCGGCGACGGGATCATGTTCAACGATGACCCGGATACAGCGACGCTGCATCGTATGGCGCAGGCCCATGGCAGGCTTGGGGCGACGTCAATACTGCCGACGCTGATCACCGATACACCGGAAAACACCGCCCGTGCGGTTTCGGCGACCATTGAGGCAACGCAAGCCGCCGAGCCTGGCATACTCGGCCTGCACCTTGAAGGTCCGCATCTGTCAATCGCCCGAAAAGGAGCCCATGACCCGGCGCTGATCCGCCCGATGGAAAACCCCGATCTGGAAACCTTGATCGCCGCGGCGGCGACCTTGCCAGTGCTGAAGGTGACGCTGGCGCCCGAAAGCGTCACTGTGGACCAGGTACGCGCGCTCGCGGATGCGGGTGTGGTTGTCTCCATCGGCCATTCGGACTGCGGTTTCGACGAGGCCACGGCATTCGCCGAAGCGGGCGCCACATGTGCGACCCATCTATTCAACGCGATGAGCCAGCTTGGAAACAGGGAACCAGGTGTGGTGGGCGCAGCCCTTGCGACGGGCAGTGTTTTCGCCGGGATGATCGCCGATTTCGTTCATGTGCATCCGGCGACCGTTGCGGTGGCGCTGGCGGCGAAAAGCGGACCGGGGCGGATTTTTCTGGTAAGCGACGCAATGGCCGTGGCCGGGTCGGATGCCACAGACTTCTCGCTCAACGGCCGCCGGGTAACACGCGAAAACGGGCGGCTGACGCTGGACGACGGGACGCTTGCGGGCGCCGATCTGGACCTTACGACGGCGATTAGGAACCTGGTCTCGATTGGGCTGGATCTGGGTGACGCACTTGCGATGGCAACTTCCGTTCCCGGTGACCTCATAGGACGCCGCGCGGGTCGCCTCGTGGAAGGCGGGCCAGCGGATTTCGTGCATCTCTCGGACGACCTGACGCTTGCAGGGGTCTGGCGCGGGGGTGAACGGCTGCGGTGAGCCGCGACTAGGGCTTGGGGTCCGGGTTCTCCGTATGCCCATCGACGGCGATCACCTGCCCCGATATCCGTGCGGCGGCGTCTGAACCCAGAAAAAGCGCCATGGCCGCCACATCCTCTGCCCGAACAAATGTACGCAGGGAGGTGCCGGCAGCATAGCCCGCATAAACCGCCTCTCGGCTCATGCCTTTGGCAGCAGCTTCGCGGTCCATCACACCCTCCATCCGCGGGCCCTCTACTGCGCCGGGGGCGATGGCGTTCACGCGGATGCCGTGAGGGCCAAGTTCCATGGCCAGCGTCTTCATCAATCCGATCACGCCCCATTTTGCTGCCGCGTAGGGCGCGCGATTGGGATAGCCGTAAAGTCCTGCCGTGGAACTCGTCAGGATCATCGTACCGCCCGATGCGGCCTTCATGATCGGCGCGGCATGTTTGGCGGCCAGAAATGCGCCTTCCAGATTGACCGCCATACAAGACCGCCAATCGGACAGGGCTACATGCTCGACAGCGGCCGTCGGCCCGGCAACTCCCGCGTTTGCGCAGAGGACGTCAAGCCTGCCGCCGAGATCGTGGAAGAGCGCCGCGACCTCGCCTTCGTCCGAGGCATCCGCGCGGCGGCGGGTCCAGTGATCAGGCAGATCGCCAAGCGCTGCCTCGTCCACATCAGTGACCCAAACCTCAAAACCCGCCCCGTCAAACGCCTTGGCCATAGCGCGGCCGATACCGCCGGCCCCCGCCGTGACGAGCACCCGGGGGCTCAAGGTCGCTGTCCGACCGCGCGCCCAGCCCCCTCGGGCAAGGGCAGCACCTTGTGCGCTTCGGCGATGCGGCCAAGATTGGCCTCGATCTCGGCGCTCGGCGACGATGGACGCCGCGTCTCAAGGCTGACGTGCAGCAGGAAGTGCTCGCCCGTGGCCAGCACGCGGCGGCCGGCGCGCATGACGTGGAAGACATGCATCTTCTTGCCCGCGCCCTCCAGCACCTGCGTTTCGACGGAAATCCGCGTCCCAGCATGGACCTCATCCAGATGCCGGATGTGGGTTTCGGCGGTGAAATAGCTGCCACCGGTGGCGATGTAGTCTTCGTCGCAGCCCACAAGCCACATGAAGCGGTCGGTCGCATCGCCGAAGGCCTGAAGGTATTTGGCCTCGTTCATATGGCCGTTGTAGTCGGTCCAATCGCTGGGCACCGTTCTGTCAAGCGTCAGGATCGGTTTTGAGACGTCGGCGATATCGGCCATTTCCAGGGGGATCGCGCTTGCCTGTGCCAATTCGGCATCCTTGGCCCGCAGGATCGCGCCCGCAGCCTTGTCGTTGGCCTTAAGAGCCCGCATCATCGCGACAAGATTTCCGTCACGTATGCGCTCGAGGTCACGGATGGAATGGGCGCCCGACTGTGCGTCAGACTGATCCGCGATGCGCCCGATGAGCGCCTCGTCAAGTTCAGGCACATCCATTAGCTTGGTCCAGGGCCATTCGAGCGCCGGGCCAAACTGTTCGATGAAATGACGCATACCCGCCTCGCCGCCAGCAATGCGGTAGGTCTCAAAAAGACCCATCTGCGCCCATCGGAGGCCAAAGCCCATGCGGATCGCCTCGTCGATTTCCGCGGTCGTGGCGATGTCGTCCTTGATCAGCCAAAGCGCCTCGCGCCAGACCGCCTCGAGGAACCGGTCGGCGATATGGGCATCAATCTCGGCGCGGACGCGCAGGGGGAACATACCCAGCGATTTCAGAATGGCCTCGGCCCTTGCCACATGGGCTTCGTCGTTATTCTCGGTCGCCACCAGTTCCACCAGCGGCAAAAGGTATACAGGATTGAAGGGGTGGGCGACGACAATCGCCTCTGGCCGCGTGGCGCAGCCCTGCAGTTCCGACGGTTTAAACCCGCTTGTGGACGAGGCAAGCACCGCGGTCTCCGGGGCCGCTACCTGAACCGCCTGATAGACTTTGCGCTTAAGGTCCAGTCGTTCGGGCACGCTTTCCTGGATCCAGTCCACGCCCTCCACCGCCTCTGTTATTGATTGGGCGAAACTCAGCGCGCCTTCGGGTGGCAAAGGCGCATCATAAAGCCCCGGCAGGCTGGCACGCGCCTGATCCAGCACCTCGCCGATTTTTCGCGGCGCTTCGGGATCGGGGTCGAAGACGCGGACGTCCCAGCCAGAAAGAACAAAGCGCGCGGCCCAGCCGCCACCAATTACGCCGCCGCCTATGACGGCTGCCGTTTGAGTCATGTTTGTGTTCACTCGAAGCAGACGGTGGATTCAGCACCGCGGGATGTCAGGGTTTCGATGCAGCCGAAGACCGGTTCGACAGGCGAACAGGACCGGCTGCGCGCAAGGCAGAAGCCCTGGCAGTCGTCGGCGCTTTCGCAGGGCTCATTGGCATCGGGAAAAGGCGTGTAGCAGACTTGCGTGTTTGGCAGACCGCCGGCGCCAAAGCGGCCGCCACCGGCTTCACAGGCGGCGCGGGCGCTGTCGACCTGGTTTGCGCCGATGACGGGGCCTTCGTCGTCCTCCTCCACACAGGCGAAAAGCAACAGCAGCGGCAAGAGCAGGGTGAAGACCGTTCGGATCATAAGCTGGCCGGGGCGCGCTTGGTCAGGCCGAGGTTCGCGCGGACCGCATCGGGCCCCACCACCGCGGCCCCCAACCCCTCGATGATCCCCACAGCCCGCTCCACAAGCTGAGCGTTGGTGGCCAGTTCGCCCTTGCCGAGCATCAGGTTATCCTCCAGTCCGACGCGCACGTTCCCGCCCGCTAGAACCGCTGCCGCCACGAAAGGCATCTGATGGCGACCCAAGGCAAAGGCGGAAAAGATCCAGTCGTCGGGCACGTTGTTGACCATGGCCATGAATGTGTTGAGGTCATCGGGGGCGCCCCAGGGAACACCCATACACAACTGTACCAAAGCAGGCGCATCCAGAATGCCGTCTTTGACCAGTTGCTTGGCATACCAGAGGTGTCCCGTGTCAAAGGCCTCGATCTCCGGCTTCACACCGAGGTCGGTCATCAGGCGGCCCATGGCCTGCAACATGCCCGGCGTGTTGGTCATCACGTAGTCGGCCTCGGCAAAGTTCATCGTGCCGCAGTCGAGCGTACAGATTTCCGGAAGGCATTCCGCCACATGGGCCACGCGCTCTTCCGCGCCGATCATATCCGTACCCGCCGCCGGGGGCAGCGGGGCTTCGGTGCCGCCAAAAACGATGTCGCCGCCCATACCCGCCGTCAGGTTTAAAACCACGTCCACCTCGGCGTCGCGGATCCGGTCGGTGACTTCTCGGTAGTAGCTCAGCTCGCGGCTGGGCGTGCCGCTTTCGGGGTCGCGGACGTGGCAATGCACCACCGCCGCGCCGGCCTTGGCTGCTGCGATCGCGCTCTCGGCAATCTCTTTGGGGCTGCGGGGCACATAGGGGCTGCGGTCCTGTGTCGATCCAGAGCCGGTTACAGCACAGGTGATGAACACCTCGCGGTTCATGGTCAGCGGCATCCTGTCCCTCCCTTGCCTCGGATACGTCCCTTGTGGGCTATTTTAACCAAGCCTTAGCGCCGATCCGAGGGCGGCGCAATTTCGGGACCTGTGCTAGGGTGCGAAAGACACATGATCTGGTCTGATCGCGGCGCGTAGGGGGAGTTGGCGACATGGAACAGTATTTCGATCTCGGCGGTCACAGTTTTCCGGTCACCACCGTGTCGGCAGAGGCGCAGACATGGTTCGACCGCGGCCTGACCTGGACCTATGGCTATAATCATGAAGAGGCAGTGGCCTGTTTCGACCGCGCCATCGAGGCCGACAGCAGCTGCGCCATGGCCTATTGGGGCAAAGGCTACGCTGCTGGACCAAACTACAACATGCCCTGGCATGTGATGGACGACCGCGGTCGGGCCAAGGCACTTGCGACAGGCCATGCAGCCAGCCAGGCCGCGCTGGAGCGTGTAGGCGGTGTGACTGACTGGGAGGCCGCGCTGATCCGCGCCCTTCCCGCCCGCTACCCGCAGGACACGCCTGTCGACGACATGCGCCCCTGGAACACCGCCTTCGCAGACGCAATGCGCGACGCTTTCCGCGCCCATCCTGGGTCGCTGGAGGTCCGGACGATCTTTGCCGAGTCGCTTCTCAATCTCACGCCCTGGAAAATGTGGGATCTCGCCACCGGCGAACCCTCGAAGGACGCTAAAACCGAGGAAGCGCAGGCGGTGTTGGAAGAGGCCTTCGACAGCGATCCGGCGGCCATGGGCCACCCAGGCGCGCTGCACCTTTACGTTCACCTGATGGAAATGTCCCCGACGCCTGAGAAAGCGCTGAAAGCGGGCGATGCCCTGCGCACGCTGGTGCCCGACGCCGGGCACCTTATCCACATGCCGACCCATATCGATGTGCTCTGCGGGCACTACCAGAACGTTGTGCACTGGAACGAAGAAGGCGTATCGGCGGACCTGAAATACTGGCGGGTCGCGGGGCCGTTCAACATCTATTCGGGCTACCGTCTCCACAATTATCACTTCGTAATCTACGGCGCACTGTTTCTTGGTCAATTCGAACCGGCGATGCGTGCCGTGCGCGGCGCGGCGGAGACCGTGCCCGAAGAAATGCTGCGCGTCGAAAGCCCGCCCATGGCCGACTATTTCGAAAGCTATCTCAGTTTTGAGCCCCATGTGCTGGTGCGCTTTGGCAAGTGGAAAGAGGCCAGCGAGATGCCCTTGCCCGGGGATCAGACGCTCTACTGCACGCTGACAGCCAACGTCCACTACGCGCGCGGTGTGGCCCATGCGGCTCTGGGCGACGTGGAGGCGGCCAAGGCCGAAGAGGCGCTGTATCTTGAGGCCAAAGCCCGCGTGCCGGAAACGCGGCTCTTGCACAACAACAAGGTGCTTGATCTGCTCGATGTGGGGACCGAGATGCTGCGGGGTGAAATCCTCTACCGCGAGGGCGCCTTTGACGCCGCCTTCGCCGCGCTCCGGCGCTCGGTCATGCTGGACGATGCCCTGCCCTACGACGAGCCTTGGGGCTGGATGCAGCCCACGCGCCACGCCCTCGGCGCGCTGCTGCTGGAGCAGGGCCGCACCGAAGAGGCCGAGGCGGTCTTTCGAGAAGACCTCGGCCTTGGCGGCAACCTTGGCCGCGCGTCGATCCATCCCGACAACGTCTGGAGCCTCAAGGGCCTTCACGACTGCCTGGCGGCGCGCGGGGACACGGTGGAGGTGCTGCAGATCAGCCAGCGCCTCGATCTGGCCCAGGCGCGCGCGGACAAAGCTGTCGCCGCGTCCTGTTTCTGCGCGCAAGCCGCGCTGCGAGCCGCGGAGTGAGGGGCTGTAGCTTAACTCAGGAAATGGCGCAAACCTTCGGCGCGTTCGAGCGTGAGCGGACATTCACCGGGTTCAAGGAATTGTCTAGATGGTGGACAAAGCGGACTTACAGTGCGTCCCCTGCCGATTGTGCGGATACCACCGGCGATCACGGCGCCATGTGTTTCGAGAGCACCCCGATAGAGCATTGTGTCCGATGAGCAAATCCAAGTAGGGTCAATACCATTGGTCGTTACAGTCGAGTTGCTGTCTGGGTTACTCCTTAATCAACCCAAGTCCCTTGAAGAACCGGTACTCATCCCAATCAACCCAAGTTTCTGCGATTTTTCCGTTCTCGAAGCGATCGGTGAGCACGCCCCTCCAGGTCATCGTTTTGTCGGTCGCGTTGGCAAGGTCCATATAGTCGCCAGTATTGGTTGCAGTGATTTCCCAGCGTGTCGAAACCAGATCGCCCTCAGCAATCTGTGACAACACTGTGACCCGTGAATTTGAGAAGGCTCTGTGAAATCCATTCACTAGTTCTTTAAAGCCAGCAAGATCGCGATGCCCTTCTCCTTCAACATCGGATTCTTGATGATTAATGTAGTTCGGTGAGAAGATTTCTTCCGGTGAATCGCTGTTGCCTTCACTCCACATTTCGATCTGGCGCCGTGACAAGGCCTTGTTTTCATGAAGCGACAAAATGCGATTCCTTTCCTTTGCGATTTAGTGACTCGATGAGTTCTGATTGTGAAAATATCTTAGCGCGTTATCAGTTAATTTTGTCAACTTTGCCCGGCATCACCTTTGACGGCTCTGGTCTCGGAGCGGTCGTTCACAGCGCAAAAGTCAGTTGACCGCTCTCCGCCAACGGCCACCATCTGGCAACTTCGTCGTCCGCCCGTTGCTGCCAGCGCTCAAGGCGGCGGTCGGTCACGAGCTTGCCTCTGACCCAAGCTGGCGCCGAGCCTTTCGCTAGTACGGCATGGGATGCGCGCGGTGCGCAGCGTCGATGTCTGCGAGGATCTCCGGCGTGACCTCCACCTCTACTGAGTCCAGGAGATGGTCGAGTTGCTCCGCCGTCGTCGCGCCAAAGATCGCGGAGCACATGAAGGGCCGCGTGCGGCACCAGGCCAGGGACATATGGACCGGATCAACCCGGTGCTTGCGGGCCACCGCAAGATAGGCCTCTACGGCGTCGTGCACGCGCGCGGTCTCTCGCCCGCCCATCTTTTCGTTCAGCGATTTGCGCGAGCCTGCCGGCACCGCCCCTGCGGCGTATTTTCCGGTCAGATAGCCCGCGGCGAGGGGTGAGAAGGCGATCAGACCCACGTCTTCGTAGACCGACATCTCGGCCATATCCGTGTCGTAGTGACGGCAGAGAAGCGAGTATTCGTTCTGCATGGTCTGGACCCGCGGCAGGCCGCTCTCTTCGGACACCCTCAGCCACTGCGATGTGCCCCAGGCGCTGTCGTTAGACAGGCCGAACCAGCGGATCTTGCCTTCGTCCACCATGCGCTGCAGGCAGTCGAGTGCATCTTCGATATGGTCGATCACCTCGGCCCGGCTGGCGCCGCTGGGGTCATAGGTCCAGTTCTTGCGGAACATATAGGATCCGCGGTTGGGCCAGTGGAACTGATAGAGGTCGATACAATCTGTCTTCAGCCGCTTCAGAGATCCCTCGATGGCCGCGGGGATGGTCTGTGAAGAAATCGGCGCGCCGCCCCGGGCGTGCTGCATGCCTTCGCCGGAATGCTTGGTGGCAAGAACGAACTTGCTCCGACGCGCCGGATTCGCGGCGATCCAGTTGCCGAGGATCTCTTCAGTCCGCCCGATCGTTTCGGCGCTGACCGGGTTAACAGGATACATCTCGGCGGTGTCGACAAAGTTGATCCCGTGCTCCAGGGCCAGATCCATCTGCCGGTGCGCGTCGTCTTGGCCGGTCTGGGTACCCCAGGTCATAGTGCCGAGGCAAAGCTCTGAAACGGTCTGGCCGGTGCGACCAAGGGGGGTCATGCGCATGGGGGCGTCCTGTCGTCTGGAAATTCCTGTGGTGTCTGGGATACAGGCTCTGGCCGGCGGGGCAAAGGGGGCTTGAGGCACATGCGACACGTTGAGAACAAAAAGAGAACGTGCTATATGCCTCCAATGTCGCCGCCGACCCTCACCCAATCCCGGCCCCGCCATAGTGCACCCCCGCTCAAGGTCCTGGGCGATCTCCAGCTTGCCCCCGGTCGCGCCCATGAAATCTGTGGCCCGGCCCGGCACTTTGGCGCGATGCTGGTGGCGCGGGCGACGCGCGGTCCGATCTTCTGGATCGCGCCTGCCTGGGATCACGCGCGCCTGAACGGGGACGGCCTTGTGCCCTTTACCGAACCCGGGCGCCTCAGCTTTCTGACGCCGAACCGGGCGGATGATCTTTTGTGGTCCATGGAAGAAGCCCTGCGCGCGGGCTGCGTGCCGCTGGTCATCGCCGATCTGCCGGCGCCGCCGGCGCTGACGCCCGTACGCCGCCTGCATCTGGCCGCCGAGACCGGCGGGGGCGCGGCGCTTGGGCTTCTGCTGACGCCGGGCGACGGCGGTGCCGCGGGGGTGGAAAGCCGCTGGCACCTGGCGCCCCGGCACAGGGCGACGCACCGGACCTGGGCGCTGGAGCGCAGGCGGGCCCGTAGCGCGCCGCCCAAAAGCTGGGCCATCGAACACACCATGCAGGGGTTCACGCTCTCCTCCGCAAAGATCGCGGAAAGCTGAAAGACCGTGGGGCGACACGCGTATCCCGCGTGCTAGATATGGATCAGCGAAAAGGGGAGAACGTCGCCGATGACCAGAGCTCTGCTGGGCGCCTTCTGTGCCGTCTTTTTCGTATCAACCGCCCTGGCTGCACAGGCTGCACCGGCGCCCTTCCGACTTGACCCAGGACAATCCATCGTCGCTTTCAGCTACGATCTGTCGGGCACCCGCACGCGCGGAACGATGCCCGTCTCTGCCGCCGACATCACGCTCGACCTCGACAACCTCCCGGCCTCCAGCGTCAATGTCACGCTGAACCCGGCGCAGGCGAAAGCGGGGTATTTCTGGGCCACCAATGCGATGCGGTCGGAGCCTGTCTTGAACACCGACGCCTATCCGGAAATCACGTTCCGTTCCACGGCCATCCGGGGCGATCTGAGCGGCGGTACGGTGACGGGCGAGTTGACGATACGCGGCGTCACCCGGCCCGTGATCTTGAGCGCCAAACTCTACCGGCAATCTGGCACCGAACTGACCGACAGGGATCGCCTGCAAATCCTGCTGAAGGGCCGCGTCAATCGCAACGCCTTTGGCGCAGGCGGCTTTCCTGCCTTCGTTGGCCCTAACCTCGACATCGAGATCATCGCGCGGATCGAGCGCATCAAGTAAAGGCGCGCCGCTGGTCAGAGAATTGCGAAGCGGCTAAGATTTCTTCCGCAAAAGGGAGGAGGCTCGCGCAATGGCCGAAGGGCAACGACGCGCCGCAGGGATGGCCGCGCTGGTCTGGGGCATCACACTTGGCTTTTTTACTCTGGCCTTTGCCTACGGGGATGTGAGCGGCAGTCAGGTCACCGCGCCGGGCGACCGCACGGTCGTCACGATCCTCGCCCTTTGTCATGCCGCAGGCGGTGTGGCGGCGGCGTTCCTGCTGAAGGGGCTCTTGGGGCGCGACGGGTTGGCCGGTTGGGTGCTGGCCATCGTCGGCGCCGTTCTGATCACCCTCCTCGGCAACCTTCTTGGCGGCGCTTTCTCTGCCTTGATCGGAACACTCTTCGGCACCGGCGGTCTGGTGGTCGATATCATCCGTATCGCGATTGGCGCTCTGACGGTACCCTTTGCCATCGCCGACAACCCGCCCCTGATCCTTGTCTGGCTCGTCGCGCTCGTGGCCGGACATCTTCTGGTAAAACGCAGGCGACACGTAGATTTGACCTGACACGCCCCGAACGTCGCATTCCCGGCCCGAATTCGTCGCGGACGAAGAAGACCGCCCGCGTGCTGTGTGCGACACCCCCGTCCACTTGCCTCCCGAAGGTCCCATGCGCCTGATTATTTCCTTTGCCGCCCTTTTCATGTCGGTGGCACTCTTGCAGCTCTCTTCGGGGGGTGTCGGCCCGCTGGATGCGCTTTCGGGGATCGTCCTCGACTTCACCTCAGCCGAAATCGGCCTCTTGGGTTCAGCACATTTCGTCGGGTTCTTTCTGGGGTGCTGGTTCGCGCCCCGACTGATGGGCAGCGTCGGTCATTCGCGGGCTTTCGCGGCCTTCACGGCGGCGGGGGCCATCGGTCTTCTGGCCCATATGCTGATTGTCGACCCGGTTGCCTGGGCCGTGATGCGGATCGCCACAGGCCTTTGTGTCGCGGGCTGTTACACGGTGATCGAAAGCTGGCTTCAGGCCAAGGTCACAAATGAGACGCGCGGGCGTACCATGGGCGTCTACAGGATCGTGGATATGTCCGCTGCCCTGGCTGCGCAACTCTTGATCAGCGTGCTCGAGCCGGCTTCCTATGTCTCTTACAATTTGCTGGCGATCCTGTGTTGTGCAGCGCTCTTGCCGCTGACGCTAACTACGGCCCGCCAGCCGGAAACGCCCGAGGCACCGCGCCTGCGTCCCGGTCTTGCGCTGCGCCTGTCGCCGCTCGCTGTGCTTGGCGTGGTTGTTGCCGGCCTGACAAGCGCGGCCTTCCGGATGGTCGGCCCGCTATATGGACAGGAAGTCGGGCTTGGCACGGACGCCATTGCGCTGTTCCTTGCGGCTTTCGTTCTGGGCGGGGCGATCGCCCAGTATCCTGCGGGCTGGCTTGCGGACAAGTATGACCGGCGGTGGGTCCTAATCTGGCTTTCTGCGGCCTCTATTCTGGCCTCTTTCCTGACCGGTGCCGCGCCCGCCCTAGGGACATGGGCGGTTTTTGCCTCAACCGTGGTCTTCGGCGCCACGACCTTTCCGATCTACTCGGTCTCCGCGGCCCACGCCCATGACTTCGCGGAAGACCGGCAGCGGGTGGAATTGTCAGCGGCGCTTATGTTCTTTTTTGCGGCGGGCGCCATTGCCAGCCCGCTTGTCGCCTCAACTGTGATCGAAGCCTACGGTCCCCGCGCCTTTTTTGTCTATGTGGCCGCAGCGCATGCTCTGCTGATCGTCATTGGCGTTCTTAGGATGGGCGTGCGACCCACGGTCGAAGACAAGACGCCCTACGTCTACGCACCGCGCACGTCTTTCATGCTCGGTCGCCTTCTCAAGGGCTTACGCGAAGAAAACGAGCGCCGCCCCAAGGACCCATGAACACCCGCGTCTGGCCCTCGCCGGATGCTTGCGCTATGGGTCCGCACATCACCTTACTTCAGGCGCACCATGGCACGCATTCTGGTCACATCGGCTATCCCCTACATCAACGGGATCAAGCATCTAGGCAACCTCGTGGGCAGTCAGCTGCCCGCCGATCTCTATGCCCGCTACATGCGCGCCAGGGGCCACGAAGTGCTGTTTCTCTGCGCAACCGATGAACATGGCACGCCAGCCGAGCTCGCCGCCGCCAAGGCCGGCAAGCCGGTGGCGGAGTATTGCGCCGAGATGTGGTCCGTGCAGGACGAATTGGGCAAAGGGTTCCGCCTGTCCTTCGATTGCTTTGGCCGGTCGTCGAGCCCGCAAAACCACGCGCTGACCCAGCATTTTGCAGGGCGGCTGGCCGATGCCGGGTTGATCGAAGAGGTCACCGAACGCCAGGTGTATTCGAATGCCGATGGTCGCTTCCTGCCCGACAGGTACATCGAGGGGACCTGCCCAAACTGTGGCTACGAGCATGCACGCGGCGACCAGTGCGAAAACTGCACCAAGCAGCTGGAACCGACCGACCTGATCAACCCGCGCAGCGCGATTTCCGGCTCCACGGACCTGGAGGTGCGGGAAACCAAGCACCTCTACCTTAAGCAACGCTCCCTGCGCGGCGAGTTGTCGGACTGGATCGACTCCAAAACCGACTGGCCGGTCCTGACAACTTCCATCGCCAAGAAATGGCTGAACGACGGCGACGGGCTGCAGGACCGCGGGATCACCCGCGACCTCGATTGGGGCATCCCGGTCAAACGCGGCACCGAAGACTGGCCCGGCATGGAAGGCAAGGTGTTCTACGTGTGGTTCGATGCGCCTATCGAGTACATCGCCTGCGCCAAGGAACTGACCGATAGCCAGGGCAGGCCGGACGCCGACTGGGAGCGCTGGTGGCGCACGGACAAAGGCGCCGACGACGTGCGCTACGTGCAGTTCATGGGCAAAGACAACGTACCCTTCCACACGCTGAGCTTCCCGGCGACAATCATCGGCTCGGGTGAGCCGTGGAAGTTGGTCGACTACATAAAGTCGTTCAATTATCTGAATTATGACGGCGGCCAATTCTCTACCAGCCAGGGTCGGGGCGTTTTCATGGATCAGGCGCTCGAAATACTGCCATCCGACTACTGGCGGTGGTGGCTTCTTTCCCATGCACCGGAAAGCTCGGACAGCGAGTTCACATGGGAAAACTTCCAGGCCTCCGTGAACAAGGACCTGGCGGATGTACTCGGCAACTTCGTCAGCCGAGTGACCAAGTTCTGCCGCTCGAAGTTCGGCGAAGAGGTGCCGGCGGGCGGCGCATGGGGCGCGCAGGAAACCGCGCTGATTGCAGAGCTTCAGGCGGGGCTTGAGGCCTATCAGGCGCATATGGACGCCATCGAGGTCAGAAAGGCCGCGACGGCGCTGCGCGCACTTTGGGTGCTTGGAAATGAATATTTGCAGGCGGCGGCCCCCTGGGCGGTCTACAAGGAAGATCCCGACAGCGCGGCGGCCATCGTCCGCTTTGGGCTGAACCTCATTCCCTTTTACGCCGCGCTTTCGGCGCCCTTTATTCCTGACGCGGCCGCCGAGATGGACGCGGCCATGGGCAGTGACGGTGCCTGGCCCACGTCCGCCGAAGAAAGCCTTGCGAAACTCCTCCCAGACACTGCGTTCCGCGTGCCCGAGAACCTTTTTCGCAAGATCACGGATGACGAACGCGCAGAATGGGCCGATAGGTTTGCCGGATCGCGCACCTAAAGAGTGGGTTTCTCGGCTCCTCCGCCACTGCGTTGTTGCGTGCGATTCCCCCCGCATGCTACCTGATAGGTTAAGAACAAGATCAAAGCGGGCACTGGGCAGTTCGGGCCACCGGCGCATGGGTTTCATCTAAAGCCATGTGACAGCGCCTGCCTTAGAGAGGGCCATGAAAAATCAGCAACGGCAGACCAAGGCCATTGTGCGCCGGCGCTTTCTGGGCCGGATGCCCAAAGGCGGGCTGGTTGTCGAGATCGGTGTCTGGAAAGGCGAGTTCTCGCGCGCCCTGCTCAATATCCTTAAGCCCGAAAAACTGATCCTGATCGACCCCTGGGCCCATGTTGCCGAAGACAGCCATGCCGAGGCTTTTGCCGCGCGCACCGGCGCGGAGAAGATGGACCGCATCCACAAGGCCGTCTGCGACCGCTACAAAGACGAAATCGAGTCCGGAAAAGTGGAAATCGCCCGCGACTTTTCGGTGCCTGTCATCGGCGCGATGGAGGATGAGAGCATCAGTTTCGCCTATGTGGACGGCGATCACTCCTATGATGGCGTGAAGTCCGATCTGGCGGCGCTCTTTCCCAAGATGAGGTTCGGCGGCGTGATCGGGTTTGATGACTACCACCGCCGCGGCTGGTGGGGCGACGATGTGCTGGCGGCCGTGAACGAGTTTGTGGGCGCGAATCCCAAGGCGGTACGCATCCGGGCGGTCGAGGGCGCGCAAATCGCAATCGAGAAGATCCCGCCATTGGCGGAGGCCGCAGAAGCGCGGCATGAGGCGATGGCGCCCGCGGCCGAGGCGCTCGATGGTTAGGCCGCCCCCTGCCCGCCGCGGCAACGCAGAGGCAGACCGGCACAGCCGAAAGGGGCGCGCGTGAATCTGATCGCCACCTGCATGAAGAACGAAGGTCCCTTCTGTCTGGAATGGGTGGCCTTCCATCAGGCCATCGGTTTTGACCGCTTTCTGGTCTACACAAACGATTGCGACGATGGCACAGACCTGATTTTCGACAGGCTGGCCGAGATGGGGCTTTGCACCCATCTGCCCAATCCCGCGCGCGGCAACCAGCGACCGCAAGCTGCGGCCATGCGCGACATCGTCGGGCAGCCAGATTTCCTGGAGGCCGACTGGTTTCTTTTGTCGGACTGCGACGAGTTCCTAAACATCCAGCTTGGATCGGGACGGCTGGGTGATTTGGTTGAGGCGATGGGCGAGGCCCGTGCGATTTCCGTAGTCTGGCGGCTCTTCGGAACTGGCGGGCACGACGTCTTCGCCGATGCACCCGTGACCGAGACCTTCATCAGGGCCGCCCCAGAGTTCTGCCCCAGCCCGCCGCAAGCCTGGGGGTTCAAGACGCTCTTCCGACCCATGAGGGGCGAGGCGCTCGACCGGCTCGGCGCCCACCGTCCGTTTTTCACAGATCCGGCCGCTCTGTCGGGCGCATGGCTCGACAGCGGTGGCCGCCCGGTGCAAGACTGGCTGATCGAGGCGGGCTGGCGGTTCAACCGCAACAATTATTCTTACGCCTGGGCCCAGATGAACCACTACGCCGTGCGCTCGGCAGAGAGCTTTCTGGTTAAGAGCGACCGGGGTCATGTCTTGCATACCCACAAGGACATCGACACAGATTATTTTCGAGCCATGAACCAGAACTCCGTGGAAGACACCTCGATCGCGCGCCTCTCCGGCCCGCTCCACGACCGGCTTGCCGAGCTCATGGCGGACGCCCGTTTGCAAGAACTGCACGCCGGCGCCGTTCACTGGCACAAAAGCAAGGCCGAGGCCCTGACCCGCGCCAATCCAGAATTTCTGAGGGAGCTGAGCCAATGAAGGTGGGGTTGTTCACGTCGGCCCGAAACGAAGGCGCCTATCTTTTGGAGTGGATTGCCTACAACCGGATGATCGGCTTTGGCCCGATCCTTGTGATCACCAACGACTGCGACGACGCCTCGGACGTGCTTCTTGACCGGCTGGCTGACAGCGGCATTCTCCACCATGCGCCGCAGGTTTTGGAAACCGGCGAAGCGCCCGTGGCAGCGGCGGCTGACAAGGGCTATGGCCATCCGTCCCTTGAGAGTGCCGAGTGGCTGATGTGGATGGACCCGGACGAGTTTTTACGCCTGCCAGAGGCCGGGCAGAGCGTACAGGACCTTGTTGCGGGGCTCGGGGGCGCCGACGGGATCTGCCTCAACTGGAAGTGTTTCGGCGACGGCGGGTTTGACAGCTGGACACCTGATCTCGTGACCCAGCGGTTCACCATGCGGGCAGAAGATAGCTTCAGCCGGCACGCAATGTTCAAGACCCTTTTCCGCAAGAGCGAGGACATTCGCGGCTTCGGCATCCACCGGCCGTTTTTGCACGGCCGGTTCCGCGACGCCTCGGGCCGGTATCTGGTCAACGGCGCGGGCCAGAAGATGCACGATGACGTCTACCGGACCGGGCAGTGGAAACGTCACGCGCTCGGCTCGCTGCCGCAAGACATGATCGCCTTCGACCGCGGCGCCATCCACCACTATCCGACCAAGACCTATGACTGTTACCAGGTCAAAAAGCAGCGCGGCCAGGGTCTGCGCGGTGTCCGAACCGAGAACTACAACTCGCGCTATACCGACAGGTACTGGAATGTCTACAACCAGAACGCCGTGGAAGACACCAGCATGCGGGCCCTAGGCCATGCCCTTGAGGCGCAGGTCGCCGAACTCCGCGCGCTTCCGGGCGTGGCGGAGGCGGCGGACACCTGTCTTGCGATTTTCCGCGCCAAGATCGAGGCTTTGCAGAAAGTCGACGCCTGACCGCCACGCAGGCGCCTAATCGCCGTAGCTCTTCCGCTGGGATTCGTAGAGCTGGGCATAAAGCCCGCCGCTTTCCATCAGTTCCGAGTGGGTTCCGGATTCGGCAATGGCGCCTGACTCCAGAACGTAGATCCGGTCGGCGTCGTTGACCGACGACAGACGATGGGCGACCACGACGGTGGTCTTATTCTTCGAAAGACGCGCGAGCGCCACTTTGACCTTTTCCTCTGTCTTCTGATCGAGCGCAGAGGTCGCTTCGTCAAGAAGCACTATGGGAGCGTTCTTGAGAAATGCGCGGGCAATTGCGATCCGCTGCTTCTGGCCGCCGGACAGAAGAGAGCCTTTCGGACCGACCTCCTTGTCGCCCCGCTCGCGCATAAGCTCTGCGATCTCGGCCGACTCGGCTGCCGCCCAGACCTCTTCGTCTGTCGCATCGGGCCGCACGTAACGGATGTTCTCTATCAGCGAGTTGTTGAAGATGACGATGTCCTGAGCGACGACGGAAAAGGCGCTTCGGAGCGACTTGATCTTAATATCCTTGATCGGTGTGCCACCGATCGTGATCTCGCCGTTCTGGACGTCATAGAGGCGCGCCATCAGGCTGAGAATTGTTGTCTTGCCGGAACCCGTCGGACCCACGATGGCGGTTGTTTTTCCACCCTCGAACTGGAGGTCGAGATCCTTAAAGAGCTTGATGCTCTTCTGATAGGTGAAATCGACGTTCTCAAAGACGATGTCACGATAGGGATCGAAGGTGTCCGTCGCTCCTTCTTTGTCAAAGATCTTTGGCTTAGCTTCAAAAAGTTCTCGAATGCTGCCCAACACGAACAAACCCATTTGGATCGTCACAAAGAACTGTGCGAGTCGCCGTCCGGGGTCAAAAATCAGCACGAGGCCGATGAGGAAGGTGATGATACCTGCTCCGTCGATATCGTAATCGGGGCTCAGCACCATGTATCCGCCACCGCCGATCACCAGGGTGTAGACCACCGCTGCGGCCAGATCGATATAGGGCAGGACAAGGGCGCGTGCGGACGCCATCTTTATCCCGACGTCCTTAATCATATGCGATGCAGTCACAAGACGTTGCTCTTCAACCTCTTCCTGTCCTGCGATTTTTACTGTCCGCATGCCATTCGACATCTCTTCAATGCCGTCGATGTACGTCCCCATTGCGCCTTCGGCCGCGGCCGAGATGCTTTTCACCTTGTCCGATACGATTTTCATCGTGAGGAAGATGAACGGCAGAATAACCGCAGCAGATGTGAAAAGGAGCGGCTGCTTGTAAAACAGATAGACCGACAGAATAACGATCGTGGCAAGGTCGCGCACACCCTTGACCGTGCTCTGCCCGACAAAAAGCGACAGACGTTCGGACTGCTGGGCGAGTTTCAGAATAAAGATACCCGCCGGCGTTTTTTCAAAGAATGCAAGATCATAGGTCATCAGCTTTTTGACCAGATCCGTCCGGAGCTTAAGGATCGCGTCTTCCGCAATCCAGGCCGAGAACCGAGGCACAAGATATGACATGATCCCCCGGAAGACGAAGACGCCGAACACAGTTGCGCATGTCGTCAGCAAAGCTCTCATATCGCCATCGTCGAAGATGATCCGGAGGCCGCTTTCGGTGAGGCTGAGGAACTGCTGGTAGACGAGCCCCTGCAGAAAAATCATCACCAGAACCACGACCAGCCAGGGCGCTTTCTGCTTGAGGTAGCGATGCCAGAACCAATTCAGATTGTCGTAATCGTGGGGTTCGAGGATCCGCGATCTCTGTTTGTCTTTGTTGAAGAACGGTAACTTCATCTTGGGCCTTCGAAGGGATGGGAGCGATCTAGCCCGTGCCGGTTGCGTTGGCAAATCGAAACCAGATCCTCCGCACCGCCGCTTCCGCGGAGCAAGCAATCGGGCAACATCGGGGCCGCTCTTGAGGGACGCTTAACCAATTCTGCGTAGCAAGCTGAAACAGGAAAGGAACCGATCCAGAAGGATACCTCGCATGCAAGCCCTCGTAGTCCATGACGATCTGATCAGAGGTAAGGCGCTGAAGGCCGAACTGCAACGCAGCGGCTTCCAAACCTCTTTGCAGGCCTCACCCGATGCTGCGGACACCTGGCTGAAGTCGCACCATGTCGATTTGCTTCTCCTCAGGCAGGTCATCGTTGACCGGCACACGACGGGTATCGCACTGGCGGCGGAGTACCACTGGCCCGACGTAGCAACGGTTCTTTTGTCGCCCTATGGCCGCGAACGGCTGGCGGATCTCTTTGAAGGTCTGCCCTCTCTGGCCGCGGCGCTGGAAGAGGACGCCGATGTCTATACTCTGGGGGCGGTCTGCCGTGCAGTCATCACCCAGAAAAAAACCCGCCCTGCGATGATCCTTCGGTCACCACCTGCGGCAATGCCGCTGACGGCGCTGCCAGCTGGGTCCGTCCCTGTGATTTTCGGCAGCCATCGCCAGACCCGTGTTCTACAGACTGCCGACTACAACGCAGGGTAGCGGCAGCTGGCGCAGTTTGCGCGCCCATCCCGGGGCGAAATATCGGCAGCATCCAGCGTGAGCATGCCATAAACCCTGCGCCGGGGTTCGGCAGATCTTCTGAGGCGCTGCAACCGGGGTCACCACTCGCCACCACACCGGATCTTGCTGCAATTCTGCAACAAAAAGATGACTTTGAACTGAAAACGTTGAAAACCGTCAGCGTACTTCCCATGTACAAAACATCACTTAAGATAAAACTGACTTATGGAGAACGTCCATCTTTCTGTTGGCGAACGGATTCTTTGTCTTTTCATTAGCCCTCGCGGTTCTGTGCGGGCTCTTGCTACTTGAGATTGTTTTTATTGCCCTCGGCGGAACGATTCTGGGTGGCGGCGAAGCGGATTTTGACGCACCGGAGTTCGGCGCCCCTGACACCGAGTTTGACGTGGATCTGTCCGGTCTCGACGCCGAGGCTGTGGAACTGGACCTGGCAGATACCCCTGGGGCGGAAACTGCACAGGGCGGACATGGCAGCATCGCTGCATGGCTGGGGCTCGGCGAGGTTCCTGCCGCCATTTGGCTGGCTGCAACTTTGATGACCTTCGGGTTGTCCGGCCTCACGATCCAGACTTTCGCCACTGGTGCCTTTGGTGGCCCCTTGCCCACCTGGCTTGCCGCTGCCGCCGCTACTTTGGTCGCGGTACTCTTTTCCCGGCGGTTTGCGCGCGTTTTTGCGCGACTTCTGCCCAAGACCGAGACCCAGGCGCTCTCTGAGCGGCACCTTGGTCGCCGAATGGGCGTGATCACCCAGGGAACCGCCGCGCGCGGGCGGCCGGCTGAAGTCCGGGTGACTGACCGCTACGGCAATGTTCACTACCTGCGCGCCGAACCCTTAAAGGACGACGAGGTTATCGCGCAGGGCACTGAGGTCGTCGTCCTTAGAAATCGCCATGGCGGCGGGTATAGCCTCGTCGCCCTGACCGACTGAGACCCTACACCCTGAAAGGAGACACTATGCAGTTCACTCTTCTCCTGGTCTATGCCGGGATCATCATCGTCTTTCTCGCCTTTGTCGGCATTGTCCTTGCCAGACTCTACCGGAGAGCGACCCGCGAAATCAGCCTGGTGCGCACTGGTGCTGGCGGCAAGAAAGTGATCATGGATGGCGGTACGCTGGTGGTTCCGCTTCTCCACGAGGTCAGCCCGGTGAACATGAAAACACTGCGCCTTGAGGTTCAGCGCAATGGCGAGGCGGCGCTGATCACCAAAGACCGGATGCGCGTGGACGTCGGTGTGGAGTTCTACGTCTCCGTGTCGCCCACGACAGAGGGCATCGCCCGGGCGGCCCAGACTCTGGGTGACCGCACATTCGACGTGGAGCAGCTGCGCGAGATGATAGAAGGCAAGCTGATCGACGGACTGCGCGCCGTGGCGGCACAGATGACCATGGATCAGCTCCATGAGAACCGGGCGGACTTTGTACAGGAAGTCCAGAACACGGTGTCCGAGGATCTGACCAAAAACGGCCTGTCGCTGGAATCCGTCTCGCTTACGGCGCTCGACCAGACACCGTTCGAGGCGCTCGACGAAAACAACGCCTTCAACGCCGTCGGCATGCGGCGCCTGGCCGAAGTGATCGCGGTGTCCAAAAAAGAGCGTGCTCAGATCGACGCCGAGGCCGACGTTGCCGTGCGCCGCGCGGCCATGGAGGCCGAGCGTCAGAAACTTGCCATCGCCCAGGACGAAGAACAGGCAAGGATTGCGCAGGTCCAGGAAGTGGAAACCATGAAAGCGGCCCAGGAAGCTGAAATCGCGGCCCGCCGAGAGGACAGTCTGCGCGCGGCAGAGGCGGCGCGGATCTCCCGGGAAGAGACCATTCAAGGCGCAGAGATCGAGCGCGACCGGCTGGTCCGTGAAGCCGAAATCGCCCGCGACCGGGAACTGGAAGTCGCCTCGCAGGAGCGCCAGATCATCGTGGCACGCAAATCCGAGGAGGAAAGCCAAGCACGTGCCTCGGCCGACGTGGCCCGTGCCGAAGCGACCAAGGCCACCGAGGCGGTCGTCACCGCCCGCGAAGTGGCGGAAGCGGAGCGTCTAAAGGAAATCGCCCTCATCGAAGCAACCCGCGAAGCCGAGCGTGAAGCGACCAAGATACGGCTGTCCGCCCAGGCCGAAAAAGAAGCGGCGCAGGACCGTGCCGACGCACGGCGGGAAGAGGCCCAAGCAGAAGCTGATGCGCTGTCCATTCGCTCGGAAGCCAAGAAAATGGATATGTTGGCCGAGGCCGAAGGTCGCCGCGCCATCACCGACGCAGAGAATGCGCTGTCCGCAGAGCTGATTGGCATGAAGGTCGACCTGGCGCGCCTGGAAGCGCTGCCGAGGGTCCTGGCAGAGGCGGTCAAGCCTGCCGAGAAGATCGACTCGATCCGCATCCATCAGGTATCGGGCCTGAACGGCGCGAGCCCAGGTGCGGCCGGCGGCGGCTCAGGAGACAAATCACCCGTGAACCAGGCGCTCGAGTCGATCATGGGCATGGCGGTGCAAATGCCCGCTCTGAAGAAGCTTGGCGACGAGTTGGGCATGAGCATGGACGGCAGCATCTCGGGCCTCGTGGCCGAGGGCGCGGATGAAACCACGCCTAAAGAGACAGCAGCCCCGCAAAAAGCTCTGCCTGAAGGCTAAGCCCGGACCGCGTGCCTTCGTTAGGCCTGACGCCGCCACGGTTTACCCTGGCGGCGTTTCTCCGTCACCCAAGACCCGCCAGCATCATCGCAAAGCCGACCACTAAGCCCACGGCCAGCAACCACAAATGCATCCGGATTCCTGGGAAGTAGCGGCTGCGTCGACGCACACGATCGACTGGCAGCGGCTCATCACCGTCCGACACAAGACATACCTCTTACAACACGGAATGACGGTATCATGGTATGAGGGGCGGTCAAAACCCTGACATATGCGGCGGACTTTTTGACCCAACCCAGAGACGAAACCAGCAAATCCGTCCCTACCGTCTCTATCTGGGGGCTTTACGAAGCAACGCAATCCCCAGAGTTGCGGCGAATCTCCGTTCCAAAACAACGTCACATTTTGTTTCTCGGACCGACCCCGCCATCGCGACCGGCAGATTGAATTCTCCCCGCGAAATAAACAACGGGACGCAAGTCTCTGCCCATTGCAAAGACTGGTACCAAGTTTCGCAAGTCCGCTCAGAATCGCACATCATCTGTTGCAACCACAGGAATGTCAGTTGTTTTGCAAAGCAGAAGTGTCACTAAAAGGGGCTGAATGTAGCAAAGCCTGGCAGGCCGGAGACCTCAGATATCGCAGCCCTGGCTGGCTTTGCGGGCAACTTAATCGTCGCCTACCTTTTGACGCTTCAGGCTATACGCGTGAATATTGTAATGGTCTCCGCCTTTATGGCTCTTATGCTGCTTGCGCGTCAGGCGACTGCGGACGAAGAGCGACCGACCCCTGATGTGATTGCCCGTTTTAAGGCAATAGAGCCTTTAGATTTGCATTACCGTGGCTGGATGGGACTGCCATGCGTCTGCGTTGCGGGCGACATCTGTGTCGCGATTGATCGTGGCACCGGAACTTGCCTGTCAAAGTTGGTTGCGTCGATGCGCGCATTCTATGCGGCCTTGTCTCCGCTTTTACCCAACACGATTGAGGGAAGCGGCTTCCAAGTGAGGGGATATGAGCGCGCCTTGGCGCGAGCAGCCGATACGTTTGAGAATGTTCCCGAATGCGCAGAACTGGACGGGTATGAGTTCACGACATGCGAATACATCCAGTTGGGTGTTGCCACGCCTGGTCTGTTTTATCTTGCAAGGCAGGCTGAAGTCTCCTGGCCTTAACTCATGTCTGCGCGCTCTTTACGTCGTCCCTCATAATACGCTTCCATCTTGACGACCGCCCCGGCGGTCGACGGTCAGTCTTTTTGTAACCGTTCTTTACGCTGACGGGTTTGACCTTTGGCTGGGCTACGGTCCCAGCGATTTTCGTGTCCGGCATCGCGGCAGCCTTTTCAAGTTTTGGCGTGCGACGGTCCTAGGTGCATGGAGGGCTTTCCTGCGCCGCCGCCGCGCGCTACGCCTGCCCCATGGATGATCCTGCATTCTTTGGCTACGGGTCGCTGGTCAACCTCGGCACCCATGATTACCCCAACGCCCGTCGGGCGCGTGTCAGCGGTTGGCGGCGCGTGTGGCGGCACACCGACCTGAGGCCGCTCGCCTATCTTTCGGTCGAGCCGGCAGTGGGTGTCACAATCGACGGGATCACCGCGTCTGTGCCCGGAGGTGACTGGGCGGCCCTTGATGCCCGGGAAGCCGCCTATGCGCGCCACGACACGCTGGCCGAAGAGCATGGGCTTGGCACGGCGCGCACCGTGCAGATTTACGCGGTCCCGGTGCCCCAGACACCGGTCGCATCCGAACACCCCATCCTTCTCAGCTACCTCGATGTCGTTTTGCAAGGGTACCTTCAACAGTTCGGAGAGCCGGGTGTGGCCGCTTTCATCGAGACAACGGCGGGCTGGCAAGCCGGCGTGCTGAACGACCGCCGAGCGCCTGTCTATCCCCGGCACAGAGTTCTCGACTCCGCCGAGCGGTCGGTGGTGGACGGTGTCCTTGCCCAGCTAGCGGTGCCGGTGGAAAAGCTGTAACAGACGGATCTGGTTAGGTGGCAGGGCGGCGGTTTCCGTCCCTGGTTCCGCCGTCCCCCGGATGACTCGCATGGCAAGCCAATAGGCGATGGCACCAAAAACGAGGCCACCAGCGGCCTGCCCGATCAGAACGCCGGGTGCCCCGAAAAGGGCTGCCCCCGCAGCCACGAAGGGAATGGTGCCCAGCGTGTGGCGCCCCCAGTTGATCCAGGTCGAATAGAACGGGTGACCAAGATTGTTAAAGGCCGCGTTGGCGACGAAGATCACACCGTTAAAGAAAAACGCCAGCGCCAGAGGGCCGCAGAACAGGAAGACCAGCTGTCGTGACAGGCCATCCGCCTGGAAGAGCGCGGCAATGGGCTGGCGCAACAGAAAGAGGATCAGCGACACGGCCACGACAACGATCAACGTGAAGAGCATCCCGTCAAGAAAGGCGCGATGGACGCGGTCTGATTTCCGGGCGCCGAAGTTCTGGCCGATGATTGGCCCGACGGCACCCGACAACGCAAAGATCACGGCGAAAGCCAGCGGCGTCAGGCGCCCGACGATAGCCATGCCCGCCACCGCCTCTTCCCCGTAGGCGGCCATCGACCGAGTCACCCAGGCCTGCCCGACTGGGGTCGCCAGTTGAGTCAGGATCGCGGGTCCGGCAATGGCCACAACCGGCGACAGGTCTTTAAGAAGTTCCCGGGTACCGGGCCAGACGAGCCCGCCGTAGTAGCGGATCAGGGGACGCAGAGCCACAACGGCAATGGCAATGCGGGCCGCCACACTGGCAAGGGCTGCGCCGGTCAGTTCCAGGTTCAGGCCGAATATCAGGATCGGGTCAAGCACGGCATTCACGACTCCTCCCGCCACGGTGGCCATCATTGCCCGCCGGGCGTCTCCATGGGCGCGCAGGATCGCGCCGCCGATCATGCCCACCATTAAAAGCGGCAGGCTGGGCACGATGATCTCCAGATACTCAACCGTCAGATCCTGCGTCAGCCCGCTGGCACCCAGGAGTCCCGCCAGGGGTTCGAGGTTGAGCCAGACCAGCGCCGCGAAGGCCGCACCAAACACGACGCCGTAGATCAGAGAATTGGTTGACCGGCGCAGCGCGGCGTCTTCGTCGCCGGACCCGAGCGCCCGGGCCACGAGGGCGCCCGCAGCGATCGCCATGCCGATCCCGAAGGAGGTGGTGAAAAAGAGGATTGCGCCCGCATATCCTACCGCCGCGGCGAGCTCCGCCTTCCCGAGCATCGAGATGAAGATCATGTCGACGAAATCGACAAGGAAGACGGCCATCAGGCCAACAGACGCCGTCAGCGACATCACCGAGATGTGGCGGAACAGGTTACCCGTCAGGAATTTCGCCTGGTCCGCCATTGCCTTAGATCCTTGGTGGCGCCTGCATCAGCGGCATCAGCGCCGCCATCTCCGGGCCGCGCTGGCGCCCGGTCAGTGCCAGACGGAGGGGCGCAAAGAGCGCACGTCCCTTGCGCCCGGTTTTTTCTTTCACCGCCGCCGTCCAAGTGTCCCACGTTTCCGGTCCGTAAGGCGGCGGCGGCAGCATCGTGACGGCCTCTTTCACAAACTCAGCATCTTCCGCCGGGATGTCCGGTGCGGCGCCATCGCGCAGAATGTCCCACCAAGCCGCGAGGTCACCCAGAACGGTGATGTTTTCCCGCGCGACTGTCCAGAAGTCCGCTGCCATGGAACCCGGCACGCCAAGCGCCGCGATTGTGTCGGCGACGGCCTCAAACGGCAGCCCTGCATTGTGGCGGGCGGTGAGCGGAAAGAGGTCTTCGGCGTCGAATTTCGTCGGTGCGGCACCGAATTGCCCAAGGTCAAAACCCTCGACGATTTCATCCATGGATCTTCGCAACTCCACGGGTTGCGATGACCCCAACCGCGCCATAAGCGACAAAAGCGCCATTGGCTGGACGCCCTGTGCGCGTAAGTCCCTCAGTGCCAGCGTGCCGAGCCGCTTTGACAGCGCTTCGCCCTGGGGACCGGTCAGAAGCGAGTGGTGCGCAAAGGCGGGCGCGGTTTTGCCGAGGGCTGCCATGATCTGGATCTGCGTTGCGGTATTCGTCACATGGTCTGCCCCGCGCACGACATCCGTGACGCCCATGTCGGTGTCATCGACCACGGAGGCCAGCGTATAGAGCACCTGCCCGTCGGCGCGGATCAGAACAGGGTCAGAAACGCTGGCGGCGTCGATGGAAATGTCGCCGAGAATGCCGTCTGTCCACTCGATGCGGGCGTGGTCCAGCAAGAACCGCCAGTACCCGTCGCGCTCTGCCCGGAACGCGGCCTTTTCGTCGTCCGAAAGCTTCAGGGCCGCGCGGTCATAAACAGGCGGTCGACCCATGTTAAGCTGTTTCTTGCGCTTAAGGTCCAGTTCAGTGGGCGTCTCAAAAACCTCGTAGAACCGACCCGCGGTCCGGAGCGCGTCGGCAGCGTCTTCGTATAGCCCAAGCCGTGCTGACTGGCGCTCCACGCGATCCCAGGTCAGACCGAGCCATTCAAGGTCTTCCTTGATCGCGTCGACGTAGTCTTCCTTGGAGCGTTCGGGGTCGGTGTCGTCGATACGCAGGATGAAGGTGCCGCCCGCTTTACGGGCGATCAGGTAGTTCATAAGCGCAGTGCGCAGGTTGCCGACGTGGAGATATCCGGTTGGCGAGGGGGCAAAACGGGTGGTGGTCATTCTCGGTCCCTTGACTTCAGCCTGCAATTTCACAGCAAGAGCACGATGTCCACTAACTAGGCCGCGCGGGCGGAAGTGCCACCGCAATCTCCGCACACTGCGTCTGACTGGACGCGCGCCTGCGGCAAATTACCTCTGCTACGGCAAACTGTATGCCAACAGGAGAACAGCACATGACCGAAACACTGAAACTCAGCCGGCGCGCAGCGCTGGCAGCGGGTGCCGCTTTGCCTTTGGCCGGCGCATTCGGCACGCCTGCTCTTGCAGCCGTGGAAAAAAAGGGCCCTACGCAGCCTACGTTCAACCGCTTTGAGCTTGGGGATTTCGAAGTCACGACGCTGCTTGGCGGCACGCGTACGGTAGAGGATCCGCAGAGCATCTTCGGCATGAACGTCGATGCCGACACCTTCGCGGCCGCCTCGGAAGAGAACTTCATCCCGGCCGACAAGGTCCAGTTCTTCTTTACACCCACAGTTGTGAACACGGGCAGCGATCTGATCCTGTTTGACACAGGGTTCGCGCCTGCGGCGATCAAGGGACAACTCGCCGCGGCCGGCTATGATGCAGGCGATGTGACCAAGGTCATCATCACCCACATGCACGGCGACCACGTCAGCGGCCTCATCGACGAAAGCGGCGAGGCTTTCCCGGGCGCCGAGCTGATCACTGGCGCCGCTGAAGACAACGCCTGGTCGGCCAACCCGAACGACACATACAACGGCAAGATCGCACCCCTGAGGGACAAGTTTGCCTTCGTCGACGACGGCGCATCGATCGCCCCGGGCGTAACGGCCATGGCCGCCTTCGGCCATACGCCGGGCCACATGACCTACATGCTGGAAAGCGGTGGCGAGCAGCTCTTGATCACCGCCGACCTCGCCAACCATTTTGTCTGGTCGCTGGGCTACCCCGATTGGGAAGTCAGGTTCGACATGGACAAGGCTGCCGCCGCTCAGACGCGGCGCCGGGTCCTTGGAATGCTGGCTGCCGACAGAATTCCATTCATCGGCTATCACATGCCTTTCCCGTCGCTTGGCTACGTGGAAGCCAACGGCGACGGTTTCCGGTACGTCCCGGCAACCTACCAGATGATGCTCTGACATAATGCAAACGGGCGCCCGGACGGGCGCCCGTCAGCCTTTGTCGCGCCAGCGATTGACGATTGGATACCGCCGGTCCAGCCAAAAGGCGCCTTCGGTCAAACGCGTGCCGGGTGCCGCCTGAAAGCGCTTGTATTCCGAAACAAAGATCAAGTGCTCTACGCGCCGCACGGTGTCTTCGTCATAGCCCCTGGCCACGATCTCTGCCACGGACGCATCTCTATCCACCAGATCTTCAAGGATCGCATCAAGTACCTTATAGGGCGGCAGGCTGTCTTCGTCTTTCTGGTCGGCGCGCAGTTCTGCCGAGGGTGGCTTGTCGATCACCCGGGGCGGGATCACCTCTCCAGCGGGCGCTTTCATCCAGGGCCGGTGGTTGGCGTTGCGCCAGCGACAGGTCTCGAAGACCCGCGTTTTGTAGAGGTCTTTGATGGGGTTATAACCGCCAGACATGTCGCCGTAGATCGTCGCGTAACCCACTGCGACTTCGGATTTGTTTCCGGTCGTGAGCAACATTTCGCCGAACTTGTTTGACAGCGCCATCAGCAGCAGTCCTCGCAGGCGTGACTGGATGTTCTCTTCCGCGATATCCGGTTCGGTGCCTGCAAAGAGTTCGCCAAGGGCCTCGGTCACGGCAGCGCGGGGCCCGCTAATAGGGACCGTGTCGAGCCGAGCGCCCAGGGCTTTTGCCACCAGCGCGGCGTCCTCCAACGAGTGAGCTGACGTGTATTCGGACGGCAGCATGACACAGCGGAGGTTTTCCGGACCAATGGCATCAGCGGCGATGGTTGCGACAAGCGCGCTGTCGATCCCGCCCGAGAGCCCAAGCAGCACTTTCTGAAAACCCGACTTGCCGAGATAATCGCGCAAGCTTTCCACCATGGCGCGGTAGTCCTGTTCCCAGGTATCCGGCTGCGGCGCGATAGCGCCCCGGGCGGCCAGCCAGCGGCCAGCCTCAAGCACAAAATCCACGTGTTGCAGGGCCTCGTCAAACACGGGCATCCGCGCGGCCAGTTCTCCGCCTTCGTTCAGGACAAAAGAGCCACCGTCGAAAACCTGATCGTCCTGACCGCCCACGAGGTTGAGGTAGACCAGCGGCCGCTCGGTTTCGACCACGCGCGCCACCATGTGATTGATTCGCGTGTCATATTTGTTCCGCGCATAGGGCGAGCCGTTGGGCACCAAGAGGATCTCGGCTCCACTTTCTGCAAGGGCCTCGGGGACGTCATCGCTCCAGGCATCCTCGCAGATCGGGCTACCAAGGCGCAGGGGGCCCAGCCGGTACGGACCGGAAATCGGGCCTTCGGCGTATAGCCGTTTCTCGTCAAAGACCTCGTCATTCGGCAGGCGGTGCTTCAAGAGTCGCGCCATCACCTTGCCGTCGCGCAGGATGTGGTAAGCATTGTAGAGGAGCCCGCTGATCTCGACGGGTCCACCAATCCCGATTGCGGGTCCGTCCGCGCAATCGGCGGACAGGGTTTCGATGGTCGCCATGGCTTCGCGAAAAAAAGCAGGGCGCCGCACCAGATCCTGCGTCTGGTAACCGGTAATGAACATTTCGGGAAACGCGACCATGTCTGCCTCGGCAGCTGCCGCCTTTTTCCAGGCCTCCACGGCTTTTTGGGCGTTTCCGGCCAGATCCCCAACGGTGGGATTAAGCTGCGCTAGCGTCAGGCGAAACCTGTCGGACATAGGCCAATTTCCTTCTAAACCCGGCAGCTACCTAGCAGAACGCGCGCCAGGGGAAAGCAGATTGAGAGTGCGTGGCACACGTGAGGTGTCAAAAACATTGCCCCTCCTGCGCGCCTGACTTAATTTGGCATCCAAAGCAATCAATGCAGAGGCCGGGCCGTGCCCCGGACACCAGGGCAGCACCCGGGACATGAATAGAATGATCGAGCTTATTCGCGCGCAGTTTCTTGTCGGAGCGTCGGTGCTGGCACTCGCTGCCTCCGGCGCGCTCGCCCAAGAGGGCGGACCCGTTATCACGCAGCAGTTCGAAGATGGCGGCGTCTACGAAGGGACGTTCAAAGACGGCAAGCAGCACGGTCAGGGCACCTACCGGCTGCCTAACGGCTATGAATACTCGGGCGAATGGGTCGACGGCGAAATTCGCGGGCGCGGCGTGGCCCGCTTTGCCAATGGCTCGGTCTATGAGGGCGAGTTCGCCGCGGGCAAGCCGGAAGGCTCCGGCAAGATCACCTTTGTCGACGGCGGCACCTACGAAGGCCAGTGGGTCGACGGCAGGATCAACGGCACCGGTATTGCGCGCTATGCCAATGGTGTTGTCTACGAAGGCGAGTTCAAGGACGCCATCCACCATGGGCGCGGTACGGTTGTCAGCCCCAACGGCTACCGATACGAAGGTGCTTGGGTCGAAGGTGTGAAGGAAGGCGAAGGCAAGATCACGTATCCCGACGGCGCGGTCTACGAGGGCGATCTGGTGCGCGGGCTTTCCGAAGGCGAAGGCACCCTCGTTATGCCGGATGGGCTTACCTATGTCGGCACCTGGAAAGACGGCCAGATCAACGGTTACGGGCGCCTCAGCCGCCCCAACGGCGACATATACGAAGGCCTTTTGGTTAACGGTGCGCGCTCGGGCTCGGGCAAGGAAATCTACGCCGACGGCTCCGTCTACGAAGGCAGCTTTAAGAACGACCAGCGCCACGGTAAGGGATCTTTCACTGGCGCGGACGGCTATGCGTATTCCGGCGATTATGTCAACGGGCGAATCGAGGGCATCGGTACAGTGACCTATCCCGACGGATCGGTCTACGAAGGCGAGTTTCTCAACGATCTCGCCGACGGCAGGGGCCGCATCGTCTATCCCGACGGCAACACTTATGAAGGCGAATGGGTCGCTGGCGTCATCGAAGGCGACGGCGTGGCCACCTATTCGAACGGTTTGATCTACGAAGGCAGCTTTAAGAACGCGGCGTTCCACGGCGATGGCACGATGACCTACTCCGACGGCTACCGCTACACGGGAAACTGGGCTAACGGCCAGCGCGAGGGTGTCGGCACGACAACCTTTGCGGACGGCACCATCTACACCGGCGACTACCTGGCGGGGCAGCGCCACGGTCAAGGCAAGATCACTCTGCCCGACGGATTTTCATACGAAGGCCAGTGGGTTCGCGGCGACATCGAGGGCGAAGGCGTGGCCACCTATGCCAACGGCGACATCTACGAAGGCGGCTTCCGAGGCGGCAAACGGGATGGCAGCGGCACGATCCGATACGCCAGCGGCGAGGAGCGGTCGGGCACCTGGGACAGGGGCGTCCTGCGCGAAAGCGACGATACCTCGGAAAGCACGAACTAAACCCGCTCTCCTACGTCAAGGCGGGCCAGCACGCCGGCGGCCTCTTGCAAGACGGCGTCTTTGCGGTCGGCGTCCATCCTGTCGAACGTGCGGTACATCTGCGCCATGCGCGGATTACCTTCAAACCGCGCGCGGTGCCGGATCAGGAAATGCCAATAGAGCAGGTTGAAGGGGCACGCGCCTTCGCCAATCTTCTTTGTCACCGAATAAGCGCAGGACCGGCAGTAGTCGGACATCCGGTTTATGTAGGCGCCGCTCGACACATAGGGCTTCGACCCTACGACGCCGCCATCGGCAAATTGCGACATTCCGATCACATTGGGTGCCTCCACCCACTCGAAGGCATCGGCATAGACCGCAAGATACCAGTCGCTGACCTCCTGCGGGCTCAGGCCCGCCAGAAGGGCGAAGTTGCCCGTCACCATCAGGCGCTGAATGTGGTGGGCGTAAGCCTCGTCGCGGGTCTGCGCGACCGCCGCCGCGACGCAGGCCATATCGGTGTCGGCGGACCAGAAGAAATCCGGCAGCGCGCGGCTATGGCCCAGGGCATTGCGCGACGGGTAATCGGGACCTTCGTGAAAGTAGACCCCGCGCATGAATTCTCGCCAGCCAATGATCTGGCGGATAAAACCTTCTGCAGAGTTGATCGGCACCGCGCCCGTCACAAAGGCCGCTTCCACGCGCCTGCAAACCTCCAGCGGGTCCAGAAGGCCGGCGTTGATATACATCGACAGGACCGAGTGGCTGAGGAACCTGTCGCGCTGAAGCATCGCGTCCTGGGTATCGCCAAAGCTGGCCAGACTATGGGTGAGAAAATGCTCTAGTGCGGCCTCCGCGCATTCGGGGTCTGTCGCGAACCAGAACGGGCGCAAGGTCCCGAAATGTTCGGAAAATCGCGCCTCGACCAGATTTAGGACATCCTCGGTGACCTTGTCGGGCGCGTGCCTGAGCGGCCCGGCCCGCAAGAGATCGTCCGCAGCGGGTTTGCGGTTGTCGTGGTCGAAGTTCCACTTGCCACCCACAGGTTTGTCCCCCTCCATCAAGAGACCTGTTTTGCGGCGCATCTCGCGGTAGAAATACTCCATCCGTAGCGCCTTGCGCCCCTCAGCCCAGCGCGAGAACTCCGCAGGCGAACTAAGAAAGCGGTTGTCGCCCAGCATCCGAAGGGTCAGGGGCAAGGCCTCGAGCGCCTTGATCAGCCGCCATTCGCCGGGAAGCGTCGCAATCACCTCGCTGGCGCCGTGTTCTTCGGCACGGCGTTGTAGCTCGCCAGGGATAGACTGAGCGTTCGCCGGATCGCCCAACCGCGCATAGGCGACGCGCCACCCCTGCGCCTCAAGGGCCGCCGCAAACTTGCGCATCGAAGCGAGGATGAAGGCGATTTTCTTTGGGTGGTGGCGGACGTAAGACGCTTCTTCGATGACCTCCGCCATAACCACGATGTCGCGGGCTTTGTCTGCGGCGGAAAGCGCCGAGAGCGTGGGGGTCAACTGGTCACCAAGGACAAGGATCAGGCGCGGTGCTACCATGGCACCTGCGCGCCTTTCCAATCCCAAAAGCTGCCCGTGTCTTCGGGCGTCAGACCACTGAGCACGCCAAGCAAGGCTTCGGCCGCCGCGTCCGGCGTGATCGTTTTGTGGCGCGCCGCGTAGTTGGCGGTGAATGATGTGGCGACCGTGCCGGGGTGCAAGCACACACAGATGGACTGGCGATGCGTGCGGCGCACCTCTATGGCGGCGCCATGGATCAGTTGGTTAAGACCGGCTTTGGCGGCGCGGTAGGAATACCACCCACCCATCTGATTGTCGCCGATGGATCCAACACGTGCCGACAAGGCGGCGAAGACCGCGCGCCGGTCGCGGGGCATAAGGCGGATCCCGTGTTTCAGGATCAACGCGGGGCCGATGGCGTTGACCGCGTATTGCGCCACCAGCGCTTCGGCCGTCAGCGCCTTCAGCGTCTTCTCGGGCTCCGCGCCGGCCCCATCGAGCACGCCCGTCGCAACGAAGATCAAATCGAACGGTGGGTTCAGTCGCCCGAGCGCGGCGCCGATGCTGGCCTCGTCGGTCAGGTCAAAATCTCCGGCCCGCCGCGACAGACCCGTCACCGCAACACCCTGTTTTTCAAGATTTCTGAAAATCGCCTGGCCTAGGCCACCACTCGCCCCAAGCACCAATGCCCGTTCCATATGCGCCCCTTTGCATTGACGCGTCGCAAACTAGCGCCACGTTCTCAAAAGACGACCATCAAGGTGGCTCTCTATATGTTGCGCACGATCATTCTCGGCCTTGTCGCAGCCCTGCCCGCGCAGGCGCTCGAACTAAATTTGAGAGATTTCTACGATCTAAACCGCCCCGCGAGCCTGGAATTCGACCCGGCTTTCTGTGGCCTCTGGATCGCCAACGAAAGCTCGGAACTGGTGCTCGTGACGCTTGACGGCGAGGAACTACGCCGCTTCAAGAGCGATCTGACCCGCATCAAGGCGATCGCGATCGAAGACAATAACCTGCTGATCGCCGACGGTTTTGGCGGGTTCCAGCGTTTGTCGAAGAACGGAGACGCGCTCGGCGCACCCTTCCGGCTTGCCCCTGGCATGGTCGATACGGAAGGCATGGCTGTGACCGGGGACGGGACCATCATCATTGTGGAGGATGATCCTGCCCGCATGATGTGGATCACGCCGGATGGCACACTCCAGCGCACGCTCGACGGCCACTCCCTGTCGCCCATGATGACCGAACCCCAGGGGATCGCAATCGACGAAAAGACCGGCCACCTGTTGGTGGTCGACGACTGGGAAGGGCTGAACAGCCTTTTCGAGTTTACTGCAGCGGGGGATCTCATCGGGGTCACGCCGCTGATCGAATACGGCACCGACCCCGAGGGCATCGCCATTCGCCCCAGCACCGATACACTCTTCATCGCTTTCGATCAGGGCGCCGGGATTGGAGCCTTTGACTTCCGCACGGATGCCGAGGCACAGACCGAACCCTCGGGCGATTGCGTCATGTTCTGATTTGGGGCTTTGCCTTAGCGCGGCAGCCGCGTATAAAGCGCTCCATGTCGAAAGGGACACATATCGCTTACGGTAGACCGCTTCTGCGGGCTCTTCCCCTTTCGCTTCTTCTTCTTAGCCGCCTCTGAGCGTGCCGACCGGCGCGACCGCTCAGGGGTGACCAGCGCCGGAAACGACCAAGGCTCAGAAGATACGGACCAAACCCATGACCAACGCATCCAACGACCGCGTGTTGATTTTCGACACCACCCTGCGCGACGGCGAACAGTCGCCCGGCGCCACCATGACCCATGAAGAAAAGCTGGAGATTGCCGCGCTTCTTGACGAGATGGGAGTCGACATCATCGAAGCGGGCTTTCCCATCGCCTCCGAGGGCGATTTCAACGCCGTCACAGAAATCGCCAGGCAGACCGAAACGGCGGTAATCTGCGGTCTGGCGCGCGCGAATTTCAAGGATATCGACCGCTGTTGGGAGGCGGTGAAGCACGCCAAGGCGCCCCGCATCCATACGTTTATCGGCACCTCGCCCCTGCACCGTGCGATCCCAAATCTCACCAAGGACGAGATGGCAGAGCGCATCCACGAGACGGTGACCCATGCGCGCAATCTTTGCGACAACGTGCAGTGGTCGCCCATGGACGCCACGCGGACTGAATTCGACTATCTCTGCCGGGTGATCGAGATCGCCATCAAGGCGGGCGCGACGACGATCAACATTCCCGATACCGTGGGCTACACAGCCCCCCGCGAAAGCGCGGATCTGATCGCGCGGCTGATTGCGGCAGTCCCCGGCGCGGGCGACGTGGCCTTTGCCACCCATTGCCACAATGACCTTGGCATGGCGACGGCGAACAGCCTGGCGGCAGTCGAGGCTGGCGCACGGCAAATCGAATGCACGATTAACGGCCTTGGCGAACGGGCAGGCAACACGGCGTTGGAAGAGGTTGTTATGGCCCTGAAGGTCCGCGGCGACATCATGCCTTTCGAGACCGGGATCGACAGCACGCGGATCATGAACATCAGCCGCCGGGTGGCGACGGTGTCGGGCTTTCCGGTCCAGTTCAACAAGGCCATCGTCGGCAAGAACGCCTTCGCCCATGAAAGCGGTATCCACCAGGACGGAATGCTCAAGAACGCGGAGACGTTTGAGATCATGCGCCCTGAAGACGTGGGTTTGTCGGAAACGAACCTTGTGATGGGCAAGCACTCCGGCCGGGCCGCCCTGCGCGCCAAGCTGAGCGATCTGGGCTACGAACTGGGGGACAACCAGCTCAAGGACATCTTCGTGCGTTTCAAGGCGCTCGCAGACCGCAAAAAAGAGGTCTACGACGACGACCTTCTGGCCCTGATGCAGGACGAGGCGACCCACGATATCCACGACCGCCTGCAGATCAAATTCCTGCGGGTGATCTGCGGCACCGAGGCGCCGCAGTCGGCGGATCTGACCATGGTGATCGACGGCCAGGAACATCAGGTAACGGCCCAGGGCGACGGGCCGGTGGACGCGACCTTTAACGCGGTCAAGGCGCTCTTTCCCCATGGCGCGCGGCTGCAGCTTTACCAAGTCCATGCCGTGACGGAAGGAACGGACGCCCAGGCGACGGTGAGCGTACGGATGGAGGAAGACGGGCGCATCGCCACGGGACAGGCTGCCGACACGGATACAGTGGTCGCCTCGGCGCGGGCCTACGTGAATGCGCTCAACCGTCTTCTGGTGCGTCGTGAGAAATCCGCGCCCGGCGTGGACATCAAAGGCGTCAGCTACAAAGACGCCGGATAAGCCTAAAATTTGGCCTTTCGCAAAAACGGTGCGGAAGGCCTTTGCCGCATCTCGGCCACGCCTCTGCCCCGAAGATGCCGCCTTTGCACCTTTTAAAGTGATTTGTGAATAATCTTTGTCGTACCATCCCGATTGATGCGGATTCGTAAACGGTAAACGCACCTTTCGGTCGGACCTGCCGGGGCCTATAAAGCCTCTCAGCACACCGCCGGAATCACAACCACGGCGACGGCATAGGGCATACGGGCAGGTAGATATGGTTTTCGGCTTATTCTCTTCGGACATGGCGATCGATCTCGGGACCGCCAACACCCTCATCTACGTGAAGGGAAAGGGCGTTATCCTGAATGAACCTTCGGTGGTTGCCTTCAAAGTCAAGAACGGTCAGAAAGAGGTTTTGGAGGTCGGAGAGGACGCCAAGATGATGCTCGGGCGCACGCCCGGCTCGATCGAAGCGATCCGGCCCATGCGCGAAGGCGTGATCGCCGACTTTGATGTCGCCGAGGCGATGATCAAAGGGTTCATCAACAAGATCCACTCGCGCACCTTCCTGTCGAAACCCAAAATCATCGTCTGCGTGCCCCATGGCGCGACGCCGGTAGAAAAGCGCGCCATCCGGCAGTCGGTTTTGTCCGCGGGTGCGCGGCGCGCCGGATTGATCGCCGAGCCCATTGCCGCTGCTATCGGCGCCGGAATGCCTATCCGCGAAGCGACCGGGAACATGGTCGTCGATATTGGCGGCGGCACCACCGAGGTGGCCGTGCTGTCGCTGTCTGATATCGTTTATGCCCGCTCGGTTCGGGTCGGTGGCGACCGCATGGACGAAGCAATCATCAGCTACCTGCGGCGCCAAAATAACCTTCTGATTGGCGAAAGCACCGCAGAGCGCATCAAAACCTCGATCGGGACGGCGCGGATGCCCGATGACGGACGCGGCGCCTCGATGCAGATCCGCGGCCGTGATCTGTTGAACGGTGTGCCGAAGGAAACCGAAATCAACCAGGCCCAGGTGGCCGAGGCTCTTGCCGAGCCCGTCCAGCAGATTTGCGAGGCGGTGATGACGGCGCTCGAAGCGACGCCGCCGGATCTTGCGGCCGATATCGTGGACCGCGGAGTGATGCTGACGGGCGGTGGCGCGCTTCTGGGGGACCTCGATCTTGCCCTGCGCGAACAGACGGGGCTGGCGATATCGATTGCGGACGAATCGCTCAATTGTGTCGCGATCGGAACCGGCAAGGCGCTGGAGAATGAAAATCTCCTGCAACATGCTATAGACTACGACAGCTAAGACACCATACGAACAACAAAAGCCCCGGGGGTCCCGTGGCACGCAATGCAGGCCAAGACGATTTTTCGCTGAGACCGCTCCGGCGTCTTCTTGTGGTGTGTCTTGTCTCTGTCCTGTTTCTGACTTTCCTTGTCTGGCGCATTGACAGTCCGCGCGTTGAACGCTTCCGGGCCGCCGTGGTCGATGCCGTGATGCCGGCCTTTGCCACGCTTGGTCGGCCCATCACCAGCCTTGCTGGGATGGCCGACGATTTTCAGTCTTACCGCCGGATCTACGAGCAAAATCAGGAACTCCGCCGCGAACTGCAGCAGATGAAAGCCTGGCGCGAAGCCGCGCTGCAGCTTGAGCAAGAGAACGCAAAGCTGCTCGATCTCAACAACGTGCGCCTTGATCCAAAGTTGACGTTTGTCACCGGCGTCGTGCAGGCCGACAGCGGATCGCCCTTCCGCCGCTCAGTCATCCTGAACCTCGGCCACCGCGACGGGATACAGGACGGCTGGGCCGCCATGGACGGCATCGGACTTGTTGGCCGCATCTCCGGCGTGGGCGCCCAGACTTCCCGCGTGATCCTTCTGACCGACAGCAACAGCCGCATCCCTGTCACGATCCAGCCGTCGGGACTCCGGGCCATGATGACCGGCGACAACTCTCCGGCGCCCTACCTCGATTTTCTCGAAGAAAGCGACAACGTGCGCCCCGGCGACCGGGTCGTGTCCTCGGGCGACGGTGGCGTCTTTCCGGCGGACCTTCTGATCGGACAGGTGACCCAAAGCCGCGACGGACGCCTGCGCATACGTCTGGCCGCGGATGTCGGGCACCTCGATTTCCTGCGTGTCCTGCGCAGCCGCGGCAACGAGAGCATCGACGACCCCGGCGCGCTGGTGGTGCCAGACAGTTTCATCGGCCCCATGCCGCCGCCGCCGCTTGTTCAGGCGCAAACGCAGGAGGCCGAGGATGGCTGATCGCCGGGTCGCCGAACGCTTCACTGGTGCCTTTCTATTCGGGGCGCTTTGCGCAGTACTGATCTTTGGGCGGCTTCTACCGCTTGCGCAGGACCCCGGGCGCCTTCCCGGCCCGGACCTGATGCTTGCCATGGTGTTTTGCTGGATGGTCCGGCGCCCTGATCAGCTTTCGCCGCTTCTGATTGGTGTCGTTTTCTTTATCGCCGACCTTTTGCTTATGCGCCCTCCGGGGCTGATGGCGGGCTTTGTCGTTCTGGCGACTGAATTCCTCCGCAGCAGGCGCGCCGCCCTTGCCGATATTCCTTTCGTCGCCGAATGGGGGATCGTCTCGCTGACCATTTTCGTGGTGCTTCTGGCACAACAAACCGCCACCGTGATCTTTGCCTTGACACCACCCAGCTTGGGCAGCGTGCTCTTTTCAGGCTTGATGACCTCGCTCACCTATCCTTTGATCACCGGCGTGCTGCGGATTGGGTTTGGATTGCGCCGCGCAGGCCCTGCGGAAGGCCCGGACTACGGAGGCTGGGGATGAAGCTGACAGAGAAGGAAGTCGAACTCAGCCAGCGTGGCATCGGTCGCCGCGCGCTTGTCCTTGGGGCCGCCCAGGTTGGCTTTATGGGCATTCTTGGGCTGCGCATGCGCTACATGCAGGTGGAACAGGCCGAGGAATACCGTATCCTCGCCGAAGAAAATCGCATCAACATCCGGCTGATCGCACCGGCGCGCGGGATCATATTCGACCGCAACGGTCGGGCGCTCGCGGAGAACCAGCAAAACAACCGGATTATCATCGTGCGCGAAGACGCGGGCGATGTAGACGCTGTCGTCGAACGGCTGCGCAAACTGATCTACTTTGACGAAATCGACCTTGAAAAGGCGCTAAAAGAGGTTCGGCGCCGGCCTGCCTTCGTGCCAGTGACGCTTGCCGACCGACTGAGCTGGGAAGAGATCAGCCGCGTCGCCGTCAATAGCCCCGCCCTGCCCGGCATCACGCCCGAGGTTGGCCTGTCGCGCGGCTACCCGTTCCAAAGCGACTTTGCCCATGTCCTCGGCTACGTGGGCCCGGTCAGCGAGCGCGACCTCGAGAAACTGGAAGACCCAGACCCGCTGCTTTTGATCCCGGAATTCCAGATCGGAAAAATCGGAGTGGAGGCCAAGCTGGAAGATACGCTGCGCGGTCAGGCGGGCACCAAACGGATCGAGGTGAACGCAGCAGGCCGCGTAATGCGCGAGCTTGGGCGCAATCCGGGCACGCCGGGCGCGGACATCCAGCTGACCATCGACCACAAACTGCAGAACTTCCTGCAGGCACGCATGGCCAACGAAAGTGCGGCCTGCGTGGCGTTGGATCCGCGCAACGGTGATATCCTTGCCATCGCCTCTGCACCGGCCTTCGATCCAAACAAATTCGTCCACGGCATCTCCGTAACCGACTACAGGGAACTGACGGAAAACAACTACCGGCCGCTCGCCAACAAGACCGTTCAAGGTACCTATCCACCCGGGTCGACCTTCAAGATGATCACAGCGCTTGCTGCGCTTGAAGGCGGACATGTTGGGTTAGAGGAAACGGTCTATTGCCCCGGCCATATGCAACTTGGGCGGCGGCGCTTCCACTGCTGGAAACGTGGCGGCCACGGGCACATGAACCTCTACGACAGCCTCGTTCAGTCTTGTGACGTCTACTACTACGAGCTGTCCTTGCGCGTGGGAGTCGACAAGATTACCGAGATGGCGCGCAAGCTGGGCCTCGGCACGCGTTTCGATCTGCCGATGTCGGCGGTCGCCGAGGGTCTGACACCCACGCGCGCATGGAAACAGGCCCGGCGCGGCGAGCCGTGGGTCAAGGGTGACAGTCTGAATACGTCGATCGGCCAGGGCTTCGTTCTGGCCTCGCCTCTGCAACTTGCGGTCATGAGCGCGCGCATCGCCTCGGGCCGCGCCGTGGTGCCGCGTCTTGTGCGCGCCGTGGACGGGCAGCCTGTGCCGTTCGAGGAACCGCCGGCACTCGATATCAACCCCCGTTACCTGCGCGCCGTTCGCGAGGCCATGTACGGCGTCTCTAACGGTTCACGCGGGACCGCGCGGCGGTCGCGTATCGTAATCGAAGAGCTCGAGATGGCTGGCAAGACCGGCACCAGCCAGGTCCGCAACATTACCGCCGCCGAGCGCGCGCGCGGCGTCTTCCGTAACGAGGATTTGCCCTGGGAGCGGCGCGACCACGCACTTTTCGTAGGCTACGCCCCCCATGATGCGCCTCGCGTGGCGACTTCGGTCGTCGTGGAGCACGGCGGCGGCGGATCCAAGGCGGCGGCGCCCATTGCACGGGATGCCCTGCTCTATGCCCTTTACGAAGGGCTGCCGCCCCTGGAGGCCTATCCGGCAGGGCAGCACGAGGAAATCGAGGAACGCTTCAAGAACCTAGAACTGATTGACCAGGATCCGCCTGCCCAGGAAGGCACCCCCCGGAGCCGCGCGTGAGTTTTCTCGAATACAATATCAAGCGCGCGCCGACGGGGTTTTCCAAGATCCTGCACATGAACTGGGCACTTGTTCTTCTGCTCGCCGCGGTTTGCAGCATCGGGTTCTTGATGCTTTATTCAGTGGCCGGCGGGTCTTTCAGCCCCTGGGTTGAGCCACAATTCAAGCGGTTTTTGCTGGGTCTGATGGTCATGTTCATCGTCGCGATGGTGCCAATCTGGTTCTGGCGCGGCGTCTCAGGCATCGCCTATGGTGTGTCGATTCTTCTTTTGCTGGCGGTGGAGTTCTTCGGTGTCGTCGGCATGGGCGCGCAGCGTTGGATCGACATCGGGTTCATGAGGCTGCAACCGTCAGAACTGACGAAGATCACGCTGATCATGATCCTCGCGGCCTATTACGACTGGCTGGATATGAAGAAGGTGTCGCGCCCGATTTGGGTGATCTTTCCCGTGCTCTTGGTGCTCCTGCCGACGTTCATGGTCCTCAAACAGCCGGATCTCGGCACTGCGATCCTGCTTCTTGCGGGTGGCGGGACGATGATGTTTCTGGCCGGAGTCCACGTTCTTTATTTCATCGTCGTGGGCGCTTTGGGCGGTGGTCTTGTCGCCAGCGTTTTCATGTCACGCGGCACGTCCTGGCAGCTCTTGAAGGACTACCAGTACCGGCGCATCGACACCTTCCTTGATCCCTC
>JBCDED010000014.1:0-54844 GCA_039179985.1 Pseudomonadota bacterium
GCCGGTCAGCACGATCATCGGTACGCGGTCTTGCTCGGCGTTGGCGACCACGTTGACACCGTTCACAGCGCCGGGGCCAACGGTGGCAACCAGGATAGCGGGCGCTCCATCGATGTGATGCACGCCTTCAGCCATGAACCCGGCGGAATTTTCGTGCTTGGCCAAAACAAATCGGATGCCCGCCTTCTCAAGCGCGTCGACAAGGGTCAGAACCTCGCCACCGGGCATCCCGAAGGCGTGGCGGCAGCCCGCCTCGTAGAGCCTTTGCGCAAGGACATCGGCGGCGCGAAGTGGGGGAGAAGTCATGGCGGATCCGTCTGTGGTTTGCGCGGGTTATGGAAGCGCTGGCGCGTAGAGTACAGGTGTCTCGCGAAAGCGTGAGATTGGTTGCGACCCGCCAACAGAAAAAGGCGCCGGTCCGCCCGACGCCCTTTGTCCGAAATGCGCGGGCTCCAGGGTTATTCGGCCTCGTCCATTTTCGACGCATTGAGTTGCGCGTAGCGCTCTGCACCGATTTTTTCGTGCAGATCAAGCTGGGTTTCGAGGAAGTCGATATGGCCTTCTTCGTCGTTCATCAGACCCTCGAAGATTTCCATCGTGACGTAGTCACCGGCCTCGCGGCACACGTCCCGCGCCTCTTTGTAGAGTGCCCGGGCCTCGTGCTCCGCCGCGAGGTCGCATTCCAGCGTTTCCTTCGGCGTCTGGCCTATCCTGAGGGGGTCGAGCTTTTGCAGGTTCGGGTGCCCTTCGAGGAAGATGATCCGCTCCATGATTTTGTCCGCGTGGTTCATCTCCTCGATGCTCTCTTCGCGGCTTTTCTTGGCCATGTGACCAAGGCCCCAGTCCTCCTGCAGCTTGTAGTGCAGCCAGTACTGACTGATCGCCGTCAACTCGCTTCGCAGTGCGCGGTTGAGGTAGTCAATGACCTTATCGTCGCCCTTCATGTGCTGTCTCCCAGGATCTTTTGGCTGGTGGCCGGCATTTTGGATGAGCCACGACGGCCCAACCGATGGCACATTAGCCCAGACGGCTGCCATGGCAAGCCTCTGACACCCGGCAAGTGGTCGCGACGCACGGAATTGACTTTACTGTTCTTTTTGGAGTGTCGCGTTGGCGGACGCACAGCTTTGCCCCTTGAACGCAACCGTTTGTCCGGTCAGGTGCTGGCGGCTGGTACCTGATCGTTGCCTGAGCTGGGCGCACTCAGCGGATCAGGATCGCCCGGAAATCGTTGACGTTGGTTCCGGTGGGCCCCGGTTCAAAAAGTGCACCGACAGCCTCAAAAGCGCCCCAGGCGTCATTGGCTGCCAGCGCCGCGGCCGGATCCACTCCCGCCGACCGCATGCGCGCTGCGGTCTGGCCATCGGCAAAGGCGCCGGCGTTGGTTTCGGACCCGTCGATCCCATCGGTGTCAGCCGCCAGGGCCGCGATACCGTCCAGCCCGTCGATCCCACGCGCAAATGACAACAGAAACTCACTGTTGCGCCCGCCGCGCCCGCCCTTTCCGCGCAGTGTGACGGTGGTCTCACCCCCGGATAGCAGGACAACCGGTTTCGGGAACGGCCGGTTCCTTGTGGCAATCTCCCGTGCCAGTGCCGCGTGCACGAGCCCGACATCCCGCGCCTCTCCTTCCAGAGCATCAGAAAGGATGGCGGCCTGAAGGCCCGCTGCCGCAACCTGTCTTGCCGCCGCTTCCAGAGACAGCGACGCCGAAGCAATCACGCGCGTCTCATTGAATTGCAGGCGCGAATCGTCTGGTCCCGGCGCATCTTCCGGCGCCCGCTCGAGGTAGGCGACGATATTGTCGGGCAACGCGATTCCGTAGGTCTCGATCAGGCGCATTGCGTCCGAGCGCCCCCGCCCGTCCGGAACGGTCGGACCCGAAGCAACCTGCGCAGGATCATCCCCCGGCACGTCAGACACCACGAGGCTGACCACCGGCGCCGGAAACGCCGCGAGCGCCAGCCGCCCGCCCTTGATTCGGCTCACCTGTTTGCGGATCGCATTCATCGCAGAGATCGGCGCGCCGGATGCCAGAAGCGCCGCGTTCAGAGCCTTTTCATCTTCCAGTGTCAGACCTTCGGGCGGTGCGGGCAGCAATGCGGACCCGCCGCCGCAGACAAGAGCGATCACCAGATCGTCGGCGCCAAGACCGGACACCGCCTGAAAAAGCGCGTCCGTCGCTTCCAACCCCGCAGGGTCGGGCACAGGGTGCGCTGCTTCAAGCACGCGGATTCTTTTGCAGGGCGCCCCATAGCCGTAGCGGGTTACGACAACACCCTCAAAAGGTGCCTGCCACAGCGCCTCAAAGGCCTGCGCCATTTGCGCCGCCCCCTTACCGGCTCCGACGACAACGGTTCGCCCTCGCGGTGGCTCGGGCAGGGCGCCAGGCAGGGCCTCCATCGGATCCGCAGCGGCAACGGCTGCGCGGAAGAGATCGGTGAGAAAGAGCGTATCAGCAGCATTGGGCATGGGCCTGCGTCAGTCCCGGCCAGAGGAAAAATCGGGCTTGCGGCGCGCGCGGAAAGCGGCCAGCCCTTCGCGAAGATCCGCTCCCCCCGCCGCAACGGTCCCGGCCAAAGCCTCTACAATTCGCTCGCGCTCTTCGCCTTCAGCCGTCGCAATCATCATCTTGGTCAATTCGCTTGCACGGGGACCGCGCGCCAGAACCGTCCCGGCCAGCGCCTCGGCCTCGGCCAGCGCCGTTCCTGTATCGACGACGCGGTCAACGAGCCCGTGGCCCAGCGCCTCCTCTGCCGAGAAGACCTCGCCAAAGAGTGCCATACGCCGCACGATTTGCGCACCAAAGCGGCGTACCGCGCGCTGCGTTCCCGACCACCCGGGAATGATCCCAAGCCCCGTTTCAGGCTGGCCGACTTTGATGTGGCGTTCGGCGATGCGGTAGTCGGCGCAGACGGCCAATTCCAGACCCCCGCCCAGCGCATGGCCGTCGAGGACAGCAACCACGGGCTGCCGCAACCGCGCCAACGCATCCAGCGCCGCATGCCCGTCGCGCAACCAATGCCGCCCAAATGCCTCGGGCGAGAGCGCACTCCAGGCCTCGATATCGCCGCCGGCGCAAAAGGCTTTTCCTTCGCCAGAAAGAATCACTACGTCGACCGAAGTATCCGCCTCGATGACCCGACAAAGGCGCGCCAGTTCGTCGAGCATCGCCGGTGTCAGCGCATTGAGTTTTTCTGGTCGCGTCAGGGTCAACCGTGCGATCCGGTCGCCGGTTGCAAGCGACAAAAGCTGGCTCATGGATGGCATCCGATCCTATCTGGCGAGTAGAGCGTCGCGTCCATTTCTCTCAGATCAGCCAGCCGTTTCAAGGGGGCGGGCGCTCCGGGTCGCTCAACCTTGGGCGCGTCGGGCCGTGGGTTTCAGGAAGCAGCCGGTTTTGCCCAGTAGTCGACAACGACGACCTTCTCCACCCAGTTGCCGACCCAATCGGCAAAGGCCTTGTGTTCGGGATAGGGCAGATAAGCGTCGCGCGCCGCTTCGCTGCCAAAAGTCAGTGTAAAGCAGTGGGTAAGCCCCTCGCTCAGGGCTTCGGGCGAGTTGTTCACGCCCCACTCAAAAGCCTCGATGCCCGGAACCAGATCCTGCAACCCGGAAAAACGCCGGACGATCTCGGCGGTCTCATCCGGCCCTGTGCCGTCCTTGAACTTAAACATCACAACGTGGCGCAGTTGGGTGGTTTCGACCATGGGTCCTCCGGTCAGTCTAGGTGACGTGTGTTGCTTGTAACCGCATGGTTACTTTATTTCCAGCGCGAAGTGCACTCCCTAGCCGTCGGCAACGCCGGCTTCGGCAAAGGTGGCCATCCCGTTATGACAGGCGACCGCACCATGAACGACCGAAAGCGCAAGCGCCGCCCCCGTCCCTTCCCCGAGCGCCATGCCAAGGTCCAGCAGCGGCGCCTTCCCAAGCGCATCCAGAAGCCGCCGGTGACCCGGCTCGGCGCTTTGATGCGCCACCAGGCAATGCGCCAGAGCCTCCGGCGATGCTGTGTGGAGCGGGCCGACGGCCGATGTACAAATATAACCGTCGAGCAGAACAGGTACCCGCGCGGCGCGCGCCGCCAGAACCGCCCCGCACAGGGCGGCCTGCTCACGACCGCCGAGTGCAGCCAGCGTTTCCAGCGCAGACTTTCCCCTGTGCAGCCCCACGCCCTTGGCAACGACCTCGGCCTTTCGCGACATGCCGGCCGCGTCCGCCCCGGTCCCCGGGCCGACCCAGTCTTCCGCCGCGCCGCCAAAGAGCGCACAACACAAGGCGGCGGAAACCGTGGAGTTTCCGATACCCATTTCGCCCAGGATCAGCACATCGGCGTCGGAATCCACTGCCTCAGCGCCCCGGGCCATGGCCGCCAGGCACTCCGCCTCATCCATGGCCGGGCCGGTTGTGAAGTCCTCCGTCGGCCGCTCGAGATCAAGAGCAACAACCGACAGTTCTGCACCGGCCACACCGCAAAGCTGGTTGATCGCGGCGCCACCGGCCTCGAAATTCGCGACCATCTGCGCAGTAACCTCCTGCGGGAACGGGTTCACACCTTGCGCGCAAACACCATGATTGCCAGCAAAGACCAGCGCTTGCGCTTTCTGGGAGACGGGATGGGCGGTGCCCTGCCATCCCGCCAGGAAAACGGCGATGTCTTCCAAACGTCCCAGCGATCCCGGCGGTTTTGTGAGGTGCATCTGCCGGTCGCGGGCCTCTGTCGCCGCGGTCCCGTCAAATACGGTCAAGTCTTCCAGCGAAGGGGTCAGGGTCGCGAAGGACGAAAAATCCGGCACCGCGGTCATAGCATGGTCTTTCCTGTCAGGCGTCTCCGCGCCATGGGTCAAATATAACCCGCGCCTCGACTCTTCTCTGAGCCCGTGAGAGATCAAAACCCCGCAGGAATGAAAAGGCAAAAAACTATGGAGCACACCGGTCGGGCGCCTTCGGATGAGAACCCTGCGGTTCCCTTGCACGGCAGAGCCGAGGGGCACTGGGGCGAATGGATGCAAGGTCGGCTCGGATCTGATGGACCGCTGGTGCTGGTCACTCTGCGGTGCCCCGGTCTTTTTGTACGGGCAAGTCTGTCTCGCTCTTCCGGTTTCGCACTGACCGGTCGCGGGCGGCACGATATTTCGCCGGACTGGCTGGCGCGCCTCGTGGCCGGATCCTCTTGGGCAGGGGGCGCAACTGCCGAGGTCTCGCACAACATGGTTCCTGCGTCGGGCATGGGGCTTTCCACTGCGGCACTCGTTGCCCTGTCCCGCGCGGCCGGGATTGCCCCGGCGCGTATCCCTGCCACCTGCCTGGCCCTGGAAGGCGCCACCGATCCGACCATGCTAGAAACCCCAGACGGTGTCCTCTGGCTGCCGCGGCGGGCGCAAGCATTGGAGCCCATTGCGCCCCCTCCGGTGGCCGAGATCCTTGGCGGGACCTTCGGCGGCGGTCTGCGGACAGACCCTGTCGACGACGATTTCCCGGACATCTCCGACCTGATTGCGCCCTGGCGCGCCGGGACCGAACGCGGCGACCTGCGCACGCTCGCGGATCTGGCATCCTCGTCAGCAGAGCGCACAACGGCGCTCCGGGGACCCCAGGGCGACCCCGCAGCGGACCTGACCGCTGATCTTGGCGCGCTTGGTCACACGCGTGCGCATACAGGGTCTCTTCGGGGCTTTGTCTTTTGCCCCGGCACAGCGCCGGGCGATGCCGAGGCGCGCCTGCGCGAAGCCGGTTTTGCCAACGTGCGGCGCTTCCTGTCCGGCACACGTGCCTAGTGCGCCAAAGCGAACAAAGCGTCACACTCCACATGCTGCTCAAGATGCGCGGCGAGACGGTCAAGTGTCGCCTCGACCTGCGCATCATAGGCTAGCCCACCGGCCGCTGCGCCGAGCGAGCCGAGATACGCCGCGCGGAAGGCGTCGTCCCGGAACATACCGTGCAGGTAGCTGCCCGCCACCAGACTGTCGGGCCGAATTGCCCCTTCGGCGCGACCGGCAACCCGCGCGAAAGGACGCGCACAATCGGGGCCCCGACTGCGCCCGATGTGGATTTCGTAGCCGTGAAACGCCACCCCGCTGGGCGCGTGTTCGGCAGCGATTTGCGTGAGCGTTTTCTGCGGGGTCATCACCGTCGAGACATCAAGCAGCCCAAGCCCCGGCGAGGTGCCCGGCGGGCCTTCGATCCCTTCGGGATCGCTGATCTCGCGCCCGAGCATCTGGTAGCCGCCGCAAATCCCCAACACGCGCCCACCGCGGCGCAGATGCGCCTGAAGGTCAACGTCCCAGCCTTGCGCCCTCAGAAAGGCAAGGTCCCCGCGCGTTGATTTGCTGCCCGGAATGATCACAAGGTCCGCATCGCCCGGAATGGGCCGCCCGGCGTCCAGCATTGTCAGTCGGACCCCGGGCTCTTGCGCCAGAGGATCGAGGTCGTCGAAATTGGCGATCCGGCTGAGGCGCAAACAGACGATATGCACAGCGCCCGTGCCATGACCGGCGCGAAGATCCTGCGCGTCTTCCGAAGGCAGGCGCCATGCCGAATCAAACCAAGGGACCACCCCGAACCCGCGCCAGCCGGTGTGCTGCGAGATGAGCGCGTATCCATCGTCGAAAAGGCTGGGATCGCCCCGGAACCGGTTGATAAGAAACCCACCCACCATGGCAGCATCGGAAGGATCGAGAACAGCTTTCGTCCCGGCGATCTGCGCGATCACCCCGCCCCGGTCTATGTCACCCACAAGCAGAACAGGCACGTCCGCCGCCCGGGCAAACCCCATATTCGCAATATCGCCCCTGCGCAGGTTGACTTCCGCGGGGCTTCCCGCACCCTCAACGAGCACAAGGTCATGGGCATCCTTCAGTCGAGCGAAACTCTCCAGCACCGGCACCAAGAGCTGCGACTTCAGCGCCGCATATTCCCGCGCACGGACCGAGCATAACCGCTTGCCCTGTACGATCACCTGCGATCCTGTCTCGGTCTCCGGCTTAAGAAGGATCGGATTGAAATCCGAGTGCGGCGCAAGTCTCGCGGCTAGCGCTTGCAGCGCCTGCGCGCGCCCGATCTCGCCGCCATCCGCGGTGACGGCGGCGTTGTTGGACATGTTCTGCGGCTTGAACGGAGCCACAGACAGACCACGATTGCGCGCAAGGCGGCAGAGCCCGGCAACCAGCACGGATTTGCCCACGTTTGAGCCCGTACCCTGGACCATCAGCGCGACGCTCATGCGAGGTCCACCAGAACCAGTTCCGCGGGTCGGCCAATTCGGATGGGCAGACCGGACATGCCGAGTCCGCCAGAGACGACGAGTTGCTTGGTGCCGTCCACGTGGTGGCCATAGGCGAACCGGCGGCCATGAATCGAAGGCACCAAAATCGGATATCCGAAAGGTGCCACCTGCCCGCCGTGGGTATGACCGGACAGCGTCAGGTCGATCCAGTCGGGCAGGTCAGGGAAGATATCGGGTTCATGGGCCATCAGAACGGTTGGCATGTCGGGGTCTAGCTGGCTCAGAAGCGCGGGAAGATCATCCGCGCCCGAAAGCTCTCCGCTTGTCCGGCTGTGGAAGGCACGCTGGGATTCCAGGCCCGCAAGGGCCAGGACACCTTGCGGTGTGTCGATCCGAAGCATGTCGTTGCTGAGAACCGTGATGCCGGCTTCCGCGAAGGCGCGGTGCCATTTTGTCGGTCCCTTTCGCGTCCGCCGCGCCTCCATGTCGTCGGACCAGTCGTGGTTGCCGAAAACCGCATGCGCGCCCAGGGGCGCCGAAAATCCGGCCAGAAGCTCTGCCACCTCGGTCGGGCGCAGATCGCGCCAGCCAAAAACATGGCCCACGTAGTCACCGAGCAAAAGCACGATGTCAGCGCCGAGGGTGTTCGTTTGCTCCACAAGCCCCGCGATGCGCCCCTTGCCCATCCAGGGCATGCAGGCATGCAGGTCCGACAAGGCCACGAGCCTCGTCTTTGGCAACGGATTGCCACGGCGCGAGGTGACCGTGTAGCGCGTCACGCGCGCCGGCCCGAACATAGGGCTCAGAACTCCACGCCCAGCTGCGCCTTGATCCCGTCCTTGAAGGGGTGCTTGACCAGCGTCATTTCGGTCACAAGATCGGCGGCCTCGATCAGTTCGGGCTTGGCATTTCGCCCGGTCAGGACCACGTGAGTCATCTCGGGCTTTTCGGTCAGCAGGAACTCCACAACCTCGTCGATGTCGAGGTAGTCGTAGCGTAGCGCGATGTTGATCTCGTCGAGCAGGACAAACCGGATTTTTGGATCGCGGATCAACTCTTTGGCCCGCGCCCATCCCGCCTGCGCCGCAGCAACATCACGCTCGCGGTCCTGGGTCTCCCAGGTGAAGCCTTCGCCGGACACCACAAAGATGCATTCCTCGGCGAAGCGTTCAGTCAGGAACGTCCGCTCGCCCGTGACCCAGGTGCCCTTGATAAACTGCACCACCGCGCAGGGCATCCCGTGGGCGATGCAGCGCATGATCATGCCGAAACCCGACGACGACTTGCCCTTGCCCGGCCCGGTATGGACGATGATCAGGCCCTTCTCTTCGGTCTTCGTCGCCATCATCTTGTCGCGCGCCAGCTTGATCTTGCGCATCTTTTCGTTGTGGCGGGCGGTCAGGTCGTCCACGGCTCTTCCTCGCTTGACAATGCTTCGCGGTTCCGGCCATCTCGCATGGTGCTGGTGCCCGTGTAAACGGGTGAAAAGGGAATGCGTCACCGGAGAAGGACCGGTCAAGCGCAGCCGCCCCCGCGACCGTAAACGGATAAGGTCGCCCGAATGCCACTGACCGCAAGGTTGGGAAGGCAGGGCCACCGCCAGAGCCTGCTCTGAAATCCGCGAGCCGGGAGACCTGCCAGACACGGATAACCGAACCGGACGGGGATCTCCGGTGACGGGAGCCGCTCGCGCGCCCGCCACCGCCTTGTCCTTAGAGATGTGACAGGACGGCAATTTGGACGACCCGCTTCCAGAGACCGAGCTTCTGGTCTGCACCACCTGCCGCTACCGGGGTGAGGTGACGGACGACGACCGGCGCCCGGGCGAAGACCTGCTGGCTGCCCTCAGCGCGGGTGACGTGCCCGCAAACCTGCGTATCACGCCCGTCAAATGCCTATCGAACTGCGACCATGGCTGCACCGTGGTCCTGCGCGGCGCGGGTCGCTGGACCTATGTCTACGGCAATCTCGACGCCCGCACCGATGCCGCCATGCTGCTGGATGGCGCGCGTCGGTATGCCGGGACGACCGATGGCCTCGTGCCCTGGCGCGCGCGGCCCGAACACTTTCGCAAGAACTGCATTGCCCGCGTACCACCACTGGAGGATGCCCATGGCTGATCTCGAAAAAACCCCGGTCACCGTCATCACAGGCTTTCTGGGCTCCGGCAAGACGACCCTGATCCGGCACCTCATGCAAAACCCCGGCGGCAAGCGGCTGGCGATCGTGGTCAATGAGTTCGGCGATGTTGGCGTTGATGGCGATATCCTGAAGTCCTGCGCCATCCCTGAGTGCCCGGCTGAAAACATCATGGAACTGGCCAACGGGTGCATCTGCTGCACGGTTGCAGATGACTTCATCCCGACGATCGAAGCGCTCATGGCTCTTGAGACGCGGCCCGATCACATCCTTATTGAGACCTCCGGCCTTGCCTTGCCGAAGCCGCTGCTGAAAGCCTTCGACTGGCCCGACATCCGGTCGCGCATCACCGTCGACGGCGTCATCGCCCTGGCCGATGCCGAGGCCGTTGCAGACGGTCGTTTTGCGCCCGACGTGGCCGCCGTTGACGCCCAGCGCGAGGCCGATGACAGTCTCGACCACGAAACGCCTTTGTCGGCAGTCTTCGAAGATCAGATCGCCTGCGCAGACATCATCCTGCTGACAAAGCCCGACCTCGCCGGCGGGGAGGGTCTTGCCAAGGCGAAAGCGCTCATCTCTGCTGAGGCGCCGCGCCCCCTGCCCATTGTGGAGGTCACTGAGGGGATCGTTGACCCCCGCGTCATCCTGGGTCTTGGCGCGGCGGCCGAAGACGATCTCGACGCGCGCCCGAGCCACCACGACGGCCACCATGATCACGATCATGACGACTTCGACAGCATCGTGGTGAGTATTCCCGATATCGAAAGCCCCGAGGATCTTGTCCAGCGCATCGAGGCCCTCGCCCGCGAGCAGAATATCCTGCGGGTCAAAGGCTATGCGGCGGTCGCAGGCAAACCCATGCGCCTTCTGGTGCAGGCCGTGGGCAGCCGGGTCCGCCACCAATACGACCGGCCCTGGGCGCCGGATGAAGCGCGCGCAGGGCGCCTCGTCGTTATCGCCGAGCACGATGACATCGACCATTCGGCCATCGAAGCGGCACTGACGCCCGCCTCGCTGGCGGCCGAGTAGACCGTGCACGTCGTCTTCCGCGAAAGCCGGGGACTGGAGGAAGCGGAGACCCCGACCGACCTGGGTCAAAGCCCGGGCGATCTGGTGGTTCTTTCCTTTTCCGACAGCGACCTTGGCGCCTTTGCGGAAGGCTGGCGGCGCGGGGGCGGCGAAAACGACGGCATGCCCTCGCTGCGGCTTGCCAATCTTGCCGCGCTCAAACACCCGCTGTCCGTCGACACCTACCTCGAACAAACGCTTTCGGGCGCCAAGGGCATCCTGATCCGCCTGATCGGCGGCGTGCCTTACTGGAGCTACGGTCTGCAACAGGTGGGCGCGATGGCACGGGAACGGGGCATCGCGCTGGCGGTTTTGCCCGGCGACGGGCGCCCGGATGCGCAGCTTAGCGGTATCTCGACGCTGCCTGCCTCCACCCTGACCCGGCTTCAACATCTTTGCGACACTGGCGGCGCAGTGGCGGCGCAGGCTGCGCTGGCGCAACTGGCACTGGCGGCAGGCCTCTATGCCGCGCCGGTACCCGGCGCCAAGGTCCTGCCGATGGTGGGCGGGTGGCACACCGGGCATGGCGTCGCCTGCCCGCTGGCTCCGGCACGCCCGGATGACTCGCGCCCGGTGGTCCTGATCACCTTCTACCGCGCCTATGTGCTGGCCGCCGACACCGGGCCCATCGACGCGCTTTTCGACGCTCTGACGGCGAAGGGGTTTCGTCCGATTGGCCTCTTCGCCCCGTCGCTCAAGGCGCCTGAGGCCGCGCACTGGTTACGCCGGCAGGTGGCCTATTTCCAACCCGCCGCGATCGTCAACGCCACCGCCTTCAGCGGTCAAGGCGCGGACGGCATATCGCCGCTGGATGCATCAGACGCGCCTGTGTTTCAGGTGGCGCTGGCGACCTCCAGCCGGAACGCCTGGGAGGGCAGCGAACGCGGCCTGTCGCCTGCGGATCTGGCCATGCATGTGGTCCTGCCCGAGGTTGATGGGCGGCTCTTTGCTGGGGTGGCCTCGTTCAAAGAAGCAGAGCCGCCGGACCCGCAACTTGAGTTCGGTCAGGTCAGGCACCAGGCGGACCGCCGCCGCATAGCGGCTGTCGCGGAAAAGGTCGCGGCCTGGCACAGTCTCGCAACGCCACCCTCAGACGCGCGACACCCTGCGCTGATCCTGTCCACCTATCCCGGGCAGGCCTGGAACATGGCCCATGCCGTCGGCCTTGATGCGCTGGCTTCGGCCAATGCGATCCTGTCGGATCTCAGGGACGCCGGACACGATTGCACGCCTGTAGAGGGGTTGCAGGCGGCGCTGCAGGACACGCGGCTAACCTGGCGGCTCAGTGACTACCGCCGCGCCTTGGAGCGGCTGCCGCGAAGGCTGCAACAGGAGGTCCTTGAGACCTGGGGCTTGCCTGAGGATGACCCGGCGCTCATCGACGGCGCCTTTGCCTTCGCCGCGCTGCAAACGGGAAAAGCCCTTGTTGCCCTGCAACCCGAACGGGGCACGCCCGCAGAGCGCGACGCCGAGTACCACGACCTAACGCGCGTGCCGCGTCACAGCTATGTCGCCTTCTATCTCTGGCTTCAGTCCCGGACCGATGCGCTGATTCATATCGGCGCGCACGGGACGCTGGAATGGTTACCCGGGAAGTCTGTTGCGCTGTCGGATTCCTGTTGGCCGGACGTCCTGACCGGTCCTCTACCCGTCATCTACCCCTTCATCGTGAACGACCCCGGAGAAGCCGCGCAGGCCAAGCGCCGGATCGGCGCCGTAACGCTCGGCCATGTGCCACCGCCCCTCAAGAAAAGCGCGACGCCCCAGAGACTGGTCCGACTTGAGGCCCTACTCGACGAGTTTTCCAATGCCGACGGGCTCGACCCCAAGCGCCGCGACCGGCTGCAGGATGACATCCGTGCCGAAGCGCAAAGCCTTGGCGTGGAGGAAGATTTGGGCCTGAGCACCGCCGCCTGCAGTGCCGAGGCAATCACCCGGATCGACCGTTTCGTCTGTGACATCAAGGACAGCCAGTTCGGCGACGGCCTCCATGTCTGGGGACGTCCGTCCGTCCGCGACACGGGCTTTGAAAAGAGCGCCTCGGCGCGCGCCGAAAGTGCGGCTCTTCCCCGGGCGCTCAGTGGCAAGCGCATGGAGGCCGGGCCATCGGGCTCGCCCTACCGGGGCCGCCTCGATACTCTGCCGACCGGACGCAACCTCTTCACCACTGATCCCCGCGCCGTCCCATCGCGCGCGGCGCACGCGCAAGGGATCCGACTGGCCGATGATCTTGTGCGCCGACACCTACAGGACGAAGGCGACTGGCCCCGGGGGATCATTGTCGATCTCTGGGGGTCCTCCACTATGCGCACAGCGGGCGAGGATTTCGCCATGGCATTGCATCTTCTGGGCTGCCGACCGGTCTGGGATGCGAACTCTGAACGTGTGTCCGGCGTTGAAGCCCTGCCGATTGCGGAGCTTGACCGCCCCCGTATCGATGTAACCCTGCGTGTCTCGGGACTCTTTCGCGACGTTTTCCCGCAACTCTCATCGCTTTTTGCCCAGGCCGTCGCCATGCTCGCCGTCCGGGACGAAGCGCCAGACTGGAACCCCTTTGCCGGGCAGGCTGCGACACCGCGGGTCTACGGCCCGCGACCGGGCAGTTACGGTCTTGGTATGGGCGGAGACACCGATGATTATTCCGACGATGCGCGCGAGGAGGCCGGACGGGCCTGGCGCGCGGCCTCGTCCTGGGCGCTGGAGGGCGACGAAGCCGCTCACGACCCAGTCGGCCTTGATGACCGGCTACGCGACGCCAACGGTTTCGTCCATGCTCAGGACCTTCCGGAAACGGACCTTCTGCTGGCCTCTGACTACGCCGCGCACGAAGCCGGGATCGCCGCCGCCATGGCCGGGATCGGCACCTCTGCGCAGCTTTATCACCTGGACAACAGCGATCCCACCAACCCGCGCACCCGCAGCCTGAGCGAAGAGATCGCGCGCGTTGTGCAGGCCCGCGCGGCAAACCCCGACTGGATCGCGGGCATGCGTCGCCACGGGTTCCGGGGCGCCGCCGAAATTGCCGCCACGCTCGATCACATGGCCCGTTTCGCCCATCTGGCAGGCGTCGTCGGCGCGCATCATTTCGACAGCTACTACACAGCAACGCTTGGGGACGCGGACGTGGCGCAGTTTCTTCAAGAGGCCAACCCCGGCGCCTACCGCGATATGCTCGACCGCTTCCAGCGGCTGGACGCGGCGGGTCTTTGGCAAAGCCGCAGCAACTCTGCCCGTGCGGGCGTTAAGGCGCTTTCGTGAGCGGTGCCCCACAGATTAAGGGCTGGTGCCCCGGTGCGTACACGCCCATGGTCTCGGGCGACGGGCTGATTTTCCGCATCCGGCCCCGGGGCGGGCGGACCACGCGGGCGCAGATGCTGGTATTGGCAGATCTTGCCGAAACCTATGGCAATGGCGTCATTGACCTGACAAACCGCGCCAACCTGCAGTTGCGGGGCGTGGGGGCAGCCGATACCGACGCATTGGTCGCCGCCTTTCTGGCGGCAGGATTGGTGGACGACGATCCGGAAATCGAGGTGCGGCGAAACCTTATGGTGCAGCCCGACTGGCAGACCGGCGATCTGACCAACCGTCTGGTACAGACCCTGCACGATCTTCTCGGCAGCCTGCCCGCCCTGCCAGCGAAATTCGGATTTGCCGTGGATACCGGCCCGGCGCCGCTACTGTCTCAGAGCCCCGCCGATATCCGGCTTGAGCGGGCACCGGACGGTGGCGTGCTCGTCCGCGCGGACGGCGCTGCAAAGGGGCGTCCGGTCGATGCCGCCACCGTCGCAGATGCCGTTCTTGAGCTTTGCCACTGGTTCGCGTCCCGCATGACGCCAGAGGCGCGCCGGATGGCACGGGTCGTTGCGTGCAACGGTTTGCCCGCTTGCTGGACCGCCGTCGCCCCGGCGGCGTCCGCGCCACTGCCGGGTCCCGGGACCACGCCGCAGGGGGTGATCCTGGGCGCCGGCTTCGGTCAGATCGCGGCGGGCGATCTCCAATCGGAACTGGAACAGGGCACCGCCCCGGCCCTGCGTGTCCTGCCGAACCGGACCTTCCTTCTGGAAGGCCAGATCGCCCAGGCCAGCGGTGCTTTCATCGAGGGCCCGGACCACCCGCTACTATCCGTGAATGCCTGCCCGGGCGCGCCCCATTGCGCCGCCGCCACGGTGGATACGCGCACCCTTGCCCGGGGCCTTGCCGCGCGCGCCGGGACTGACCTGCATGTCTCAGGCTGCAGCAAAGGCTGCGCCCGCACCACGCCCGCCGCCCTGACGGTGGTCGGAGAGGCTGGCCTTTACAACATCATACGCGGCGGCCGCGCGGGCGACACGCCCGACCAGTCCGGCCTGTCCGCCGCCCAGATTCTGTCGATGGCCGTTTGAGCATGCCCTACACCTACGAAACCGACGGCGCCGCAATCTACGCTGAATCCTTTGCTACCATTCGCGCGGAAGCCGCCCTTGACGGTTTCTCGCCAGAGGAAGAACCCGTCGCGGTGCGCATGATCCATGCAGCGGGCATGGTGGGTCTCGAAGACTTCATCCGCTTCTCCCCCGGCTTCGTAACCGCCGCCCGCGCTGCGCTGGAGGCCGGCGCGCCAATCCTGTGCGACGCGCGTATGGTCAGCGAAGGTGTCACCCGACCGCGCCTGCCCGCGGGCAACGCGGTGATCTGCACGCTGCACGACCCCGAAGTCAGGGCGCTTGCCGCGCATATGTCCAACACCCGCTCGGCCGCTGCGCTTGAGTTGTGGCGCCCCCATCTCGCGGGCGCTTTGGTGGCAATCGGCAACGCACCCACAGCGCTGTTTCATCTGCTCAATATGCTCGAGGATCCCGGCTGCCCGCGCCCCGCCGCCATCATCGGCTGTCCGGTTGGCTTTGTCGGAGCTCGCGAAAGCAAGGATGCCCTCTGGGCCAATCAGCCTGTTCCCGCCTGCATCGTCGCGGGCCGCCTAGGCGGCAGCGCCATCACCGTTGCCGCGATCAACGCCGTTGCGAGCCGCGCGGAATGAGCACGCCCGGCACAATCTGGGGCGTGGGCCTCGGACCGGGAGACCCGGAACTGATGTCCGTCAAGGCCGACCGGCTTGTGCGTCGCGCGCGCCACGTCGCCTTCTTTCGCAAGAAGGGACGGCCCGGCCATGCCCGCACGCTGGTCGACGGAATGTTGGCGCCAGAGACGGTTGAACATGCCATGGAATACCCGGTGACAACGGAAATTCCCCTCACAGATCCCCGCTACAATGCCTGCCTGTCGGAATTCTACGTAGAATGCCGGCAGAACCTGCTGAGCCTCGCGGGGCGCGGCGAGGATGTGGTGGTCCTCTGCGAGGGTGATCCGTTCTTTTACGGCTCCTTCATGCACCTTTACACGCGCCTGAAGGATGAGGCCGATGTCCGGGTGGTGCCAGCGACAACCGGCATGTCAGCCGCCTGGACCGCCACCGGTCAGCCTGTCACCTGGGGCGATGACGTTTTCACCGTGCTCATGGGAACGCTTGCTGCAGAGGACCTGACAAAGCATATGGCGGGCGCCGATGCGCTTGTAGTTATGAAGATCGGGCGGCATCTGGGCAAAGTCCGCGATGCGCTGAAAACCGCTGGCCGGCTAGAGGACGCCTGGCTGGTAGAATGCGCTAGCATGCCCGGCCAATCGGTGGCGCGCCTGGCGGATGTCGAAGCAACAACTGTCCCCTATTTCACGATTATCGTTGTTCACGGCAACGGCAGGCGGCCATGAGCGGGCGGCTTTTGATCGTTGGCCTCGGACCCGGGGATCCGCAGATGGTGACACCTGAGGTGGAGACCGCGCTGCAATCGGCAACCGATGTGCTCGGCTACATTCCTTATGTAAACCGCGTGAACGATCGTGAGGGACTCACGAAGCATCCCAGCGACAACCGCGAGGAACTGGACCGCGCGCGCCACGCGCTCGATCTGGCCGCGACGGGGCGGACCCCGGTCATCGTCAGTTCGGGCGATCCGGGCGTTTTCGCCATGGCCGCCGCCGTTTTCGAGGCCGTGGAAAGCGGGCCGGCGGACTGGCGCAACCTTGATATCCGCGTCCTGCCCGGGATAACGGCGATGATGGCCGCAGCGGCGGCAGCAGGTGCACCGCTTGGCCATGATTTCTGCGCCATCAATCTCTCGGACAACCTCAAGCCCTGGGACCTGATCGACCGCCGGTTGCGGCTGGCCGCCGAGGCGGATTTCGCCATGGCCTTCTATAATCCGCGCTCGAAGTCCCGGCCGGAAGGGTTTGAAAAAACGCTGGAAACCCTGCGCGCCTGTTGCGAACCCGACCGCCCGCTGATCTTCGCCCGCGCCGTTTCTACGCCCGATGAAGAGATCCGCGTCGTCCCCTTATCCGAAGCACGGGCCGAGATGGCGGATATGCGTACGCTGGTCATCGTCGGGTCGTCCCAGACGCGGATCATCCCCAACGCCTTGCGACCTTGGGTCTACACGCCGAGGTCCGTCGCGCCATGACTGAGCCAGGCGATCACCGCCTCGGGCGTCCCAACCTCCTGCCGCGCGGGCACGGGCGGGCGGTCGATCATGATCACCGGCAGGCCGAGCGCCCGCGCCGCCGCGATCTTTGCATAGGCTGCCGGTCCGCCGGAGTTCTTCGAGACCATAAGGTCTATTGCGAAACGCTGCATGAGCGCCCGGTCGTTCGGCTCTTCAAAAGGTCCGCGGTCCAAGATCGCCTCGCAGTCCGGGAAGGGCAGCGGAGCCACGGGGGGATCTACAACGCGGAGCAGGTAGAAATGCTGAGGGTTGGCCGCAAAGTCTTGCAAAGACTGACGGCCCACAGCCAGAAGGACCCGCCGGGACGCGCCCTGCAAAGCGCTCACCGCCGCCCCGGTCCCGGGCACCCGCGTCCAGCGGTCGCCGGGCACGGGCACCCATGGCGGGCGTGTCATCGCGATCAGCGGGATGCCCGTGATCTTCGCCGCCTCCACGGCGTTCCGGCTCATCTGGGACGCGAAAGGATGCGTTGCGTCGATCAGATGCGTGACCGCATTTTCCTTCAGGTACCGGGCCAACCCGTCCACACCCCCAAAGCCCCCCACCCGCTGCGGCAGGGGCTGACGCCGCGGCCGTTCCACGCGGCCTGCAAAGGACACGGTTCCGCGGAGCCCCGCCTCGCCCATGGCGCGGCAAAGCGCCGTGGCCTCCGTGGTTCCGCCCAGAATCAACGGGTTGGCAGAGATGGCTGAGACCCCCTGGCTGACCATAGTCGGTATCGGCGAAGATGGCGCGGAAGCGCTGCCGCCCGCAAGCCGGAAAGCCCTGGCCGAGGCGCAAATCGTCATGGGCCCGCCGCGCCATCTGGGGCTTTTGGGTGAGACCGGCGCGGAGATCGTGGAATGGCCGGTGCCCTTCGCCGATGGGCTCGACGTGCTTGAAGGACTTCGCGGACGGCGGGTGGCGGTCCTTGTGTCGGGCGATCCTTTCTGGTTCGGCGCAGGCGCGGCCATCGCCCGCCGTTTTGGCGCCGAGGAATGGCGCGCCCTGCCCGCGCCCTCCACGTTCTCGCTGGTCGCGGCAGAGCTTGGCTGGCCCCTAGAGCGCACGCATTGCCTTGGTCTGCACGCCGCGCCCCTTGCAAGACTGAGGCCGCTTCTGGCCCCGGGCCTGCGCGCCATCATCCTTTTGCGGGGTGAGGAGGCGCTGTCCGAGCTTGCCGCATACCTCACGCAGGAAGGTTTCGGCGCTACGGATCTGAGGGTATTTTCCGCCCTTGGCGGCCCACGGGCGGCCATACGCCGGGGCGCCGCGAACGGTTTTGACGCAAGCGGCCTGCCCCATCCCGTGGCCGCGGCGATCGAGGTTGCGGGCGGCGGCGCGGTACTTCCACGCGCCTCCGGCCTGCCTGACGAAGCTTTCGCAACCGACGGCGTGATGACCAAGCGTTTCGTCCGCGCAATGACGCTTTCCACCCTCGCTCCGAGACCGGGCCAGATGCTTTGGGACATCGGTGCGGGGTCAGGGAGCATCGCGGTAGAGTGGCTCCTCAGCGATGCTTCTACCGAGGCTGTTGCCGTTGAGGATCGCGCCGACCGCGTGGCGCTGATTGAAACCAACCGGGACCGCTATGGCCTTGACCGTCTGACTATCGTCAAGGGCGCAGCGCCGGAAGTACTGACGGGATTGCCCGTGCCCGATACGGTGTTTCTGGGCGGAGGTGCGTCAGAGGAAATGCTGACGACGCTCTTTTCAATGCTGAGATCCGGCACGCGCCTTGTGGCAAATGCCGTGACGCTGGAAAGTGAAGCGCTGTTTGTCCGCTGGCAGGCCGAAAAGGGCGGTACCTTGCACCGGATCGCCTTGTCTGAGCAGTTTGCGCTTGGGCATCAGTCGGGCTGGAAAGCCGCCTACCCCATCGTGCAATGGAGCGTGATGCTATGAAGACCGCTGGTTTTGGATTTCGGGCGTCGACCAGCCTGGCGAGCCTGCAGGATGCGCTGGACCGGGCGTCATCGGGCACGCCTGTCGGGCAGATTGCAACCGCCGCCGACAAAACCCATCACGACGCCTTTCTGTCGCTGGCCGCCCGAGTGGGTGTCCCCGTCATGGCTGTCGCCCCGGAAGCCATTGAGGCGCAGGAAACGCTGACGGCGTCGGGCCCCAGTCAAACGGCGCGCGCCACCGGCAGTCTCGCCGAAGCGGCAGCGCTTGCGGCGGCGGGTCCAGGCGCGCGGCTTCTTGCGCGGCGGGTTGTCTCGCGCGACCGTCTGGCCACCTGCGCCATTGCCGAAGAGCCAGGCACATGACTGTCCATTTCATCGGCGCCGGACCGGGCGCGCCCGACTTGCTGACCCTGCGAGGCCGCAACCTGATCGCCGCCTGTCCGGTCTGTCTTTATGCGGGTTCACTGGTGCCTGAGGCCGTACTCTCGCACTGCCCGGCGGACGCGCGGATCGTGAACACCGCGCCGATGGACCTCGGCGCGATCATAGCCGAAATCGAAGCGGCGACCGAGGCCGGGCAGGATGTGGCGCGGCTCCATTCCGGCGACCTTTCGGTTTGGTCCGCCATGGGCGAGCAACTGCGCCGCCTTCGCGCCCTCGGTATCCCCTACACCGTCACGCCCGGTGTCCCCAGCTTTTCCGCCGCCGCCGCCGCCCTTGGCACTGAACTCACGTTGCCGGACGTGGCGCAGTCTGTGGTTCTGACGCGCACGCCTGGGCAGGCTTCTGCCATGCCGCCCGAGGAATCGCTGGCGAATTTCGCGCGCACGGGCGCAACGCTGGCCATTCACCTCTCGGTACAGAACCTTGACAGGGTGGTCGCCGATCTCATGCCACACTACGGTCCCGACTGCCCCACGGCGGTTGTATATCGGGCAAGCTGGCCGGATCAGCAGATCATCCGCGCGCCGCTTTCGGGCATCGACCAGGCGGTCGGGACCAAAATCTCGCGCACCGCGCTGATCCTCGTGGGTCCGGCACTGGCAGCAGAGGATTTCACGGATAGCCGTCTTTACGCCGCCGACTACGATCGCCGCTACCGGCCGCAATCCGCCGAAAGCCCCTGGCAGAACTGGACGCCCGACCATGACTAGATTGAACGGCCTGATGGTCTCGGCACCCGCCTCGGGCACCGGCAAAACCACCGTCATGCTCGGCCTCCTCCGGGCGTTGAAAGACCGCGGCCTTGCCGTTCAGCCTTTCAAGAGCGGGCCTGACTACATCGACCCCGCCTTCCACCACGCCGCGGCGGGGCGCCAGGGCTTCAATATTGATACCTGGGCCATGGACGACCGGTTGATCGGCGCCATCGCAAACCGCGCGGCGGGTGCTGATATCTGCGTGGCCGAAGGATCCATGGGGCTTTTCGATGGCGTCGCGACGAAGGGACAATCCGGTTTCGGGACGAGCGCCGAGACCGCCAAACGCATGGGCTGGCCGGTGGTGCTGGTTGTCGACATCGGCGGGCAGGCGCAATCGGCGGCGGCGACGGCCCTAGGGTTTTCCCGCTACGATCCCGAAGTCCCACTTGCGGGCGTGATCCTCAACCGCGTGGCCAGCCCCCGGCACGAACGGCTGACTAGGCTCGGTATGGAGCGGGCTGGAATCCCCGTATTGGGTGTTCTGCCAAGACGAGGCGATCTGGCTTTGCCGGAACGGCACCTTGGGCTGGTTCAGGCTTCAGAGCATCCAAACCTCGAAGAAGCCATCGTCCGCTACGCGACCTTTCTGGCCGGACACGTGGACCTGGAGGCCATCGAAGCGGTGGCCGACGGGGCGGAGGCGCCGCCATCCGGCCAGCTTCCAAAACCGCCCGCGCAGCGCATCGCGCTCGCGCAGGATGCGGCGTTTTCCTTCGTGTACCCCCACCTGCTGCAAGGCTGGCGCGAGGCCGGGGCCGAGGTGCTTCCCTTTTCACCCCTCGCCGATGAAGCACCTGATCCCTCGGCTGATCTCGTCTGGCTGCCGGGGGGCTATCCTGAGCTTCACGCGGCGCAGCTTTCCGCAGCCACCGCGTTCATGGAAGGCCTGCGCATCCATGCCGCCAGAGCGCCCATTCACGGCGAATGTGGCGGTTACATGGCCCTCGGCGCGGCTTTGACCGACAAAAACGGTACGACTTACCCCATGGCAGGCCTTCTTGGGCTCATCACCAGCTACGAAAAACGCAAATTCCATCTAGGCTACCGGCAAGCGGAACTGCGACAGCCCATGGCTGGCTTTCCGGCTGGGCATAAACTGCGCGGCCACGAGTTTCACTATTCCACCATTCTCGACCAGCCCGACGCGCCCTTGGCCGATGTGTCGGACGCCGATCGCAATCCGGTGCCCGAAACGGGTTCACGCCGGGGGCAGGTCACGGGCACCTTTTTCCACCTGATCGCCGAGAACGCCACGTGAGCGGTTTCGTCAGTTTCGTGGGCTCTGGTCCCGGCGACCCGGAGCTTTTGACGCTAAAGGCGGTCGACCGGCTGAAACGCGCCGACGCCGTTCTGTTCGACGATCTCTCTGCGGGGCCGATCCTAAGCCATGCGCGCGCTGGCGCCGATCTGGTGGGTGTGGGCAAGCGCGCCGGGCGCCCCTCGCCCCGCCAGCACCATGTGAGCCGTCTTCTGGTCGACTACGCGAAGCTGGACCAGAGGGTCGTGCGGCTGAAATCGGGTGACGCCGGCCTGTTCGGGCGGCTTGAGGAAGAACTCGTGGCACTCAAGGACGCTGGAATTCCCTACGAGATCATTCCCGGCGTTCCTTCGGCCATGGCGGCGGCAGCAGCGGCGGGTATTCCGCTAACCCGCAGACACACGGCGCGGCGGGTTCAGTTCGTGACCGGTCATGACACAAGGGGCGCCCTGCCCCCGGATCTGAACCTGCCCGCGCTCGCCGACCCGCTGGCCTCGACCGTCGTTTTCATGGGCAAACGAACCTTTCCGGCCTTGGCGGCGGCCCTGGTGGAAAACGGCCTGCCGGCGAACACCCCCGCGATCCTGGCAGAGGCTGTCGGCACACCGGACCAGACGCTGGTACGCACCAAGATCGACGAACTCGCTGAAAGGTTGAGGGGCGAGGTCGGGACCGCGCCCGCGCTGATCCTTTACGGCCCGCTCGCCGATCTGGAGGCGCCCGGTGATTGATCTGGTCCTGATTGGCATCGGCACGGGCAATCCAGAGCACGTCACCCGCGCCGCAGAGGCCGAAATGCGCCGCGCAGGCCTTGTGCTTTTGCCACGGAAACGCGGTGAAAAACAGGATCTCCTGGACGTTCGCTTACACATTCTCGACCAAAGTGGCTCAGACGCCGAGCGGCGGACCTTCGAGATGCCCGAACGCGACACGGCGCTGCCCTACATCGAGCGCGTGGAACGCTGGCACGACGAGATCGCCGCAAAATGGCTGGAAGCCACCCACGGTTTTGACCCAGCCTCCGGGCCCGTCGCCTTGCTTGTCTGGGGCGACCCGGGGCTTTATGACAGCACACTTCGCATCGCGGGCCGCCTGGACCCACCAGCGCGCCTGCGCGCCGTCCCCGGTATTACCGCCATGCAGGCGCTGACCGCGGCCCATGCGATCCCGTTCAATACGCTCGGTGGTTCGGTTTTCGTGACCACGGGGCGCCGCCTGCGCGCGGACGGCTGGCCAGACGGCGCCGAGACGGTGGTGGTGATGCTGGACGAAGGCGGCGCCTACGACGTGCTTGACCCTACTGCCTTTGATATCTGGTGGGGAGCCTATCTCGGGATGCCGGAACAAATCCTTGACAAGGGCCCTCTGGCCGACGCAGGTCCGCGCATCGCGGAGACACGGAAGTCAGCCCGCGCCGCCCATGGCTGGATCATGGACACCTATATCCTGCGAAAGAGCGCCCATTAGGCCCGCGCCATCAGGCCGCCGTCCACGATCATTGTTTGCCCGGTGATCATCTGACTTGCACCGGAGGCAAGAAACAGCACCGGGCCGACAAGGTCCTCCGGTACCAACGGATGGCGCAGGCATTGGTTTTCCACATGGCCCGCGACGCTTTCAGGTGTCAGCCACAACTCTTTCTGGCGGGGCGTCAGAACCATGCCTGGCGCCACGGCGTTGACACGTACACCGTGCGGGCCGAACTCCCGGGCAAGGCTCTGGGTCAGCGAGACGATCCCAGCATTCGCCGTCGTGTAGCAGGGAAAGCCAGCCATCCCCATCATGTAGGCAACGGAAGAGAAATTGATGATCGCACCATGCCCGGCAGCACGCATTGCGGGCAAGACCGCCCGGGCCGTGAAGAAATAGGACTTCAAGTTGATCGACATGGACCAATCCCAGAATTCCTCGGTCACCTCTTCCGTGCCGTGGCGGCGGTCATTGGCGGCACAGTTGACAAGGACCTGCGGCGCGCCCTGCGCATTTGCGACATCGGACAGGTGTCCGGCCACCGCACCGGCGTCGCTGACATCACATTCTACGATGTTCAGGCGTTTTTTCTCAGATGACCCGAGGACGCCCACCAATTCCTGTCCGTCCGCGATATCCAGAACCGCCACATTGGCGCCCTGTTCGAGAAACCCGGCGGCCACCGCCGCGCCAATACCCGAAGCGCCCCCCGTCACCACCACCGAACGACGCGCCAAGTCCGCGAACCGCGCGGGCAGCGGCGTGCGCGGGCGCTCGCCCCAGATATCAGGTGCCGCTTCGCTCAATAGGTCGCTCGCCCTCCGGACAGGTCGAACACGCCGCCCGTTGTGAAGCTGTTTTCCCGCGAGCAGAGCCAGACGATCATCGCCGCCGCTTCTTCCAGTTCCAGAAATCGGCCGCGCGGAATTTTTGAGAGCATGTAATCGATATGCTCCTGGCTCATCTGATCGAAGATGCGCGTGCGGGCCGCCGCGGGCGTCACACAGTTGACCGAGATATTCTCGCCCGCCAGTTCCTTGCCCAACGATTTCGTCAACCCCATGACTCCCGCCTTTGACGAGGAGTAGGCGGAGGCATTCGGGTTGCCTTCCTTCCCCGCTACCGAGGAAATGTTGACGATGCGACCGTGCTTCTGCGCGCGCATGGCAGGCACCACGGCCTTGTTCACGTGGAAGGTTCCCATGAGGTTTACGGTGACAATCTGCGCAAACTCCGCGACCGAATAGTCCTCCACTGTGGCATTCGATCCGGCGATCCCTGCGGAATTGACCGCGATGTCGATCCGCCCGGCGGTCTCCAGTGTCTTGTCGCGTGCGGCGACCACGCTGTCCCAATCCCCGATGTCGACCGCGCAGGCAAAAGCCCCGCCCCCCAGTTCCGCCGCCTTGGCGTCGGCCAGTGTCGCGTCGAGATCCCAGATCGCTACCTGCACGCCCTGTGCCGCCAGCTGGTCAGCAACCGCGCCGCCGATCCCCTGCGCACCGCCCGTGACGACGGCAACCTGTCCTTCAAATCCGCTCATGCTGCGTCCCATCCGTCGCGAATCCAGCGATAGCCGTCCCGGTAGTAAGCCTCTGGACTTTCCGCAAAATCTCGCCAGACGCGCGTGGCCGCAGCGAGTTCCGGCAGCCCGCGCCCGAAGGCCTCGATTGTCAGCCAGCGGTCGTAGCCCGAGGCCTTTATGGCCTTGAAAGTATCGGCCCAAGGCACGTGACCCCGCCCTGGAACGCCCCGGTCATTTTCCGATATATGTACGTGAACCACGTCCGCCGCGTTCCGCGTGAAGGCAGCTACCGGGTCCTGTTCTTCGAGATTGGCATGGAATGTGTCGTACATGGTCTTGATCGCCGGGTGATCCAGCGACCGCGTATAGGCGGAAAGATCATCCATCGTGTTGGCAAAGTAGCTTTCAAACCGGTTGACAGCCTCCAGCGCGATCGTCACGCTGTTCGCTTGCGCGTGGTCGCCAACCACGCGGTGTACCTCTCGCGACCGGTCAAATTCGGCTTCCGTGGTTCCGGCGCCGGAAAAGTGCCCGAGCGCCTGGTGAAGCGGCCCGCCGATGGCATCGGCGCCAAGTGCAGCGGTGCAGTCCACTGCCCATTTGAGGTATTCGACGGCGCGTTCCCGGTCCGCAGGATCGTCGCTCAGGGGATGCATCTCGGCGACGGGGATAACGGAAATCCCGGTCCTGCCAAGCCCTATGTCATCCAGCATCCTTCCAATGGCCGCATAGTCGTCCGGGGCGCCACCAAAAACCGGGATTTCCACCCCGTCGTACCCTGTCGCCTTGATGTCCTCCAAAAGCGGTTTGTGCTCTTCGCCCACCGATGTGGTCCAGAGCAGCATGCAAAATCCGATCTTCATCGTCCTCCCCCCTTACAAGGCCGTTTGGGCATCCGGATCGGTCTCCTCAAACCGTTCCATGCGCGGAAAAATTCTTTGCAATGATAAGACGATGTGGGAAGCTAAGGCTAACAAAAAAGGACATTCAGGGAGGGAATGGAATGGCGGATTTTGCCTATCCGAAGTTGCACAATGCCATGTGGCCGGGTCTCGTAGGCAAGGGTGAGGAAGAACCGCCCATCAGCCTCGACAAAATGCTGGATTTGACAGAAGCCGCCGAGGTTGACGGTGTCAAATTCGATGGGGTCGATCTGTTTCTGGCCGACCCCCATACGTCGATCGATGCCGACAGCGATGCGGTCAAGGCGCTCGCGGATAATGTCGGCGGCCGCGGCCTTGCAATCGGCTCGGCCGTGGCGCCGGTTTGGCCTCCGGTTGGTGGCGGATCAGCCATGGACGAAGGCGAAGGACGCGAGAAATTCCTAGAAGCCGTCCGAAAGGCTTGCGGGATTATGGGGCAACTCAGGGACCTTGGCGTCCGGCAAGGCGGCGTTGTGCGCGTCGATACGGCGACCGATGTGGCAAGCTGGGCCGAAGATCCCGCGGGCAATACTGCCAAAATGGCCGAAACTATGCGGCAGGCCTGCGATATAGCAGAGGACCACGGGGAAAAGCTGGCCGCAGAAGGCGAGATCTGCTGGGGCGGTATGCATAGCTGGAAACATATGTTGGAACTGCTGGAAGCCGTGGACCGGCCGGACACCTTCGGCTTTCAGGCGGATCTGGCGCATACGATGCTTTACGCGCTCGGCTACAACGCGCCCGAACACCGCCTGCTACCGGATGGCCACGACTGGCAGGATCCCGAAGCGCTCGACAGCGCACTGCGCAAGATCACTGACGCGCTCCGCCCCTGGACGATGGATTTCCATGTGGCCCAGAACGATGGCACGGTCCACGGCAGCGGCAGCCACGACAAGACCGGGCGGCATTGCATGGCCACCGATCCAAACGGCAAGCTCGATATCGTCAGGCACGCTGGTTACTGGATCGACAACGCCGATGGCACGCCGACGAAGGCAATGCGCCACATCTGCTGGGACGGCTGCATGTTCCCCAATGCGGTTCTGGAGGATCAGCAGACCTGGAACGACATTCTGGCGACGATGGTGAAGGTGCGCCAGGCGCACGGCTGGAACGCTTAAGGGAGGCGACCATGGCAAAGGACAAACTCCGCATCGGCATGGTGGGCTACGGCTTCATGGGCCGAACCCATTCCAACGCCTTCCTTACCGCGCCGCGTTTTTTCGATCTGCCGCTCCAGCCGGAACTGACGGCCGTGGCTGCCCGCAACCGCGAACGGGCCGAGGCTTTCGCGGCGAACTGGGGCTACGGATCGGTGGAAACGGACTGGCGCGCGCTGATCGAAAGGGATGACATCGATCTCATCGACATCGCCGCACCAAACGACACGCATATGGAGATCGCCATTGCCGCCGCCGAGGCGGGCAAAATGGTTATGTGCGAAAAGCCCCTCGGCCGGTCCGCCGCCGAAAGCGCCAAGATGGTCGAGGCAGTGGGCAAGGCGGGCGTCGCCAATATGGTCTGGTACAACTACCGACGCATCCCTGCGGTGACCCTAGCCAAAGGACTGATCGACGATGGTCGGCTTGGCCGCATCTTCCACTACCGGGCAAAGTTCCTGCAGGACTGGACGATCTCAACGGACTTGCCCCAAGGTGGCGAGGGCCTTTGGCGGCTCGACAAAGCCGTTGCCGGCAGCGGCGTAACGGGCGATCTGCTTGCCCATTGCATCGACACCGCCATGTGGCTGAACGGCGGGATCGACCGCGTCACGGCGATGACCGAAACCTTTATCAAGGAACGCGAACATACGCTGACCGGCAAAGTGGAACCTGTTGGCATCGACGATGCCTGTGCCTTCCTCGCGCGTTTTTCCAACGGCTCGCTCGCAACCTTCGAATCCACCCGCTACGCCCGCGGGCACAAGGCGCTCTATACCTTCGAGATCAACGGCGAGCATGCCTCGATCTTCTGGGACCTCCACGATTTGCACCGGCTTGACTATTTTGACCATCGCGACGAAGGCACGACGCGCGGCTGGCGGTCGATCCATGTCACCGATGGCGATCATCCCTATATGGGCAACTGGTGGGTGCCGGGGCTCTCCGTGGGATATGACGAAAGCTTCACGCATCAGGCGGCGGATTTCATCCTTGGCCTTGGCAGCGCGCCCGCCGCACCGACTTTTGCCGACGCACTCATGACCGACAAAGTCACCGATGCGGTTCTGAAATCTGCGGAAACCGGTCAGTGGGAAGCGGCAACGTAACCTGATCCGCGGCGGGCGTTACAAAACGCCCGCGCGCGACCACCCCGTCAGACGCGCAGGTCCTTCCAGGGCGCCTCTCCCGCGACGTCGACAAGTTCATATCCCTGATCCCCGACGCAAGGCCCGAGGATAGCCAGAAGCAGCGCATCGCTGTCGCCGGCACTGAAACTGGCGTGTACCACACCCGCGCCGATGAACACGCTGTCACCGGGCCCGAGGATGCGCACTTCTTGACCCAACCACTGCTCGACCCTACCCGAGATCACGTAGATGACCTCTTCCTGATCGGGATGCTTGTGAAAGTCGTGACCCTCGCCCGGGGTGATGGTCACCTCGATCACGGTTAGACCATTTGCGCCCGTGGACGGCGGATGGCTCATCCACCTCAGCTTGCCCCAACCCAGCACTTCCGGCGCGGTTTCCGCCGACATCATGAATGTGCCGCCCATGGCCTAGCCCTTTCCGATCCCCACAAATTCTCGCATCTGCGCCGTCAGCGCCTTTTCGCTGGGCAAACGCTCCATCGAACTGGCGCCGTAGAACCCGTGACAGCCCTTGCAGTGTTCTAGGATGAAGGCCGCATCGGATGGCGACGAGATGGGCCCGCCGTGGCACAGGAGGATCACATCCCGGTTCACATCCCGCGCCGCATCGCCCATCGCATCGATCAGTGCCGGACAATCGCCAAGGGCCAGCGCGGTCTCGGCTCCGATGTCGCCGCCCGTGGTCAGACCCATATGCGCCACGATAACGTCGGCCCCAGCCCCGGTCATGGCGGCCGCCTCTTCCGGCGAGAACACATAAGGCGTGGTCAGCATGTCCTTTTCCCGCGCCGCATGGATCAGATCGACCTCCAGTCCATAGACCATGCCGGTCTCTTCCAGGTTCGAGCGGAAGGTCCCGTCGATCAACCCAACAGTTGGAAAGTTCTGCACACCCGAAAACCCAAGCGAAATCAGATCATCGAGGAAAGGGTCGCGCAACATGAAGGGATCGGTGCCGTTCACGCCGGCGAGCACCGGCGTATCACGGACGACCGGCAGAACCTCGCGCGCCATATCGACGACGATCTCATTGGCGTTGCCATAGGCCAGGAGCCCGGCCAGCGATCCGCGGCCCGCCATCCGGTAGCGGCCCGAATTGTAGATGACGATCAGATCGACGCCACCCGCCTCTTCGCAACGTGCCGAAAGCCCTGTACCGGCACCGCCGCCTATGATCGGCCGGCGCGCGGCGATTTTTTCGCGGAGGCGTCTCAGGATCTCGCTGCGAGGGATGCGGGGCATCAGGTGTCTCCGGCAATCGCCCGGAATTCTGCCAGCGCGGTGTCGGCAAATTCGGGTGTGTTGATGTTGTGGGGAACCTTGATCAGGCGGCGGCTTCCGGTCTGATCAACACCGCTTTCCAGAGCGGCAAAAAGCGCCGCGTCGGCCTCGGGATCATGAAATGGCATCCCCGGCGCGTCGATGGCGCTGACGCCACCTTCGGGGATCAGAAACCGCACCGGCCCTTTCATCCGGTTCAGACGTTCGGAAATCCAGGCTCCGAAGCGCGCATTCTCTTCCGCCGTGGTGCGCATCAGCGTGACCTGCGGGTTGTGCACATGGAGTTGCCGACCTTCAAACGCCGGCGGCACCGTGTCCCGCGCGCCGAAATTCACCATGTCGAGCGCTCCGCAAGAACCAACATAAGGCACCTTCGTTCGGATAACGGCACCCATCCGGTCTTCGGTCGCGGGAAACACACCACCCACGATCATATCTGCGATCTCGGTCGTCGTCAGATCAATGACGGCACTGATCATGCCACTGTCCACGAGCTTTTCCATGGACTGCCCGCCGGTGCCCGTGGCGTGAAAGACCAGCGGATCGACCTCATCGGCAAGCGCATCGGCCACATGGCTGACACAGGCGGTGGTGACCCCGAACATTGTCAGACCGACGGCTTCACGGTCAGCGCTGGCCGGAAGCTCCGGGGCGCGCGCCATCATGCCCGCCATCGCATGGGCCGCGTTGCCCAGCACATTTCGGGAGATCCGATTTAGCCCCTGCACATCGGTGACAGAGTACATCATCGCAATATCGCTCGGCCCCACGTAGGGCGCGACGTTACCACTAGCGACGGTCGAAACCAGCACTTTTGGCGCGCCCACAGGCAGGGCGCGCATGGCCGGAGCGACCAGGGCCGTTCCGCCTGACCCCCCGGCGCCAATCATGCCCCCGATCCAGTCCGCCTGTTTTGCATAGGCTTCAAAAGCCAGGGCCATGGCCGAAACCGCTGCGCCCCTGTCTGTCTGGCCCAAGACCGCGCCGGACCCGTCCGGATGATGCCCAGCGACTTCGGCAGCGGTGATATCCGTCCGGCTTTCCGCGCCACTGGTCCCAAGGTCGATTGTACGCACCGCAATCCCAGCCGCGCGCATGAGATCGGCGATATAGCCAAGCTCGGCGTTCTTGGTATCAAAGGTGCCCGCCACGGCGGCGATTGTCATGCGCCGCGCCAGGCCGCCATGGCCGCCTCGGTCTGTGCACGGTCGATGATGCCTGCGTCCGAGCCGAGACCGGAGGCAACGAGCGACGCGGACGCCGTGCCAAGGTGACCGCATTCCTCCAGCGACCGCCCGTCCGAAAGTCCGGCAATAAAGCCGGCGGTATAGGCATCGCCGCAGCCCGTCGTGTCCACGACCTCGATTTCATAGACCGGCACATGGATACGCTCATCCCCCGGTGCGATCATTGATCCGTCGCCGCCCATGGTCAGCACCGGGCACTTCACGCCGCGGTTCTGGAAGAATTTGATATTCTCTTCCAGGCCGCTGATCCCCGACAGAATTTCCGCTTCCTCAATGGAGGGGATGAAGTAGTCGATATGGGGCAAGAGCGGCTCGACGAATTTCCATGTGTCAGGTCCGGCGCCCACCAAGTCCCAGGTGGTGACGCAGCCCGCCTCCTGCGCGGCCTGCAATAGCGCGCGGCTTGGTTCGCCATCAAGCTTTGCAAGCAGACCTGTTCCGCCCAGATGAAAGAACCGGCAATCCAGCACGCGGCTTAGCATGTCCGGCGGGACGTCGAAATGATCGGAAGCGCCCCTGCAATGGAGCGCGGGGCGTTCGCCATTGGGACGCACGTTGAGGATCGTTGCCGATGTCTCAACCCCTTCAAGCTTTTGTATCAGGTCGCAGTCGATCCCGAACTTCTTCATGTGGTTCAGAACGAAATCGGCTTTCTCGTCGCCACCGACAGCCCCCACGGCCTGACAGTTCAGACCGAGTTTCGCGAGATCAACAACCGTCCCTCCGGCGGTACCTGCGACGGTCAGGCGAATTTCCTCGATGAAATCTACGTTGCCACCCTCGGGGATCGCCTCTACCGGGCGGCCCAGAATGTCGAGGATATAAAGCCCGACAACGGAAACATCGAACCGGCTCATCTCAGGGACTCCAGATACGCCACATAGAGAAAGGCCGTCCCGACCCCGAGCGATGCCGCGATGAAAAGGATCAAGAGGATGATCCCCGACACCTTGATCAGGCTTTTCACTGGCACCCCTTCGCGGCAGAGCGGCACGAGGTTGAAGGCGAGCGCGCCGATGACCACCGTTACGCAGCCGATGGAAAAGAGGGTCAGTGAAAACGGCTGGAAGATTGCCAAGATGGACAGCACGCAAAGGCCGATGATGAAACGCTCGATGAGCTTGGCTTGAAAGGCGGTCATTGGGTCCTCAACACTTGCTCATTCTCAGTGAAGATATGGGTGACGCCAGGCGGAAACCGCGTGTGAACCTTCTCGCCTTCGGCCAGCGGCACACGCCAGTCGGCCACAAGACGCAGGTCGTGATGACCGTCATTGAGGTGCACGAGGGTTTCTGCGCCCATGGGCTCAACGATGTCGATCTGTGTCGAAAGCCCATCGTCCGCGGGCTCTGAACTGATCTCAAGGTTCCGGGGCCGCACCCCAAGCGTCACGCGCGATCCGGGCGACAGTTCGGACACCCGGCGATCAACCTCAATGGTCATAGACTGCCCGCCTTCCACGGCGAACTCTGCGCGCCCCGCCTCTTCCGCCTTGGTCAATGTCGCGGGCAGAAGGTTCATCTGCGGCGTACCGATGAAGCCGGCCACAAAAAGGTTTGCGGGTTTCTGGAACACGTTATGCGGTGTGTCCACCTGTTCGATCCGCCCATCCCGCATCACGGCGATCCGGTCGGCCATGGTAAGCGCTTCCAGCTGATCGTGGGTCACAATGACCGTGGGGCGGCTAAGGTCCTGGAGCACTTCCTTAATCTCGCCGCGCATCTCTTCGCGCAACTGCACATCCAGGCGCGACAGCGGTTCGTCGAACAGAAAACAGGTGGGGTCGCGGATAATGGACCGCCCGACGGCCACACGTTGCTTTTCACCTTCCGCCAGTTGGCCCGGCGTTCGCTTGAGAATACTCCCAAGCTGCAGGGTATCGGAGATGGTCGTCACGCGCGCAGCGATTTCCGAAGACGACAGGCCTTCCGCGTGGAGTGGGAATGCTAGGTTTTCGGCCACAGTCAGGCTTGGGTAGAGCGCATAGAACTGGAACGACATGGCGACGTTCCGGTCGCGCGGCGCCAAGTCGTTCACACGCTTGCCCTGCAACATGACATCGCCTTGCGTGGCGTATTCCAGACCGGCGACCATGCGTAGCGTGGTGGTCTTACCGCAGCCCGAGGGCCCTAGTAGACACAAGACCTCGCCGTCACCCACGTCGAGGTCGATGGCATCGACGGCCGTGAGCGATCCGAAGCGCTTGGTCAGTTTTTGCAGGTCGATCGTCATTTCTTCACCGTTCCGAAAGTCACGCCGCGTAAAAGCTGGTTCTGCAAAAGGAAGGTCACAAAGAAGATCGGGATCAGGAACAGTGTGACGATGGCGGCAAGCAGTCCATAGTCGACGCCCACTTCCCCGCCCAGCGTCCGGGCCATGGCAACGGGCACCGTCCGCGTCTCTACCCCGGTGAGCAGAAGCGCAAAGAGGAACTCGTTCCAGGTCAGGATCAGACCGAAGACGAAGGTGGCTGAAAGACCGGCAAGGATCTGCGGAATGCAAAAGCGGAAGAACACCCGACGTTCGGACGCCCCGTCCATACGCGCCGCATCCTCGATTTCGGGGTTTAACTCGTCAAAGAAGCTTTTCACGAGCCAGACCGAGAAGGGGATGTTGAACGCGGTATAGAGCAGAATGATCCCCCAGTAGCTGCCCGCCAGACCCGACAGGCGGAACATCAGAAAGATCGGAATGATCACCACGATAGGCGGCATCATCCGGGTGGTCAGGATGATGAAGAGATAGGTTTCATTGCCCTTCAGCGGATAGCGGCTGAACGCATAGGCCGCGAGCGTTCCGACGATCAGTGCCAGCCCCACCGAGGTGAAGGCGATGAAAATCGAGTTGAAGAAATAGAGGCCCATATCCGTGGCTTGGCTGGTGCCGGTTGTGATCGACGCGCGATAGAAGACCGATACGAAGTTGTCGAACGTGGGCGTAAAGAACAGCTTCGGCGGGACTGCCAGCGCATCAGGGCGTGTTTTGAACGCCGTCAGGATGATCCAGAGCACGGGGAAGAAATAGATAAAGCCCACGACCGAGGTGATTGCCGTATATATCCCCATCCCGCCTTGCCGATTTCGCGATACCTGCGGGCCATCAGTCGACCTCCTTTGCGCGGCGGTTGACGGAATAGAGATAGAGGTTCGTGAGCACGATCACGATGAAGAGGACGATATAAGCCAGTGCCGAAGACTGGCTGGTTCTGAAGAACTGGAAAGCCGTCCGGTAGAGGTACACTGCTATCGTTTCGGTGGACGATCCGGGTCCGCCTTCGGTGATGATGTAAACGATATCGAAGAGCTTGAACGTCTCGATCGTCCGGAAGAGGATGGCGAGAAGAAGCAGGCTTTTGATATAGGGAAAGGTGATCGTCCAGAACCGCCGCCAGCTTGAGGCGCGGTCAATTTCAGCCGCTTCATAGAGGTACTTTGGCACCGAGACGAGGCCAGCCAGGACGAGAAGCATCACAAAGGGTGACCACATCCACGCGTCTGCGATGACGATGCCGGCAATCGCGCCAGCGGGTGTGGCGAGCATCACGAAGGGTTCGTCGGTAAAGAAATTCAGCGCATACGACACGATGCCAAAGGTCGGTTCGTAAAAGAGCTTAAAGAACACACCGACCGAGACGAACGACAGCATCATCGGCGTCAGAACCAGCATTAGGACGATGCGGCGCATGGGAAACTCTTTGGCGAACATCAGAGCCAGCAGAAACCCGACGATCAACTGCAGGATCACCGAAGATCCGACAATGATCGCGGTCGTCTGGAAGCGCTCCCAGACTTTTTCGTCGGTCAGCATGTCGGCGTAGTTCTCCAACCCCTCGAATTGCGGCACCCGCTGGCGGTTGGCCCGGTAGTTGAAGAAGCTGAGGCCGAAGGACCAAAGCAGCGGGAAGATGTTCATCACGAAAAGGATCGTGAGCGCTGGCGTCACCAGAAGCGCCCCGCGTCGTTTTGGGTCCAGTAGCCATGCGCCGAAACCGCCGCTTGAGCCCGCGTCTGCCATAAATGACCTCGCCTAGGGTTGGAGGGTAGAAGTGGGAGGGCCCGGGCGCGAACGCCCGGACCGAAAAGCGGGCAGGATCAGTCGATGTAGCCGCCGTCTTCGAGCAGTTCCTGCTGGAATTCAGCGACGTTATCGAGCGCTTCCTTGGCCGAAATCTGTCCGGTGATCGCTTTGTCGAATTCTTCCTGCTGCTGGGTCAGAAGCTCAAAGAATTCAGGGATATGCCAGACGTCTTTCTGCCAGTCGATCATCTCGACATGGGCGCGGTTCCAGGGACGCAGGTCGTTGTAGGTCGGGTCAGCCATGACGCTCATCCGGCCCGACTGTCCGCCGTTCTTCACCGCTTCGAGCTGGGTCTCGGGGCTGAGCCACCACTTCACGACGTTCAGCGCTTCGTTGACCACATCGTCCGAATTCCATGTCGTCAGAACGAAAGGCTGGCCGCCAATGTTGCCGGTCCGATCAATGGACCCGTCATCAAGGCGCGTGCCCGGCGCAGGGCCGAAGGCTGATTTGTCGTAGACCGTCGACGCGCTCGAGTCGAGCACGGGTTCGCCAAGGCCAACCCAGTCGATGATCGCTCCAACCTTGCCCTGCATGTAAAGGTCCTGGATCACGAAAATGTCCATCTGACCGGTTTTGGCCACAGGCGGCATGTACTGGAGATAGGACAGGTACTCGTCGAATGCTTGGACCGCGACGTCAGAGTTCACCACACCTTCGGCCTGGGCGTTCTCGACAGATTCATCCCAGATGTCCCCACCTTGCTGCCAGACAAAGGCGTTGACCTGCATGGTCGAGAAGTCATAGCCCTTCCCGGCCTGATAGGCGATGCCATAGAAGTCGTCGGACAGGGTCTCTCCCGCCAGTTCTTCGCCAGCCTTGCGCTGGAAGAACTCACCGATCTGACCCCATTTGGTCCAGTCGGTGTCCTGCCAGTCTTCGTAGCTGCACGGCAGATTGGTGCCGTATTTCTCTTGGAAAGCGGCCATTTCACCTTCGTGGCAGAAGATGTCTTGGCGGTAGAAGGTCACGTAGGTGTCCGGGAACTGCGGGAAGCCGTAGTAGCTAACGCCGGGTGCCGGAACCTCTCCGATCTCTTCAAGCTGAGCCCGCGTCTTGTGCGGGTAGGTCGAATAGGCCGAGACGAGCGCTGGATGGAGATCCTGAAGGATCGCCGTCAGTTCCGGATCCGCCTTGATCCTGTCCGTCAGATCCATGTAGTAGCCGCCTTCCACGAAGGCACCAAGCCACTGGCTATCGGTCACGATCATCTGGTATTTCTGCTCACCCGAAGTCAGCGACGCAGCCACACGTTCGTAGAAGCTGGGCCATGGGATAAAGTCCATGTCCAGCGTGGTCGTATGACCGTCCGGCGAGGTATACGTCTTGTCGAAGTGTTCCTTCATGAACCGTGTTGGCGGCCAGTCCGGTGCCGCCATGGTGATGGTGATGTCCGCTGCGGCAACCGGTCCTCCAACCAGTCCCGCGGCGAGGGCCGTTGCCCCCATCAAACCGCTAATTGCTGTACGCATTCTGTTTCCTCCACTTGTTGCCAGTCTCTTGCCTGTAGTCTCTGCTCTTTCGTCTTGGGTTCTTCAGCCTCCGATCCTGCGACCGCTGGAGCGGTCAAATACATGAACGTCGCGCGGGTCAAAGGTGAGCTCCAACTCGTCGCCCACGGCATATTGCGCTGCCACTTCTTCGCGCAGGACAATCTTCATGCTCGTCGACTGCGCTTCCACGTCAAAGACCGTCACATCGCCCAAAGGCTCGGTCAGATGGATTTTTGCAGGGAACCGGTGAGTCCCGGTGGCATCGCTGTTGACGAGCTTGATGTCATGGGGCCGCAGGGCCGCCGCCACGTCCTGACCCGCAGTAACACCTGTGGCCGCTATCCCACCCGCGATAAAGGGAAGTTCCACGGCATTGTCGCCTGACGTCGCCGCATCGAAAACGTTGATAGGCGGTGAGCCAACCATACGTGCGACGTAAAGATCGCCGGGCAACTCATAAAGATCCCGGGGCGTTCCGATAGCCGCGACCCTGCCGTCCTCGATCACGCCCACGCGCTGGCCCATCGTCAGCGCTTCAAGCTGATCGGGCGTAGCGTAGAGCATCGTCATGCCCAGTTCGCGGTGTAACCGCTTGAACTCGGCCCGCATATCGTGGCGCAGCTTGGCATCGAGGTTTGTCAACGGCTCATCCAGAAGCAAGAGCTTTGGTCGCCGCACGATGGCGCGACCAATGGCCACGCGCTGTTGTTCGCCGCCCGAGAGTGTTGTGGGCTTGCGCTTGAGCGTGTGAGACACCCGCAGAAGCTCTGCCACCTCGCCCACACGTTTCTTGACGTCGCTGTTCGCCACACCGTCGCGCAAAAGCGGATGGGACAGATTGGCCTCGACGCTCATATGTGGGTAAAGCGCGAAGGTCTGAAAGATCATCGACATCCCCCGCCCCTGGACGGGAGCGTTGGTGACGTCTCTCCCGCCAAACCAGACCTGTCCGCCTTTCAGTTCCTCCAGCCCCGAAATCGCCCGCAGGGTCGTGGTCTTGCCAGAGGACGATGGACCAAGCAGGCAGAAGAACTCGCCGTCGGCCACATCAAAACTCATGTCCGTCAGCGCAGTCACGCTGCCATATTCCCGGCGGAGACTCTGGACCTTTAGTTCAGACACTGACCCAGGCTCCGTTCCGCTTCGACGATCTGACGCAGGCATCAACGAAGGTGACCCCGGCCAGCCCGTCTTCTACAGTGGGGAAGACCACGCCATCGGGCATGGGCTGGCCAGTGCGTTTGGCCTCAATCGCCGCCGCGGCTTCGGTGTAAATATTCGCGAACCCTTCCAGGTATCCTTCGGGGTGCCCAGGGGGCACACGGGTCACACGACCAGCTTCCGCACCCGACCCGGCACCTCCGCGGGTGATCAAGCGCTTGGGCTGCCCCAGGGGCGTATACCAGAGGTAGTTCGGGTCTTCCTGACGCCATTCGAGACCGCCTTTGGTACCGTAGACTCTGAGCATCAGCGCGTTCTCGTTGCCCGGCGCTACCTGGCTGCACCAGAGCATACCCTTGGCGCCGCCCGCAAACCGCATCATCACGTGCCCGTTGTCGTCCACCTGCCGCCCCGCAACAAAGCTGTCGAGATCGGCGGCGAGGCTTTCGAGCGTCAGCCCGGTGACAAATGACGCAAGGTTGTATGCATGGGTGCCAATATCCCCAGTGGCCCCCCCCGCCCCGGAGCGTTCAGGGTCTGTCCGCCACTCGGCCTGTTTCAAGCCGGTCTGTTCCAGCGGTTCGGACAGCCAGTCCTGCACATATTCGGCCTGAACCACGCGCAGGTCGCCCAACTCGCCCGCCGCCACCATCTCGCGTGCCTGTCGGACCATCGGATAGCCGGTATAGTTGTGGGTGAGCACGAAAAGCGCGTCGGATTTCTCAGCCGCCTGCACCAGCCGTTTTGCCTCGGCTAGTGTGGCCGTCAGCGGCTTGTCGCAGATCACATGGATGCCCCGGCGCAGAAATTCTTTGGCGACAGGCGCGTGCATGTGATTGGGCGTGACGATGGCCACGGCCTCGATCCCGTCCTTCAGCCGCGCCTCGCGGATGGCCATCTGCTTGAAGTCGCCATAAGCACGGTCTTCGGCAATCCCGATGTCTCTGGCAGACGCGATAGCTTTTTCCGGTGTCGAGCTGAGTGCCCCTGCCAGCAGTTCGTAGCGGTCATCAATGCGGGCCGCGATCCTGTGGACACCGCCAATGAAGGCGTCGCGCCCACCTCCGACCATGCCCAGTTTGATACGGTCCGCCATCACAAGATTCCCAGCATGCGCTTGTTCGCCGCTTCATCGGTGCCGGAGCCGGCAAAATCGTCGAAGGCGACCTCTGTGACACGGATAATGTGATCGGACACAAACTGCGCGCCTTCCCGCGCGCCGTCCTCGGGATGCTTCAGGCAGCATTCCCACTCGACCACGGCCCAGCCGTCAAAGTCATTCGCGGCCATTTTCGAGAAAATAGCCCCGAAATCGACCTGCCCGTCCCCGAGCGAGCGGAACCGCCCGGCCCGGTCGACCCATGGCTGGAACCCCGAATAGACGCCCTGTCTGCCTGTCGGATTGAACTCAGCATCCTTGACGTGGAACATCCGGATGCGGTCCTTGTAGATATCTATATTGTCAAGATAATCAAGGCATTGCAGGACATAGTGGGATGGGTCATAGAGCATGCAGGCCCGAGCGTGGTTGCCCGTCCGTTCCAAAAACATCTCATAGGTGATGCCGTCGTGCAGATCTTCGCCGGGGTGAATTTCGTAGCACACGTCGACGCCGCAGTCCTCGGCATGGTCGAGAATGGGTCGCCAGCGGGCAGCAAGCTCATCAAACGCGGTCTCGACCAGCCCCGAAGGGCGCTGCGGCCATGGATAAACGAAGGGCCAGACGAGCGCGCCGGAGAAGGTCGCGTGCGCCCCTATCCCCAAGTTCTTTGACGCGCTGAGGGCTTTCTTGACCTGATCCACCGCCCATTCCTGCCGGGCTTTGGGATTGCCGCGCACCTCTTCGGCAGCAAAACCGTCAAAGGCCTCGTCATAGGCCGGGTGTACGGCCACAAGCTGACCCTGAAGGTGGGTGGAAAGCTCGGTGACGTCGACCCCGTTGGCCAAGGCAATGCCCTTGAATTCATCGCAGTAGTCCTTCGACTCCGCCGCTTTGGCGAGGTCAAAGAGCCGGCCATCCCAGCTTGGGACCTGGACGCCCTTGTATCCGCAGTCGGCCGCCCACTTCGTAATGGCGTCCCAACTGTTGAAGGGCGCCTCATCCCCCGCGAACTGCGCCAGAAACAGCGCCGGTCCCTTGATCGTCTTCATTTCCTCTCCTTCCCTGTCCGCGACTGGCCCTAAGGCAGGTTGTCGCGCACGTAGATTTCTATGCGGATGCGTTCCTGGCTTCCGTCGATGTTTGAATTGTCGGCAAAGGCACGCAACACCCGGATGGCGCTGCGCACTTCATGGGCGGGATCCTGTGACAACACGGCGTCGAGCACGCCGGACACCAGCGCGGCGCGCGTGTGTTCCGTCAGTTCGTGGGTGATGGCCCGGATGGGACGATGCGCCTCGTGCAGGGCAGCGATGACCCCGCGATTGCCGCCACCGAGGCTATAGACCCCGACGATATTGTCGTTCTCGGCGAGCATCGCGGACAAGTCGCGCTCAACGACAGCGGCATCATCCTCGCCCTCGATCCAGGGCAGGACGTTCAGGTGCGGACACTCTGTGCGCATGACCTGCTCGAACCCAAGTCGTCGTTCAACGTGATCGCGGAGCGTGCCCGAGCCGGCCACGACAGCGATATCGCCGCCCGGAGCATGGATAAATCGCTTGAGAAGGCTCGCCGCCACGCGGCCCGCAGCCGCGTTGTCGATTCCTACGTAGTGCTGGCGCTGCGAGCCCGGCACATCGCTGATCAGGGTCACGACCTGAACGCCGCGGCCCCGCAACCGGCTGATAGCGTCGCGCACGATCTGGGACTCGCTGGCAACGAGCGCAACGCCGTCGCCCACCGCGTCCCCCATTTCTTCGATTGCCTCCACCAATGGTTGAGGCTCAAACGGAGGTACGACCCTCAGATTGATGTCCGTCCGCGCTGCCAAGGGGCTGCGGCGCACGCGCTTTATTTCATCTTCCACTATGCTCAGAAATGCGTTGCGGCCCGTGGGCACAAAGAACGTAAACTTATAAGACCGGCTGCGCGCCAGATCGGCCGCAGCCTGATCGCGCACGAAATTGAGCCGCTCCATGGCCGCGTTCACGCGTTCGATGGTACTCTGACGAACACCTTTGCGGTTGTTCAGAACACGATCGACCGTCGCTAGACTTACGCCCGCGGCCTCTGCAACATCCTGTGCAGTTACCCGGTGCATCATTTCCTCCCTGTCCGAAAGGGTGAGGAAGTATATGATGTACGTCAAGCATGTTTCTGCGAAAGTCACCTCATCCAGTGAAAGGAAACCGCCATGCTCATAGGTATAGACCCGGCCCTGACGCCCGACCTCCTGCGCGAGCTGCGCGCCATGGGGCATGGCGACGAAATTGTCATCGCCGATGCGAATTTCCCTGCCGAGTCATGCGCCAACAGGATCGAGCGATTGCCCGGTCTTTCAGCAACCGACGCGCTCAGGATCATTCTGGGGATCATGCCGCTCGACAGCTATGTCGAGACTCCGGCCCGAACCATGGAGGTTGTGGGCGACCCGAGCGCCGTTCCCGAGATCGTCGCGGAATTTCAGCGCATCATCAACGATACGGCCGATTCGCCCGCCGAGATCTCGGGCGTGGAGCGGCACGCCTTCTACGAAGAAGCCAAAGACGCCTACCTCATCGTGCAAACGGCCGAGACCCGACTTTACGGGAACATCATCCTGTCCAAGGGAATTGTGCCGCCGAGCTAGGCGGCGGTTGCGCGCGGGAAGACTTGCTGCTTTCAATCGCACCAAACGGCGGCATCCGGGGGAGGAGATAACCGTGAAGACCAAAAAAATCATCAACGCCGGTGAAGATGCCGTCGACGAAATGCTTGACGGCATCCTGCTGGCCCATGGCGATACCCTGCGTGCCTCGGCCAGCTCGCACCGTGCGATCATCGCGCGGGACGGCCCGCGCGATGGAAAGGTGGGGCTCGTGATCGGAGGCGGCTCCGGGCACGAGCCCACGTTCGTGGGTTTCGTCGGCAAAGGGTTGGCCGACGCCGCGGCCATCGGCAACGTGTTTGCGTCACCACCGCCCGACCCTGCGCTGGCCTGCGCGCAGGAGGTCAGTGGCGGCGCTGGCGTGCTGTTTATGTACGGAAACTACGCCGGGGATGTCATGAACTTCGACATGGCCGCCGAAATGGCTGCGATGGAAGATATTGAAGTGCGCACGGTTCTGACCACCGACGATATCGCCTCTGCACCCCCTGACGCAGCCGAGACCCGGCGCGGTGTGGCGGGCAACTTTTTCATCTTCAAGGCAGCGGGCGCGGCCTGCGACGAGATGATGTCGCTGGACGAGGTGGAGCGTGTGGCGCGTCACGCCAACGCCCGGACCTACACCATGGGCGTTGCCTTGTCGCCCTGTTCGCTGCCCCAGACCCGTACTCCAAATTTCGACATTGGTCCGGACGAGATGGAGATCGGCATGGGGATCCACGGCGAACCAGGCATCGCGCGCGGGCCGCTGATGACGGCAGATGAGATCACTGACGACATGATGGACCGCATCCTTAGCGAAATGGAGGCCAGTGCCGGGGACCGGGTCGCCGTACTGGTCAACTCGCTGGGATCGACGCCCCTGATGGAGCTTTACATTATGAACCGCCGCGTGCAGGCGCGGCTGGCCGATGCCGGGCTGACCACCCATGCCACTTGGGTCGGTAACTACTGCACCTCGCTGGAAATGGCGGGCGCCTCGGTCACAGTGATGCGCTTGGACGACGAGCTGACACGGCTGATCGACCGTCCCTGCCACTGCGCGATGTTCCGGATTGTGTGAGATGGGCACGACGGGTTCCGCCGACCTCATCCGCGCGTTCAACGCCGTGGCCGCAAGCATGGAGGAGAACCGCGACCACCTTTGCGCTCTGGACGGTGTGATCGGAGACGCCGACCACGGCGTCGCCATGGAACTTGGGTTCTCGGCCGTGCGCAAAGCCCTGGCAGAACTTGGCGATGACGCAAGCCCCACGGATGTTTTCAACACCGCAGCCCGCGCTTTCCTGAACGCCGTCGGCGCCTCGTCGGGTCCGCTTTATGCTACGGCGTTCATGCGGGCAGGGGCGGCGCTAAAGGGTAAGTCCGGGATGGACGACACCGACGCCCCCGAGGTTATTGCTGCTATGGCGGGCGGGATCGCACACCGGGGCAAGGCAAGCCCCGGCGACAAGACGATGCTGGACGCCTGGACCCCCGCTGCCGAGGCCGCCACCGCCGCGCAGGGTCAGGCCGCCGCCGCGGTTTTCGCAGCCGCAGCAAAGGCCGCCGCAGACGGGGCTGAGACCACAAAGGGGATGCAGGCGAAGATGGGCCGCGCCGCGCGCCTTGGCGAAAGGGCGGTTGGCCATGTGGATCCGGGCGCCGCCTCCGCCGCCCTTGTTATCGCTGCCTTTGCGGGGGCGCTAGCCTAGCGGCTGTTGTATTTGGCGTCGACGTTGTTGATCGCGTCCACATTTTGGACCGACCGACCTTCGGGGTCGAAACTGAGCGGCAACCAGGTATCCACGATGGCCTTGGCAAGCTCGGGGCCAATAACACGCGCACCCATGGTGATGATCTGCGCATCGTTCGACAGTGCTGCACGCTCGGCGGAATAGGTGTCATGGGTCAGAGCGGCGCGAATGCCAGGCACCTTGTTGGCCGATATGCAGACACCGATGCCCGTGCCACAGATCAGCACCGCCCGGTCGTAGGTCCCGTCAAGCACAGCCCCCGAGACGCGGTCCGCGAGGTTGGCGTAGAACTCGGCAGCGCCGTCTTTCGGAACACTGATCTCTTCCGCATCCAGCCCGTCCCGCTCTTTGAGGTAGGCAAAGAGCGCTTCGACCAGCGGTTGTCCCGCGGCGTCCCCGGCAATGGCAAGTTTCATTCCTCATTCTCCCTCATGAGTGTGGCGGCCCGACTCAGGATATCCAGATAGCCTTCGATCTGCCATGCGGCCCTGCCGATAAAGAGCCCGCCGACAGCCCGCTCTGCAAGATAGGCGGTGCAATTTTCAGCCGTCACGCTGCCTCCGTAGAGCACCGGCGGCGGTGTCCCCAGGATGTCTTTCGCCATTGCCGCAATCTGGTCGTGATAGTCGGCGGCATACGCCGGGCTTGCCGGCTCGCCACCTTCGCCAATCGCCCAGACAGGTTCATAGGCAAAAAGCACATGATCCCCGGCATGGGCGCCCGAGAGTGCCGCGCGGACCTGCCGCTCCAGAACCTCCGCGGTCTGGCCCGCATCTTTCTCTGCCCGGGTTTCGCCGACGCAGACAAGGGGTTTCAGCCCGTGCCGCAGGACGGCGCCGACCTTCTTCCCGACGGTTTCATCGGTTTCTCCAAAATGCGTCCGGCGTTCGGAATGTCCGAGTTCGACCAGCGTCGCGCCACAATCCGCCACCATGGGGACCGAGACCTCACCCGTCCAGGCGCCCGCATCCTCCCAATGGGCATTCTGGGCCCCGACCACGACGCCTGTTTCCGACAAAACCTCGGCAACTTCCCTCAGCACCGTGAAGGGCGGTACGACGAAGCGGGTGAAAGCGACATCGGGTGGCGCCTCGGCACGCCTGAGCGCCATGGCAAAGACCATGGCCCCGGCATAGGTCTTGTTCATTTTCCAGCTTGTACCAATCCAAAGGTGCCGGTCGACGGACATCATCAGTACTCCACACCACCCGCGCCTGCGGGCTTGCTTTCGAATCCGAGTTTACAGAACATGCCCGCCCACGGACCAGCCGTGCGGGGAGGAAAAAATGCGACAGTTCTTCAACACCAAAGATGCTCTGGTGCAAGAGGCCATAGATGGCACACTCCGGAGCAACGGTGCAAGTCTCGCGCGGCTTGACGGTTACCCGCATATCAAGGTTGTCGTCCGCTCGGACTGGGATAAATCGAAAGTGGCGCTTGTCTCGGGCGGTGGCTCAGGGCACGAACCTGCCCACGCCGGATTCGTTGGCTCGGGCCTCTTGACCGCTGCGGTCTGCGGCGAAGTTTTTGCGTCCCCTACCGCCGAGGCGGTTCTGGCAGGCATCCTTGCGGTCACCGGCGACGCAGGCTGTCTCTTGATCGTGAAGAACTACACGGGCGACCGGCTGAATTTCGGCCTCGCCGCCGAGCGGGCTCGGGCCTTGGGAAAACAGGTCGAAATGGTCGTCGTGGATGACGATATCGCCTTGCCTGACATCGCCCAGGCGCGCGGCGTCGCTGGCACGCTTTTTGTCCACAAGATCGCCGGCGCACTGGCCGAAGCCGGAGCCGACCTCGGCAGCGTCAAACGTGCGGCTGAAAGCGTCATTTCCGATGTCGTCTCGATCGGCATGTCGCTGGACACCTGCACCGTCCCCGGCGTGCCCAAGGAAGACCGGATCGGCAGCGGAAAAGCCGAACTTGGCCTTGGCATCCATGGCGAACCGGGCGTGGAACAGGTGCCCTTTGCCGGCGCGCAGCAGGCCATGGGTATGATGGTCGAAAAGCTTGAGCCAACTCTCGGAAAAGGTCCCTATGCGGCGCTTTTGAACAATCTCGGCGGCGCCATGCCGCTGGAGATGGCGGTGCTCGCAGAAGAGATGAGCCGGTCATTAATCGGCGACCGCATCGAATCCATAGTCGGGCCCGCCCCCATGATGACCTCGCTCGACATGCACGGGTTTTCGCTGTCGCTGTTGCCGTTGGATCGCGAACGGCGTGCAGCGCTGCAGGCGGCGGTTAGCCCGGCCGCCTGGCCGGGCTATCAGGTTCTGTCTGGCGTAGAGGTGGTTCCCCTGCCCGAAGGTATGTCGCCCGGCGTGTTTGCACCATCCGGCGATGCCGCCATCGAAGCCCTAATCGCTCGCGCCTGCCACGCGCTGGTGGCAGCCGAGGCGGACCTGAATGCGCTCGACGCGAAATCCGGCGATGGCGATACCGGCTCCACCGTAGCGACGGCAGCCAAGGCGCTGTCGGGCAGTGTCGGAAGCCTGCCGCTGGCGGACACCGCCGCCCTGATGCGCGCCATCGGTCAAGACCTCAGTCAGACCATGGGCGGCTCGTCCGGGGTGCTGTTGGCGATCTTTTTCTCCGCCGCCGGCGAAGCGGCCGAGGCCGGGCAGTCTGCCGTTGACGCGCTGAAAGCCGGACTTGAGAGAGTCCGTCAGGTGGGCGGCGCCCGCGCGGGCGACCGGACCATGATCGACGCGCTGGAGCCTGCGCTTGAGGTTCTGGGTGGTGGGCTGGCGGCCGCAGCCGAGGCTGCGCGGGCCGGGGCGGACAGGACCGCCGGTATGAAACGGGCCAAGGCCGGGCGCGCGGCTTACGTGTCGGCGGAAATGCTGGAGGGTCAGAACGATCCCGGTGCGGAGGCCGTGGCGCGGCTTTTCGAACATCTGGCCAAAGGCTGAGGCATCCTATCGCGCGCGGCCATGTTGCGCGAATCCGAACCTTGACCCATCCTTCCGGGATTGATGAGCGACGCCCGCGCCAAGACGGGCCGCCGGATTTTTGGGAGGATACACATGGATATCGCGTCGCCCCGTGGCCGCGTGTCAACTTGGCTTGCACAGTTTTCCGATGCGCTGGAAGCAAACGATGTCGCAGCACTGAAATCGCTCTTTGCGCCCGACTGCTACTGGCGGGATCTTGTCGCCTTTACGTGGAATATCAAGACAATGGAAGGCCGCGACGCCATTGGCGAGATGGCCGGGGCGACGCTGCCGTCCGTCAATCCGGCGAACTGGCAGATCGATGGCGAACCGACCGAGGCAGATGGTATCACCGAAGCCTGGATTACGTTTGAGACCGATGCCGTGCGCGGGCGCGGCCATGTACGGCTGAACGACGAAGGCTGTTGGACACTTCTGACAACTGCGCAGGAACTGAAGGGTTTTGAAGAGCACAAGGGCAAGCACCGTGACCCCGGTGTGGTGCACGGTGCGTTCAAGGACCGGGAGACATACGCCGAGCGGCGCGCGCGCGAGGCAAAGGAACTGGGATATACCGAACAGCCCTATGTAGTGATCATTGGCGGCGGTCAGGGCGGCATCGCGCTTGGCGCGCGTTTGCGGCGGCTCGGTGTCCCGACGATCATCGTCGAAAAGAACGACCGACCCGGCGACAGCTGGCGCAATCGCTACAAGTCACTCTGCCTGCACGATCCCGTCTGGTACGACCATCTGCCCTACCTGCCCTTCCCCGACGACTGGCCCGTCTTCAGCCCGAAGGACAAAATCGGCGACTGGCTGGAAAGCTACACGAAGATAATGGAACTCAACTACTGGACGCGTACCACCTGCCGGTCCGCGCAGTATGATGCTGACAGTGGGGAGTGGACGGTCACCGTCGACCGCGACGGTGAAGAGGTGGTTCTGAGGCCAGAACAGCTTGTGCTCGCGACAGGCATGTCGGCGATGCCGAACCTGCCGGACCTGCCCGGCATGGACAGCTTCAGGGGCGATCTTCACCACTCCTCAAAACACCCGGGCCCCGATGCCTATGCGGGCAAGAAGGTTGCGATCGTGGGATCGAACAACTCCTCCCACGACATAGCTGCAGCCCTCTGGGAAGCCGGCGCAGACGTGACGATGGTGCAGCGGTCGTCCACCCATATCGTGAAGTCCGATACCCTGATGGAGATTGCCCTTGGCGGGCTCTACTCCGAAGAGGCTCTAGCCAATGGGATCACTACGGACACGGCAGATCTGATCTTTGCCTCTATCCCCTACAAGGTGCTGCCAGCCGTCCAGAAGCCCCAGTGCGACGAGATGCGAGAGCGCGACAAAGAGTTCTACGAACGCCTTGAAAAATCCGGGTTTCAGCTGGACTTCGGCGCCGACGATACCGGACTTTTCCTAAAGTACCTGCGCCGGGGATCAGGCTATTACATCGACGTGGGCGCGTCGGAACTGGTAGCCGACGGAAAGATCAAGCTGGCCCACGGACAGGTCACGGAGGTGACACCAGGCGGCCTCAAGCTCGACACCGGCGAGGAACTGAATGCCGATGTGATCGTCTTTGCAACCGGCTATTCGTCAATGAATGGCTGGGCCGCCCAACTGATCAACCAGGAAGTGGCTGACAAAGTGGGCAAATGCTGGGGCCTTGGGTCGGACACGCCGAAAGACCCCGGGCCATGGGAGGGCGAGTTGCGCAACATGTGGAAACCCACCCAGCAAGAGGCCCTTTGGTTCCACGGCGGGAACCTGCACCAGTCGCGCCACTATTCACAGTTTCTCTCGCTGCAGCTCAAGGCAAGGATGGAGGGTATCCCGACGCCGGTCTACGGGCTTCAGGAAGTGCATCATCTGGCCTAGCGGCCCCAATTCATGGCGACAAATTTAGTTGACATCGTTCATCATTGAGCGCCATCCTTTCATCCATCGCGGGGCTCCGGACTGGCCGCGCCCCGCCCGCAAAACATGGCTCAAAGAGCCGCATTCGGGAGGAGAGAATGAAACCAATTAGTGCAAGGGCCATGCTGGCCGCCGGTCTTGTGGCAATATCGTCCGTCGCAGCGCAAGCAGAGGATGTGACGCTCACTCTGCACCATTTCGTCAGTCCGAAGGCACCGCCCCATGCCAAGTTCATGGCGCCCTGGGCCGAGAAAATATCTGCTGAATCCGATGGCCGGATCAAGATTGAGATCTTCCCGTCCATGGCCATGGGCGGCAAGCCTCCGGAGCTTTATAATCAGGTCCGCGATGGTGCGGCAGACATCGTGTGGACGGTTACGGGCTACACGCCCGGCGTTTTTCCCCGTTCGGAAGTTTTCGAACTGCCGTCGGTGCACCAGGGATCAGCCCTGCAGACCAACCGCGCCATCCAGGCAATCTGGCCGATGATCAAGGAAGACTTTGACGATATCAAACCTCTGGCCGTCAAAGTGCACGCGGGCAATGCCCTGCACTTGGCAGACGGCTGCGTAGATAGCCCGGCGGCACTTGCTGGCAAAAAGCTGCGGACGCCTTCGCGAACGGGCGGCTGGATGATCGAAGCCTGGGGCGCGGAGCCCGTGGGCATGCCCTTGCCCGCCCTCCCGCAAGCGCTGTCGAAAGGCGCCGTGGAAGGCGCGCTTCTGCCCTTCGAAATCGTTCCGGCGATCGGCGTTCATGACCTGACCACCTGCTCGGTCACCGCCATGGATGGCAACCGCTTTGGCACGGCGATCTTTCTTCTTGCCATGAACAAGGACAGCTACGACGCTCTGCCCGATGATCTGAAAGCGGTCATCGATGCCAACTCCGGCGCGGTTCTTGGCGAAACCTCGGGCGTGCTCTGGGACAGCATCGAGGCCGGCGGGATTTCAGCGCAAACCGGCAGCGGTTCACCGATTGAGGCTTTGGACGAAGCAAGTACTGCCAGCATGCTGGAACTGGCCGATGCGGTCGAGGCGCGCTGGATCGAAGAGGCCAACAGCAAGGGCCTCGACGGCGCGGCGCTGGTCGAAGCCGCAAAGGCCGCCATGGCCTCAGCCGCCACCAACTGACCAAAAGCCAAGGGGCGTCGCGCGCGCCCCTTCCCTTCAAAGGACGGCCGATCCACCATGCGCTTTGTCACGCAGATTGCCGCGGTCTGGGCGCTGGTGGGCGGCGTTTTCCTGATTGCCATCATGGCCGTCACCTCGGTCAATGCGGGTGCCTTTCTGCTCGATCGTCTGGCGGCGCTGACAGGCGGCAACGTGGCCGGTCTTTCTGGCTATGAGGATTTTGTCAGCCTCGCGGTTGCCTGCGCCGCCATGACGTTCCTGCCCTACTGCCAGGTTCGCAGCGGTCACATCGTCGTCGATCTTTTCGCAAATCTGTTGTCACCGCGGCTTCAGCGTGCACTGGACCGTCTCTGGCTCGCGGCAACTGTCGCGCTCTGCGTCTTTCTCACCTACTGGATGGGGGTGGGGCTCGCCGAAGTGCGGAGCGACGGGGTGCTGAGCCCGATCCTCGGCTGGCCAGTCTGGCCAAGCTACATCCCCGGCATCCTGTCCCTGGTTCTCTGGGGCGTTGTCGCCGCGGGACAGGCCTTCGGAGCACCGGGGCATGATTGAGCGCGAGGTCATCGGCCTCCTTGGCGTGGGTGCTCTGTTCGTGCTTTTGATGCTGCGCGTGCCTGTCGGGCTCGCCATGGTCGCAGTTGGGATTGGCGGGAACTACTTTTTGTCCGAGGCCGTGAGCTTTCTGAAGTTCGGCCCTTTCCTAAAGCAATTCAAGACGTTGCTCTGGGGCGTCGTTTCGAACTACGACCTGTCGGTCGTCCCGCTCTTCATCTTCATGGGCTTTCTGGCCAGCCATGCCCGCCTCAGCGCGGACCTCTTCCGAGGCCTCAACGCGGTTGTGGGCCGGGTGCGCGGTGGCGTGGCCATGGCCGCCATCGGCGCCTGCGCCGGTTTTGGGGCGGTCTGCGGATCGTCGCTGGCCACCGCATCGACCATGGGCAAAGTCGCCCTGCCGGAACTGCGGCGCCTTAACTACGCACCGCGCCTCGCCACAGGATCGCTGGCGGCAGGTGGCACCCTGGGGATTCTGATCCCACCTTCGGTCGCCCTGGTGATCTATGCGATCATTGTTGAGGCCTCGATCATCGAGATGTTCCAGGCGGCGATCCTGCCCGGCCTGCTCGCCGTGGCCTTTTTTCTGATCGTGATCGCCGTCCTCGTGCGCCTGAAGCCGTCGCTGGCACCGAACACCTCAACCATGTCACGGGACGAGCGCCGTCAGGCCTTGCGGCGGCTGATACCGGTCTTGGCGATCTTTGGCGTCATCATTCTGGGCCTTGGCCTGGGGCTCTTTACGCCGACCCCGGCCGCAGCGGTCGGCGCCACGCTGATCCTTCTCTACGGGATCGGTCTGCGCCTAGCCGGCAGCGACGCGGGTATCGGACCAAAAGGCATCAGGTCTTCACTGCTCGATACCGCCGTTACTGCGGGAATGATCTATTTCATCCTTTTCGGCGCCGAGGTGCTGAAGAGCTTTTTTGCCCGGGCCGGACTGCCTGCCGCCATGGCGGAGTGGACGGGATCGGTTGGTCTCGACCCCTGGGTGATCCTGGTTCTCATGCTTTTCGTGCTGATCCTGCTTGGCTGTTTCATGGACAGCCTTGCCATGATCCTGGTGGTCGTGCCGTTTTTCTGGCCCGCGCTGGTGGACCTCAACGGCGGCGACTACGCCACTGCCGCCGATGCCGCATTCGGTATGACAACGGACGAGTTGAAGATCTGGTTCGGAATCATCGCTCTGGTCGTGGTGGAACTGGGCCTTATTACACCCCCGGTCGGCCTGAACGTCTTCATTATCTCCAAGCTTTCCCAGAACACACCCATGGGCGATGTCTTCATCGGCGTTATGCCCTTTTTCGGGATCGAGATCCTGCGCATCGCCTTGCTCTTGGCCGTGCCCGCGCTCTGTCTGTTTTTGCCGAGTGTCCTCTAGCTCTTCTTGTTGAGCGATTTTAGCAGCGCGACTAGCGCCGGGCCGATCAGCGACGATCCCGCCGTGCCTAAAGGATCGCGCGCAATCCGGCGGACGTTGTCGGAGAGGTCGCGCACTTCGCTTACCACCTGCGATATCTCGGCTTCGAGATCCTCAACGGCCATATCCCGCACCTCCGCCACGGGTTCGAGTTCACGCTCGGCGCTCATGCGCGCGGCGAAAACCGCCAAAACCACCGCCAGTGCGAAGTTCCCTGCGGCCAAGATCAACCCGGCATTGGCATTCCCGTAGTGCGAAGCAAGCCAGAAAAAGATGCCGACGTTCAGCATGATGACACCGATCCCTGCCACCAGCCCCGAAAAGGCCATAAGACCGGTCTGGGTGCGCACCACGGCAAGGCGGCGGCGTGCGATCATGCGTTCGGCGCGCCAGGCAATATTGAGGTTTCGGCTGATACGGCTCATGTCGCTCCCCTATTTTGACATTCTGCCCAGAAGAAACCCAAGGCCAAAGGCCCCAAGCGCCAGCGTGATCGGCTTTTCATGGGGCAGATCGCCCAGTTCCTTCGAAAACTGGGACCAGAGCGCTTCAAGGTCGTCTTTCGACAAACCGTGGTCCGCAAAGAACGCTTCCAGACGGGTGTCGCCGCTCTTGGGTTCAGGATCCGCCTCAGCCGGGTCGTTGGCCGGGGCGTTCATTTCCAGCTTCAGCGCTGCAAGCTCCGCTTCAAGTTCGGCCTTTGTCGCCATCTTTTTTGCCTCCACGGCCCCATGCGCCCCGGCTTGAAACAAGCATCACCAGAAAAAATCTCTTTGAAACAAAAGAGTTGCCGGGTGCCCCGAAGCATGCGCATCCTGTTGGCGCTATTTCAAGGTATTTTGAGGCCATGGACACTTCGCCCGTGACCACTTCCCGCGCCGATTCCCTCAGGTGGCTCGCTCTTCTCGGGGCGGCTGCGCTGATATCGGTCGCCTTTGTCGGAATGATCCGGGCGTTTCTGATCGCGCTCTTGCTGGCCGCCATTGCGGCGGCCATGGCGCGGCCTGTCTATCTGAAGATCCGGACCGCGCTTGGCGGACGGTCCATGATCAGTGCGGGGCTCACGCTGCTCTTGCTTGGGGTCGCGGTGATCGCGCCTTTGATGGGGATCGTCTGGCTGGCGGCGGTCCAGGCGCAGGGGCTGGTCGATGCCGCCTCCACCGTGATCGACGATCTGCGCAACCGTTCGCCCGACGACCCCCTGCCCGAGTGGCTGCCGTTTCGGGACTACATCGGGTCCCGTTCGGCAGAGATCACCGCAAAGCTGGGCGAGCTTGCTAGCGCGGCGGGCGGCTTTGCCGTCTCACTGCTGGGCAGCATGACCCAAGGCACCGCGCGCTTTTTCCTCGACCTCTTCATTTTCTTCTATGCGCTTTTTTTCTTCCTGCAGATGGACACGCCGATCATGCGGCAAATCCTCGGCTTCAGCGGTTTGCCCGAGAAAACGCAGCACGCCTTCGAAGAGCGAATTGTCTCGATCAGCCGCGCGACGATAAAGGGCACACTGCTGATCGGCGTCGCCCAAGGGACACTTGGCGGCCTCGGGTTCGCCGTAGCGGGTATTGACGGCGCGGCCTTCTGGGGCGTCGTCATGGCCGTCCTTTCGGTGATCCCTGGCCTCGGTCCGCTTCTGATCCTGTCGGGAGGCGTTATCTGGCTTTTCACCCAGGGTGCGGTGGTGGCGGCCACCGGGCTGGCGATCTGGGGTGTGGCCGTGGTGGGAACGATCGACAACATTCTGCGCCCTATCCTTGTGGGCCGCGATACGGCGATGCATGACATCCTTATCTTGATCAGCACCCTTGGCGGTCTCGCCACATTTGGTGCCGCTGGGCTGGTCCTCGGGCCTGTGCTCGCAGGGCTTTTCGTGACGATCTGGTCCACGCTGGCCGACGTGGCCGGTCCGAATCCGGCTGCGGACGAGACGCCCCGGGATGACGCAGCCTGAAACGGGACGACCGCGCTTGTACCCCAACCGCACCTCGGGCAAGACACCACCATGACGCCCCCTCTCGCCATCACCATGGGCGATGCCGCAGGCATTGGCCCCGAAATCATTGCAAAAGCACTCGCCGAGGGCGCGCCGTTCCCCTGCGTTGTGATCGGCAGCGCGGTCGCGATGCAGCACGCTGTCCGGATGGCCGGGGTGGAGGCAAAGGTGGTGGCAGTCGAGAAGATCTCAGACAGCGCGCCGGCCAAGGGCCGCGTCGAGGTGCTCGACTCCGGTTATCTGCCCGAACCGCCCGAAACCGGCACAGTTTCCGCGGCAGCGGGCGCGGCAGCCTACCGTGCCATCGTTCAGGCGACCGACCTGGCGATGGCAGGCACGGTCGCCGGGATAGTGACCGCACCGATCCACAAGGAAGCGCTCGCCGCAGCCTCGGTGCCGTACCCCGGCCATACGGAAATGCTGGCTGACCACGCCAAGACGCCCGACGTTGCAATGATGCTGGCCAACGATGATATCCGCACGGTTCTGGTCACCATCCATATGTCACTGGCCGACGCCATTCGCGCCGCCGATTTTGACGCGCAGATGGCGGCCATTCGCCTTGCGCAAACCGGCACGCGGGCCCTTGGCATCGAGGCGCCGCGCGTGGCAGTGGCCGGCCTGAACCCCCACGCCGGCGAAGGCGGGCTTTTCGGGCGAGAAGAGATCGAGATCATCGCCCCCGCCATCGCCGCCGCCCGCGCCGAAGGGATCAACGCCTCGGGGCCCTGGCCCGGCGACACCGTGTTCATGCAAGCGCGCAAGGGCAATTTTGATGTGGTGGTCGCCCAATATCACGATCAGGGGTTGATCCCGGTGAAATACCTCGGCGTGGAAACCGGCGTGAACATCACGCTCGGCCTGCCCTTCGTGCGCACCTCGCCCGACCACGGCACGGCTTTCGACATTGCCGGACAGGGCATTGCCGATCACGCAAGCCTGCGCACTGCCATCGCCTATGCTGCGCGGCTCTGGAACGCGAAAGCATGAGCGGCCCCGGCTCTGGACATGGGCATCAGGTTCTGGTCTGCCAGACGCTCAATGGCGTGTGATAGAGACACTGACGCAGCAATTGCGTTGGACGCCGTCGGCTTTGGCTGGCCGGGCGGCCGCTTTGGATTGACCGTCGCCGACTTTCGCGTGGCCCAAGGCGAAACGGTATTGTTGCTGGGCCAGAGCGGGTCGGGCAAGTCGACGCTTCTCAGCCTCATCTGCGGGATCGTGGCGCCCCGGACGGGCTCGGTCCGTGTGGCGGGTCAGGATCTGGGCGCGCTCTCCGGCGCTGCAAGGGACCGGTTTCGCGCCGACAAGATCGGCGTCATCTTTCAGATGTTCAACCTCTTGCCCTATGCAACAGCGATCGACAACATTCTGATACCGATGCGCTTTTCAGCCGACCGCCGCGCGCGATGCCCGGTGCCGCGCGACGAAGCGCTGCGCCTGACGGCCGGGCTTGGCCTGACGGACGCGCAGGTCACCGGCGGCCCTGCCTCTGCGCTTTCGGTTGGCCAGCAACAACGCGTGGCGGTAGCCCGGGCAATGATTGGTGCCCCGCCAATCGTGATCGCGGACGAGCCGACCTCGGCCCTAGACGCGACCACCCAGGGCGAATTTCTGGACCTCGTCTTTGGACAAGTTCGTGCGGCGGGCACCACTCTCTTGATGGTCAGTCACGATCCCCGGCTGGCCGAGCAATTTGACCGCGTCGTTCAACTGAGTGAGATCGCCACTCAGGAGGGGCCCGCGTAATGCTGCTGCGCCTTGCCCTTGGTTCCCTGAAGAGCCGCTCCCTGACAGTGGGCCTGACTATCTTTGCCATCGCCCTGTCGGTCGCGCTTTTTCTCGGCGTCGAGAAGGTGCGCACGGGCGCCAAGGCGAGCTTTGCCGATACCATCTCGGACACCGACCTGATCATGGGCCCGCGGTCCGGCAGCGTCCAACTTCTTCTCTACGCGGTATTCCGCATCGGCAACGCCACGAACAGCATCGCCTGGGACAGCTACGAGGACATTGCGTCCCGGCCCGAAGTTGACTGGGCCGTGCCGATTTCCCTTGGCGACAGTCACCGGCAATTCCGGGTCATGGGCACGACCACCGAATACTTCGAGCGCTACAAATACCGCGACGGGCGGTCGCTGGCCTTCGCGGATGGCGAGGTGATGGACGACCTTTTTAGTGCAGTGATCGGCGCGGATGTGGCCCGACAGTTGGGCTATTCTGTCGGCGATCCGATCGTCGTTTCACATGGCCTGGCCTCCTTTACCGAACACGAAGACACGCCGTTTGTGATCTCAGGGATCCTTGAGAAAACCGGCACGCCTGTGGACCGGACGGTGATCGTCAGCCTAGAAGCCATTGAGGCCATCCATGTGGACTGGCAAAGCGGTGCGCAGCGTCCGGGAGAGGCGACCCCGCTGGAGGTGATCCGGCAGATGGACCTTGAGCCCAAGGCGATCACGGCGGCAATGCTGGGCCTTGAATCTCGGCTGCAGATCTTCGCCTTGCAAAGGGCGATCAACGAATATCCCGACGAGCCGCTCCTTGCGATCCTGCCCGGGGTGGCGCTGCAAGAGCTTTGGGGGATCGTCAGCGTCGCGGAAA
>JBCDED010000015.1:0-53505 GCA_039179985.1 Pseudomonadota bacterium
AAGGGTGTGCCGAAGCGCCGAAACATGTTGTCGCAGGTCAGCCACCAGCCACCAATGTCGAAGAACATGGGCGACAGCGGATTGGGGCAATGCAAGTCATCCAGAATCCAGAAAAGCTCTTTCTCCCCCGTATCCCACTCAACCGGAAACTCACTCGTTCCATGATTCTGCCCAAGAATATTGGTCTCATCCAAGCTCATGTCTTCCTCCCGAACCAGCCATGCCTTGACGCCATAATTTTTTTTAAAGCGTCTTCATTGACCGGTCAAGCGATTATCGATTATTTATTATCTGATGTCATTTAGTTATTTTTTTTAATATAGTTAAATTAAAAACCCTTAAGATAAGGACTAAAATTAGAGCGCGCCCCAAAGCGTCTCGACATGCACCCATCCTTATCGCTTATAAGCCCGTAAGAGTCAGTTCCGAAGAATCGCGATCAGAGAGTTCCGGTGTGCTCGCGGAACCGATAGCTTACGCCCGCTTCGGCGACTTCTAGAACAATCTCTTCCAGCCAGTTCGGCTCTCCAGGATCGAGAATGTTAAGCCCTTTGGTCAAAACCGCCCGCATCACGGGCGAATGGGTGACGCATGCGACAACAAGATCGTTTTTTAGCGGTGCTGCGAGGAAGCTTCTGGCGAAGTGCAGAACGCGCCTTGCAACCGCTGCGGCATCCTCTCCTGGAGGGGCGGTATGGTGCACCCAATACTCAATCCGGTCAGGCGCCGTCAGAAACTCCCTATAGAACGACTGCTCCAGAACAGCGTCAGGCGTCATGTCGAGGAAATCGCATTGTGACGCAAAGAATTCGGGCTTTGACCCCATCTCAACTCTTGATCCCGCAAGATGAATATCTGGGTTACGCAAACCCCATGCAGGCTTCACCTCGGGCGAGCTTGGATCAATGGCCGCGCGAAGGGCCTCCGCGGTTTCGCGTGAACGATTGGTGCGGGTTGCGAGAAACAAAAACGCGTCGCCCGGATTGGCCAGTGCTTTGATCCGCGGAATTGCCGCGTCGATATCCACACGGGAATCTGACGTTATCGGCATATCCCCTTCGTGGGATGGCACCTTCGCGTGGCGCAGAAGAGCCAATGTTACCTTGCGCATTGCCAAGCCCTCTCGAAGTCGTGTGGAGACAGATTCTCAGGTTGCAGATCAACCCGCTTTGGCTCGCGATTGTGCCGCCTCGCCTTTTTCGGAAATGTTCAATTGCATGCTATGTTCGCTGTGATTGAAGATGCCATGCATGACTTCACCGAACTCTTCGACATGCCGTCTCATGACTTTGCCGCATTTGATCGGATCGCCTTCTTCCAGGGCCTCAACGATCGGATAGTGCCGACCGGCCAGATCAATTTCCGGCGAGCGCGAGATCAGATTGCTTAAAGTGACAAATGTCCGCGCCTCGATCATCAGTGAGTTCCACGTCTCAATCAGAATCTGATTTCCGGAGGCTTCAAGAATGGTTCGATGGAAGGACACATCCCAGTAGGCGAGCGTGCGCACGTCACGGGACGCAAATGCTTTCGCCATGCGCTTGATCGCTGTGTTCAGTTGATCAAGATATTCTGGTGCACGCTCCACCGCCAATTGACCCGCCAGTTCCTCTAGACAAGCGCGCACAGGATAAATCTCGAGCACTTCACGCTCGTCAATCTTGCGCACACGCGCCCCTTTGTGTGGTTCGACTTCAACGAAACGCATGGCGACCATGTCACGAAGCGCTTCGCGTACAGGAGATTGACTGATCCCCATGCGCTTTGCGATTTGCGACTCAACAAGCCGGTCGCCGGGCTGGTAGCGCCCGTTCATAATGTCATCAAGCAGTTCTTCCTTAACCTGCTCGCTCAGCACAACGCGTTGAATCATCTTTAGACTCCGTCGAATCCTTTTTTGGGCACTTCAATCAAGAGCCGCTCTTCCCCTACCCTGTTTTATGAGACGGAATCGACACCGACGAAAGAGCGATGCTGCCCACTTCATAGAAGTTAACCGAGGGGAGATCATACGTCAACGATTATCGATAACCGCTTAAATCTCGCACTTCAAAAATCAAACGCTTTTCCCGTTGGTTCGAATGTCTTCCGACTTCGAGCCAACTTCCGAAGATCAGGCCCCATCGCGTCCTAGCCATCTGCTTTGACAATTCGGTTTCGCAACACGCCGATACCTTCGATCTCAAGTTCGATCACGTCCCCTGGCGTTAGAAAGCGCATATGCTCCAAGCCGCAACCGTTGCCCACCGTTCCAGACCCAATGAACTCACCGGGATACAACGTCTCAGAAGCCGTTACGTGGGCCAAAAGATCCTCAAATTTCCAATATGCAGTTGCGGTTGAGCCGCGCCCCCACTCTTCGCCGTTCACACGGCAAATCATGTCTTTGTTGTACGGGTCCCCGAACTCATCGGCGGTTACCAACCAAGGGCCCATCGCGTTGGCAGTGTCGAAGTCCTTCCCTTTAGCAGGGCCGAGTTGACCGCCCATCTCAGCGGTTTGCACATCTCGGGCGGTAAAGTCGTTGAACACGGTGTATCCAAAGATATTCTCAAGCGCATCTTCCCGCTTCACATCCTTAATCTTGCGCCCAATGTAAAACCCAAGCTCCAGTTCAAAATCCATAAAGCTCGAGATTTCGGGCCAAAGCACGTCATCTTCATGTCCAACGCACGAAAACCGGTTGGCCTTGTAGTAGATTGGTTGTTCGTAAAACGCATCCGGTATTGACAGGATACCCTTTCGCTCCATTTCCGCTTCGGCGGCAGCCGGATCGTCAAATTGCTGGGCGCGAAGCTTTCGCGCCGCCGGAAACGCTTGTCTGAGATGGGTCTCAAAACACAGGAAGTCACGCATTTGGATTGGCGGTTGGATCGGTGCGGTCAGGCGCACATCAGATCGAACGAGAATGCTGCTACCCGTAGCGTCTTTGATACAGCGCTCCGCCAACTCCAGACCGGTGTCCCCCATTTCGATCAGCGACTGAATTGATCCGATCTTGCCTTCGCTTGCGGCGGCCAAATTCACGACCCGCTCGCCCTCTCCAAGCACTGCGCCAGGCAGTGAGCGTCTGTCGCCAGCGTGAAAAGTAACAAGTTTCATTCGCCATCCCTCATTCTTTCTGGACATGCTGACAGAAAGCAAACTAAAGATCAAATATTATCGATTATCGGCGAGACGGCGTGTTCGCGATCATGCCGTTACCGATGCAAACGACCGACCCGGGAGCTGCACGACATGAAATCAAGATCAAGTCGGATCGAACGTGATGCTTGAAATCGCGGTCTCTGGTTTGTTCATGGGGCTCATTGCAACCATAGCGATGGATATCTGGGCGATTGCGCTAAACCGGTTCGCCGGACAGCCGATGCCCAATTGGGCCCTGCCCGGTCGCTGGGTTGCGCATCTGTGCCACGGAGTCGTCTTTCACGATTCAATTGCTGAGGCACGCCCCGTCGCCCGAGAACTTCAGATCGGCTGGGCCTTTCACTATGCCGTCGGGATCATCTATGGCATTGGTTTGGCGGCGATGATGGGTCCGGATTGGCTTGCAGAACCGACTTTTCTGCCAGCGTTCATATTCTCTATCATCGTTGTGGGGTTTGGCTGGTTTTTGTTGCAACCGGGCATGGGCCTTGGATGGGCTGCGTCCAAAACACCAAACCCGTGGAAGGTTCGGACCATGAACCTTCTTGCGCACACGGTCTTTGCCCTCGGGCTGTGGGTCGGGGCGTTGATCTAGCTTGAAACGTGCTGCAAGCTCGAGCGCTGCAGACATCATCCATGACATTCAGGCTCAGAAGAATGCGGGTCAGATCGCACGCCTTTTGGCAAGTGGTACTTTGGCACAGAACAGCCTGCGACTGGTCTTGGACGCCACCGCGCTTGCACAGATCTTTTTGGGGCAAATCGGTCCAAAATTGGACCAGAGGGGACTGTTGCATTAGCTGATCCATTTGGCGACTGTCATTCCTTTTTGAGGTCGATCATGCAACGTAAGCCACCATTCAAGCACCACCGTTTTCCACGCGGGATCACTATCGACCGGTCGACTGTGTATCGCTGGGTTCAGACGCTCGGCCCGGAGTTGGCTAGGCGGACAGAAAAAAATCTGCGTCGCGCCAGTGTCGATTGGCATGTCGATGAGACCTACATCCGTGTCGGCGGGAAATGGCGTTACCTCTGGCGTGCCATCGATGCGAACGGTCAGATGGTCGATTTCCGCCTGACCGCACGGCGGGATGCGAAGGCGGCAAAGGCAACCCTGAGCGGGATCGAGACGATCAGGACCATCAAACGAGGCCACGTCCATCACAAACAAGCAGGGGTCAAGGGCGAGATCCAGGTCATCAGCCAGCTTTTCGCGGCCGCGTGATCAACTAACCTTGTGCCATCCTAAAAAGTGACACGCAGATTTATGCAACAGTCCCGGCTTGATCGCATGTCATTGCATGGCCCACCCACGCCTTGGTCAGTGGGCGTTTTGGCGTTTACCACGCAATTAGTCCATAGGAAGGCCAGCTTTCTGGCGGCCAGAGCATTTCTGCGAAAGACCTCTGTCTGTTACCTGCCTGTTACGCGAAACGTTACCCGTCGGCGCAAAACAGGTCGCAAATCTGGCGGGGAACCCGTAAATCTCTCAACTACTTAAGTTATTTGGTGAGCCCGACAGGATTCGAACCTGTGACCAATTGATTAAAAGTCAACTGCTCTACCAACTGAGCTACGGGCCCACTCAGGCCGCCTACGTATGAAACCGCCCCCCCAGCGTCAAGCGGATTTCTGAAGCATTCATGACGGTGCGAAGGTATGGCAATGGGGGATACGTGGCGTTATATGCCCCCGGTGGCACATTCTGGACCCTCCTCCCCCCTGCGTTTCATGAAAATGCACGGTGCGGGCAATGACTTCGTGGTGATCGATTCGCGGGGACAGGACCGGTGTGTGACCGCCGGCCTGGCCCGCGCGCTTGGTGACCGGCATCGGGGCGTGGGTTTTGACCAGCTTGCCGAGATCCGCGACAGTGACAGCGCCGACGTGGGCATCGAGTTCTGGAATGCCGATGGCACAATGGCCGGAGCCTGCGGCAACGCCACCCGGTGCGTGTCAGAGTTTCTCTTGCGGGAAAACGGTGCGGACAGCCTGTCGATGACCACCGAGCGCGGGCGTTTGGAAGCGCGCCACGGCAACGGTGAGATCATCGTGAACATGGGCCCGCCGCAGCTTGGCTGGCAGGATATCCCCCTGGCCGAGCCCATGGACAGTCTGCACCTCCCCATTGAAGGCGACCCCGTGGGCGTCGGCATGGGCAACCCCCACGCGGTGTTCTTCGTTGACGATGCCGAGGCCGTGGATGTGACCGGCTGGGGCGCCCGGATCGAACACCACCCGCTGTTCCCCCGAGCGACTAACGTGGAATTTGCCCAGATCCGCAGCGCCGGAGAAATCCGCATGCGGGTCTGGGAACGGGGTGCCGGCATCACGTTGGCCTGCGGATCGGGCGCTTGCGCCACCGCGGTCGCCGCGCACCGGCGCGGCCTGACGGACCGCCGCGTCCGGCTTGAACTCGATGGCGGTTGGCTGACAATCGACTGGCGCGATGATGGTGTCTGGATGGCCGGGCCAACGGCCCATGTCTTTGACGGCGTGCTCACGCCCGCGTTTCTGGGCGCGCTGTGACCATGGACCGCCGTGCGCCCGTTTTTTCCAACCACGGTTGCCGTCTCAACGCCTATGAAACCGAGGCGATGAAGGAACTGGCCGCGGGCGCGGGACTCGGCGATGCGGTGATTGTAAATACCTGCGCTGTGACCGCAGAAGCCGTGCGCAAGGCGCGGCAGGATATCCGCCGTCTGCGCCGCGCCAACCCCGGGGCCCGCCTGATCGTGACCGGTTGCGCCGCGCAGACCGATCCGGGCAGCTTTGCCGCCATGGACGAGGTCGACGTGGTGATCGGCAACTCCGAAAAGATGGACGCAGACACTTGGAGAGGGCTCGCGGCCGATTTCATCGGCGAGACCGAGGCGGTGCAGGTCGACGATATCATGTCGGTCACCGAGACCGCCGGGCATCTGATTGACGGTTTCGGCACCCGCAGCCGGGCCTATGTGCAGGTTCAGAACGGCTGCGACCATCGCTGCACCTTCTGCATCATCCCGTTTGGCCGGGGAAATTCACGGTCGGTGCCGGCGGGCGTTGTGGTGGACCAGATCAAGCGCCTGGTGGACCGTGGATATAACGAGGTCGTGCTGACCGGGGTCGATCTGACCAGCTGGGGAGCGGATTTGCCCGCCGAACCAAGGCTCGGCGATCTGGTGCTGCGCATTCTGAAACTGGTGCCGGATCTGCCGCGCCTCAGGATCAGTTCAATTGACTCTATAGAGGCCGACCCGGCGCTCATGCAGGCCATCGCGACCGAACCGCGCCTGATGCCGCATCTGCACCTCAGCCTGCAGGCAGGCGACAACATGATCCTCAAGCGCATGAAGCGCCGGCATTTGCGGGACGACGCCATCGCGTTTTGCGAAGAGGCCCGGCGGCTGCGTCCCGGGATGACCTTTGGCGCCGACATCATCGCCGGATTCCCGACCGAAACCGAGGCCATGTTCGAAAACTCGCTGGGGCTGGTGGATGCCTGCCATCTGACATGGCTCCATGTCTTTCCCTATTCGCCCCGCCCGAACACGCCCGCCGCGCGGATGCCGCAGGTGGCGGGCACCACGGTTCGTGACCGCGCACGGCGGCTGCGGGCGGCGGGGGACGTGGCGGTCGCCCGGCATCTTGCAGCGCTTGAAGGACCCCGGCAGTCTGTTTTGATGGAAAGCCCTGTCATGGGCCGGACAGAGAGCTTTGCCGAAGTCCGCTTCTCTGAGCCCCAGACCGAAGGCGCCATCGTGCCTGCCCAGGTCACGGTCGCGGAAGGCGAATACCTTAAAGGACAGCGCGTTTCCTGACCTCGCCTCTGGATTGGCAGGCTGCGATTGCTTAAATGAAGCGAGCCCGGACAGGAGGATTCCGATGCCATTGCCCGTTGCCCCGATTGCGCTGACCGCCCTGCGGGTCGCGCCCTTCGCCGCCGCCGCCTATGTCGCCTGGCGCAGCGCGCCTGTTCAGCGACGCAATCAGCATGTGGAAGACGCCCTTGACGAGATGCCCGAAGGCTTCTCACGGCATGCCGACACTGAGAGCTCGCGCGCTGGTGCCCGGATGAAGCGGTCGGTCCGCCTTGGCCGCAACGGGCCGGGCATCGAAATCGACGCTGCTGCCCTGGGCCGCCTGCGGTTCCGGAGGGTCTGACGTGAAGCTTCTGGGCAATAACGCCTCGCCCTTTGTCCGCATGGTCCGCGCCTCGTCGATTGAACTTGGCCTGACAGACGTCGTCTCCATGGCCGATACGGTGGCGCGCTACGATCAGCCGGACCTCGCGCTGCAGGCCGCTAATCCTTTGGGCAAGGTGCCGGCCCTGATCCGCGACGACGGGCCTGCGCTTTACGACAGCCGGGTGATCTGCCGCTATCTCAATGAAAAGGGCAACAGCTCGCTCTATCCAGAAAGCCGCCTTTGGGAGGTGCTGACGCTGGAGGCAACGGCCCATGGCATGACCGAAGCCGCGCTTTTAATGGTCTACGAGCACCGCTTCCGGCCCGAAGACATGATCGTGGAAAGCTGGGTCGAAGCCCAATGGCAGCGGGTCGTCCGGTCGCTCAGCGTGCTTGAGACGCGGTGGCAGAGCCATCTAGCGGGGCCGGTGGACGGCGGTCAGATCGCCCTGGCCTGTGCCTTGGGTTACATCGACTTCCGGCACGCGGATCGCGACTGGCGCACGGGCCATGCCTACCTGTCGGAGTGGTACGCGAAAATCAGCGAACGGCCCGCGTTGAAGGACACGGCGCCGTCCGACTGATGGGCCTTTCCGCCCGACCCGGTCCCCTGCCCTAACAGGCGCGTCTTCTGCGCGCGTTTGTCCGCTGGACGCTTGCGGGTACCCGGGCTACATACCGCCGGGACCGGGCGGAATCGTGCCCGCTGTAAGACGTGCGGACCGCTGCGGAGTGGTCCTGGAAGGAGAACACCGTGTCCAACGCAGAAGACCATGAAGGCACACGCCGGGATTTCATCTACTACGCCACTGCAGGAGCGGGCGTTGTCACTGCCGGCGCCGCCATTTGGCCTCTGGTTAACCAGATGAACCCCTCCGCCGATGTCCAGGCGGCATCGACGATGCGCGTCGATGTTTCGACCGTCGAGCCAGGCACGCAGTTGACCGTTCTTTTCCAGGGCAAGCCCGTGTTCATCCGCAGCCGCACGGAAGAAGAGATTGCCGAAGCCAGGGCTGTTGAGATCAGCGAACTGATCGACCCCCTGGCCCGAAACGAAAACGTCTCGGAAGATGCCGAGGCGACCGATATCAACCGCGCCATCGGTGAAGACGAAGGCTGGCTGGTCATGATCGGCCTTTGCACGCACCTTGGCTGCGTGCCAACAGAGAACGCCGGTGACTTTGGCGGGTGGTTCTGCCCCTGCCACGGCTCGCACTACGACACCGCGGGCCGCATCCGCCGCGGCCCCGCACCGGAGAACCTGCCGGTGCCGCGGGCCGAATTCATCGACGAAACAACACTCTTGCTGGGATAAGGGAGGCGCGAGATGTCTGGAATTCCCCACGACCATTACGAACCGACCACCCAGGGCGAAAAGTGGCTGCACCGCCGCTTGCCCATCGTCGGGCTTCTCTACGATACGATCATGATCCCGACGCCCAAGAACCTCAACTGGATGTGGATCTGGGGCATCGTGCTGACATTCTGCCTGGTGCTGCAGATCGTGACCGGCGTCGTTCTGGTGATGCACTACACGCCGCACGTGGACATGGCCTTTGCCTCGGTCGAGCACATCATGCGCAACGTGAACGGCGGGCATATGCTGCGCTATCTGCACATGAACGGCGCCTCGCTGTTCTTCCTTGCAGTCTACATGCACATTTTCCGCGGTCTCTACTATGGCTCGTACAAGGCGCCGCGCGAGATCACCTGGATCATCGGCATGCTGATCTACCTGCTTATGATGGGCACGGCCTTCATGGGCTACGTGCTGCCATGGGGTCAGATGTCGTTCCACGGCACCGCCGTGATCACCGGTCTTTTCGGCGCGATTCCTTTCATCGGGGACGGCCTTCAGACCTGGCTTCTGGGCGCACAGGCCGTCGGTCAGCCCGCGCTGAACCGCTTTTTCAGCCTGCACTACCTTCTGCCCTTCGTAATCGCCGGTCTGGTGATCGTGCACATCTGGGCCTTCCACACCACGGGCAACAACAACCCAACGGGTGTTGAGGTCCGCCGCACCTCGAAAGCCGAAGCCGAGCGCGACACACTGCCGTTCTGGCCCTATTTCGTGATCAAGGATCTCTTCGCGCTGGCGCTGATCATGATCGTGTTCTTCGCGGTCGTGGGCTTCATGCCGAACTACCTTGGCCACCCGGACAACTACATCGAAGGCACAGCACTGAAGACACCCTCGCACATCGTTCCGGAGTGGTACTTCCTGCCCTTCTACGCAATCCTGCGCGCCTTCACGCCGGATGTGGGCATCGTGATGTTCACCAGCTGGATCACCGGCGGCATAATCGACGCCAAGTTCTTCGGCGTGCTGGCCATGTTCGGCGCCATCGTTGTGCTGGCCCTGGCGCCCTGGCTCGACACCTCGTCCGTGCGCTCCGGTCGCTACCGCCCGATGTTCAAGTGGTGGTTCTGGATCTTGGTGCTCGACTTCATTGTGCTGATGTGGGTGGGCGCCCGTCCGGCTGAAGGGATTTACCCGACGATCGCGCTGATCGGCTCGACCTACTGGTTCGCCTACTTCCTCGTGATCCTGCCTCTTCTGGGCGTCATTGAGAAACCGCTGCCCCAGCCCGCGACCATCGAAGAAGACTTCAAGGCGCATTACGGCAAAGACAAAGACACTGCCGCCGCGCCCGTGGCGTCACCGGCAGAATAAGGATGAGCGCAATGAAACTGCTCCGTACCCTCACTGCCACGGCGGCCCTGGCGCTGACCCTTCCCGGCGTCGCACAGGCCGCCGGTGAAGCGGGCCACGTGCACGACTACAACTTCTCGTTCGAGGGGCCCTTCGGCGCCTTCGACCAGAACCAGCTGCAGCGCGGCCTTCAGGTTTACAGTGAGGTCTGTGCCGCCTGCCACGGCCTGCAGTACGTGCCGATCCGCACGCTGGGTGACGAAGGCGGCCCGCACCTTCCGGAAGATCAAGTGCGGGCCTATGCCACCGATTTCGTCGGCGATGTCTGGGATCCGACCCTGCTGGATGGCGAAGGTGACTTCCGCCCGGCCACCCCGAACGACCACTTCCCGAAATCGGGCCTTGCCACTGCCCCTGACCTTAGCCTCATGGCCAAGGCACGCGCCGGGTTCCACGGCCCCGCAGGCACCGGTCTGGCCCAGCTTTTCAAGGGCATGGGCGGCGCGGAATACATCGCCTCGCTTCTCGCCGGGTACACCGGCGAAGAAAAGGAAGAGGCGGGCACGATCCTTTACGAAAACACGGCCTTCCCGGGCGGCTGGATCTCGATGGCCCCACCGCTTTATGGCGACGATGTGTTCTACGAGGACGACAGCCCGACCGATATCGAGTCGGTGTCGCAAGACGTGGCCGCCTTCCTGATGTGGACCGCGGAACCCAAGATGATGGCCCGCAAACGGGCCGGTCTGACGGCGGTGATCTTTCTGACCGTGCTGACCGCGCTGCTCTACCTGACCAACAAACAGCTTTGGGCGCCGGTCAAGCGCGCCGCCAAGGAAACGCCCGCCGAATAAGGCACGCCCATTCCAAAGCTTCAAAGCGCGCCCCACCGAGGGCGCGTTTTTTATTGGCCAAGATAGTCCGACAGTGCCTGCGGCGGATCCGCAAAAAGCGCCCCTGTCGCCACCGGCGGTTCCGCCCGGCCTGCATCCACGAAAACGCAGTCATCCGCGAAGGCCTGCGCGTCGCCGGGATCATGGGTCACCATCAGCACGGTCAGCGCCTCATCCCGCGCGATCCGCGTGACAAGCGCCAACATATCCCGGCGCAGCTTCGGCCCGAGCGCCGAAAACGGCTCGTCCAGCAACAAGACAGGTCGCCGCCGCAAGAGAACCCGCGCCAGCGCCACACGGCTTTGCTGGCCGCCCGACAATTCTGAAGGCCGCCGCGCTCCCATATCCGCAAGACCGACGTAGGCCAGAACATCGTTTAGCCGCGCCCGGTCATCGGCCGACAGACGCAGATCGGGCCGTATGCCAAGGCCGAGGTTCTGGGTCACATCAAGGTGCGGAAAGAGGTTGTTGTCCTGAAAGAGGATCGACAGTGCCCGGTCCCCCGGCGCAACCCCGGTCACGTCATCCGCGCCGATCCGGACAGACCCCCGCTCTGGCGACAAAAACCCAGCCGCGACCGACAGAAGCGTCGATTTCCCGGCCCCCGATGGACCGATCACTGCGGTCAGGGCACCGGACGAAATCGCGAAATCGGCCCGCAGCTGAAACGCCCCGGCCCGGGCGGTGATCCCGTCAAACCGCAGCATCTATCGCCCCACCCTGTCGAGCGCCCAGAAAACGCCAAGGCTCAGGACCATGAGCAGAACCGACGCCGCCGCCGCCTGCTCCATCCGGTAGCTGCCCATCAGCTGGTAGATCGCCAGAGGCAGCGTCGCCCGCTCCGGGTCAGCGAACAAAGCGATGACCCCTAGATCGCCAATCGACAGCGCCGCAGTCAGCCCGCAGGAAAACGCGAGTGGCGCGCGCAGGCGCGGGATCACCAGCCAGCGCAGCCTGTTCCAGCCCGAAAGGCCAAGACTGTCGGCGAGGCGACTGTAGTCCGCCCGCATCTGCCGCAGGCTCGGCACAAGGCTGCGCAGGACAAAGGGCATAGCCGCAAGCGCGTTCACCAGCGCCGTCACCACAAGGGCAAGCCGCTGCGGATCCGCGATGGGAAAGAGGATCAGGAAAAGGCCCGTTCCGAGGACCAGAGGCGAATTGGCAATGGTCATGGCCCCGATCACTTCGATCGCTCCGGCACCGCGCCGTCCGGCGGCAATGGACAGCGCCATGGGCAGCGCGAGCCCAAGTGCGATGACGACCGAGGCGGCAGCGACCGCGAGCGACCGTCCCGCCGCCCACCAGATACTCGGCGGCAAATCGAATAGCCGCCCTGCCCCGCCAAGGACAACCATCACAAGCGGCAGAAGCAGAAAGAGCGCGCCGAGCCCGATCAACCCAGCATCCAGCGCGCGTGCCGTGGTCCCCGCACCGTCAAAGCGCTGCGGTACGCGGTCCATGCCGCCCCCTGCAACGGAGATCGGCGTCAGCCGCCAGGCAAGAAGTGCGGCCGCCGTCGCCAACCCGAATTGTACCAAAGACAGCATTGCTGCCCTAGCCAGATCAAAATCGAAGCGAAACGCCTGATAGATTGCCAGTTCCACGGTCGTCGCACGCGGTCCGCCGCCAAGGGTCAGCGCCACGGCAAAGCTGGTCAGGCAGATCAGAAAGACCGCCATGGCGCAACCGGGAATAACCTGCCGCAGCATTGGGGCCTCCAGATGGCGGCGCATGTCCCGGGCGCTGAACCCAAGGGAGGCGGCCAGCCGAAAGCGCTCTGCCGGGATATCTGCCCAGCCTTGCAGGATCAGCCGGGTGGCAAGCGGCAGGTTAAAAAACACATGGGCCAGCACAACACCGTCCAGCCCGTAAATCTGCAGCGTGGGCAAACCCGCCCAGTCGAGAACGCCGTTGACCAGCCCGTTGCGCCCGAAGATCGCCAAGAGGCCCAGAACAGCGACGATCACCGGCAGGATAAAGGGCGCGCCCAGAAGGGTAATCAACAGGCGCCGTCCGGTAAACTGCCGACGCGCGAGCGCCCGGGCGAGCGGTACGGCCAGAGCGGTGCTGATCGCGGAGGACAGGATCGCTTGTGTGACCGTGAACCGCACGGCAGCCCAATCGGCGGCGGTGAAACTGGCGCCAAAGCTACCCGCCCGCCAGAAGACGGCCATTAGCGTCCCGAGGACGAGGGCGGCGACCGTTGCCGCCGCCCAGAGACCTATTGCGCCAGAGCGTTCAGCCATTCCGCAAGGGCGGCGTCGCGTATCTCGGGCGCCTCAGCCGCAGGCACCAAGAGTGCCGTTTCGGGCTGGATCAGGGTCTCATATCCCTCTGGCAGACCACCCGCAGGGGTGACGGCGGGATACATCCAGTTCGTGGTCGGGATCACGGACTGGAACGCCTCGGACGCCAGGAACGCCAGGAAGGCGTCTGCCAGTTCCGGCTGATCGGTTCCGGCGAGTTTTCCAGCGACCTCTACCTGCAGGTAGTGCCCTTCGGCAAAGGGCGCCGCGGCTTTCGAGGGATCGTCTTCCGCAATCAGGTGATAGGCGGGTGATGTGGTATAGGACAGAACCATATCCGCCTCGCCGTCGAGGAAAAGACCGTAGGCCTCAGACCAGCCTTTCGTGACCGTCACGATGTTATCGGCAAGACCCGACCAGATCTCGGCCGCGTCGTCGTCGTAGGCAGCCTTCACCCACATCAAAAGCCCCAGACCCGGCGTCGAAGACCGAGGGTCCTGAATCACGATCGTGGCGTCAGAAGCCGCCAAAGCCCGGAAATCACCCGGCACATCGGCCATATCCGCGTTATGGACAAAGGCGAAGTAGCCCCAGTCGTAGGGCAGGAATGTCGCGTCATCCCAGGCGATGGGCAGGCTGTAGGCGGGCATGTCCTGCCCGTGGGGGGCGAAAAGCTCCGTCGCCATTGCCGCCGCCGTCAGGTTCGTGTCGATCCCGAGGACGACATCGGCCTCTGTCCGCGCGCCTTCGAGACGCACGCGCGCCAAGAGCGCGGCTCCGTCCCCAGCGCCGACAAACTGCAGATCGCAGGCGCAGGTTTCCTCAAAAGCCGCTTCCACGGCGGGGCCCGGGCCCCATTCCGAGACAAAGCTGTCGTAGGTGTAGACTTTCAACACGGGCGTATCGGCCCAAGCGGCGCCCGTCAGCGCCAGGGCCAGTCCCGTTGCAATACAGGGTGCGGTTTTCATCGCGTCCTCCATTTGCGACGGGCGGGGTCGGGTTAGAGGTCGCTCTACCTTCCCTCCGCCGGTCTTAACCGGTTCAGGTTCTGCGGGTTCGCGGGCCCTCCCGCATCTCAGCCTTTCACGAACAGGCACCCCGAGGTACGCCCTGCATATCCCGCCTCTGAAGGACCAACAAGGCGAAACCCCTTGAGAGCCCTGAGGGCCACCGCTACACACGGGCGAACGGAGGGACAGAGCCCATGAGTTTCAACAGTTTCGGCCATCTTTTCCGGGTGACGACCTGGGGGGAAAGCCATGGGCCAGCCCTTGGCGCGACGGTCGACGGCTGCCCGCCGGGTATCCCGCTGGAGCCGGCCATGTTGCAACACTGGCTCGACCGCCGGAAACCGGGACAAAGCCGCTACACGACACAGCGGCGCGAGGCCGATGAGGTCGAGATACTGTCGGGCGTCTTCGAAGGCCGGACGACCGGAACCTCCATCCAGCTGATGATCCGCAACACCGACCAGCGGTCGAAGGACTATTCCGAGATCGCTGAAAAGTTCCGCCCCGGCCATGCCGATATCACCTATTGGCAGAAGTACGGCATCCGCGACTACCGCGGCGGCGGGCGCTCGTCGGCACGGGAAACCGCCGCACGCGTTGCCGCCGGCGGCGTGGCGCGCGAGGCGCTGAAGGCGCTTGCCCCCGGTCTCGCTGTGACGGGCTATATGGTACAGATGGGCCCCAAGACCATCGACCGCGCCGCGGTGGACTGGGCCGAGATCGAAAAAAACCCCTTCTGGGTGCCCGACACAGGGGCTGCTGAAGATTGGGCGGCCTATCTCGACGGCCTGCGGAAATCGGGCGACAGCGTCGGCGCGGTCATCGAAGTGACGGCGACTGGCATGCCTGTAGGACTCGGGGCGCCGGTTTATGCCAAGTTAGACACTGATCTGGCCGCCGCAATGATGTCGATCAACGCGGTCAAAGGGGTCGAGATCGGGGATGGGATGGCCGCCGCCGCACTGACGGGATCGGCCAATGCAGATGAGATTTCCATGGGTCCGGACGGGCCCGTCTACAGCTCGAACCACGCGGGCGGCATCCTTGGCGGTATCTCCACCGGACAGGATGTGGTCGTGCGCTTTGCCGTCAAACCCACCTCATCGATCCTGACACCCCGGAAGACCATCACCAAGGCGGGCGAGGCGACCGAGATCGTCACCAAGGGCCGGCACGACCCCTGTGTCGGTATCCGGGCCGTGCCCGTGGGCGAGGCCATGATGGCCTGCGTTCTGCTCGACCACCTGCTTCTTCACCGGGGACAGATGGGCGAGGTCCGGGGAAAAATCGGCTAAGCGACCGAGGCTTGCAAGGCCACGTCCATCAGACCCTTGATGCGGTTTTCGCGCGTCGCGGCTACGAGGCGCCCCAGCTCCTGGTTGCCTTTCAGCGCCACCAGCGTTGAGCGACGCGGAATCCGCAGGCTCTGGGTAATCTCGGCGCGGCGGTACTGGTCCCAGTCCACGGCGATGAAGGTCAGCTGCTGGTCGTAGACCGGGTTCTCGTTCCGCAGGGCGCGGATGATCCGTTCCTGCCGTTTACAGGTGCTGCACCAGTCGGCGTAGAAGTCCACAAACAGGGTCTTGCCCGCCTGAAGCTCGCTGCGGATCAGGCCCGGCGTATAAGGCTGACCCGCCGCGGCCATGAGGGCGTTTGGCAGAAGAAGCGTGGCGGCAGAGGCTGTCAGGAATGTGCGGCGGTCCATGGCAGGGTCCTTTGATATCAGAGAGCGACCGAAAGGTCGGTCAACCAGGTGGGCAGGTTGTCCAGTGCCCAAAATTCGATGGCGTGGTGCAGGCGCAAGAGGATGGCGAGACCGACGGCAACAAAGGTGACGCCAAGGATCGGGCGCGCCCTTGTGGCGATCTTCATCATGAGCGCCTTGCGGTTCTGAAGCGCGCGGCGGGTGCCATAGCCGAGGGCAAGGATGATGGTAGACACACCGGCGGCAAAGGCCGTCATGATCGCGCCCGCCCAAAGCAGACTCTCGCCCTGACTGGCCAGAGAAATGGCGCCGCCGAGTGTCGGTCCGATGCAGGGGCTCCACACAGCGCCGAGCAGCATGCCGCCCAGAAACTGACCGCTGAGGCCCTTGGTGTCGAGATCGTCCATACTGGCGTCGGCCCGCGTGCCGAACCCGGCCGTGGCCGTGGCGAAGCCGGCGGACAGGCGCGGAACCAGAAGGACGGCGCCGAAGAGGATCATCATTACCGCGGCGGCGTCCGAGATCATTTCGGGCGTCAGGCCGATGCTGTAGCCAATGGCCGAGATGGCAACGCCGAGGATGACGAAAGACAGGCTCATCCCCGCGGCCAGCGCCACGGGGCCCAACCGGTTCTGCTGCAACGACCCCGCAAGCACAATGGGCAGGATCGGCAGAACACAGGGGTTGATCAGGGTCAGCAGACCCGCTCCGTATCCAAGCAAGAGCTCCATGGCGGCAAGATGGTGAAAGCACCGGGGCCTGTCACCCCTGCCAGACCGTCTCTCACGCCATTGTCAGGCTTTCGCCATCGCCCGTGAGGCGCGCGCCTTTTGCACAGCAAAGATCCCGGCGGTGATAATCGCCACGCCAAGCGCATCCTGCCAGCCGAGCGGCTCGTCCAGCAAAAGCGCGGCAATGGCGACACCAAAAAAGGGCGTGAGAAAGTGATAGGTGGCCGCCCGCGTTGCCCCGATCCGGTCAACGAGCAGGAACCAGACTAGCGTCGCCGCAAGACCTGGAACAAGCGTCGTGTAGAGGAACGCCAGAACCAGCCGCGAGGACCAGGTGACCTCCATGGTCTCTGTCAGCCCCGAAAGAACCGCCAGCGGCACCGCGCCGATCAGCATCTGCAAGCCGACGACCATCAGGAAATTTCCGCCGGACGAAGCGCCGCGCATAGCGAGCGTTGCAATCGTTAGCGACACGACCCCGATCACGCAAAGACCGACGCCGAACAGATCCAGCGTGCCCGTCCCCATCCGCGCGCCCATGATCACACCGACACCGACGATCCCGGCCACAAGGCCGAGACCGTCGCTGACGCCCAGCTTTTCCCCGAAAGCGGCCCAACCAGCAAGGGCCACCAAGAGCGGCATGGTCGACGCGATGATCGCAGCAACCGAAGCCTCAACCGTCTGCATGGCAACGAAGTTCAGTCCAAGATAAAGCGCATTTTGGCAGAGCCCGAAAACGATGGTTGCGCGCCATTGGGAGTGCGTCAGATGCCAGGACTGACCCATGGCCCGCGCAAGGGCGACACCGATCACGCCCGAGATCACAAACCGGACCGACAGCGCCGCCAGCGGCGGGGCGTCGACCACAATCATGCGCGCAGAGCTGAAAGCCGAGGCCCACATCAGCGCAAAGGCAAGGCCCATGACCACCGCGCGAAGATCCATCCCCAGCCCTCGTTTCGTCTTTTCCGCGCCCTAGCAGGATCGCGAACCGGCGGCCAGCGGCGCGGACAAAAAAAGGGCCGCACACGGCGGCCCATCTTTGCTGCTGCTCAGTGAGGGGAAGGTCAGGTGTTGACGCTGTCCTTCAGCGCCTTTGCGATTGTCATTTTGACAACCTTGTCGGCGTCTTTTTTGATTTGCTCGCCTGTGGCCGGGTTGCGGACCATCCGCTCGGGGCGTTCACGGCAGTAGATCTTGCCGACACCCGGCAGGGTCACGGCACCCCCGCCCGAGACCTCTTTTGTGATCACGGCGATGATCGCGTCCAGCGCACCGCCTGCGGTTTTCTTGTCGCTGTCCATTTCTTCCGCCAGCGCCGCGACCAGTTGGGTCTTTGTCATTGGTTTTGCCATGTATGGTTTCCTCGTTCCGGCCCATTCTGTTGGGGCACATTAGAGTAATTTAACGTCATGTTGTTGATAAACACAACGCCTAGTGTCGCAAAACAAGGGCTTTTAGCAGGTTTTGAGCAGTTTTTTGGTGCCTAAACGCCGGTTTCTGCCGACCGGAACGCTGAAATCAGAGAAATGCGGTCTCTTCGAAGCTGCGCAGCTTGCGCGAATGGATGCGCTCCAGCGGCATGTCACGCAGCCTTTCCATGGCGCGGATGCCGATCCGAAGGTGCCGCGAGACCTGTGTTGTGTAGAAATTGCTGGCCATGCCGGGCAGCTTCAGCTCGCCGTGGAGCGGTTTGTCCGAAACGCACAAGAGCGTGCCGTAGGGCACCCGGAAGCGGAAGCCGTTGGCGGCGATCGTGGCACTTTCCATGTCAAGCGCGATGGCGCGGGACTGCGACAGACGCTGGACCGGACCCGACTGGTCGCGCAGTTCCCAGTTGCGGTTATCAATCGTGGCAACCGTACCCGTCCGCATGATCCGCTTCAGCTCGAACCCGCTCAGCTTGCTAATGTCCGCCACGGCCTCTTCCAGCGCGATCTGAATTTCCGCCAGCGGCGGGATCGGCACCCAGATGGGCAGATCATCGTCTAACACATGGTCTTCGCGCACGTATCCGTGGGCCAGCACGAAATCACCCAGCGACTGGCTGTTGCGCAGCCCGGCGCAGTGGCCGACCATCAGCCATGCGTGCGACCTGAGCACGGCGATATGATCTGTTGCGGTCTTCGCGTTTGACGGCCCGACGCCGATGTTGACCAGCGTAATGCCTGCCTGCCCGTCCCGTTTGAGGTGATAGGTCGGCATCTGCGGCAGTTTGACCGGGTCACGCAGGGGCGCAGAGCCCGAGGTGATCACCTGATTGCCGGGCCCGACGAAAGCAGTATAGCCGCTGGCCGGATCGTCCAGCGCCTCGCGGGCGAAGGCCTCGAACTCCTGCACGTAGAACTGGTAGTTCGTAAAAAGCACGTGGTTCTGGAAATGCTCGGGGTTCGTCGCGGTGTAATGGGCGAGCCGGGCCAGGGAATAATCGACGCGCTGCGCAGTGAACGGCGCCAGCGGTGCGGAGCCGTCATCGAATTTCACGCCGTAGCCGTTGACGATGTCATCGTCCATGTTCGACAGATCGGGCACGTCAAAATAGTCGCGCAGCGAGAAATCCAGCACCCCCTCGCCTGGCACAGTCACGGTGGTGTTTCCCGCGACCGCAAAATGCACGGGCATGGGCGTGGCCGAGGGGCCGATACTGACCGGAACGCCGTGGTTTTCGATCACAAGGCCGATCTGCTGGCGCAGGTAGTGCTCAAACAGGTCAGGCCGCGTGACCGTGGTCGAATAGGTGCCCGGCTCGGCCACATGGCCAAAGCTCAGCCGGCTGTCCATCTTGGCAAAGCTGGTCGTCGTCAGCCGTACCTCGGGATAGAAGGCTCTGAACCGGGCCTTTGGGGCTGTCCCGCCCACCGTCCGGCTGAACTGATCCTCAAGAAAGAGAACCGCACCTTCATATAGCTCTTTCAGCCGCGCGACAGCGGCATCGGCATCGTTGAAGTTTTCGCTGCCAGGCAGATCCGGGCTGATTATCGGTATGGCGGTGTCAGAAGCATTCATGTGGCGGTCTCGAATAGATCTGTCACTTCGAAGCGGGTCACATCCACAATCCCCATATCAGAGATACGAAGTTCGGGGATGACCACCAGCGCCAGAAGCGAGTGCTGCATATAGGCATTGTTCAGCGTGCAGCCGCATTCAGCCATGGCCCGGACCATCGCGTCCGCCTGCGCGGCAACCTCTGCGGCCGGACTATCGGACATCAGACCGGCAATCGGCAGCGGGACCAGGGCCAGTTCCGCACCGTCCTTCCAGACGGTGATACCACCACCCACCTCGCCCAGCCGGTTCGCGGCCAGGGCCATATGCGCCCGGTCGGTCCCGACGACGATCATGTGATGGCTGTCATGGGCCACGGTGCTGGCGATGGCCATGGGGCCCTTGTAGCCGAAGCCGGATACGAAACCGTTCACCACGTGCCCTGTGCCGCGGTGGCGTTCTACAAGCGCGATCTGCGCAACGTCCTGCGCCTCGTCGGGGTCCACAAGCCCGTCCGCGACCTTCAGTTCCGCGGTCAGCGCCTTTGTCGGTGCCTGATTTTCCACGACGCCGATGACCTTGGCGGTCACGGCGTTGGCGCCTTCGGGCGCAAGTATGGCGAAATCATCCGCGGTCACGGGCCGGGCCAGATTGACCGTATGACGCACGTCCTCGGGCCAGTCGAGATGGGGGCACGTGACCATGAGCTGCCCCTCCAGCGCCACGGTCCGCCCACGGGCGATGACCTGCTCAATGGGCAACGTGCGCAGATCGGAGGTCAGGATAACATCTGCCCGTCTGCCCGGTGAAATAGAGCCTAACTCACGCTCCAGACCGAAATGCGTCGCCGTGTTCACTGTGGCCATGTGCACCGCGATCAGAGGGTCGCAGCCGCACTCGATCGCGTGGCGCACCACCCGGTTCATGTGCCCGTCATTGACCAGCGTGCCCGAGTGACTGTCGTCGGTGCACAGGATAAATCCGCGCGGGTCGAGCCCCTTTTCGGTGATCGCGGTGATCTGTTTTTCAATGTCGTACCAGGCCGAACCCAGGCGCAGCATCGCGCGCATACCCTGACGGGCCCGGGCTATGGCATCTTCCTCGGCGATGCCCTCGTGGTCATCCGACGGACCGCCCGCCACATAGGCATGAAACGCCGGACCAAGGTCGGGGCTGGCATAGTGCCCGCCCACGGTTTTGCCCGCCGCCTGCGTCGCCGCCATTTCTGCCAGCATCTGCGGATCGCCCGCGATGACGCCCGGAAAGTTCATCATCTCACCCAGACCGATGATGCCGGGCCAGCCCATGGCCTCTGCCACGTCCTCGGCGGTGATTGCATAGCCCGTCGTCTCCAGCCCCGGAGCCGAGGGTGCGCAACTGGGCATCTGCGTATAGATGTTCACGGGCTGCAAAAGCGCCTCGTCATGCATCAGGCGAACACCGCGCAAGCCGAGCACGTTGGCGATCTCATGGGGATCGGTGAACATGGTTGTCGTACCATGGGGGATGACGGCGGCCGCGAACTCGGCCGTGGTCAGCAAGCCGCTTTCGACATGCATATGCCCGTCGCAAAGCCCCGGCACCATGTACCGCCCCTCTGCCTCGATGATATCGGTGGTTTCGCCGATGCAATGGCTGGCATCCGGCCCGCAATAGGCAAACCGGCCATGCCGGATGGCCAGATCGTGGTTTTCCAGCACTTCGCGGGTGTGCACGTTCACCCAGCGTCCGCCACGGATCACCACATCCGCCGGCGCCCTGCCCGCGGCCACCGCCACAAGGTCGGGTGCCGCATCCTGCCATGTCATGAGATCGGTCTTTTCCATGGCCGGATATCCCATGGCTTCACGCCGAAAGGCAAGCCCCCGCCCCCCACGTCATCAACATGTCGCAAACGCCCCGCGTGTCGCAATTGGGCTAGGCAAAGTCTGCGCGCAGGCCCAGACTGCGCGCGACACACGATGGAGGGTTTCATGGTCGCCACCGCACTTTCGCCTCGCCCAAACATGGATCACTGGCAGGACCGCGTGGATATGGCCGCTGCATTCCGCTGGACTGCGCGCCTGAATATGCACGAAGCCGTGGCCAATCATTTCAGCCTATCGGTGAACGATGATGGCACGCAGTTCCTGATCAACCCCAATCAGGTGCATTTCAGCCGCATCCGCGCGTCGGACCTCTTGCTGATTGACGCCAACGATCCGTCGACGATGGACCGGCCCGATGCGCCCGACCCCACAGCCTGGGGGCTGCACGGCGGGCTGCACCGCTACTGCGCCCATGCGCGATGCGCCATGCATGTTCACTCGGTTCATGCGACGGTGCTCGCCTGCCTTGCCGACAGCGCCCTGCCGCCGATCGACCAGAACTGCGCGATGTTCTACGACCGTGTGGTGGTCGATGCTGAATACGGCGGCCTTGCCTTCGAGGAAGAGGGCGAACGCTGCGCGCAGCTCTTCGCTGACCCCAAGAAGAAGGTCATGGTCATGGGCAACCACGGCGTGATGGTCATCGGCGATACCGTGGCCGAGACCTTCAACCGGCTCTATTACTTCGAGCGCGCTGCCGAAACCTATATCCGCGCACTCCAGACCGGCCAGCCGCTGCGCGTGCTGAGCCACGAGATCGCCGAGAAGACCGCGCGCGAGATCGAGGACTACCCCGATCAGGAGACCCGCCATCTGGCCGAACTGAAGCTGATCCTCGATGATGAAGGCTCGAACTACGCTCAATAGGGGCACTTTCCGCTGGATTAGGGTCTTTTTCCTGTGAACATCCTGTTCCTGATGGCAGATGAAATGGCCGCCTCGGCCCTGGGGTCTGCCGACGTCCGGACGCCTAATCTGGACAGGCTTTGCGCCCGGGGCCGTGTCTTTTCCGCGGCCTATACTCCGTCGCCCATCTGCGTGCCGACCCGGGCGGCGATCGCCTGCGGGCGGCCTGTGCACGAGATCGGCTTCTGGTCTTCGGCGGAGCCCTATGACGGTTCGGTCCGGTCCTGGATGCACGCCCTGCGCGACGGCGGGGTCCACACCGCCTCGATTGGCAAACTCCACTACCGCGGCGGCGACGATTACGGATTTACCGAAGAGATCCTGCCGATGCAGGTGGCGGGCGATGGATGGGTGCAGGGGCTCTTGCGGCAACCGCTGGCCGACTACACGGCCACACGCGAGATGTCGGAAGACATCGGCGCCGGGCTGACGGACTACACGCGTTTTGACCTTCAGGTTACGCAAAGCGCCTGCAACTGGCTGGCTGCGCCGGCGCGCGCCAACGCGCCCTGGGCGGCCTTTGTCTCGTGGGTGTCACCGCACTACCCCTTGCGCGCGCCAGAAGAGTACTTCGATCTCTACCATCCAGAAGACTTTGAGGCCGAAGCCGAGCCGGTTCCGGACCACCCAGTCCTGACAGAAATCGCGGCCTTCTTCGATCACGACCGGTATTTTTCGCCCCGCTCCCGCGGCACCGCGCGCGCGGCCTATTACGCGCTTTGCACTTTTCTGGACGCCCAGGTGGGCAAAGTGCTGAAGTCCCTCGAAGCTGCCGGTCTGGCCGAAGACACCGTTGTCGTGTTCGCCTCCGACCACGGTGAGATGCTGGGCGAAAAAGGATTCTGGGGGAAATCCACAATGTACGACAGCTCGGCGCGCGTGCCACTGGTGATTGCCGGACCGGGTGTTTCAGCCGGAACCTGCGAGACGCCCGTGGCCCTGACCGACCTTGCCGCCACTTTTGCGGGTATCTGCAAGGCCCCCTGGGACGGTCGCGGTACCTCGTTGTTGGACCCTATTCCTGCCGAAAACGCGGTTATCAGCGAGTACCATGACGGCGGCAGTCCGGTCGGCATCACGATGCTGCGCTGGCGGAACTGGAAGTACATCCACTACGCCGAAGGGCATCCGCCGCAGCTCTTCGACCTTGCCGAAGACCCGCATGAAACAACGGATCTGGCGGCAGCCCGCCCCAACACAGCAGAGGATCTGCACACGCGGCTGACCGCCATCGTCGATCCCGAGGCTGCGAATGCCCGCGCGCTGCGGGATCAGGCCAGACGCATCGACGACCTTGGCGGCCGGGGCGCGCTTGAGTCCCTGCCCCAATGGAATTTCACCCCGACCGGAGCCTGACCCGATGACCGTTTACGGCCTCAGCGACGATCAGATCATGATCGCCGATACTGTCCGCAAGTTCGTGGAAACCGAGATCTACCCTTTTGAGGCAGAGGTCGAACGCAGGGGCGAAGTGCCCGAAGATCTGGCCGACGAGATCAAGAAAAAGACCCTATCCTTGGGTTTCTATGCCTGCAACTTCCCCGAAGAGGTCGGCGGCGCGGGGCTGAACCATCTGGAATTCGCGCTCGTGGAACGGGAACTCGGTCGTGGGTCCATGGCGCTGACGCATTTTTTCGGTCGGCCCCAGAACATCCTGATGGCCTGCGAGGGCGAGCAGGTGGACCGCTACCTGCTGCCCGCTGTGCGCGGCGAACGCATGGACGCGCTGGCCATGACCGAACCCGGTGCCGGATCGGACATCCGGTCGATGAAATGCGTCGCCCGGCGCGAGGGCGGCGACTGGATCGTCAATGGGACGAAGCATTTCATCTCGGGTGCCGAGCACGCGGATTTCATCATCGTCTTCATCGCGACGGGCGAGGATGAGACGCCCAAGGGCCCAAAAAAACGGATCACGGCGTTTCTGGTGGACCGCGGAACGCCCGGTTTCACGATCCGCGATGGCTATAAGTCGGTCTCGCACCGGGGCTACAAGAACATGGTGCTCGATTTCGATGATTGCCGCTTGCCAGGCGCGCAGGTCCTGGGCGCAGTCGACGGCGGGTTCGAGGTGATGAATACCTGGCTTTATGCCACGCGGATCACGGTGGCCGCCATGTCCGTGGGTCGGGCGCGTCGGGCTTTTGACTATGCGCTGTCCTATGCTGCCGAGCGCGAGCAATTTGGCCAGAAGATCGGCAAGTTCCAGGGCGTCAGCTTTCAGCTGGCCGACATGGTCACCGAAATCGACGCCGCGGATCTGCTGACCCTTGCCGCGGCTGACCGGCTGGACAAGGGCCTGGCGGCAAATCGCGAAATTGCCTCGGCCAAGCTTTATGCCTCGGAGATGCTGGGGCGGGTGACCGACGCGGCGATCCAGGTCCATGGCGGGATGGGACTGATGGATGATTATCCGCTGGAGCGGTTCTGGCGCGATGCGCGGGTCGAACGTATCTGGGACGGGACATCTGAGATCCAGCGCCACATCATCAGCCGCGACCTTTTGCGAGCGCTCGGTGCCTGACTTAGAGAGGCTCCTGAAACCCCGGTCACTGGCGGTTATCGGCGGCGGAGCTTGGTGCCGCTCTGTTATCGGCGGGGCGCGGTCGCTGGGCTACGACGGCACCCTCTGGCCCGTGCACCCGACCGCGACGGAAATGGGCGGATATAGTGTCTATTCAAGCCTGAAAGCTCTGCCAGAGGCCCCTGATCTGGCGTTCGTGGGGGTCAATCGCACGCTGACGGTTGGTATGGTCGAAACACTTTCGGCCATGGGCGCAGGCGGCGCGGTTTGCTTTGCCTCAGGTTTTGCAGAAGCCGAAGCCGAGGATGGGTCAGCGAAGGATCTGGCGGGCGCCCTTGCCGAGGCGGCGGGCGAGATGCCCATTCTCGGGCCCAACACCTACGGGTTTCTCAACGCGCTCGACGGTGTGGCGGTCTGGCCGGACCAGCATGGGCTGGAACCCGTGGAGCAGGGTGTCGCCATTCTGGGTCAGTCGTCGAACATCGCCTTGAACCTGACGATGCAAAGAAGCGGGCTGCCGATCACCCATGTGATCACAGTCGGCAATCAGATGCGCTTGACGCAGGCGGATCTGGCGCGCCGTCTTGTGCAGGACCCGCGCGTCACAGCCATCGGGCTGCATGTGGAGGGGTTCAGCGACCTGCGCGCCTGGGAAGCGCTGGCCGCGACCGCAGCGGAGGAAGGCGTGCCTCTTGTCGTGCTGAAGTCCGGGCGCAGCGCCGCGGCCCGCGCCGCGGCGGTGTCACATACGGCGTCTCTGGCAGGATCCGATGCCGGGGCGCAGGCCTTTCTTGACCGCCTTGGCATAGCGCGCGTTCGCTCGGCGGCGGCCTTCATTCAGACCCTGATGCTCTTGCATGTGGCCGGGCCGCTTGCGCATGCTGGTATTGCCTCGGTCAGCAGTTCCGGAGGCGAGGCCGCGCTAATCGCGGATATGGCGGAAGGCTCGCCCGTTTCTTTCCCGGCACTGAACGACCGTCAGAAAACCGGGTTGCGCGCGGCGCTCGGGCCAAAGGTCGCTCTGGCGAACCCACTCGACTACCACACCTACATCTGGAGAGACACCGACGCGATTGCGCGGACGTGGTCGGCGCTGTCGGACCCAGACCACGCGCTGACCATGGCGATCCTCGACTTGCCACGTGACGATCGCTGCGACCCTGCCGACTGGGATTGCGCGATTGAGGCGGTCTTGCGGGCCCGCACAGCGACCGGGCGGCCCTTTGCCGTGGTGTCGTCCCTGCCGGGGCTCTTGCCAGAGGCGACCGCCAAGCGGCTGATCGCAGGTGGCGTGGCGCCGCTGTCGGGGCTAACCGAAGCACTGGAGGCCGTGGAGGCCGCCGCGAATGCGCAGCCACGCCCGGCGACACCGGTCTGGACGACGGCCGGGGAGGGCGGCACGACCCTATTGACCGAAGCTGCGGCAAAAGCGGCTCTAACGCAGCATGATTTGAGAGTTCCGGCAGCCCGCACCGTGACAAGCCCATCCGAGGCTGGTGAAGCCGCGGGCGCCATCGGCGGGCCTGTCGCACTGAAAGCCGTTGGCCTTGCCCATAAATCGGACGCGGGCGGGGTGCACCTGGGCCTGACATCCCGGGACGCGGTCGAAGCGGCCTTCCGGGCCCTTCCGACCGAGACGGCGCTGGTGGAAGAAATGGTGCCGTCGCCGATCGCCGAGCTATTGATCGGGGTCGTCCGCGATCCGGCGCATGGGTTTGTGCTGACGCTCGGGGCAGGGGGTGTGCTGACGGAACTCTTGGCCGACAGCGCGTCTCTGCTGCTGCCGGTCGAGGCCAGCGATATAGAGGCTGCGCTGTCGACGCTGAAGGTTGCCAAGCTCCTGGCCGGGTACCGGGGCAAGCCGGCGGCGGATATGCGCGCGATTGTAGATGCGGTTCTGGCCGTACAAAGCTACGTTGCCGAGAACGCGGACGCGGTGGAAGAGGTGGAAATCAACCCGCTGATGGCAGGACCGGACACTGCCATTGCCGTCGATGCGCTGATCCGACTGCGAGACTGACCAGATGACAAAGACGCTCCTTTCTTTCGGGCACGGGTATTCTGCGCAAGCGCTCGCGCGGCGGCTTGTTCCCAAGGGCTGGCGCGTCATCGGCACAACACGGACCGGGGAAAAGGCCGCGCGGCTGGCTTCCACCGGCGTTGAGCCACTGATCTGGCCCGGCAGCGAGCCGACCGAGGCGCTGGCTGCCGCCACGCACCTTCTGATCTCACCCGCACCGACCGAAGCGGGTGATCCCGTATTGAACGCGCTGGACGCGGAATTGCGGCGCGCGGCGTCCCATATCGAATGGGCCGGATATCTGTCGACCACTGGCGTCTATGGGGATCACGGGGGCGGATGGGTGGATGAAGAGACGCCTCTGGCGCCCTCGACAAAGCGCGGCGCGCTGCGGGTAATGGCGGAAACCGCCTGGCGCGACTTTGCGGATGAGACGGGCCTGCCGATCCATATCTTCCGGCTCGCAGGGATCTACGGGCCGGGCAGGGGGCCTTTCGCGAAAGTGCGGGCGGGCACGGCGCGCCGGATCGTGAAGGAAGGGCAAGTCTTTTCCCGGATCCATGTGGAAGACATTGCCGCGGTGCTCGAAGCCTCGATCAACCAGCCACACCCTGGCGCTGCCTATAACCTTTGCGACGATGACCCGGCGCCGCCACAGGATGTGATCGCCCATGCCGCCGAACTCCTTGGCCTGCCTTTGCCCCCCGAGGTGAATTTTGAGACAGCCGAGATGACGCCGATGGCCCGCAGCTTCTATGCCGAAAGCAAGCGCGTCCGGAACGACCGGATCAAGGACGAACTCGGCGTCAGGCTAATGTTTCCCGATTACCGGACCGGGCTAGCCAACCTTCTCGCGCGCGAGCGGGCGGAAGATTAGGCGCACCCCACCGGCGACCAGACGGAAGAGCGCCAGCACCACAAGCCCCGCCGCGGCAACGGTGGCGTAGTAGTTGACCCGCGCCGTCACATCCATGTCGTTGAGGAAGGGGTAGGGCAGGCCGCTGGTCTCCGAGCCCCGAGGCAGGGCGCTGCCCGGCGCAACGATGCCTTCGGTCCAGCCGATATAAAGCAGGGTTATCGCTATCAGAACGCCCGCGGCGGGCAGGTAACGGCGGAACCCGCGCCAGATGAAGAGCATGTCAAACCATTGCAGGGCCGGGCCGACGGCGTGCAGGTACCACTGTTCGTGCCGGATCAGCGGCCCGGTGCTGAGCATCGCAGGGTCTTCCAGATACATGCGCCAATAGAGGATGACCACCATGGCGTTCAGGGCGGCGGTGGCGCCGATGACGGGCGCCCATTGCAAGTCGCTCCGGCCTTCGGTAATCGCCAGCATCCGCGAGGCGGCAAAGAAGGACATCAAGAGCGCCCAGATCGTCAGAAAGCGAAACGGCCCGCCGGTCTCGGTATAGTCGCTTTGCCAGATCTTCCAGATGGCGTAGCCGCCCGCGAGAAGGAAGACGCCCCATCGATAGAAGAGGACCGGGCGCCCGTGGATGTCCATTCTCAGGCGCGCGAGGCGATTTGCGCGACGCCAAGGGTTTCCAGCACCTTCGCCTCGATATCCGGAGCGTTCAGCCCGGCCACGGCGTACATATCCGCCGGGTTTGCCTGATCGATAAAGATATCGGGCAGGACCATGGAGCGGTACTTGAGGCCCGTGTCAAAGACGCCTTCCTCGGCCAGAAGCTGGGCCACATGGCTGCCAAAGCCGCCGATTGCACCTTCCTCGATCGTGATCAGCGCCTCGTGGTCAGCGGCCAGTTGCACGATCAGGTCCCGGTCAAGCGGCTTGGCAAAGCGGGCGTCGGCCACGGTGGGCGTAATCCCCCGCGCCTCCAGCGCCTCGGCGGCATCCAGCACTTCCTTCAGGCGCGCGCCAAAGCTCAGGAGTGCCACCCGGCGCCCTTCGCGTACAATGCGGCCCTTGCCAATCTCCATAGGAACACCCCGTTCGGGCAGATCGACACCCACGCCTTCGCCGCGCGGAAAGCGGAAGGCCGAGGGACGGTCGTCGAGCGCGGCGGCGGTCGCCACCATATGTACCAGTTCCGCCTCGTCTGCCGCGGCCATCACCACAAAACCGGGAAGGTTGGCGAGATAGGCAACGTCAAAAGCCCCTGCGTGGGTCGCGCCATCGGCGCCCACAAGCCCTGCGCGGTCAATGGCAAAGCGCACGGGCAGCCTCTGAATGGCCACATCATGGACCACCTGATCATACCCGCGTTGCAGGAAGGTGGAATAGATCGCACAGAACGGCCGCATGCCGCCAGCGGCCTGGCCTGCGGAGAAGGTCACGGCGTGCTGCTCGGCAATGCCCACGTCGAAGGTACGGTTCGGAAATCGCTCGGCAAAGAGGTTCAGACCCGTCCCGTCCGGCATCGCGGCGGTCACTGCCGTTATCTTGTCGTCTGTTTCGGCCAGACCGATCAGGCTGTTGGCAAAAACCTTGGTATAGCTGGGCGCGTTCGAGGCGGCTTTTTTCTGCTTGCCCGTCACCACGTCGAACTTCGACACGCCATGGCCTTTGTCGGCGGCGTTTTCGGCGGGGTGGTAGCCCTTGCCCTTCGTGGTGATCGCATGGATCAGGATGGGGCCAGTGGCGCGCGCCTTGACTGTGCGCAGGACCGGCAAGAGCTGATCCATGTCGTGCCCGTCGATAGGCCCAATGTAGGAAAATCCCAGTTCCTCGAAGAGCGTGCCGCCGACGGTCATGGTTTTCAGCATTTCCTTGGCGCGCCGCGCGCCTTCCTGGAAGGGTTCGGGCAGAAGACTGACCGCACCCTTGGCGGCGGCTTTGAATTCCTGAAACGGCGCCCCGGCGTAGAGCCGCGAGAGGTAGGACGACATCGCGCCCACAGGCGGGGCGATCGACATCTCGTTGTCGTTCAGGATGACGATCAGCCGTTTGCCCAGATGACCGGCGTTGTTCATGGCCTCATAGGCCATCCCGGCGCTCATGGCGCCGTCGCCGATCACCGCAATCGCATCGCCAAGCGCGGGTTCGGGCGCACCACCAAGGTCGCGTGCCACAGCAAAGCCGAGAGCCGCGGAGATCGAGGTCGAGCTATGGGCCGCGCCGAAAGGGTCGTAGGGGCTTTCCGAGCGCTTTGTGAAGCCCGACAGACCATCCTTCTGTCGCAGGGTGCGGATTCGGTCGCGGCGACCCGTCAGGATCTTGTGGGGATAGCACTGGTGGCTGACATCCCAGACCAGCCGGTCGCGCGGCGTGTCGAAGATCGCGTGCAATGCAACGGTCAGTTCGACCACGCCGAGGCCTGCGCCCAGATGGCCGCCGGTTTCCGACACCGCACTGATCGTCTCGGCCCTGAGTTCGCCGGCCAAGCGGCGCAACTGATCATCGCTCAGGCCCTTCAGGTCCGCCGGTGAAACAATACGGTCAAGCTCGGGCGTCATTGGCTGTGTCACGGTCGTTGTCCGTCTTCTTAGCTTTGGCGCGCAATAACGAAGCGGGCCAGCTGCCGCAAGGTTTCTGCACTCTCGCCGTAGGGCGCCAGGGCCGCCTCGGCTTCGTCTATCAGGGCTGCGGCCCGCGCCTTTGCCCCACCCAGGCCCAGAAGCGACACGAAGGTCGCCTTGCCTGCAGCGGCATCCTTGCCGACGCGTTTGCCGGTCGCGCTCTCATCTCCGGTCACGTCCAAGATGTCGTCGGCGATCTGAAAAGCAAGGCCCAGCGCTGTGGCGTAGCGACCCAGCGCGGTGGTGTCCGCCTGCCGCAGCCGCGGGCCTGCTTCGGCCGCCCAGCGGATAAGCGCGCCGGTCTTTCCCGCCTGAAGGTCGGTGATGGCGTCGAGATCGAGCGGTTCCGTGGCCGTCTCGGCCGCAATGTCCAGCGCCTGCCCAAGCACCATACCGCTTGCCCCGGATGCGGCGGCGAGCGAGGCCACAAGATCCACCCGAACGGCGGGGTCCGGATGGCAGCGGGGCGAGGCCAAGAGGTCGAAGGCATGGGTTTGCAGCGCGTCACCCACTAGAACCGCCGTCGCCTCGTCCCATTTGACATGCACAGTGGGGTGGCCGCGGCGCAGGTCGTCGTCATCCATGCATGGTAAATCGTCGTGGACGAGCGAATAGGCGTGCAGGCACTCAATGGCCGCCGCAGCCGTCAGCGCGGCCTTTTCCGGAACACCGTGCAGGCGCGCCCCTTCCAGAACCAGAAAGCCACGCAGGCGTTTGCCGCCGCTCGTCGCATAGGCCATGCCCTGCACGACCGGAATGTTCCGCAGACCTTCGAACGACGCCGCGAGGCGGGCAGCGATGGCCGCCTGGGCTTCGGCCAGACGCGTGTCGAACATGGGGCTCAGAGGCCTTCGACGGGTTTCGTCCCGGTGGCCTCGCCTGCCTCATTGGCGACGATCTGGGCGACCTTTTCTTCCGCCGCACGCAAAAGCTTGTCGCACTGGGCCTTAAGTTCGGCCCCGCGTTCGTAGAGCCGGATCGATTCCGCCAAGGCCACATCGCCCGCTTCAAGCTGGGAGACGACGCGCTCAAGCTCGCGCATGGCGTCTTCAAAGCTCATTTCGGAAACCGGGCTCTGTTCGCCAGTTGTGTCGGTCATGCTCCCCGCTCCATCAAAACCGCAACATGGGCCGCCGTGCTGGCCGCCAGCGCAGACAGATCATAGCCCCCCTCCAAAGTCGAGACCACGCGGCCATCGGCTGTGTCGTCGGCCAGATCGCAGATCGCCCGTGTGACCCATGCAAAATCGTCTTCGGTCAGTTCAAGGTTGGCCAGCGGGTCGGCGCGGTGCGCGTCAAACCCGGCGGAGACGAACACCATGTCGGGGCGGAAGTCGGCACATGCCGGCAGGATCTGATCCTGCCACGCGCGGCGAAACCCCGACGATCCCGTACCGGGCGCGAGTGGCACGTTCAGAACATTGTCGTGCGCCCCTGTCTCATGGGCCGCGCCGGTGCCGGGATAAAGCGGCATCTGGTGCGACGAGGCAAAGAAGATGCGGGCGTCCTCTTCGACCAGATCCTGCGTGCCGTTGCCGTGGTGCACATCGAAATCAAGGATTGCGACCCGGCCCAGACCGTGGTGGTCAAGAGCGTTTTTGGCTGCAATAGAGACGTTCCCGAAAAAACAGAACCCCATGGCGGTCGCACGTTCGGCGTGGTGGCCGGGCGGGCGTACCGCGGCAAAGGCATTGGCTGCCTCGCCTGTGATCACAAGCTCTGCCGCCTTCACATTGGCCCCGGCTCCGCGCAGGGACGCATCGAGCGAGCCCGGCGACATGTGGGTGTCGGCGTCGAGCGGGCGCCAGCCGCTGTCGGGCACGGAATCGCGGATCAGCTGGATGTAGTCCAGCGGGTGGCAGCGCAAAAGGTCATCGTCTGCGACCAGGGGCGCGGTTTCGCGTCGGAGATCGGCAAAGCGCTCGGCCTCCAGCGCAGCAAGCACGTATTCGAGGCGTGCCACCTGCTCGGGATGGCCGGGCGGCGTGACGTGAGTCAGGCTTGCGGGATGGGTGACAAGGGCCGTCGTCAAAGCAGAGTCCTTCAGTCCGGCGCAAGCATGTAGCCCGCACCGCGGACGGTCTGCAGGTAGCGCGGTTGTTTGGGGTCGGTTTCGATCTTGCGGCGCAACCGGGTGATCTGGACATCTACCGCGCGTTCCTGCGCCTGGCCCTTGTCGCGGCCCAGATCCTCAACCAGCTTGGCGCGGCTCACCGCCTCACCCGGGCAGGCAGAGAAAATGCGCATGAGCTGGCTTTCCGTGGCGGTCAGGCGCACCTGTTCATCGCCGTGCCACATCTCGCCCTTGTCGATATCGTAGCGGATCGGGCCCAAAGAAAGCACCTTGGGGATATCGCCCGTGGGCTCATCCTGGGGCATCCGGCGCAGGATTGCGTTGATCCTTAGAAGCAGTTCCTTAGGCTCGAACGGTTTGGCGAGATAGTCGTCGGCACCCGCCTCAAGGCCGCGAATCCGCGCCTCGGTTTCACCGCGTGCGGTCAGAAGCAGGATGGGCGTGGTCATCTCTTCGCGCAAAGACCCCGTCAACGTGATGCCGTCTTCTCCGGGCATCATGACATCAAGAACGATCATGTCGAAGTCGAGACCGCCCAGAAGCCGCCGTGCATGCCCCGCGTCCCGTGCCGCACTGACCAGAAAGCCGTTGCGAATGAGGAACTTCTGCAAGAGGCCCCGAATGCGTTCATCGTCGTCGACGATCAGCAGGTGCGCGTCGTTCGGTTCGCTCACGTGTTGATCTCCTTCAGGCGCACGTATTGTCTTTTCTGCTCTGGATCCATCATCGCTTCAAGCACTTCGCGAAACCCCGAAACGGCCTCTGGGCCCGCCGTGCGGTAGGCGCTGCGCATACGGCGGCGCTGCGCTTCGCTGAGTTCGGATTCCAGGACAAGCCCGTCCTCTGTCAGATAGAGATTGCGTTCCCGCTTGTCGCGCGCACCCACGCGGCTTTCCACCAGACCATCCTCAACCAGGGCCCGCAGCACACGGTTCAAGGACTGTTTGGTAACGCCCAGTGTCGCCAGAAGGTTAGTGACTGTCGTACCCGGGGTGCGGTTGATGAAATGGATCGCGCGATGATGGGCCCGGCCATATCCGTATTTCTCCAAAATACGGTCGGGATCGGCCGTGAAACCACGGTAGGCAAAGAACATCGCCTCGATGCCTTTGCGCAACTGCTCATCGGTGAGAAAGAGCAGCGCCTCGCCGTGCGCGCCAGGGGATCCACCGTTTGCCATGTGCCTGCCCATCTTCGTTGCACTGAAATTTTACGTCAGCCTTGTTGACTTTCCAAGAATCAATTCGTAACTACGATCGGATTTTGCGAAATATTATGTCCCGATCGGACCTAATCGACGCAATATCTGAAAAGCCTATTGAGGAGGACCGACCATGTCCGGCGGATACGACGATCGCGATGGAACCATCTGGATGGATGGCGAGCTGGTAAACTGGCGGTACGCGAACGTACACATTCTGACCCATGCAATGCACTACGCGAGTTCCGTCTTTGAAGGCGAGCGCGCCTATAACGGCAAGGTCTTCCTATCGCGCGAGCACTCCGAACGGCTGCACGCCTCAGCCCGGATGATCGACTTTGAGATCCCCTGGACCGTCGAAGAAATCGAAGCGGCCAAGGTGCAGGTGCTGGAGGCGAACGGGCTCGGCGACGCCTATGTGCGGGCGGTGGCCTGGCGCGGTGCTGGCGAAGATATGGGTGTCGCTTCGGCCAAGAATCCTGTCCGGCTCGCGGTCGCCGCCTGGGAATGGGGCGCCTACTATGGCGACGCCAAGTACAAGGGCGCGAAGCTGGATATTTCGCAGTGGAAACGACCGAGCCCGGAAACGATCCCCTGTCACGCCAAGGCGGCCGGGCTTTATATGATCTGCACCATGTCGAAACATGCCGCCGAGGCGAAGGGCTGCTCGGATGCGATGATGTTTGACTACCGGGGCTACGTAGCCGAAGCCACGGGCGCCAACATCTTCTTCGTCAAGGACGGCGAGGTGCACACACCGGACCCGGACTGCTTTCTCAACGGTCTGACGCGGCAGACCGTCATCGGGATGCTGAAGGACCGGCAGATCAAGGTGCACGAACGGCACATCATGCCGGACGAACTGGAAAGTTTTGAGCAATGCTGGCTGACAGGCACGGCCGCGGAAGTGACGCCGGTTGGCCAGATCGGCACCTACAACTTCGAAGTCGGCGCCCTGACGCGGGATATCGCGGAAAGTTACGAGAAACTGGTGCGCAACTAAGCGCACCAGCAGAACCTGGACGCATGGGGTGCGTCTAGTGCTCCAGGTATTCCACCAGTCCAACGCGACCGTCGCGATTGATGTCGAACTCGGCCAGCACCTGACGCGGGTTTTCGGCTGCCCCGCCGTCTTCCCAGTCTGCGAGAATGGCGTCGATGCAGGCGTCGCTCAAACCTTCTTCGGCCAGAAACGCCGCCTCTTCGGCGCGCGTCTCGCCGTTCAGACGCAGGGTGACCTCGGCCAGCGTCACAAACCCGTTGCCGTCTTCGTCGAACTCCAGAAAGTCGCGGGCGCGTTCGGCAAGAAGGAAGGCCTCAAGTTCTTCAAAGCTGACCGCACCGTCCTGGTCTGAATCGAGGAAATCGAACTCATCCTGCGCGACCTGTGCGGCCGGCAGGGACATCGCGGCCGCCTCTTCGGCGAAATCGTCTTCGATAAACGTGCCGGCGCAGGCGGCAGGGACAACCCGCGACTCCGGCGGTTCCTCCGCCCGCTCGCGGGTGATCTGCGCGGCGTATTCTTCCGGTGTCAGCAGGTTGTCGCCGTTTGCGTCAATTTCGGCGAACGTCATACGCGCCTCGGCGGACACCGAGGCTGCCGCCGGGCTTTGGACGGTCAGGGAATAGGCGACCGCGAGCGCAAAGATCGAAGCAAAACCCAAGCCAAAGCGGGCGGTTCGGGAACGGGCAATCTGGGCCATGAAGGGATCTCCTGTCTGAAGAGGGGTTTCTGCAGGACGCATCAGCTCTCGTTCGACAAGGCCACGCACCGTTTCGCTCATCGACAGACCACGACCCATGCTGAGGTCATGGAGCGCCGCCTTTTGCTCGGGCGATACACGGATCTCGATGCTTTCTGTCTTCTTCGAGGGTCGCCGTTTCTTCATGGCCGACATCCTTTCGCGATCGTCGCTGCCCCTTCAGCCAACAGAGGTTGCAGGTTGAATTGAAAGCCAATTCGCGCCCGGACGCCAGAAAATTAATGTCCGGACACCCTGATATCAATGGGTTAGCCGGCAGGGCGCCGACAAAACTAGCCAAATTTTGTGACGACTCGCCGGGCGCGGCCGCGCTGCAGTTTGAGCTGCCGTTCGCGGTAGATGATCAGAACACCCGCCGCAATCACAATGGCGGCGCCAACCAGCATATGGCCTGTGGGCGATTCCTCAAAAATTACATAGCCGATGGCGATGGCAAAAAGCATCGATGCGTATTCAAACGGCGCGACGATGCTGGCGTCACCAAACCGGTAGGCCGAGGTCAGCAGGATCTGCCCGACGCCGCCGATGAGCCCGGCAAGGATCAGCATTCCGGCGGTGGCCGCGCTCGGGACCACCCAGCCAAAGGGCAGAGTGGCCAGGGACAGGACGCTGGCGGTCACGGAAAACCAAAACACGATGGCCGAAGTTTCTTCTGTGTCCACCAGCTTGCGCACAAAGATCTGCGCCATGGCCGCGCAGAACGACCCCGCCAGCACAATGAGGGCGCCGATGGTCAGCATCGGGTCGGTGGCTTCGTCCGAGAAGGCCGTCAGACGCGGCCAAAGGATGATCAGAACGCCCGCCATACCCATGGCCACCGCCGTGATGCGTACCTTTCTGATCCGTTCGCCCAGAAGCAAGGCGGCGAGGATCACGACGAAGATCGGCATGGCATACTGGATGGCCTTGACTTCGTAGAGCGGCAAAATCGCCAGCCCGGCGAAGGAAAGGCCCATGGCGGTCGATCCGATGAGCCCGCGCCACAGGTGGCCCATAGGGTTCTGCGTGCGCAGACCGGTGCGCAGCTCGCCGCGCGCCATCAGCCAGACCACGATGACCGGAATGGCAAAGAACGACCGGAAAAACACAGCTTCGCCTGGCGGCACCTCTTCGGTCGCCGCCTTGACAAGGCTTGCCATGACCACAAACAACAAAACCGACACGACCTTTAGACCGATCGCCCTGGTGGCGTCAGGTTTTGGGACGGTCACGCCAGACAAAGGCTGGCGGCCGCGCTAAAGCCGGTCAGGCGCGACGTTCGATCTGCACGTAGCGCAACAGGCGCTGGCCGCCCTGGAGGCGGGCCCGGCGATAAAGACTGTGCAGGGTCTTCGACGGTGTCGTCGATTTGGCCAGATCGAGGCGCAGGTACCGTGACAGGTCCTTTCGCAGGCCGGCGCGCAGGGTATCCAGAGGATGCCGCATGGACGATCCCTTCTTTCGTTTGCTCACCATGGGCATGGATCATAGCACAAAACGCGCACTTCTGCACGGTCACCCGCGGAAGAGCGTCTCTCCCGGTTCCAGGCGCGCCGGAAGCTCGATCCGGCGCTGTGTCGGTTCGTCGGCCCCGGCGGAGGTGGCCTCGACGATGAGGCGCGCCGCTTCCTGCCCAACTGTCCGGCGGCTGCTGTCCATGGTCGCAATGCGTAAAGGCAGCCCGTCGAGGATTTCCATTCCGTTGAAACCCGCTAGCCCCATTTCGCCGGGCACATCGATGCCCTGTTCCATGCAATAGAGCAGCCCGCCTGCCGCGATCATGTCGTTCGAGTAATAGAGAAACTCGATGCCCGGGGTGCGGTCCAACACCTCCGCCGTCATCTCGCGGCCCTTTTTGAAGCCAGATCCGCCCTCGTAGAAGACATGATCGGCCACTTCGAGACCGGCTTTGGCCAGCCCTTCGGTGAACCCTTCGAACCGTTTGCGCGCCCGGTGGTCGAGCGGCATCTTGGTGCCGAGGAACCCGATTTGCCGGTACCCTGCGTCGAGTACGGCAGCGGCCATTTCAAGACCGGCCTTGCGGTGCGAGATTCCGACCGAACAGTCGATGGGTTCGCCATCCACATCCATGATCTCGATCACCGGAATGCCCGAGGCGCGCATCATCGCGCGCGCCGTTTCGGTGTGTTCGAGGCCGGCGACAATCACGCCTGAGGGACGCCAGGACAGCATCTCATAAAGCACCGCCTCTTCGCGTTCGGGCGAATAATTCGTCACTCCGACGACAGGTTGCAGATCAGTGTCGTCCAGCACATCGCTGATCCCGGTCATCACTTCCGGGAAGACCATGTTGGACATGGACGGGATGATAACCGCCACAAGGTTCACACGCTGCGATGCCAGCGCACCCGCGATCTTGTTGGGCACGTAACCCAGCGTGCGCGCGGCTTCGAGCACCCGGTCGCGGGTCGCCTCGGAGACGTCGCCGCGGTTACGCAACACCCGGCTGACAGTCATCTCGCTGACGCCCGAAGCTTCAGAAACGTCCCGCAGCGTCAACGGGCGGCGCGGAGAATGGGCTGGGCTGTCTGTCACGAGAAAAAAGACCACGGTCGGTGAAGTGTGCGTCCCTGATACTGGCATTCGGGGGCGAGGCCAAGGTGCGGCAAACCGGACCGAATTTCGGTTCAGGCAAAGAGAAAGTCGCCCGCGCTCAGATCGTTCGTGGACACGCCGGAGAGCCGCACCGAGGCTTCTGCGCTGAGAAGCACGTGCGTGTCAGCACCGTCCTGCGACATCACAAGGTCGCTGAACGCACTGAGAAAAAGGGAGGCTGATAGGTCGATCCTGTCCGTTCCGGGAAAAAAATCTTCCACCCGATCATGGCCGCTGGCGTCACCAAAAACGAAGCGGTCGGATCCGCCGCCGCCGCGCAGGCGGTCGTCGCCACCGGCACCATCGAGCCAGTCGTCCCCGGCGCCGCCGAGAAGAAAATCATCGGCCGGCGTTCCCAAAAGGCCCTGATCCGACGTCACCTCAGGCCTGTCCGCCTCCAGATCCCTGCTGCGCTGCTGTTGGGAGAACGCCGGGGCGACCGGGTCGGTCTCCGGCACTACGCTGGCTGCCCCGGTGGGCGCGAAGGGCGCATCCGCCTCTTCAAGGTCCGCTTCCGCCACGGCGCGCAGCGTTTCCAAACTGGGGCCGCCCCGGGCAGGCTCAAGATCGGCGGAGACCTCTTTAAATCCATAGCTCGCTTCGGTCCCGCCCAGCCGCGTGAGGTTGGTCATATCAAGGGCGCGCAGGGTCTCGGCAGAAAGGGTTGTGCCGGACGCGGTGTAGATCTCTGTGGTGTTACCCTGATAGGTGATTTTTGCACCCCAATCCGTGGGCTTGATCACGAGCTGTACGGGACCGTGAAACAGCGGAAAGGCCGAGAGGTCGAGACTGTCGGCGGAGGGATCAAAATCCATGATCCTGTCAGTCGCGCCGTCAAAGGCAAGCTGAAAAACGTCCTGCCCGTCGCCGCCCGTCAGACGGTCTGTGCCCGTGCCGTCGCGCAGGATGTCGCGGCCGGCACCGCCCGACAGGTCGTCGTTGCCGGCACCGCCCGACAGGATGTCGTCGCGGCTCGTGCCAACCAGTGTCTCCGGCGTTGTGCCGCCATAGATAACCGAGCCAAGATCATCCAGACCGGCGGCAAACCGGGTCAGGCCGGTTTCGGTTTCGCTGGTCGCAAAGACGCTGAGCGTACCGTTCCAGCTTGTAAGCGCCAGGGCAGCGAGCGAGGTCAGCGCCGTCTCGGCCGTGTCCGCCACAGTTTCGTGGTGAAAGAGCTTTCCGCCGGGCAGGAGACTGAAGAGCGAAAAACCACGGTCGGACCCGCCGGCAACCAGAAACACATGGTGGCCATGTGCGATGACCTCGAGCTCGGTCAGGCCCTGGAACCGCGTTCCCTGATCGTCGACGATGTGGTCGGTTGTCAGGAACTGCCCGTCCCCATTCAGTTCCAGAACGGTGATCGAACTGCTGCCGGTGGCCCCCACAAAGACAAAGGTCTTGCCCAGATGATCCACCGTGCGCAGGACGGTGGCGTCCTGCAGGAAGACACCCGCCGCGGGGCCAACCGTGTCCGACAGGGCGAGCGACCCATCCGGGCTGACGCGGTAGGCGCGTATCTCCTGGATGCCCGCGGGTGTGGCGACGATGAAATCGGTGCCGCCCGCCTGAGCCGCCGTGATGTCGCGCAGCGCGCCGGTCGCGATCCCCGTGCGGTAGTCGAGAGCACCGGCGGAAAGCGCGAAGGTCTCAAGCCGCTGTGTCTCGGCGTTGGCAGCAAAAAGATAGTCCGTGCCGCCCGACTGGAGCGCAACGGTGGCCGACAGCGCACCCCGCCCGGCCAGATCCCCTGTGATGGCGCCGGGCGCAGTGAGGTGACCCGCAGCGCTGACACCGTAAAGGCCCGTCGCGGCATCGGTGTTGTCGAAGAGCGCCAGCCGCGCGCCGCCGAGGGTCAGATAATCGAACTCGCCGCGCGTGCCCGGGGCCGGGGCGCTGAGTGTCAGCGACTGATCGGCCTCGAAAGCGGGGACGCCGCTTGACACATCGAACCGCAACAGATGCGCGCCACCGTAAGCCGAGGCCAGAAGCCGCGGCCCCAAAGCCGTGTCCAGCACTTCAAGCGCAGACAATATTTCAGCACCCGCACCGGGAAACCCGGTCCGCGTCGCCGGAGGCGAAAACGAAAGCACGCAGAAGTACCCTTGGCTGGCCCGTTCTGACCGCACGCTAAGCCAATATGGTTAACGCTCGGTTCGTATGCGTCCGCAGCCAGCGACCCACAATGCGGATCAGGCTCAGCGGCGAAGGGCGACTTTGGTCTTTGCTTGGCGGCCCAAATTGCCCATAACCGGCGCGCAGGCCCCGTGGCTCAACTGGATAGAGCAGCCCCCTCCTAAGGGGCAGGTTGCAGGTTCGAATCCTGCCGGGGTCGCCATTGCAGACGGGCTATATGTTCGGTTTAGAACGCTTCGGGGTCGGTTGACTTGATTGCTCCCTCATTTTTCCCGGCTGTGCACGGCGCCGCTTCCGGGCGACTGCCTTATGACAATTCTCGGAACCGAAACGTGCGTCGGTGCGCTTCACCAAGTTGCTACGTGTCGCGGGCTTGCCACTCTGTAGCAGAGGCAGCTCGATCGCCCGGTGGTGGCCAACCCGCCCGAACCATGGTTGGGCGATCCATTGACCGACGGGCGACTGCAACGCAACCCGCCGAGAGCGGACTTTGTTTGCGACAAGCCCGGAAGAGGAAAGGAAGCGCCCATCGCGCGATAGGCTAGAGCGCGAGCGCGAGGAGCAGGCAATCCTTGAACGGGATGAACGAGAGTTCGATACAGTGTTCATCCGTGATGGCGACGACGTAATCCCGTTCTGATTCAGCCTTGCGCGGCAGGACCTCAGCAGCTAGTTGAACGTCTGTTGCCTCAATAGCTCAGCTGGTAGAGCAGGTCCTTCGTAAGGACAAGGTCGGGGGTTCGAGTCCCTCTTGAGGCACCACCATCATTCGTCCGCCGCAGCAATCTGTTCGTTGGCAAGGCGTCCAACCATTTCCTGCAAAACAGACAGGTCGGGCTGCTGCCCTTTCTCATACGAAGCGTGTGCAACCTTCAGCGCTTCTACGTACTCATCTCTGTTCTGCTTGATCAGTTCGGGCAGAATAACTGGTCCTGGCAGAGCGCCACCGCTTTTCACGCAAAGTGCGAAGTATGCCGCTGCCCGAGCCGTTCGGCCATTTCCGTTTATGAAAGGATGGATGTAGTTCACACGCCACAAGATGTACGTGGCGAGCGCAATCGCATCCGCCTGATGCCAAGCGCTATTCACCTGATTGACGAAAGTATCCATGAGCGCCGAAACACGGTGTGCCTGCGGACATGGTCGTTCACCTGCGCACACCTCGCAGGGACGGAACGCACCACCGCTTGTGTGTAGACATGCAATGGCGTGGTAGTTCAGGGCTTTTAGTAATGCGGTAGAAAGGTGAAATTGCTGCGTCTGAACAGCAATATCAATTGTTGATAGCAGGAAAGAGTAGTGGCGCTCGGCGTTGGATGCTTCTAGCGAACGATAGGCCGGGTTGTTTTCCGTTCCGAACAGTTCGAATAATATCAACCGGCCGCCTCAAGCCCATACTTATCGGCAATCATTTTTTCGACATCTGCGCGGGTGATGTCGCTGTCATCATCAATCATGCTCATCACACCTGACACCATTTGACGGCGACGCTGTTCCGCTGTCATCTTTCGCTTTGCGGCCTCGCGCAAAGCTTCGAGAAGTTTTGGGTCTGATTTTACGGTCGTCATCGTGATCTCCCAATCCCGGTGAGCAGATCGGCCCTCTTTGTTCAGCTTGGAGCCGTTACATACCTTTATAGGTGCTCGACTATGCTAACAAAACAAGGCCTAAATGTGTAGTTCAAAAATAAAAAAATCGTTAAGAGTCAAAGCGATGGCTAAGCGACTCTAAACTCAGGACAATTTGTCATTGCTAAGCGCGTTTCCGCTGAGAGCGGAGGAAGTGTTGCAAGCGGGTTGCCGCGCCAAGGTGCCTGAAAATCCTCGAAACATTCTCGAAAGCCGGATTCTCGAAAACACCTAACGTCTTGATGATGTAGTTATAATCAGGCGCGCCGTCACTCATTACGAATGACGTGCTCTACCATCTGAGCTACAGCGGCGACCCTGCTCTACTATGGCGCGGGTTTGTCGAGGTCAACCATGTTTGGCGGGCGTGGCGGCCTAGGCTGTCTGGGGCTTCTTTTCGTCCGGCTTGGTGTCCCCTTCGGTGTCGCTGGGCTCTTCAGAGGCGTTGGCGGGCTCGGGCACGTCCATCGGTGAGGCCCCCGCGTCGGGCTCAGCATCCGCCACGGCGGGCTCGACCGTTGCCTCGACCACGGGTTCTTCGGGCGCCACTTCGGGCTCGGGCGCAGGTTCGGGTGCCCCGGCGAGGAGCGGCATCATGTCGGCGCCTGCGGGCATCGCCACGTCTTCGCGTTTGGGTTCGCGCCAGGTCAGAGTATCAAAGCTGTTGCAGGTCGTGCAGACCGGGATCCATTTCGGGTGGACCGACTCGCAGACATCGCAGACCCACTGCGGCCCGCGCGACGCCGTCACCGCTTTGGCGAGCCAGCCTCTGACCACCGCGTCATCGGCGCCTTCGCCGCGTTCGATGGCGGCCATCAGCGACAGCGTGCGCGCTGTCGGGTGGCTTTCGGCGAGGTCACCCAAAGCGCGGCGGGCAGCGGGGAAATCCTCGGCGGCAATGTTAAGTTCGGTCAGCAGCATCTTGGTCTCTGGATCGCTGGGTTTCAGGCGGGTGAGCACCTGAAAGCGCTTGAGTCGCGCGGCCGGCGTCTCGTTGGGCACGATCTCGGCAAAGGCGGCTGCGAGATCGGGGTGCGGCGAGACCTCCCAGGCCTTCTTCAGAAGCCGCTGCGCGTTCTTCGGCTTGCCTTCGGCGATGTAGCTGCGCGCAGCCATTGCGGCGCCGGGCACCAGATCGGGCGAAAGCCGGTTGGCCTCAATGGCCCGTTCCCGGCTTTCAATGGACCGGCCGTCAGCAATGATATCCTCGGCTTCCGAAAGGGCCAGGACCGCGTCTCGGCGGCGGTGGACATCGCGGGGAAGCGCGCCATGCTTGAGCTTGGTGCCAAGCGTCTTGCGTGCACCCGTCCAGTCATGCTGGCCCGCCTGCAGTTGCAACAGAATATCGCCGGTTTCCTGGTGGCGGGGTTTCAGGGCGAAGGCTTTCTCGGCCAGCTTCAGCGCTGTGTCCGTATCCCCTTCCGACAGCTTCTGTTTCATAATCCCGCGCACGCCGACAAAGCGTGTCCGGTTGTCGGTCAGCAACCGTTTGTAGACCTGCTGGGCTTTCTGGGTGTCCCCGGCCATTTCCGCCGCCTGCGCCGCCAGCAGGTTGGTCAGTTCAGGTCGCCGCAGAAAGGTTTCGGCCTTGGCGGCTTTGGCCATGGCAAGGCGCCCTTCGCCCGAGGCCAACGCCATCATACCATCGGCCAGCGCCTCGTATCCGCGCCGCTCGCGACGTCGGTTCCAAAAGCGGCTGATCGCGGTCTCATCGCCGTTGATCCAAGCGAGCGTGGCGAAGAGCAGGCCAATGGCCTTGAGCACCACCCAGACAATCAAGAGAGCGATGAGCGCGAGGATCACCGCCTGCAGGGGGCCGACGGTAATCTCCGTTCCGAAGGCCACGATACGAATGTCGCCGTCGGTCTCCATAAGGATGCCGGCACCGTAGGCCAGTGCCGCGGTGATCGTCACGAAGAGCAGAATCTTGAAGAGTGACCAAAGCATCGCGGCGCCCTCAGTTGGTTGACAGTTGCGTGAGCGCCGCCAGGGCAGCCTCGCGGGTTTGGGCATCGGACATCCAGCCAGACATGGCCTCGCGCCCTGCGTCTGGCAGCGCCTGTAGCTCGGTCAGCGCGTCCGCAATATTCCCATCACTGACGGCGGCTCCGGCGCGCGACAGAACCGCGTCGGGGCTGTCACCCTCGCGCGGCGTAACGGATCGCGCGCCAAGCGCCGAGCGCAGGAAGTTCGACGCACGGTCCGTGGCCGTGCCCCCGGGGCTGGCCACAAGCGAGGCTTCGAGCGCGGCCCGCGCCGCGTCGGGGAAGGCCGATTGCAGGGAACTCAGGGACGGCACACCGCTGGCGGCGGCACTCAGCCCGTCCGGCGCGGGATTGCCTGTCGCATTGGCATAGGCCGTCAGCGCATCTTCGAACGGGGCGCCCGTGGACACCGCCGCCGCAATCTGCGCCGTGGCGGCCGCGGCCCGTTCCCCCGATGTGTCGCGGTCGGCGTTCCGCAGGTTTTGGATTTCCTGGTTCAGCTGCGCGTTTGTCGAGGTCAGATCCGCAGTGCGCGCAACCTCATCGGCCAACTGGTCCCTCAGCGCGTTCAGCGCGGTCTCATCCACCACGACTTCCGGGGCCGGTGCCGCGGCGGGCGCCTGTTCTATATCGGCCAGGCGCGCGTCAAGCGCGCTCAGGCGATCATTCAGACCGGCAAGCGAACCGGAAATGGTGTCTTCGATCTGGCCAACGGCACCCGAGAGGTCGGGTGGCTCTGCCGGCGTCCCGGCTGTTTCCAGTGCGTCGATCTTCGCCTCGATGGCCGCAATCGCCGTCTCAAGCTGGGACAGGTCCGGCGGGGGCGGGGCAGGTGGCGCCGCAGGAGGCTCTTGCTGCTGCATCACATATGTTGCCGCGCCAAAACCGATCAGGCCGGCTACGGCGCCGCCAATGAGGTAACCGAAAAGACCCATGCCACCGCCCGATCTTTTCTCGGGCGCAGGCGCAGGGGCCTGGCTGGCCGCGGTCACCGTATCGGGCGCTTCGCGTTCAGGTTCCGGTGTCGGTTCGGGTTGCGGTTCTGGTTCGGCAGAGGTCTCGAACGGACCTTCCAGCGGATCGGGTTCTGCCGGGCTGTCATCGTTCGCCGCAGTGCCACCCCAAGCTTCGGTGGTTTCTTCGACAGACGTCTCCGCGATTTCTGCGGGTGTGTCCGTGTCGCTTCCGATGTCGACGAATTCAGCGTCCTCGATGCCGGCCGGTTCCGTCTCCGCAGTGTCCGTCGCATCGGCGGCCGCGTCTTCGGCTTGGGCCTCTTCCGGCTCGTCGTCCGGTTTCAAACCCTCTTCGCCGTCAGGGGATTCGCCGGTCTCGTTCTCTGCCGCACCGGCCTCGCTGCCAGGCGTCTCGACGTTGTCTTCGGTAACCTGTTCTTCTTCGGTAATTTTTTCGGCTTCGTCGGTACTGTCGGACTTTTTCCGTGCCAATGATACATCCCTCGCAAAGCCGGTCGGCGCCCCCAGAACAGCGCCCAAGGGAAACTCTACCGTGCCGGTGCCATCCTCTCAAGACGCCTACATGGCGCGTTTTATCAATGGCCCAGATAGCCCGCCATCGCGTCGAGCACAGCCTTCACGTCAGGAGTTTCTGCAACTGCATCCGCGCCGCCGAGGGCGTCGGACACCGCCGGGCTGATCGCCACGGTTCGCACGTCGACCCGTGCCCCCGAGAGAAGCGGCAGCAAGAGGCGGGCGGACCGCGGCGAGAAAACGGGACACAGCACCGAGGCGTCTCCTTTCAGCGCTGCACGGGCCTCATCTGTCGGCGAGCACTCCAGTTGGTCATAGGCAATGATCTCGTCACAGGTCAGGCCGGATGCGCGCAGTCGCACGGCCAGATCGCCCACGGTCTCTGCCCCCCGCAGGTGCAAGAGCCGTGCGGCTGGGGCGCGGGCGATCAGCATCGCGGCCAGATCCTCCACATCCCCCATTGCCGAATGCGCGTCGAACCCGGCCGCCGCCGCCAGTTCCGCCGTCCGCGCACCCACGCAAAACGCCTGCCCGAATGCGTGCGGCCAGCTTTCACAGGCCGCGCGAACGCCATTTGCCGAGGTAAAGATCACGCCTCCGGGGGCGTCGGGCACATCGACGAGATAACGGTATTCGATCCGCTGAAGCGGACAAATGACCACCGTCAGATCCGCCCCGAACTGCGCCTGGCACAGGGCCGCAAAGTCGCTCGCCCCGGGTTCTGGGCGCGTAATCAGCAATGCATATGGTGCGTCGGTCACTGCAGCCGTCCCCAAGCGGACCTTGTCTGGCATGGGTGCCGGTGTTACCTGCGCGCTGCCCATTCCGCAACCGAAGGTCCGTTTCCTTGGCCCAGAGCCTCACTTGTCTTGGCATCGAAAGCAGCTGCGATGAAACCGCGGCCGCTGTCGTGCGTATGGACGAAGGCGGCAAAGGTCACATCCTGTCCTCGATCGTCATGGAACAGGCGGATCTGCACGCCGCCTTCGGGGGAGTCGTGCCCGAGATTGCCGCGCGCGCTCACGCCGAAAAACTTGATCTGGCCGTCGAACAGGCGCTGCGCGCCGCCGGGCTTCCGCTGACATCGATCGACACCGTTGCCGTCACAGCGGGTCCCGGGCTGATCGGCGGCGTGTTGTCCGGCGTCATGTGCGCCAAGGGGATCGCCGCGGGGGCCGGGCTGCCGCTGGTTGGGGTTAACCATCTGGCTGGTCACGCGCTGACACCCCGCCTGACTGACGGCATCGCCTATCCTTACCTCTTGCTTCTGGTCTCGGGCGGTCACTGCCAGTTCTTACGCGTGGACGGACCAGAGGCCTTCACCCGCCTCGGCGGCACGATCGACGACGCGCCGGGCGAAGCCTTCGACAAGGCCGCGCGGCTTCTCGGGCTGCCGCAACCGGGCGGGCCCCATGTGGAACGGATGGCCCGGAACGGCGACGCCGCGCGCTTTGGGTTTCCGCGCCCGCTTCTCGACCGGCCCGGGTGTGATCTGTCCTTCTCCGGTCTGAAGACCGCACTCCTGCGCGCCCGCAACGACCTGATCGAAGCGCAGGGAGGGCTCTATCCGCAGGATCAGGCCGATCTTTCTGCGTCGTTTCAGGCCGCTATCGTGGATGTGTTGCGGGAGAAATCGCGCCGCGCGCTGGACACGTCGGGGGGGATTACGGCCTTTGCGGTAGCTGGCGGCGTTGCGGCGAATACGGAAATTCGGGCCGCCCTGACCGATCAGGCCCGGGATCGCGGGCTGACCTTTGTCGCACCGCCGCCGGCGCTTTGCACCGACAACGGCGCCATGATCGCCTGGGCGGGGCTGGAGCGCTACGGCGCCGGCCAAATCGACGACCTGTCCTTGTGCGCCCGCCCGCGCTGGCCGCTTGACACAGCGAGCCCGGCAATGCTCGGCTCCGGCAAGAAGGGCGCGAAAGCCTGATCTCAAGTGAAGGATGCTGCCATGGCCTATTGGCTTTTCAAATCGGAACCCTCGGTCTGGAGCTGGGAAGATCAGGTGGCCAAGGGCGACGTGGGCGAGGAGTGGGACGGTGTGCGCAACTACCAGGCCCGCAACCATATGCGGGCAATGAAGCTGGGGGACAAAGGGTTCTTCTACCACTCGCAAAGCGAAAAGGCGGTCGTCGGCGTTGTCGAGGTTTCGGCGGAAGCCCATCCAGACAGTACCACCGATGATGAGCGGTGGGACTGCGTCGACATCCGCGCCCTGGGCCCCATGGCGACACCCGTCACGCTGGAGATCTGCAAGGCCGAACCGAGGCTGGCCGAGATGGTGCTGATCAAGAACTCGCGCCTCTCGGTGCAGCCAGTAACAGAGGCCGAATGGAAGGTTGTCTGCGAACTCGGGGGCTACACAAGCTAACTGAGTTCTGCGCGGCTGCGACCACCAAAGGGGTTAAGGCGCGTCAAACTGCAGGTATTCCCTCAAGCATCGCTGGGCATAGATGCGCCGTACGCCAGGGCATCTGTCATCCATTCTACCAAAGAGGCCTCCCGCTTCGAAAGTGGTCCGCTTGGGATCGCCTCCACAAACTGGACATCCACGAGTTTGTCTGACTTTGCACGAGGCGGCCTGACCGCCAGAACAAGTGTGCGATCCCGTTGAAGTGTTCCTCCAGTGTCGTTGTAGGTGGTGAACAGGGTATGAACAAGGCCGGGTTCAGGGGCTTTAAAAGCCTTTGCGAAGATCTTTGTGCTTACGCCGTCTGGCGTTTTGACGACGCAAAACTGGCCCTGGCTCGGATCATTTTCCATTGGCCTAGTCCCTGTAGTTCTGTGTTGCCCCGGGCACGAAGTGTGAACCGTGGCTCACACAGATCCGGGAACGCGATTAAGAGTTTCATTTAGTCCGAACGAAATGCCCAAACTCGGTACGCGCAATCAAATCAAGAATAGCCTTCTTTATACTCAGGCCTTCTTCAACTTCAACGTAGCTGATCTGCGTAACACAGAGTTGTCACGCAAGGGGTTGCTCACGTACACGGAGCACTTTGGTCAACTCATCACAATACCGGGGAAGCAATCTGTCAATCAATTGACAGCAATTTCAGGCTGTTTGGCTCCATAAGGTATAGTCACAGTCTTCATCGTCGTTCCTGGTCCGGGACTGTAGAACTCGGGTGCCATTTAAATCGCATGTCGCGGTTAGAACGCCGTCGATGAAGCTACTGCAGCTGTCCGACCAAGACAACGTTGCGATCGACCCCTATGCAAAAAACTCCCACCACATCCACCTCCCTACTCACCGCAAACCGCGGGGGACAGCGCTTTAATCTCGCCCAATACACGCCCTGGGTGATTTGGGGCGCAACCAATTTGCTTAAGGGGGTGGTGGCTGCGCCCACGCGAAAGGGTCGACTGCTGCTATTTGAAACCCAACCGCATCAGGCTGCTGTGCGGTGCACATCCTGATGATCCTGACCTATGGCGGCCTTGCCAGAGCGCAATCTTTTTGACGTCATCGTTAAGGAAGTTTAATCAAGCGCCGCTTTCCGGGGCGCCAGCCACACCACTGACGTTGGAGTATTGCTTCCGGCCCCGGGTGGAAACGACCTTTCTGCGGAATTCATCGTCGGCGCGGTCCTGCTCCGCAAAAGAAACGACATGCGCCCGGCGAGCCCGCGCTCAGGCATCCTGAACGTATCTCCATACGCAAAAGGAAGCCTCTTATGACTCAGCCAACACCCAGCCCGCCGTCTACACCGGCACCGGGCCGCCCAGGTCCAGTTCGTTGGAACTTCACCGATTGGGCCATGATCTGAACCGCGGCGCATTTCGTTCGCCGGTCAAGAAAGCTTGGTTCTTTTGTCCGCGCTCAATAGACCCGGTGCGAACGCGGCCAGGTATCCCCAAGTCGCGCGCCGGCGTCCCGGCAATCGAAACTTCCTTGGTTTTTTGGCGGGCCATTGCACACTCACACAGGTCACTTTGGTCTGTTCGCTGTCCGGACGGGCAGCACGAACTACGTACAAACCGAGCCTTTGTAAGGCTCTGACTGCAAAAAATTTTTAGCATCCAGCCTTTCGTTATTCCAGAACACATTCTGTCGGTGGTGCCAGTATACCACCGACCCCCCTGTCTCTCAACTGGGTGTGTAGACCGCTTAGGACATCCCGGCTCCTCTTGCGTTGGGGCGCCTCCAACTCGGCTCGCCGCACGCCCGGGTTTCCAATGGGCGGCTTCACGCTCAGGACAGGCGAACCTGCGCCCAAGAACCCGGGTATGTGAATAATTTCTCGGACTGGTTGAACGACTTGGTATAGGCGTCAGCAGCACTGGCCAGTACCTCGCACACTACGGCCATGACGCCTCGACGGTCCCCCCAGTTCGTCGAGGCGTCAGCTACTACCGATCGGAGGAATGGGCTGCGCGTTCCCAAGGGCAGTGCTGAGCATGGCTTCCAAAGCCCCAAGAGTACAGTTGCTGCCCGTTGTCGAACCGGCTGTGAAGTTTGACCAGGCAGACGTCGCTTTGCGGGGTGCCGAATTCGCCCGTATTTCAGCACGCTGACCACGCCTTCAACCGTCTTTACAAAGGCCGTATGCTGCCGCCGCATGTCCGTTCAAAAAAGGATAAGTTGGTGCGGTATGCTTTTAGCGTTGAAAGGCATGGTGTCGATTAGTACCGTTTTCCCCTTTTCACTTTAAATTGAGCCGGGGCTTTTTTTATGGACTCAGATACCAATTTTTGGTCCTGCCGGCGGCGCCAAACCGTTTTGCACCGCCCGATGTCAGGTGGTCCAGGGCGCCACCAAACTGTGTTGCCGAAAGACGACAAGTTCTGCCTTGAATGCGCTTGAAAACAGTCGTCGAATGAATAAGCCGCTGCTTGTGATACTAATTTCCCATAGTCCAGCAACTATCGTCTTTTTTATAGTGGTTGGCGCCCCATTCCCAACACCGCACAAAGGATGGGGCGCCGCTTGTTTCGTGCTGCCCGAGCGCGGCAATGAACTGCCACTACAGAGGCCCAAAAATAATTGAGCTCGGAAGATTGGGATGCGAATGTCAGCGTCCCACACAGAAGCGGTCCATTCCGGCAAGAAGAATGTGATCGATGTTAGGCTCTTTCTTGCCTGATCTATGATCCAGAAACAGTTCAAGTGTTTTTTCCGTTTTGTTTATGGCAGCTTCGCAATCCAAAAAATCTTTTTATTTTAAGGCCTAAAACTGGTTTCGGCGGAGACGTGCCGATCCCTATTGGGGTTTTGACCCCATTGTCGCCCAAGAATCCGCGCCATCTTTTTGTTGCCACAATTCCGGTTAGGGTCATCATCAGTTCCGGTTCCCTCGCTTAGCTCTTCGATGGGCGTCGCCCAGGCTCCACCGAAGCCAGTACATCGATAATGAAACCCAAAGGGCAGAACTTTGGCAAACGCACAAGACATCATTGTGCGTCAACAGGAGACTTGTGCCATGACGATACAGACATATTTCGATCCTGCGGATCTGGATACCCCGGAAGGGCTGACCCCTGCAGTCGCCCTTTCCAGCGTCAGTGGGATTCCTGCCGTGGGAACCGGCCTGGCAGGTGCCGTTTTCGTCACCGGCGAAGAGATCGCGTCTCTGAGCGAAGCAGAAGAGTCAACGGCGAACGCTCCTTCAGTGACGTTTACTGCCTCCGAGATCGCCTACGGCGCAAAGGACAGCGGCACGACTGTTGCCGAGTTCCTTGATCACGATGCCGGAACGATCGTCGGCGATGGCGACGCAATCGAAATGGGCCCGTCCGCGCTCACCCTGTCGGGCTTCGTTTACATCCCCGAGGGCGTCCACCTTATTGAAGTCATTTCCGACGACGGCTTCGCAATGCAGATCGGGGGGACCAGCTTCAGCAATCTTGATGGAGATGAAAGCGGGTCGGGCGCTTCGCGACTGGTCGAGTTCGAAGGTGGCCTTTACGAGATTGACCTTCTCTACTTTGATGAGAAGGGGTCAATGGCGCTGAACCTTTCGATTGACGGGCTGCCATTCGATCAGAGTGCCTTCTACCAAACAGTCGGCGACTTCGAAAACCCGCCGTCGAACGTTCCCCTCGTACCGGTGGACGTGTACCATCCATCGTACTTTTTGGGTGAAACCTCGCTGGAAACCCCGGTCACTGCGACAGCGTCCGAATCGCGCGATGTGATCCACGGAAATGGCGCCGACGATACAATTGATGGACTGGCCGGTGACGATGACCTTCATGGCGGGTATGGCGATGACATCCTCCTTGGCGGCGAAGGTAATGACCTTCTCGACGGCGGCCGTGGTTCCGATGTTCTTATGGGCGGCGAAGGCGACGACACGCTGATCTCGACTTCCGACGCCGGCGAACAGAAAATTGGGCAGGTTGCGATCGACATCGTTACGCGCGGCGACCCGGATGGCGAAGTCGATGATGAATTGCAGAAGCTTGCCGCCTACGCGGATCAACCGCTTCTTGGCGATGATGTTCTGATCGGTGGCGAAGGCGCGGATACCTTCCTGATCAAACCGCAGATCAACGCAAAGCTCGACATCATCGAAAAACACGTCGAAGACGACGGTTCCATAGACTGGGCCGGGGTCGCAGGAGAAAACAACGAGCAACACGACCACTGGGTCGATAGTTTCGGAATAGACATCGTTGCAGACTACGACGCCAGCGAAGACAGCATCGCGGTCATCGGACACACCGCCAATGTCTACGTCGAACACGCGGACGTCATGGGCGATGATGCTTTGGAAAGCATCATCACCGTCATTTCGAACCAGCACGGCGGAGGCGGAGCCCATGCAATGGACCTGATCGGTCAGCTAATCGTGCATGGTGATCTGGTCCAGAAGGAAGACATCCAGACCGACGACAACGTCACATACGGCATTGTCGAGGGCATTGAGGATCTAGCCGAGGCCCTCAATCCCGCCGGCGAAGAAAAGATAACGATCGTAGATGGCGAAGAGGTAAAGGGATACGACACCCGAACGCCCACAGAGGGCGCGAACATGCAAACCAATAACGGTATGGGTACCGAGAATTTGGGTGCAGTGACAGGGGATCCGGCTTCTGCATTCCAGAACGCCAATTTCACCGAAGACATGCTGGCAGCCGGTTCGGACGGCGATCCGGAATATACGGAAACCCGGGCTCCGTTTGAGCAGCTTGGCGTCGTAGAAGCCGCCGCCCAAAATGTCGGTGGGACCGAAAGCGCTGACGTCATGGATATGACCGATACACCTGCGACCAACGGACTGCCCGGCGCGCTCGGCTATTGGACATTGGGTGACGGAAGTGAAGGTACATTTGCCGGTCAGACCGGAAGTCTCCAGACGATCGCAGCGTTTGCCCTGGTCGAGAACGCCGCCGTCCTGAGAACCGATGACAGCACTGCAGGACCGGACGGAACCCCGGACAGCGCCCTGTATTTTGACGGGGAAGCGGACTTTGCCTACCTGGATCACGATCCGTCGATGGCCATCACACAAGGCACAATCGCAATGTGGGTGAGGCCGGATGATCTCGGCGACACAAGCATGTTTGTCACCAAGGATCAGAGGAACTCCGGAGACGGCGGGCACTTCCGCCTGGGACACACCAATGACGGAGAACTGTTTCTCCGGATGGCAGAAGGCGACGGCGGGTCGAACCACAGCTGGGAATCCGACGCTGGCATCCTGACCGAAGGAGAATGGACGCACCTTGCAGTGTCGTTCACCGAAAGCGGCGTTACTGTCTACAAAGACGGGCAAGCCATCCCGGACGATGCGTGGCGTGCCTCAGAAGGGGACACTGCCACGCCTGGCGTCTACACAGAAGCGTATCTGGTGCAGAACGAAGAACCCTGGGTCTTTGGCGCGGATCAGCACAAAACGGACCTCAACGATACCGCACAGGCCTTTGCGACGGACAATGAAGATTTGCGAAACCCGCTTGAGGGGGCGATTGCTGATTTCGGCGTTTGGGGCGGCAATACACCGGATGATGCACTGAGTTCCGACCAGGTGCTGGAGCTTTTTGAAAACGGTCCGGGCGATGCTTTGACCAACCCGTCCGGCCCCCAGCCAATGGAAGCCAGCGACGACACAATCGACGGCCTTGGCGGAGACGACGAAATCGACGGTGGTGCAGGCGATGACACCATCGACGGCGGCGCCGGCGACGACACCCTTAACGGAGGTTACGGCGACGACCACTTGATTGGCGGTACCGGTAGCGACGTCATGGACGGCGGGCGCGGTTCCGACCTGCTCGAAGGCGGCGATGGCGATGACGTACTTCTCAGCCGGTCGGATGTCGGCGAACAGCGCATTGGCCAG
>JBCDED010000016.1:0-51564 GCA_039179985.1 Pseudomonadota bacterium
CCAGGATCGTCCGCGAGTCGATCTTGGAGGTCACCTGGAAGCTGATACGCGTGGGGAAGTTGGCCTTGATGGTGCCCGTGATCACGTCCACCGAGGGCCGCTGCGTCGCCATGATCAGATGGATGCCCGAGGCCCGCGCCATCTGCGCAAGCCTTTGAATGCACGCCTCGATTTCCTTGCCGGCGACCATCATCAGGTCCGCCATTTCGTCGACGATCACGACGATGAAGGGCATGGTTTCGGGCGCGAATTCCTCGGTCTCGAAGACGGGTTCGCCGGTTTCATCGTCGAAACCTGTTTGCACTGTCCGGCTGAACATCTCGCCCTTCGACAGGGCTTCGCGCACGCGGCCGTTGTAGCCTTCGATGTTGCGCACGCCCATCTTGGACATCTTGCGGTAGCGTTCTTCCATCTCGCCCACGACCCATTTCAGGGCAACGACCGCCTTCTTGGGGTCGGTAACGACGGGCGACAGAAGGTGGGGAATGCCGTCGTAGACGCTGAGTTCCAGCATCTTCGGATCGATCATGATCAGCCGGCATTCCTCGGGCGTCAGCTTGTAGAGAAGCGAAAGGATCATGGTGTTGATCGCCACAGACTTACCGGACCCGGTGGTCCCGGCGATCAGGAGATGTGGCATCTTGGCGAGGTTCGCGACCACGGGGTCGCCGCCGATGTTCTTGCCCAGGGCAAGCGGCAGGCGCTGATTGCCATCGCCGAAGTCGCGGCTGGCAAGGATTTCGCGCAGGACCACCTTTTCGCGGTTTGCATTGGGCAGTTCGATCCCGATCACCGAGCGGCCCGGAAGGGTGGAGACACGGGCGGAAAGCGCCGACATGGACCGGGCTATATCATCGGCCAGACCGATGACGCGGCTGGCCTTTAGACCGGGCGCCGGTTCAAGTTCGTACATGGTGACGACGGGGCCGGGTCGGACCGAAACGATCTCGCCTTTCACGCCGTAATCGTCGAGCACAGCTTCCAGCATGCGCGCGTTTTCTTCCAGCGCTTCATCGCTCAGGACATGCCGCTCTACGCTGTCAGGGGACGCAAGAAGCGACAGCGGCGGGTAGGCGTAGCTCTCGCCGCCGTCATCCTCAAGCGCAAGGCTCGGCTGCGCCTCGGCCTGCGCCTGGCGTGAGGGGGCCGGCGCCTTGCGCGGCGCATTCTGGACCACAGTCCGCGGCGCCGACTGGTGCAAAGCGGGGCTTTCAAGGCGAGCGGTTGGCAGCGGTTCGTCCGCGATGTAGGGGTCTTCGACCTCTTCTATCAGGGGCTCAGGGGCACGGAGAACCTGCGGCTCGGCCCGCACAGGCGGCTCTTCGCGCAGCGCGGCCGGCGCCTCGGTCCGCCCGCCCATCCGCGCCCGTATCGCATCTGCAATGCGCGAACGGATCTGATCGTCACCCGGGGCCTCGATAAAGCGCGTCTCATCGATGACACGGCGTTCCAAAAGCTCGGGCTCGGGTTCAACCGCTTCGACGCGGCTGGCTGTGGGCAGGATGGAAAACAGCCCCTTGCGGCGCGGCGCCTCGGGCTCGAAATTCATGAACTCGGGGATCTGGTCCTCGTCGCTCTCTTCAAAACGCGCGTCGGATTCAGCGATACGATTGCGACTGGCCTCGACCATGGCCCAGCTTCCGCGCAAGCCCCGGCCGAGCAGTCCGACAATGGTCGCATAGGTAAAGACAAGGCCCAGAAGCAAAAAACGCCCCAGCGCCAGCAGTTCGGTCCGGGTTGCCCCAAGGGCAAAGACCGTGGCCCCCAGCGCCAGGATGGCGATGATCACCGACAAGAGCTTCAGCCCCAGTGTCGCGCTGATTGGCAGGATCCCCAGCATGGCGCCGAGCACCGTATCGCCCAAAAGCCCACCCAGACCGAAGCTGTGCGTCCACAGCGCACCGGGCATCAGCGAGGCGGCATAGACAGATACCAACGCGATTGCGATCGGCGCGAAGATCAGCCGCCCGATGGCCCGGTCGCAGCCCTTGTGCGCCACAAATCGGACGCCCCAGACACCGAGGCAGACCGGGATCAACCAGGCGCCGTAGCCCAGAATCACGTAGGCCGGCGAGGCCAGCGCCGCGCCAATGGCCCCCATGACGTTCTCAACGGGGGCGCCGGTCGACGACAGCCAGCTTGGGTCTTCCGGCGAATAGGACCAGAGCATCGTTCCAGCGGCAGCTGCCAGCGCGAGTAGCAAGAGACCGAAGAGCTCACGCCCGCGGCGTTCCAGAATGGCCTGAGTCTCCGCGTCAAAAAGCGGGTCGCGCTGCCGTGCCTGGTATGCCATGCCGTCTCTTCTCCTCACGTGTAAATGCAGTCGCGCAGGGCGATTAAGCCCCGCGCCATATCGTCATGTTCGGCCACCATGGCCGCGCGAATGTAGCCCTGTCCGGGGTTCTCGCCCCCGACCGTCTGGCTGAGATAGGCGCCAGGCAGAACGCGCACGCCGGTCTCTTTCCAAAGCCGCAATGTCACCGCCTCGCCATCCTCGACGGGAAGCCAGAGAAAGAACCCGGCTTCGGGGCTCTGATAGCCCTGCACACCCGACATGATCTGGTCGGCGGTCTCATACTTCCGGCAATAGAGACTGCGGTTCTCGTCCACATGGGTTTCGTCTTCCCACAGGCGTTCTGCGGCCCGTTGCAACGGCAGCGGCAAGGGTGATCCGGCGTAGGTGCGCAGCGTCTTGATGCGGGCGATGCTCTCGGGCCCGCCAGCGACAAAACCCGACCGCAGACCAGGCAGGTTCGAGCGTTTGGAAAGCGAATGGAAGACGATCACGCGTTCTGGATCCACGCCGCGCGCTTCGGCGACTGCCAAGGCACCGGGCGGCGGCGTGTCGCGATAGATCTCGGAGTATCACTCATCCGCGAGCACCCGGAAATCGTAGCGTTCGGCCAGATCGAACAGATCTGCCCAGTAGTCGGCATCTGCCACCGCGCCCTGTGGGTTAGCAGGCGAGCAGATGTAAACCATGGTCGTGCGGTTCAGCACCTCTTCGCCCACGGACGCGTAGTCCGGCAAATGGCCACTGGCAGCCGTTGCTGGCACAAAAACCGGATCGGCCCCCACCGACAGCGCGGCAACCATATAGCATTGATAAAACGGGTTCGGCGCCAGTACCGCTGGTTTCGCGCCGTTCTTGGTCTCAGGGCAAAGCGCCATCGCGGCGTTATACAGTCCTTCGCGCGTGCCGTTCAGCGCCATGACATTGTTTGCCGGGTCGAGCGTGACACCGTAGCGGCGCCGAAGCCAACCGGCTTGAGCGGCCAGAAGCTCAGGTGTGCCCTCGTTCGGAGGATAGCGGCCAAAGCCTTCGACGTTGTCGTTGATGACTTCGATGATCCAAGGCGGAAAAGCATGGCGCGGCTCTCCGATTGTCATCGCAATCGGGTCTCCGCCCGGTTCATGGGCGTCAAGAAGCGTCCGCAAACGCGGAAACGCGTATTCTGGCAGGTTCGAAAACCGCTCGGGAAACACCATCTCTGCCTCGGATCGGGGTCGTTTCGCCCCGTTTGAACACGAAACTACCTGCAGGCGGCGGTCTGGTCCAGAAAAACCGAACGTTTTTGGGCCCGCCGGAGGCCTTGTGGCATTTAGGCCAAAGCGCGCTCGGCGGCAGCCGACAGGCGCAGGAGCCGCTCTTCTTCCATGGGCCCCGCCATCAGGCTGATCCCGCAGGACGGCACACCGGTGGGTAGCGTCACGGCGCAGAGACCAAGCAGGTTCCCGACGCGGGTGTTGCGCAAGGCGTAGAGGTTCTCGGTTTTGTAGTAGTCTTCATCTTCCAAAAGGCGTTTGCGGCTCGGCGGCAGGGTGGGTGCAGTTGGGATCAGAACGGCGTCAAAACCTGAGCTTGCCTCGGCGTAGGCGGCACGGACCGCGTCGACCGTGCGCCATGCGGCCACATAATCGCTCGCCAATACATCCGCACCGCCGCGGAAACGGGCGAGGATTTCCGCAAACATCAGGTGCGGCGCCGCTTCGATGGTCTCGCGCCAGATGCCGTAGGCTTCAGACGGGTAGAGTACGCCCGTAAGGTCCATGGCACGCTCGAACTCGGGAAAGTTCAGGTCACTCACTGTCGCGCCCGCACGCTCCAGACGTGCCAGGGCACTGCCGAAAGCATCCGCCGGTGTCTCGCGGAGCTCCTCCACCGAGGGGCTGCGGAAGACCGCCAGCCGCGCACCGGACAGCGCGACACCCGAAAGATCCGATGCCTTGCGCCCCTCCATAGCCGCCAGAAGCAATGCGGCATCCTCTACGCTGCGGGTCAGGGGACCGACAGTGTCGAACCTTGCGCACAAGGGAACGACGCCCTCCAAGGGCAGCCGGCCCGAGGTTGTCTTCAGCCCGACAAGGTCGTTCCAAGCGGCGGGAACGCGGGCCGAGCCGCCAGTATCGGACCCGACGCCAGCGGCGGCGATGCCATGGGCAACAGAGGCTGCCGCTCCGGAAGACGAGCCACCGGGCACTGCCTCGGCATCGTTCACGCAGGGGGGTGTGGCCGTCACTGGATTTAGGCCCAGGCCAGAGAACGCCAGTTCGGACATATGTGTCTTGCCAAGACAGATCAGACCTTCGGCTGTGGCCACGCGCAATACCTCGGCATCCCGTTCGGGTCGCCGATCTTTCAAAAGCGCCGAGCCTGCCTCGCAGGGCGCGCCTACCGCATCGAAGAGGTCTTTCCAGGACACCGGCACGCCGTCCAGTGGACTGCGGCGAAGGCCCAGTTTCGCGCGTTCGGCCGCTGCGGCGGCTTCGGCGCGGGCGCGCTCGGGCATCGGATGGGTAAAGATACGAGCCGTATCCCTGTGGGCTGCCGCGGCGCCCAGATAGGCCTCGGTCAGGTCGCGGGGGTCGATTGTGCCCGCCTCTATCCCTCGCCCAAGTTCGGCAGCCGTCATCCAAAGCCAGGTCTCGCTCATCCCAATCCCCCGTCAGGTCGCAGGGCGCGACGGTAGCGGCGCCTCGGCGCATGGACAATCCCCTGGGGCACACGCATATGTCGGGCATGGCATTTGACTGCGACATCGCGATTTCGGGTGGCGGCCTGAACGGCACCGCCCTTGCTCTTGCCTGCGCCCAAGCTGGTCTTCATGTAATCATCGTCGACCCCCACGCCACCGAGACACGCGCCGCGCCGAGGTTCGATGGCCGCTCCTATGCGTTGGCGCTCACGTCGAAACGGCTGATGGAGGCGCTCGGGCTCTGGGAAGAACTCGCTGCGAACGCGCAGCCGATTCTGGACATCACCGTCACCGACGGGCGTGCGGGCGAAGGCCCGTCACCTCTGTTTCTGCATTTCGACCATGCCGAGATCGAAGAAGGCCCCATGGGTTTCATGGTGGAGGACCGTCACTTGCGGCCGGTACTCTTGGATGCGGTGGCCGGTCTCGACCTGACCCAGCAAAGAAGCGGAGTGAGTGTCGTCGACCACGGCGCCGTTCCGGGCACGGTCACTGTGGCACTGAGCGACGGGCAGACGGTGACGGCGCGGCTTCTCGTAGGTGCCGATGGGGCCAAGAGCGCGACTGCACTCCGGGCCGGCCTGAAGAAAGTCACGTTCGACTACGACCAGACCGCGCTTGTCTGCGCACTGGCCCACGAACGCCCCCATGAAGGGCACGCGCATCAGTTTTTTATGCCGTCGGGGCCGCTGGCGATCCTGCCGCTGAGTGGCGATCGGTCGTCCGTAGTCTGGACCGAATCCAAACCCGAAGCCGCGCGCATCAACAGCCTGCCCGATGCGGCCTATCTCGATGTGCTGCGGCCTAGGTTCGGCGATTTTCTTGGCGATATCTCCCTTGCCGGAGACCGCTTTACCTATCCGTTGTTTTTGTCCCTGGCGCACGAGTTTGTCGCAGAGCGCACCGCGCTACTCGGCGATGCGGCGCACCGGGTGCATCCCATCGCGGGGCAAGGTTTGAACGCGGGTCTGAAAGATGTGGCAGCCCTGGCTGAAGTGTTGGCCGAGGCCAGACGGCGCGGCGAGGATATTGGCGAGCTTGCGGTCCTGAAACGCTACCAGCAGTGGCGCCGTTTCGACGCGGCCGCGCTCGCCGTGGCGACCGATGGCTTTAACCGGCTCTTCTCAAACGACAATGGTCTTTTGCGTCTGGCGCGAGACATAGGCCTTGGCGCCGTGTCGGCCATGCCGGGCCTTCGGCGCGCGTTCATCCGCGAGGCGGCAGGGCTGACGGGCGATGTGCCCAAGCTGATGCAGGGTCGTCCGCTCTGACCGCCGGTCAGTCGAGTTTACGCGCTTCGTCGACCAGCATGATCGGGATACCACTGCGGATCGGATAGGCCAGATGCGCGGCTTTCGAGACAAGCTCGGAGCGTTCGGCGTCATAGGTCAGGGGGGCGTTGGTGGCCGGGCACACAAGCGCCTCCAGCATCCGGCGATCCACCACGACATCGTCGCTCATTGCATAAATTCCTCGTTGATGCCGCCACGCAGGGCGAATTCCATCAAGGTGACAAGCGTTTCCCGGCGCGTGGTCAGCGACGGCGCCTCCAGAAGCGCCTGCTTGTCTTCGTGATCGAAGGGACAGAGCATTGACAGCGAATTGATCAAAAGCTCGTCGTCCGCTTCCTTGAGGTTTTCCCAATCTGTGGACAGGCCCTGGGACTGGAAAAACCGGGACAAAAGATCAAGGAAGGCCGTGCGGTCAAATCCGCCGTCCGCTTCGGTCGACCCAAGGTCCCGCTCGAACCCCGACCAGCTGACATCCATGCGCCGGTAAGGTGTAAACCCGGTCACCTCTTCGACAATCCGAAACCGCGACGCGCCGCTCAGCGTGATCATATAGCGGCCATCCTCGGTTTCCGAGAAGGCCGTCAGACGACCGGCACAGCCGATGGAATGCAATCCGTGGCTTTGGCGCGCCGTTGGTCCATCAAGCGGCTGGACCATGCCGATCAGGCGGTGCGAGGTCTTAAGCGTATCGTCGAGCATCGCCAGATAGCGTGGCTCGAAGATATGGAGCGGAAGGCGCGCCCGCGGCAAAAGCAACGCACCCGGCAACGGAAAGACCGGAACGGTCTCTGGAAGATCTGCTCCCGACAGCATGGCCAAAAAGCTAGAGCGTTGGCACGTTCAGGCAAATATTATTGAAGACAACTTTCTGCGGCCAGCCTGAGCGACCGGATCCTTCGGCCCCAGGGCGTCGAATACCGTGAAGAGCTGCGTCTTTGCGGCAGCTTCATTCCATTCCGGGTCGCGGCGGAAAAGCTCCAAAAGGTGCTCGACAGCGCTTTCCACGTCGCCCGAGGCATGCAGCGCGGTGGCAAGGTCGAAGCGCGCCTGATGGTTGTCGGGCTCGGCGTCGATCAGGGCCAGAAGCTCGGCCACCGGGCCTGCGTCGGCAGCCTGGCTGGCAAGGTCCAGCTGGGCCAGCGCCGCTTCAAATTCGGGCGCGCTGGCGACCTCGGCGGGTACACTGTCGGCGATTGCGCGCGCCTGGTCGATCTGATCAGCCGCAAGATGCGCGCGGACCAAACCGCCGTAGGCCGCCGCATTGACAGGGTCTTCGCCCAGAACGGCGGCAAAGACCTGTGCCGCATCCGCAGCCGCGCCTTCTTGCAGCATCGTTTCGGCAGTCTCAATGGCCTCGTTCAGGCCTCCGGCACCATCGCCGCCGCCAAGCTGCGCGATGCGGGTGACGAACTGGCTGACCTCGCCCGGCGACAAAGCGCCCTGAAACCCATCAACGGGCTGGCCGCCCGAGAAGGCATAGACCGTTGGAATCGACTGGATGCGCAGTTGCGCCGCGATCTGCTGGTTTTCGTCGACATTGACTTTGACCATACGGACCTGACCGCCAGCCTTGCGGACCTCTTCTTCAAGAAGCGGACCCAGTGTCTTGCAGGGGCCGCACCAGGGCGCCCAGAAATCCACGATCACGGGGACATCCTGGCTCGCTTCGATGACCTCCTTCATAAAGGTCGCATCTGTGGCTTCGCTGATCAGGTCTGCGCCCGCGGCGGTGGGTGTCTGTCCGAGTTCCAGCATGTCTTGTCCTCCCCCAAAGGTCAGGTCGGTTTGGCCTCTATATGCGGTCTGAAACGCCAAAGGCCAAGTGTTTGGTTTGTAGAACCCTTCGCATCCGGGCCCCGCCGCTATCGGAAATCGAATGTCGCGAAGACCGGCGCGTGGTCAGAGGGCTGGTCCCAGCCGCGGGCGGCGCGCAGGACCCGGCTGGAATGAGCCGCGCCCGAAATGTCGGATGTCGACCAGATGTGGTCGAGCCGCCGCCCCTTGTCCGCGGCATCCCAGTCGCGGGCCCGGTAGGACCACCAACTATAGAGCAGACCGTCGGGGATATCCTTGCGCGTCACATCCTGCCAGCCTCCGGCGTCGGCGGTCGCGGCCAGGTGCTCCACTTCGATGGGTGTATGGCTGACCACCTTCAGCATCTTCTTGTGGTCCCAGACATCATCCTCGCGCGGCGCGATGTTGAGGTCACCGACAAGGATTGACCTCTCCGGCGTCTCGCCATGAAACCAGTCGCGCATCTCGGTCAGGAAATCGAGCTTGTGGCCGAATTTCTCGTTTTGATCGCGGTCCGGCACATCGCCGCCTGCGGGCACATAGAAATTATGGACGGTGACGCCGTTCTCAAGCCTTGCCGCCACGTGCCGGGCATCGCCCTTGCCGACGAAATCGCGGTGCCCCGCATCCTCTATCGGCAGGCGCGACAGGATCGCAACGCCGTTATATCCCTTCTGCCCCCGCGCCACGAGATGGGTATAGCCCTGTGCCGCAAAGACCTCGGCCGGGATCTTGTCGACGGGGCTTTTGCACTCTTGCAAGCACAGAATATCGGGCCCTTCCTCGCGCAGAAGCCGCGCGACAAGCGGAGCACGCAGTCGGACGGAATTGATGTTCCAGGTGGCGAGGGTGAAAGGCATCGGCAAGGCTCCGGGAGGTCAGGCCGCGCGACCCTATACGCCGGTTGAAGGCGCCTCAAGTGACAATAAAACGGCGCAAGCGAATGGCTTATTCGGCCGAACGATCTCGCTGAACGTGCGGAAAGTCCCCGGCCGCGATATAGGCCTCTTCTGCAGGCGTTGAGACCCTTCCGTAGATGGGGTCGCGATGGGGGTGGCGCCCGAAGCGTTCGATGATGGCCCTGACTCTGGCGTTCTGGCCGCGCAGGTCCCCGGCCGCATAGCCAAGATGCGGCGGCAACTCTTCGACAATGATGTCCGAAATCCGGTCGATGATATCAAAGCGGGCCAAGTGATCCGGGCCTTCGCAGTGGCCGAGAGCGATCACGTAGAACAGCTTTTCCCACGGCTTCAGCAGCGCAAAATGACCGTTCTCGATCCCCTCAAGCGCCAGAAGATTGGCCTTGCAGTCCTGGGCAAAGGCCGCCGGCGTGTCCCGCCAGAGCGACCTTGGGAACTGGTCGAGCGCCAGCAGCAGCGCGAGGCGACCGCGCGGTGTCTCTGCCCAGTGGTCAAGCAGACCTTGCGCCGCGGATTTCGTGAGAGGCCCGAATTTGCCGGTGACCTGGTCGTCCACGCCACCTTGCATCCGGTGGAAAATCCACTGCTGAAATGCCTCTTTGCTTTCCCAGAACCCATCGTCCGGGAACCAGAAGGACAGGACGTCGTCGGCGCGAAAATCTGCGATTTGCGGCATGAAACCGGTGACTTAGTCAATTTTGGAGAACACTAGCAATCCCCCCGTCCTTCGCAAGAAAAAAGCCCGGGGCGCGCCCCGGGCCAGTCCAACAGGGAGGTATGTGCCTTGACCCGGCACGGGGTATGGGTCAGGCGATCAGGCGGTACCCGCCGGATTCCGTGACCAAAAGGCGGGCGTTCGAGGGATCGGGCTCGATCTTCTGGCGCAGCCGGTAGATGTGCGTCTCCAGCGTATGGGTGGTCACGCCGGCATTGTAACCCCAGACCTCGTGCAACAGGACATCGCGGGCCACGACACCCTCGGACGCGCGGTAGAGGAACTTAAGGATGTTCGTTTCTTTCTCGGTGAGGCGCACCTTCTTTTCCTCTTCCGTGATGAGCATCTTCATCGACGGTTTGAAGGTGTAGGGCCCAAGCTGGAACACGGCGTCTTCGGACTGTTCATGCTGGCGGAGCTGGGCGCGGATACGGGCGAGCAGCACCGGGAACTTAAAGGGCTTGGTGACGTAGTCGTTGGCCCCGGCATCGAGGCCTAGAATGGTGTCTGCGTCACTGTCGTGGCCGGTCAGCATCAGAACCGGGCATTTGACCCCCTGCTTGCGCATCAGGCGGCAGAGTTCGCGTCCATCGGTATCGGGCAAACCCACGTCGAGAATGACAAGGTCGTAGATCGCGGCTTTGACCTTTTCCATGGCTTCGCTGCCGGTGGCGGCTTCGAACACGTCGAAGTCTTCGGTCATTACCAGTTGTTCGGACAGCGCTTCGCGCAGGTCATCGTCATCGTCGACGAGCAAAATCTTTTTCAGAGTGGCCATAAAGAGCCTCCTTGTGGCGTGAGGCACAGATGCGTTGTGGTTGCGGTTTCGGCAAGAATGTCGCCCGCTTGGTCACGTGGACGTGTCGCCAAGGGCGGGTTTGTTTCAGAAATTGGCCCCGAACGGTTTGACCGGACCCCCGAATTGCAACATTCAGGGGACATGGACTTTGCGCCAACACCGCTGCAACTGATTGCCCGCGCCCGCGCCGACCTGCGCGCCGGCGTGCCGGTGGTCATGCGAGACGGCGCCGATCACGCTCTGGTCTTATCGGCAGAAACGATCACAGCGGAGCAATTGGCCGGCCTGCGCGCAGAGGCCAATGACCTGCGGGTGGCAATCACCGCATGGCGGGCGGACACCCTGAAGGCGCGCGCCTATGACGGCGATCTGGCCCGTGTCATGGTGCCCGCGGATGCGACGCCCGCCTGGCTGCGGTCCATTGCGGACCCCTCGGGCGATCTTGCCACGCCGATGAAGGGACCCCTCCGGACGCAAAGGGACGGCAAGGCCGAAATCGACCGCGCGGCCATTGCCCTGGTCAAATCTGCACGGCTTCTGCCCGCCGCGGTTCTGGCGCAGGCGCCGGAGGGGAGCGACGGTTTGACGGTTCTGGAGCGAGCCGAGGTGGCCGCCCTGCTGGAAACCGCACCGGACGTGCAGGACATCGCGGCGGCCCGGTTGCCGATGGCGGCGGCCGAGGCAGGCCGGCTCCATATCTTCCGGCCCGGCGATGACAGCGAAGAGCATTATGCCATCGAGATCGGCGCGCCTGACAGGGAGAAACCGGTCCTGGCACGGCTCCATTCGGCCTGCTTTACCGGAGATGTGCTGGGGTCGCTTAAATGCGACTGCGGTCCGCAGCTCAATGGCGCACTCAATCAGATGGGCACCGAGGGGGCGGGAATTCTGCTCTATCTGAACCAGGAAGGCCGCGGCATCGGCTTGGCAAACAAGATGCGCGCCTACGCCCTGCAGGATCAGGGTTTCGACACCGTGGAAGCCAACCACCGGCTGGGGTTTGAAGATGACGAGCGCGATTTCCGCCTTGGCGCGCAGATACTCACTGAGCTCGGATTTTCCACGGTGCGCCTGATGACGAACAATCCCAAAAAGGTCGAGATGCTGGCCAGTTGCGGCCTCGAGGTGGTAGAGCGCGTGCCCCTGAAAGTCGGGCGCAATCCGCTAAACTCCAAGTATCTGGATGTTAAGGCTATGAAATCCGGCCACATTCTGTGAATGCCAGCGATCTCGTCATTGGCCGCTATGGGCTGAGGTTTCGCGGCCGGCGTATCCCGGCCGCCATTGGGCGCGGCGGGATCTCGCGCCGCAAGGCCGAAGGTGACGGGGCCACACCCGCCGGCTTGCACCGCATCGTTGGCTGCCTCTACCGGCCCGACCGCCTGACGCCACCGGTGGATTGGGCGCGGCCGCTTCGCCCGGGCGATCTGTGGTCCGATGACGTAGGCGACCCAGACTACAATATGATGGTGCGGTCCCCCCATCCTTTCCGACACGAGCGGCTGCGCCGACCCGATCCGCTTTATGACGTGATCCTGCTGACGGATTGGAACTGGCCCTATGCGGTGAAGGGCCGTGGGTCTGCGATTTTTGTCCATACCTGGCGGAAACCCCGCCATCCCACAGAAGGCTGTGTGGCGCTGGAGCGCTCTGATCTCATCTGGGTTTTGCAGCGGATCACCTACGCGACCCGTCTGATCGTTCAACCGTAGTCGCGGGCGCCAAAAATGGCGGAGCCGACGCGCACATGTGTCGCGCCCTGGGCAATGGCCCGCTCAAAATCGCCGCTCATGCCCATGGAGAGTCCGGTAAGTCCGTTGCGCGCGGCGATCTTGGCCAGAAGCGCGAAGTGCAAAGTTGGCTCTTCCTGGGCAGGTGGAAGGCACATGAGGCCCGCGATTGGCAGACCAAGACCTCTGCAGTCTTCAACAAATGCATCCGCCGCATCCGGCAAAACGCCCGCCTTCTGCGGTTCCTCACCCGTATTAACCTGTATAAAAAGCGCAGGGCAGTCGCCCGTCTCTTGCGCGACGTCGGCGATCTTGCGCGCCAGCTTGAGCCGATCAACGGAATGGATGGCGTCGAAGAGCGCCATGGCTTGCCGGGTCTTGTTGCTCTGCAAGGGGCCCACAAGATGCAGGGCCACGCCGTGGAAACGGTCTTTGAGGTCGGGCCATTTTCCGGCCGCCTCCTGCACCTTGTTCTCGCCGAAAACCCTGTGGCCCGCTTCCAGCACGGCGACAACCCGCTCTGGGGGCTGCACCTTGGAAACGGCGATCAGTTCAACCGAACCCGCCGCGCGCTGCGCGGCCTCTTCGGCTTTGTTGATGCGGGTCTGTATTTCTTCAAGCGACATGCCCCAGCATCTGCCAGCCTGGGCCCGAAAAGAAAAGAGCGGGCCGCAGCCCGCTCTTAACTTAGGTCCGTCGACTGTCTCTGTTTAGAAGTTCAGAGCCAGACCGAGCGAGTAGGTGTCGATATCGTCGACCTGCGGAAGACCAGCCGGGGTGTCCGTGCTGGTGGAGCCGTAGCCGAACTGAGCTTCAGCACCGCCACCGAGATCGTAGTTAACGATCAGCGAGTAACCGTCGATGGTGATGTCCGAGTTCTGGAAGTCGAACTCACCGTAGTTGACGGCGAAGGTCCACGCGTCGAAGCGGTAGCCAAGTGCGATACCGTAGTGGTCGGTGTCAGTACCGAGCGCGCCCAGAGCGCCATCGACTTCGCTGTTCGAGAAGTTGATGATCGCTTCAAAGCCGCTGTCGAGGCGGGCGCCGATGGACGCACCGTAAGCTTCACAGCCGGAGCATTCCTGGTAACCCAGGCCAAAGCGCCAGTTGACGCCCGTGCCGAAGTCGCTGGCGTAGGTTGCACCGATGCCCCAGATGTCGTCGCCAAGGATCTCGTCGGTCAGACCGTTGTTGATCTGAGCGTAAGAGACCGCAGCCGAGAAGTCGCCGAACGAGTATTCGTAGCGAGCGATCTGGCCGTCACCAACGGAGTCGAAGAAGGAGTTGCCGTTGTAGCCGCCATGCTCGTTGTCGTCGATGATCGACGCACCGATGATGGCTTCCTGCATGGCCCAGTCCAGCGCGCCGTCGGTGTCACCCATGGTGAGCGTACCGAAGTTGCCCGACACGAAGATCGATTCACCGCCCTGCGTATCGTTGTCGAATGCCGGCGAGTTACCGGAGACTTCGCAGACGATCGTGTCCAGGATCAGGTTGTCGAAGTCACAACCACCCGAACCGTCCGATTCGTCGAGATCGATCGACGCACCGAAGACCAGGCCGTTGTCGGTGGCGCCCGACAGAGTGAATGTTACATCAATGTCGGTGTGAAGCTCCCATTCGCCGCGACCTGCCGGCTCGTCGATTTCAAAGAAGCCGAGTTCAGCAAAGCCCGACACGCCAACTTCAGCGGCGGCCATGCCAGCTGACATGACCAGCGCGGTCGATGTGAGAAGAACCTTTTTCATCGTTTTCCCTCGTATTGAAAGGTTTACCCCAAGTCGGGAAACCCGATCTGAGTGTGTTTCGTAAATCCCTCCAAAACGGGATGTTTGCAAGCGTGGGCGGGGGCGCCCCAGCGAAAGCGTTTTTCATGGTGCAGCTTTGCCACAGTATTGTCCCCTGAACGCCGCACATACGCCCAAGCCCGTTATTTCGTTGGCTGAAAACCGCTTGCTGGCGTGCACCCACTGGGATAAACCAACGGCCAAGAAACTAAGGGCGAGCAATGGAAATCAGCATACGACTACGACCTACTTTCGCTGTCGGCATGATTCTCGCCCTGACGGCCTGCGGCAACGACAGCGTTTTTGGCGGTTTTCGGGTTGGCGGTAACCCAAACATCCCGGAAAGCTACGCCAATGAACGGGCGCGCGAAAGCTCGACGGTCTGGGATCTTTTTGACAGTCAGGACGATCCAAACGTCACGCTCGAGGTCAACAAATACATCTGGAACGCTTCTCTGGATGTACTGAACTTCCTGCCGATCCAGACTGCCGATCCGTTTTCGGGCGTGATCGTGACGGGCTTTGGTACACCGCCCGGCGGACGCACGGCCTACCGCGCGACGGTCTATGTGCAAGACCCCGCACTGGATGCACGGTCGTTGAACGTGGCGCTGCAAACGCGCAGCGGTGCAGCCGACCCCGATACGGTGCGCGCTGTGGAAGACGCGATCCTGACACGCGCCCGGCAGCTCCGCGTCCGCGACTCCAATCTCTGAGCGCACTGGACGCTTCCCCGGCGACTGGATAAACCGCATCTGACCCAGACCGGTCAAGGCGGGACGACGGACGGCATGACAGACTATCAGGCAGGTGAAATCGAGGCCAAGTGGCAGGCGGCATGGCACGTGGCAGAGCTTTTCAAGGCCGAGCGCGATACCGCGCGTCCCAAGTACTATGTGCTTGAAATGTTTCCCTATCCTTCCGGGCGGATCCACATCGGACACGTCCGGAACTACACCATGGGTGATGTGATCGCGCGCTTCAAATTGGCCACCGGCCACAGCGTGCTGCACCCCATGGGCTGGGACGCCTTCGGCATGCCGGCCGAGAACGCCGCTATCGAAAGGGGTGGCCACCCCAAGGATTGGACCTACGGGAACATCGCCGACATGCGCGGGCAGATGAAACCGCTGGGGCTGTCTATTGACTGGTCCCGCGAGTTCGCCACATGCGATCCCGAATATTACGGCCAGCAGCAGGCCTTGTTTCTCGATTTCCTTGAGAAAGAACTGGTCTACCGCAAGAACGCCGTGGTGAACTGGGATCCGGTCGATATGACCGTGCTGGCCAACGAACAGGTGATCGACGGTAAAGGCTGGCGATCCGGCGCCGATGTGGAGCGGCGAGAGCTGACTCAGTGGTTCTTCAAGATTTCCGACTTTTCCGAAGAACTCCTGGATGCCCTCGACGGGCTCGACAACTGGCCCGAGAAGGTCCGCACGATGCAGGCGAACTGGATCGGCAAATCGCGCGGGCTACAGTTTGGCTTCGAGATGACAGCCCCGGCTGCGGGTTTCGACAGGATCGAGGTCTACACCACGCGACCCGACACGCTGATGGGGGCGAGCTTCGTGGGTATTTCCCCCGATCATCCGCTGGCCAAAGCGCTGGAAACCGAAAACGCCGATATCGCCGCCTTCAATTCCGAGTGCCGCAAGATGGGCACGTCCGAAGCCGACATGGAGCGGGCCGAGAAAAAGGGGTTCGATACCGGGCTGAGTGTAAAGCACCCGCTTGATCCAAGCTGGGACCTGCCGGTCTGGATCGCCAACTTCATCCTGATGGACTATGGCACCGGTGCGATCTTCGCCTGCCCGGCCCATGATCAGCGTGACCTCGATTTCTGCCGCAAGTACGATCTGCCCGTCATCGATACCTTCGAGGCGCTGGAGAACCCCGCGGCCGTTGCCGATGTGGCCTTCGTGCCGCCGAAGACCGAAAAGGTTCGCTGGATCAACCACTTCGCTGATCTCGACATCGCCACCGGGCAAGAGGCCATAGACGCTACGATCACCTTCGCGGAACAGGCCGGCTGGGGAAAGGGTGTTACCAACTACCGTCTGCGCGACTGGGGTCTGAGCCGCCAGCGTTATTGGGGCTGCCCGATACCGGTCGTTCACTGCCCGTCCTGCGGTCTGGTGCCGGAGCGGAAGGAAAACCTGCCCATCCGGCTGCCCGATGATGTGACCTTCGATCAGCCGGGCAACCCGCTGGACCGGCACCCGACCTGGCGCGATGTGCCCTGCCCCAAATGCGGTCAGCCAGCCAAACGCGAAACCGACACGATGGACACCTTCGTGGATTCGTCCTGGTACTTCGCGCGGTTCACCGCGCCGCGGGCCGAGACACCGACCGTGCCCGAGGACGCCGCTTACTGGATGAACGTGGACCAGTATATCGGCGGCATCGAGCATGCGATCCTGCACCTGCTCTATTCCCGCTTTTTCGCACGGGCGATGCACATCTGCGGGGATCTGCCGGAAAAAGCGATAGAACCCTTCGATGCGCTTTTTACCCAAGGCATGGTTACACACGAGATCTACCAGACCCTGGGCGCCAACGGGCGCCCCGTGTACCACCTTCCCGAAGAGGTGACCGACGGCAAACTGGCGGACGGCACGCCGGTGGAGATCATCCCATCGGCAAAGATGTCGAAGTCGAAAAAGAACGTCGTGGACCCGATCAACATCATTGACCGCTACGGCGCCGATACAGTGCGCTGGTTCATCTTGTCCGACAGCCCGCCGGAGCGGGACGTGGAGTGGACTGCCGCCGGAGCGGAGGCGGCACATAAACACCTGATGCGCGTCTGGCGCATGGCGGTAGAAGCCGCGAACGCCGAAGGTGGATCGGCTGAGGAAGACACCGCGCTTCTGCGCGCGATGCACAAGACGATCCACGATGTGACCGTCGGGATCGAAAGCTTCGGATTCAACGCCGCCATTGCCCGGCTCTATGCGTTTGCCGGTGTCCTTCAGAAGTCGCAAGCCGGTGCCGAGGCGCGCCAGTTGGCCGCGCGAACGCTGGCACAGCTTATGTCGCCCATGACACCGCATCTGTCCGAAGAGATCTGGCAGATGCTGGGCGGCGCGGGTCTGGTCACGATCGCGCCCTGGCCCAAGGCTGATCCGGCGTTCCTGGTGGAAGATACCGTCACCCTGCCGATCCAGATCAATGGCAAGCGGCGGTCCGAAATGACCGTGGCCAAGGACCTGGCGCGCGAAGCCATTGAAGAATTGGCACTGGCCGACGAGGCCGTGCAGCGGGCGCTTGCGGGCGCGGCGCCCAAAAAGCTGATCGTCGTACCGGGCCGGATCGTGAATGTGGTTGTCTGACGCCCTGCCTCCCATGGGATGTGCCGCCTCCCGGCGGAACGTCATCCTGGGCCTTGCCACAACGCCGCTCTTGGCCTGCGGCTTTACGCCAAGCCTCGCTCCGGGTGGCAGTGCCGATGCCCTGCGCAATCAGGTTCTCTTGGATGAGCCGCGCGATCCTGAAGAATTTGTCCTGTTCTCGGCGCTGGAAGACCGGCTGGGCCAGCCCGTCAACCCGGTCTATGCGCTGTCCTATCTTCTGAACGTCAGGGAAACCAACGCCGGGATCACGCCGGACAACGTGATCACACGCGGCGTTCTGACGGGAAGAGCGGAGTTTTTGCTCACGGACAGGGCCACCGGCCTGACGCTGACGGCAGGAGAGGTCACCACGTTTACCAGCTATGGGACAACCGGCACCACCGCTGAGACAACGTTCGCGCGCGACGACGCCTTTCGCAGGCTGACGCAGATCCTGGCCGACGAACTGATCGCACGGCTTCTGGCCAGCAGCCCGGACTGGCTGGCATGAAGCTGTCCGGGCGGCAGGCACAGGGCTACTTCGCCCGGCCCGAACCCGACCTGACCGGTGCGCTGATCTACGGCGCCGACGGGATGCGTGTGGCGCTGAAGCGGCAGGACTTGCTCAAGAACCTTCTCGGACCGGAGGCCGAGGCGGAGATGCGCCTGACGCGTCTGGCGGCGAGCGATCTGAAATCAGACCCTGCCGCGCTGCTTGATGCCACGAAAGCCCAGGGGTTTTTTCCCGGCCCGCGCGCCGTCTTCGTCGAAGGAGCTTCAGACGGATTGCTCGGGGCCTTTCGATCCGCACTCGAAGACTGGCAACCGGGCGATGCGCAAGTGATCGCCACCGCCGGCGCGCTGAAAGCCACGTCAAAACTCCGCAAACTTTTCGAAGCGCACCCAAAGACTTACGCAATTGGAATCTACGACGACCCGCCGGGCCGCGAGGAAATCGAGGCCACCCTGCGCGCCGCCAATCTAACGGTTGGCGACAGGGTGGCCATGCAGGACATCGAGGCCCTGGCCCGCGCGCTCGACCCCGGCGATTTTCGCCAGACGATCGAGAAACTGTCGCTTTACAAACTGCACGATCCAAGCGGCGTCACCCCGGAAGATGTGGCCGCCGTTGCGCCCTTGTCGGTGGAGGGTGCGGTGGATGACGTGATCAACATCGTGGCCGAAGCGCGCGCGCAAGACATCGGCCCGGTATTGCGCCGTCTGACGGCCCAGGGCATCGGCGCGACGACGCTCTGCATCGGCGCCACACGCCATTTGCGCACGCTGCACGCCGCGGCCTCGGACCCAGGTGGACCGTCTGCCGGCATCGCCCGCGCCCGGCCGCCGATCTATGGTCCGCGCCGGGACAGAATGCAGCGGCAGGCGAGCCAATGGGGCGCGGCGAAGCTGGAAGAGGCGTTGCGTATGCTTCTCGATACGGACCTGCAGCTGCGCTCGGCCTCGCAGGCCCCTCAGATGGCGGTGATGGAGCGGACACTGATCAGACTTGCAATGATGGCGGGACGACAATGACATACGACTACACGGTGATCGGAGGTCCGAAATCACGCACGCTGCGCGTTCTCTGGATGCTTGAAGAACTCGGTCTGCCCTATGACCACACGCCTGAGCCGCCCCGGTCCGAGGGTGTCCGCGCCGTAAATCCGGCAGGCAAGATCCCCGTCCTGATCGCAGACGGCGCGCCTATCACCGACAGCACCGCGATCATCCAGTTTCTCGCCGACCGCCACGGCAGCCTGACCTATCCGGCGGGCACGCTTGACCGCGCGCGGCAGGACAGCCTGACGCAGTTCCTGCTCGACGAGTTCGACGCCGTTCTCTGGACGGCCTCGCGGCACAGCTTCGTTCTGCCCGAGGAACTGCGCGTGGGGGCTATCAAGCCGACGCTGAAGTGGGAATTCGAGAAGAGCCAGAAAACACTCGCCCGGCGCATGGGCAACGGGCCGTTCCTAATGGGCGACCAGATGACCGTGCCCGACATTATCCTGGCCCATTGCGGCGGCTGGGCGATCACCGCGCGTTTTCCGATCGTTGACGAAAAGCTGCGTGACTACCTTGACAGGTTGCGCGCGCGGCCCGCGTTCAAGCGCGCCATGGGCGAAGGATAGACCCATGGGGCTGATGCTGGACGGCAGCTACATCGAAGAGGACCCTGGCCCGGGAACATCCCAGAACGGCGCGTTCGAGCGGGCGAAATCCACGATCCGCGACTGGATTACGGCGGACGGATCCAGCGGTTTTGCAGCGAAGCCGGGGCGCTACCACCTCTATGCCGCCTGGAATTGCCCCTGGGCGCACCGGGCGCTTCTGGCACGGCTTTTTTTCGGGTTGGAAGACCAGATCACAGTGTCCTTCGCCAAACCAAGGCGCACGGCGCAGGGCTGGGTTTTTGACCAGAGCGGCAGCTACGCCGACCCGGAGCTTGGCGTGTCTGCCCTGCACGAAGTCTATGCTCGGCAGGATCCGCCCTATACCGGGCGGGTCACGGTTCCCGTGCTGTGGGACCGGCAGGGCCAGCGCATCGTCTCGAACGAAAGCGCCGATATTGTGCGGATGCTCGGCGCCTTTCCAGGCACGCCCGATCTTTACCCCGAAGACGCGCGGGCCGAGATCGACCGCTGGAACGCATTGATCTACCCGCGCTTCAACAACGGGGTCTACCGCGCCGGCTTTGCCAGCACGCAGGAAGCCTATGACACCGGCGTGGCAGAGGTCTTTGCGACGCTCGACGAGATCGACGCCCAACTTCAGAAAACGCGCTATCTGACCGGCGACAGGTTCACCGAGGCGGATCTACGGCTTTTCCCGACGCTCGCGCGCTTCGACGTGGCCTATCACTACGCCTTCAAATGTAACATCCGCCGCATCCAGGATTATCCGGCACTCTGGGACTATGCGCGCGAGATTTACCAGATGCCCGGCGTGGCGGACACGGTGAACTTCGACATCTACAAGAACGGCTATTTCTCACCCTCGGAAAAGCGGAACCCGTTGGGAATTGTGCCAGCAGGACCCGTGGTCGACTGGAGCCCGCCCCACGGGCGTGGATCCTAGTACGGATCGTCAATTCCCGTTGGCAGGCCGTCCATGCTGAAGATGTTTTCCTCGCGCCACCATTCCTTCAACCCGTCCGGGCCTTTCTTACTCTCCCAGTTGTCCATTGACGGGCGTTCTTCGCGGTACTCAAAAAACGGCACGCCGTAGCCGCAGGAGGTCTGCACGAGATCCACATCCAAAATGACGATCTGCCGCGCGCCCAGGGGCACCTCTTGCCCGGCAAAGTCGTCGGCCAGCATCTCGGCATAGCCGGCACTGTCGCGGTGGAGGACATGGCCGCGCCCGTAAAGGCGCAGGATCAGCGGCGGGCCGTCCACGGCGCAGAACATGATCGTCATGCGTCCGTCCGCTTTCAGATGCGCTGCCGTTTCGTTGCCGCTGCCGGTTCGGTCAAGGTAAGCGACCCGCCCGGGGCCGAGGATGCGAAACCAGTCAGTGCTGCGGGGCGAGATATTTACCCGCGTTCCTTGCGCCGCCGTGGCGGTGAAGAACATGTGCTGGCGGTCGATGAAGCGGTGCAGGCGCTCGGTCAGTTCGGGGAATTGTTCGGCCATATGGGTCTCCTTTTTTCGCTCCCTAAGCTACGGCGCGGTTCAGCCAAGCGGCCGCCCCCTGCCCGGCGCGAAAGCCCGTGGCAAGGCAGCCCGTGATCAGGTAGCCGCCGGTCGGCGCGTCCCAGGCGATCATCTCGCCCGCGCAAAATGTACCCGGCCGCGCTTTTAGCATAAGCGCCGCGTCCAGCGCCTCCCACGACAGACCGCCCGTTGTGGAAATCGCTTCGTCGATCGGGCGAAAACCGTCGTGACGGACGGGCAGCGCCTTAATGCGCGCGGCCAGCGCCGCGCCCTGCGGCAGTGGGCGGGCCCACTCCTGCAGAAGCGCCGTTTTGACAGCTTCGAATTTCAGCGCCTTGCGAAGGCGGTTTGAGAGGCTTTGCTTCGCGCCCGCTTTGCGCATCCGCGTGGTTATTTCTTCCGCCGACAGGTCGGGCGCCAGATCAAGGACCAGCGGCGCGCCACTGCGGATTGCGCGCGACATCGCGTAAATGCCGCCACCTTCTACCCCGTGTTTCGAGACGATAAACTCGCCCCGGCTATCAGATGATCCGGCGCTCAGGCGCGCACCTTTCACCGGGGTGCCAAAGTGGCGGGTCATATGGGGCGACCAAGACACGGCAAGGCCCGTGTTCGAGGGCGCGAAGGGCAGAACGGGTTGGCTATCCGCCGCCAGAATTTCCGCCCAGGCCCCGTCGGATCCAAGCCGCGCCCAACTGCCGCCGCCAAGGGCGAGGACCGTCGTGCCGGCAGCAACGCTGACCGGTCCCTCGGGCGTGTCGAACCGGGCTGCGGTGCCATCCCAGCCGGTCCAGCGCCAGCGCCGCCGTAAATCCGCGCCGCCGGCGTCAAGCCGCGCAAGCCAGGCGCGCAGGAGCGGTGACGCTTTCATCGCCTTTGGAAAGACACGGCCCGTGCTGCCGGTAAAAACCGCCTGCCCCAGACCGCGCGCCCAGTCCTGAACCGCCTCGGGCCCGAAGGCGGCTAGACTTTCCGCCAAAGCGTCTGACCCATCGCTGTAAGCAGAGACGAATGCCGGCTCCGGTTCGTCCTTCGTCAGGTTCAGGCCCGACTTCCCGGCCATAAGGAACTTGCGGGCGGGCGAGGGTTTGGCCTCGGCAATCACTGGCGTGTGTCCCGCGGCCAACAGCGCCTCGGCTGCCGCCAGCCCGCCCGGGCCAGCGCCGATCACAAGGGCATCGGTTCTCATAGGCTTGATTGCTGCACTCACCGCGCCACTCTAGCGGGCATGGACAAAACGGCCAGCCCGCATCCGATCTGCCCGCTTTGCCTGCGCCCGATCCCGCCCGAGGCGCGGCAAAGCCAGCACCACCTTGTGCCTAAGCTTAAGGGCGGCAAGGGCGGACCGACGATCCTTGTGCACCAGATTTGCCACAACGAAGTCCACGCCACCCTGACCGAGGCGGAACTGGCGCGCGACTTCACCACGCCCGAAGCCCTGCGTGCGCACCCGAGGCTTGCGAAGTTCTTTGATTGGATCGCGAAGAAGCCGCCGACGTTCCATTCCAAAACCCCCGGGCGGCGGCGCAAGCGCTAGACCATGCTGATGACGTCTTTGTCGATCGACAGCATATAGCCCTTGCGGGCTATGTTCTTGATCAGAAGCTCGCTGACGATCTGATTTCCGAGCGCATCCCGCAACCGCTTGATCCGCGTGGCGCCCGCCGCCTCGTCGGCGTCAGCGGCAGACTTTCCGCTGATCGTGGCCTCAATCTGCGCGCCGCTCAGAACGTCGTCGTCCATGCGCGCCTCAGCCAGCACCGCCAGCGTTTCAATCGCGGCCTCGGTCAGCTTAAATTCCATGTTGTTGAGGTAGACGGTCTGCTCTTCGCGGCTGATGATCAGGGACTGCACCTGAATGCCCGCGCGCTCGATCTCGGACATGCGGCGGTTGAAGGTGATGATGATCGCCAGCAGCACCACGGCGACGATCAAGAGCGCGGTGGCGAAAACCAACAGGACAAAGATTACCACCCGGTACGACACCAGCACATCGGAAAACGCGGTGCCCGATTGCGCGAGGATCTCCAGCAGCCGGATTTCGGCGTTGGAGGTCATATCGGCATTTTCGATAAACAGCCGCTCGACCCGCGCATTGAAAGCGTTGGCGTCAGGCAAGCTGAGAAACAACAGCACCGCCGCAATCCCAAGGATCGCGACAATGGCTGCGATCCCGAGCGCGACGACCCGCGTGCCCGAAGGCGTGCGGTCAGTATCTGAGTGTGAAGGGGCCGGCACTTTCTTCGCGTTCCTTCAATCCGGCTTCGTCGAAGACGGAAACCACGCTGAGCAGCTCCCAGCCGTCTGCGCCAATTCTATCGCTGATATAGGGCCGGGCGGCCTCTACGTCACATAGGTTCTGCGGAAGCTCAATAATGCCATAGTGCAACTGCATGGGCGCGCCGCGCTTGGCCTTGTAGTCGGCATAGCACTTGGCATGGGCCGCGCCGACGGTCGCGACCAGGGCCGTTGCCAGGACAAAAAGGAACCGCAGGGATCTCATGGACGAGACCATGGGTGATTTGCCCCGACAGTGCAATAACAGGCCCCTTTGCCCGACTGTTATCCGATAGCAGGCCCGCTGTCATTGTAAGACACAGGCCCGGTTCCCAGCCTCTTGAAAGAAGCCGCGTCCCCACATGCATGTCGCGGTCCCACGAAAGGAACGCCCCATGACTACCCTTGTTCGTCCGGTTCTTTTGGCCGCACTGATTGTCACTGGCATTGCCGCGTCGCACGCGCGTGCTGATGGGAATGTCCCGCCCGGCCTGATCGAAGGTGTCGTGATCGACGACGCTGTCAATGACCGGATCCCCGGCGCCCGTGCCAGCCAGACCGTCGATGCGCGCAACTTATTTTCGGGACCCAATGCTAGGTCCCGGTACGGGCACTCATCCTGATTTCCGACACCGGCCGGGCGATGACGTTTTCCAAGAACACCACAGAACAAGCGAAAGCGTCTTCCCGGTCGCGCCTGCGGCGACCCCGTCGGACGTGCACATGCCGCAGGTGGCGGCTGGCTGGGTGTGGGTCCCCCAGCCAGCCGCATTTTCTTTGACGGTCTTGAGCTTCCCGCTGGCGCGGGGTTCAGTGGCCCCATGGCTCAACCCGATTTCGCGTTCGAAGAGGCAGCGCGCGCGCGCGGCGCCATGCGCGTTGCTGGCGTTGACGAGGTGGGCCGGGGTCCGCTTGCCGGTCCGGTGACAGCAGCGGCGGTGGTGCTTGATCCCGCAAACATTCCCAAAGGGCTGAACGATTCAAAACGCCTCAGCGCCGCCCGCCGGGAAGCTCTGGCCAAAGAGCTCGTTCGTGTGGCCGATGTTTCGGTCGCCCATGCGGACGTGGCCGAGATCGAGGCGCTGAATATTCTCAACGCGGCGCATCTGGCCATGGAGCGCGCGGTGGCCGGGCTGACGCGGCCTGCCGATTTCCTCTTGATTGACGGCAATCGCCTGCCCCGCGGTGTGGAGACACCCGCGCGCACGGTGGTCAAGGGTGACGCGAGATGCCTGTCAATCGCTGCAGCGTCCATCGTTGCCAAGGTGACGCGAGATCGCATCATGGTGGGATTGGCGCAACAACACCCCGGCTACGGCTGGGAAACCAACGCCGGGTATCCGACGAAGGCCCACAAACAAGCGCTTCTAGATTTAGGCGTCACCCCACATCATAGACGTAGTTTTGCCCCAGTACACAACATCTTGTATCAAGGAAAATTGCCAACCCCTTGATTCAAAAAAGAATTTGACGCCGAATCACCTTTGACTCATGGTTTGGGCAACAGGCATCACGGCAAACCGTGGGCCGGAATCGAGGCAGACCATGACGAAGACTAAGGCTGCGGACAGCTTGGGGCTGCCGCTGAACCGCATACTTGACGGCGACTGCATCGAGGCAATGAATGGCCTGCCGACGGGCTCGGTCGACCTTGTCTTTGCCGATCCGCCCTACAACCTGCAGCTCAAGGGTGAACTGCACCGACCCGATAACAGCCGCGTCGATGCCGTGGACGATGCCTGGGACAGCTTTTCCAGTTTCGATGCCTACGACCGCTTCACCCGGGACTGGCTGAAAGCCGCGCGGCGGCTTTTGAAACCAAACGGCGCTATTTGGGTCATTGGCAGCTATCACAACATCTTCCGCGTGGGTGCCGCCATGCAGGATGCCGGGTACTGGATCCTCAATGATGTGGTCTGGCGCAAGTCGAACCCGATGCCGAACTTCCGCGGCAAACGGCTGACCAACGCCCACGAGACACTGATCTGGGCTTCGAAAGAAGAAGGCGCCAAATATACCTTCAACTACGACGCGCTGAAATCGCTGAACGATGGCGTGCAAATGCGCTCGGACTGGGTGCTGCCGATCTGCACTGGTCACGAACGCCTGAAGGACGCAGCCGGCGACAAGGCGCATCCGACGCAGAAGCCCGAAAGCCTCTTGCACCGGGTACTGGTGGCCACCACAAACACGGGCGACGTGGTGCTCGATCCTTTCTTTGGCACAGGCACAACGGGTGCGGTCGCCAAGAAGCTGGGCCGCGAGTTCATCGGGATCGAGCGCGACGAAAGCTACCGCGAGATTGCGCAGAAACGGCTGGACCGCGTGCGCAAATTTGACGCCGAGAGCCTGATCGTCAGCGCCTCGCGCCGCGCGGAGCCCCGTGTGCCCTTCGGTCAGCTGGTGGAGCGCGGTCTTCTGAGACCCGGCGAAGTTCTGATCAGCCCGCGCGGCAAGACCGCGAAGGTGCGGGCCGATGGCACGCTGGTTTCGGGCGAGACGCAGGGGTCGATCCACCAGGTGGGTGCGGCGCTGGAAGGTGCGCCCAGTTGCAATGGCTGGACCTACTGGAGTTTCCGGCGCGAGGGCAAACCAGTGCCTATCGATCTCTTGCGCCAACAGATTCGAGCCGAGATGGCATCACGCCCGAACTGAGACTGTTTACCGCCGGTGCCTGTGGCTGGACCATGTCCACATGGCACGACTTGCCCCGCCTCCCAGAGGCGGGGCTTTTTTTGTCTGCCTGCCGCGTTGAAAACGTTACAGAATTATGAATTTCATTTTTCTGCCGGGTTTTTGACACATTTTCGCCCCAATTGCCGTCGAGAAACCAAGTGTGTATAAGTAACGGTAATGTCATGTTAGACACGCTGATCCTGGGGGCATTGATCAGTCAGGCTGTCCAGTCCTTCGGTTGCCGAATGTGTAACCGGAGGCCTGACCTGACTGGTATCTCACCTCAGTTCCAGCAACCTCGGATGTTTGCCTCCTTGTTCAGGGGCATTGATGAAGACGTCCCGGGCCTTGTGGTATGCAGGTCTTTCTAGGGGGCGATCTGGGGGAACGGCTTGGTCTCCAAGTCAGGGTCCGGTGGCGCGCAGGCTGCTGTGCAAGAGTGCGCCACCGGGCTTCTTAGTGTGTGACGAGTAAAGTGAATGGTAAAGACATGTTGGAAATCGTGCTGCTCACTCTGTTGGTGGGAACGTTTGTGCAATCGGTCCTTGGACTGATCGGCAGTCGCAAAGCAAAAAAGGTCGAAAACGCCGTCGTGGAACGATGGGAACGCAGCCTTGAACGACTGCATGCCAATGGCGGCGACGTCCTGGCACTCCCGAAGCCGAACACCGAGGAGCTGGCCTCGGCCCGCACGACGCCTGCTGGGATCCGCCCGAACCGGCCCGTGGTTACCCAGGCGTCTGCCGGGCGCGAACGCCCGACCATGCTGAAGGTGGCTGCGTACTGAACACGGGTGCTTGGGTTTTCCCAGCGATTGCCGATAAGGGTGAGGCAACGTCCCCATCCTGAGGCTGTACTGTGGCCATGCTTCCCGATTTTCGCCTGGAGACCCATTTTTCAAAGTGGGAGTTCAAGGCACGCTATCACCTGACCGCCTCCGACGCGCAGAGCATGTCCATGGCCGATCTTCTGGCCATGGCCAGCCCCGACGACCGGGCAGCGTTCGAGGGCATGTGGCTGGGCTACACCGAAACCTTTGGCGCGCCGGACCTGCGCGCGGCGATTGCGGCGACATATGCGGATCAGACGGCCGCCGATATCCTCTGCTTTGCCGGTGCCAGCGAAGGCATCTTTGCCGCCAACACCGTGCTCCTTGACGCAGACAGCCATGCTGTCGTGGTAACGCCCAACTACCAGTCGCACGAGACTATGCCACTTGCCATTTGCGAGGCCACCGGCGTGCCGCTGGACCCGGATGACGGCTGGTCGCTCGACATCGACAGGGTGGCCGCCGCCATCCGGCCGAACACGCGACTTCTGACGATCAACTTCCCGCACAACCCCACGGGCGCGATCCTGCCACTGGACCGCTACCAGGCGCTTATCGGCCTCTGCCGCAAGCACGGCATCTACATTCTGCATGACGAGATCTTCAACGGCCTCGGCCCCACCGGGGCGCGCCACCTTCCCTTTGTCGCCGACCTCTACGAGCGCGGACTGTCCCTGAATGTCATGTCCAAGGCCTACGGCCTGCCCGGCCTTCGCATCGGCTGGATCGCCTGCAAGGACGCCGAAGTTCTTTCGCGCATGGAGCGGATGAAGCACTATCTGTCGATCTGCAATTCGGGACCCAGCGAAAGGCTGGCGCTGATCGCCCTGAAAAACCGCGACCAGATACTGGCCCGCACCTGTGCCATCGTGGATGAGAACCTGCCGAAGTGGGACGCCTTTTTTGCGCGCCACGCAGCGCTGTTCGACTGGCAGCGACCGGACGGCTCCTGCATGGGCTTTCCCCGGTACAGGGGTCCGGGCGGGGTGGAGGCTTTCACCAGAGATCTTCTCGACAAGGCCGGCGCGCTCTTTCTGCCAAGCACGATCTACCGCTCCGACCTTGGACCGACACCTTCGGACCGGTTCCGCCTTGGCTATGGGCGCAAGGGCCTTGATGCCGGGATTGCGGCGGTCGAGGATTTCCTGGCGACCCGCGCCTGAGCCACGGCGTCAGGTCGCTCCGTAGTCTCTGAATTCGTCCGGCGCCTGCAAGAGCGTGCCTTCGTACTTTGGCAGATCGTCGTCCATTGTCAGCCAGGGCAGCTTGCTTTCGTAGTTCACATGGAACGTCGGCACAAACTGCGTCGGGTCGTCCAGCGAGGCCGCATAAAGGTGCATGCCGCCCGGGTAGTGGTCGGCCTCGAACCCCATGGGGGCGCCACAGTTTCCGCAGAAATGCCGCTTTACACCTTTCGAGCTTTTCAGGGTCTTTGGCGCAGCCCCGGTCCAGCGGAACGTCTTCACCGGCACCCCGAGCCAGGCCACCACCGGCGCCGAACAGTTCCTGCGGCAATCGTCGCAATGACAATAGCAGGCCCAGGTCATGTCACCCTCGTAGGCCCAGGAGGTCGCTCCGCAAAAACACCGGCCAGTTGTCGTCATTGGGTTTCCTTCCAGGGGTTCGCCCAGATACGATCCTGACCGGTCCTCCGCTGCGCCGGACGTCCAAAAGAGGTCTGTCGCGCGCCAATTGCGTCAACCTGCCCCTGCGAGCGCTGACGACAGCTTCGGGTGCGCGTGGTCGAGAAAGGCCCGCACAGCCGGGGTGGGCAGGCGCGCTTCGGGCCAGACCAGATGCACCGGACGCGCGGGTGGAGCGACGTCGGGCAGCACCTCCACAAGCGAGCCCTCCGCAATCTGCGGCAGGGTCATATAGCTCAGGGCAACGGTGATCCCGTACCCGGCCTCGGCCAGACGGACGGCAGAGAGCGCATCGTTGATCTCAAGCCAGGGCGTCACCGCGCGCGTCGCCCCATCAAAGAGAATCCGGTCCGTGGGCATCAGGCCACGGAAGGCAATGAACCGGTGAAGCGCCAGGTCATCGGGTCCGGCTGGCGCGCCCATGCGGGCAAGGTATTCGGGACTCGCCACCAGAATGCGCCTCACGGCCCCGAGCCTACGAGCGATCAGGCCGGTGTCCGGCAATGCGCCAATCCGCACGGCCACATCAATGCCCTCCTCGATCAGGTTCACATTCCGGTCCCAGAGCTGCAGGCTGCCTTGCACCCGGGGATGGGCGTCAAGATAGGCCGCGAAAACCGGGGCCACGGCGAGGCGGCCAAAACTCGTTGAGGCGGTGACGGCCACCCGGCCCTGCGGAACGAGACCCGCGCCTGCTGCTTCCCGCTCAGCAGCATCCATATCCTCCAGCAGCCGGTGGGCCGAAGCGCGAAACCGCAAGCCCGCCTCGGTCAAATGAAGGTTCCGGGTCGTGCGCTGGACAAGCCGCACACCAAGCCGGTCTTCGAGCCCCGACAGGATCCGGGTCACGGCAGGCGGCGACAGGTTCAGCCGTCGCCCGGCCGCGGCCAGACTGCCCGCCGCGGCGATTTCGGTGAAGACTTCCAGTTCCTTGATCCGGTCCATTTTTATTCCATTTTTCGGAATATTAATTGTCATTTTTTCAGCATTATTCCCCCCTTCAGAATGCGGCACAAGGGCAGAGCTACATCGTACACCCCTAAGGATGGAGGATATTCAGATGTCTCTTACACGCCGTGCCTTCGCAAAAAGCCTTCTCGCAGCCCCCGTCGCGACTGGCGGCCTGACCCTTGCCCTCAGCACAATGGCCGCTGACGCAATCTCGTCGCCGCCGCCCCATGCGGAGGTCAGGATCGGGCGCTTCACGGTCCATGTTCTGACTGACGGCTACCACGACATGCCCTATGGCTTTTTCACCGGCCAGCCGACCGATGTGACGGCCGCACAGGCAGAGGCCAACCACGTCAACCGAACCGGTGGCGCCCTGCGGCTTGGCTTTGCCCAGTACCTGATCGAGGACGGCGACCGCCGCATTCTTGTCGACACCGGTCCCGCCGGCGGCATCGGTGAGAACACGGGCAAACTGCCCGCAGCGCTCGGCGCCTTCGGGATCGGGCCGGACGACATCGACGCGGTTATCCTAACCCACACCCATTTCGACCATATCTCTGGTGCGGTGAGGGGGGACACGGCCGTCTATGGCAGCGCCGAGGTCTATGTCGACCGCCGGGATATCGCCTATTTCACCGACCCGGCCGCGCGGTCGAGCGCGCCTGACTTTCTGCTGTCGTCCTTCGACGCCACGGCAGATCTCGTCCGGCTTTACCCACGCCTGCAGCGGATAAAGGGCGATCATGATATTCTGCTGGGGCTTTCTACGGTTGATCTGACCGGCCATACACCTGGGCATATCGGTGTGCGGATCGAGGATGGCGGACAATCGATGCTGATCGTCTCGGACATGCTTTTTCATCCGCTTGTGCACCCGGTCCGTGCCGATATCGGGTTTGTCTTCGAACAGGACCCGGCCGCAGCCGAGGCGATGCGCGCACGCTTTTTCCCGCTCGCGGCAGAAAGCGGCGGGCTGGTCGCCGCCACCCACATGCCCTTCCCGGGCCTAGGCCGGATCGGACGCGATGGCGACGCCCTTCGCTGGGTACCTGAGAACTGGGCCTACGAAAGTTGATGGCGGAGGGGCCTTTGTGGCCCCTACCCACCCGAACCAAAGGAGCTACCCATGGGACACGCCTACCACGACATCGCTTTCACCGACACGGTAAAGGCGCTTCAGGAAAGCCGGGGCAGCCGCGACGCCTACGCCCGGTTCGAAGACGGCCCCCAGCGCGGTGAACGCATCGGCCCCGACGAGGCCGCTTTCATCGCCGCACGCGACAGCTTTTACATGGCCAGCACCGGCGAAACTGGCTGGCCCTACGTTCAGCACCGCGGCGGGCGCGTGGGCTTTGTGCGTCCCCTCGACGCGAACACCCTGGGCTTTGCGGATTTCTCGGGCAACAAACAGTACGTAAGCCTCGGGAACTTCCAGAAAGACGACCGCGCTTCGCTCTTTTTCATGGATTACGCCAACCAGGCTCGGCTGAAGCTTTTTGGCCATGTCTCGGTGATTGATCCGGACGACGAAGAAACGCTGGCGAAACTGGCCCTGCCCGACTACCGCGCGAAGGTAGACCGCGGCCTCCTGATCCGCGTGGCCGCTGTCGACTGGAACTGCCCACAACACATCACCCCGCGCTACACCGAAGCCCAAGTGGCGCAAGCGGTGTCCAAACTGACGGACCGCGTGGCCGAGCTTGAGGCGCGCTTGGCTGCGCATGAGAACTAGCGGACCGCCCGCCCTATCCGTGCCATTTTCGTGTTTTAAGCCCAGCCTTTAACGGACCGAAACCTGCGGCGGCCGAATTGCCACATGCGGGCTACGGGACATGTAGAGGGCCGGCGCCATCGTTGTTTTTCAGGCGCCCACATGCTCTGAGTTACCAAAAAAGAACACCAAGAGCAGGATGTTATGGGCGAAATTGAGCAGTTCCTCAGCCTGGCGCGAGACGAGGTTTCCCGCGTGGTCCTCTATCCCGTGGACCCTAAGCAGCGGATCTTCTGGCTTTACATCGTCAGCTCTGTCGCCGCGGCCTATGTGGTCTACCGCGCCATCAGGGCCCAGGGCGACCATGCGACCGAGATGGACCGGGAGGCGGCGAGCGGATCGTTTCTGAATTTCCTTTTCCCCAAGCGGGTCTGGAGCCATCCCTCGGCCTGGCTCGACCTGCGCTACGCCTTCGTCCACAAGCTTGTGAGCGGCGCAGCCGTCCTCGCCCTAGGTGCGGCGACGCTGGCCTGGGGCTACGCGCTGACGGGTCCGGATATTGCAAGCCTCAAGAAAAGCCCCGAAACCACCGGCTGGATCATTCCGGCTGTCTTTATGTTCGTGGCCTTCCTTCTGGCGGATTTCACCGGATGGTTCGTCCATATGCTCCAGCACAAGAGCAAGTTTCTCTGGCAGTTCCACAAGGTCCACCATAGTGCCGAGGTCATGCATCCGGTTTCGAACTACCGCGAGCATCCGGTCGATAACCTGACCTATAGCGCGGCCATCGGCTTTGTGCAGGGAACCACCGTAGGCGCTGCGATCTCACTAATGGGATACTCTCCGGGGATGCCGACGATCCTGGGCGTGCCGGTGCTGATGTTTCTTTTTAACATTCTCGCCTACAACCTGCGCCACAGCCACGTCTGGCTGCGCTGGCCCGGCCGTTGGTCGGCGGTCTTTCCGTCGTCCGCCCACCACCACGTGCACCACAGCATGCACCCCGACCATATCGACAAGAACTTTGCCTTCGTCTTTCCGGTCTGGGACGTGATCTTCGGCACCTACGAGATGCCGGCCGACAATCGCGACGTGAAATTTGGGGTGCCGGAGTACGACCGGAAGGGTCTGGATAGCATCCTGGGACTCTACTTTGTGCCCGTCCGCGATGCCATCAACGTCCTGCGCAATCGCGGTCCACGACCGGACGGAGAAGAGCACACAGGAACAAAAGCCGCCGCGCCACCCGCCCAAGGCAAGCTGACCACTGGCAGGATCGGCGCTGGCCGGTGACCCTGCGGTCGCATCTGCGCCAGACAGCCTGATCTCAAAAGGCTGGCGCACAGCGCTTGGGCCACGTCCAGAAAAGCGGAACAAGAGTTGCATAGCAGCTTCCCGATTCCCGCGAAAAATGGCATAGTGACTCGCGTCATCCGGTCCAAAGGCCGGCCTCGATTTTAGAGTTTTGCTGATCTGATTTTTCTTTCGCTCGTGCTGATACGAGCCATCAATTATTTGTTCTGATCCCAATTTACGGAGCCACAATGGCCGACGAAACTCCTGTCTCTTTCATCACACTTTCCGATATTCAGTCTGCCGCAAGCGCAGACCTGCTGGAGGGCGTGTCCACGGCACCAGCCGGGTCGATCTATTTTCCGGACACGATCCTTGCCGCGAAGGTTGAAGACCTGGACGGGGCGGCCGGGCAACAGCTGGAAAGCTGGAAGCGCACCCACCGTTTTTTCATAGTGCCATTCAGTATCGGGATCCGCCCGACCGGCAACAACATCCCCGAAAGCGTCGATATTGCCCTGTCGCTTGAGGCCTTTGGCGGCCTGGCACAGCGCCCTCTCATTCTGGGTGTCTTCCCGCCCAATGGCTTCAAGAAAGGCCCATTCGAAGGAAGCCTCGGTGTTGAGTTGGGCGCCGACGGTTCACTGCAATCCGTCGCAACCGCCAAGGCGAATGTAGCCTTCAACTACACCTACGCACCGGCCTACGCTGATGTTGCCGCTGGTTTCGCCTCAGGCCACGCCTTCTGGACCTACCGCCGCAGCCAGGAAAGCTATCCTATCGGAGACATTCCCATGAAGCTTGTTCTGGTCGTCCCGGCCACCTATCCCGAGGACGCTGTGGTCGCACGGTTTGACGTGCGGGTGGATTTTGGCGGGACGCTTTTCTGGGACAAGAGCGCCCAGGGGTACTTCTCTTCCGTTATTGAATTGCCCGCATAAACCGGGCGGCCGCTTTGCCGGCTTCAATGGTTGTCTTCTGGCAGGAGCCATCATGCCTCAAGCCCTCGATATTCGTCAAAAATCAGAGCTTCGCCGCAACCCAGGCGCCCGTTTCAGCGCCGCCATAAAAACGGTGCCGGGAGCAACCCGGTTCGTAGTGAAGGGGGTGCCGGAGGGCAGCGCTGAGTATGTCTTCATTGATACTGTCCTCACACGTCTGCCGGGCGGAGACTTGCTTGCACTGGGCGAGGACGACCGGATCAGCGACATAGAATTCATTGACGATGCGCTTATCCGGAACGTGGTCCTGTTACTTGGGCGACTGGAGCAACTGCACCGCTACATTCGAACCGGCATGCACGATGCGGCGGTTCTGAATCTCAGCCTCGCACCGCCAAGGCAGCTGATCAATCGCAAGCCCAGCCGGACGGGCGAAGCCACGGTGCGCCGGGCCATCGAGACCTTCACGCTCGGTCTTGATCTGCCGGTGGTGATGGCCATCGGCAATGACGGCCCTGATCCCGGAACTATGAACCCATGGGCCAAAGCCAGCGGTGTAATCACCGTGTCCGCTGCGGACCAGGCGGGGACGCGTCTGTGGGATCAAGCAAGCCGGACATCGGCAAACGACGATCTCTTTGTGGTGTCGGCGTGGGGCATCGACACCGTTACGGCACGCGACACGCGCTATGAAAGTGATCTGCCCATCGAGCCCGAGATCGTTCGCATGTTTAGCGCGGAACGGGCGAAGTCGTTGCGCTTTGTCACCGGGACAAGCTTTGCAGCCCCGCAGGTGGGGAAAGTACTTTGCGGGCTGCACCAGATGATGGTCGCCTTGCGCATGACATTGTCCAGCACTGTGACCGACCAGTTTGTCAATCCGCCCTACATCCGCGCCCTGGTCGATTCCGCGATCGACCGCGAGGCGCCGCAGTTCCACTTGCGTCAGGTGGAAAAGGCGAAGAAATACGCTGGCCTCAGCGTGACTCTGCCCGAAGGCCACAAGCAAGAGCTTCACGACGCCGTGCAACGCAGTGCGGCTGATCTGGACCTGCGCCTGACACCGGCGACGGCGCAGCGGTACCTTCGGCAAATCGCCCGCCCGTTGACCGAGGCGCCTGAAGCGCCACCTTTCGTAGCGGTCGAGAGTTTGGGCGCACGGCTGGCCGAGCTCCGACTATCTGACCTCTTGCCGATTTTTGCCGACCCGCAAGATCCCCGTATCCCCGACTGGCGCGCAGCCCTTGCGGCCACCGGTGACCCGCTGGTCCTGCCATCTGACCTGGCCAGACAGATCGAGGCCTACTGCGAGAACTACGATCTTGTCCTGGCTCTGCCGCTGGCGGTGAGCGAATAGCCTAACCCGAGCTGAATTCTTCAAATCTCGATGCAGCAATAGCCAGGTACTTCGGTATGGATGGGTTTCTGAAACGGTGCTCTGAACAGGTCCAGATGCCGGTCTCCTAGATTGCAGGCAGGATAGGCCACGCCGAGACCGGACGCGGCGAGCATGATCAAAGGGACAGGTTCGGAAACACGGTGTCTTAACACGGCTTTGGGGTAGTAGCTTTTCTTCGTCCATACCGCCGTGGTCGCCTCTTCTGGCTCATGCCAACAGGTTACGTTTAGATCCCCGCCACCATTTTCGGTGACCCGCTCAGCATAGTCTCTGGTACGGTGGGTGGGTGCCATCAGACGAATGCGAACTCGTCTCAGATAGGGCAGTCAGGCTGCCCCTTATGCCGCGCCGTGGCGGCGCCACTCGTCGAGAGCGGCGGTGCGAGCCTCTTTGAAGCGGTCTCGCTATGTGAGCGATCTCTCAGAATTAAAGTGACTATGGACAGAGGAACGGACGGCGGCGAACCTCTGAAGACTTCGCGTGCATCTGAAGCGCTGCATGGCACGTTCTCGTCGTCGGAATGGCAGGTGTGAATTTTCCGCCCGGTTGTTAACCCACCTTTCCGTCTCCTGACGGAATGCCGCGCCCAGTTCCTTGAGAGCGGCACCGCAGGACCGGAGCCTGTCTGTTAGGATAACCTCGGGCTGGCCATGGATCCGCATTGCTCTCTTCAGGAACTTCAACGCAGCTTTCTTGTGCAGCGTCTTCGTCACAAAGCTCTCCAGTACCTCGCCTTCATGGTCCACGGCCTGCAACAGATAGTGCTGCTCCTCCCTGATCTTCACAAACATCTCGTCGAGATGCCAACGCCAGCGGTTGGACTTCATTCCTTGAATCCGGCACTTTCAGATCTCAGAAGCGAACATAGAGCATCACCGCCAGGCGGATGATCTCAGGGCTCGTTTTGAAGTATCGGAAGGAAGAGGGTTTGGGCATTCTGCCACCCTACGCATGCCATTGCCTCGTCCAAATTCATATCTTCTGACAGTGCCTAGAATTCAACTCGGTCGCCGCCTTTTAGGCTGAGGATTTCTCGTGCTTCATCCGGGCTGGCGACCGAAAGACCCAATCCTTCAATGATCTGTCGCACCTTGGACACTTGCACAGCATTCGACGTCGCCAACTCTCCTTTGCCCGCCCAAATGCTGTCTTCCAGACCGACGCGAACGTTCCCGCCCAAGGCCGCAGCCTGTGCGGCGATGCGTAACTGATTGGCGCCCGCACCCAGGACAGACCAACGGAAGTCGGACCCGAAGAGCCGGTCGGCAGTCCGCTTCATATGCATGACGTCCTCGGGGTGCGGTCCGATACCGCCCAAGAGCCCGAACACTGACTGCACAAAGAACGGGGCTTTGACCAACCCGCGGTCAGCAAAATGGGCCAGGTTATAGAGATGAGAGGTATCGTAGCACTCGAATTCGAACCGAGTTCCGTTTCCGTAGCAGGTTTCAAGTACGTATTGGATGTCCTTGAAAGAATTTCGGAATACGAGGTCGACCGATCCTTCGAGGTGTTCCCGTTCCCAGCCGTGCTTGAACTCCTTGAACCGCTTGAGCATAGGATACAGCCCGAAGTTCATCGATCCCATATTCAGCGACGCGACCTCTGGCTGATACCTGGCCGCGGGCGCGACCCTTTCTTCGACGCTCATGTAAGGACTGCCGCCCGTTGTGATGTTTATCACAGCGTCGGTCGCCTGTTTGATCCGGGGCAGGAACGCCGCAAACCCTTCGGGGCTCTGGTCAGGTTGGCCAGTCTCAGGGTTGCGCGCATGCAGGTGCAAGATCGCGGCGCCAGCCTCGGCCGCTGCCACGGCCTCAGATGCGATCTCTTCAGGAGTGATCGGCAGGTACGGCGTCATCGACGGCGTGTGAATTGCGCCGGTCACGGCACAGGTTATGATCACCTTGCCAGCACTGCCCGTCGCAGCCGTCGCAGCCGTCTCGTTCATGCCTCACCCCCCAAAGCGGGGTTCGGGAATGCCCCGAATGCCAAGCCCAGTCACTCTGAAAAGGCTACCGGCCAGAAACTGAGGTTTCGATTGCACTGAAAACATGTCGTGGACGGCAGGGTGTTTTACCCGCGCCATTGAGGTGACATAGAGTTCGTCGAGGTTGTCCCCACCCCACATCACAGAGGTGATGTTCTTGACCGGCATCCCAATCCGGCGCTCTACGCTGCCATCGGGTGCATAGCGGACAAGGTCGCCTGAAATGAGCTGCGCGTTCCACATGAAGCCCTCTTCATCCACCGTCGACCCGTCCGCGACACCGTCGTCTTCTTTGGTAGTGGCGTGCACACGTTTGTTTGACAGCGTGCCCTTTTCGATATCGTAGTCATAGGCCCAGAATTCTTCGATAAAAGTATCGGCAACATAGAAGGTTTTGTCGTCGGGGCTCCAACACGGGCCATTGGTGCACATCAATCCCACTTCGACCTGTGTGACTGATAAGTCAGGGTCGAGGCGCCAAAGACCACAATTCCGCAGCTCTTCTAAGTCATCCATTCCGCCCGCAAAAAACCGGCCGCGTCGGTCGACCTTGCCGTCATTTAGACGCGTGCGTTCGATATCGGCGTCAACCTCTTTGATGAGATCAAGTTCGATCTGATCCCCCTTGATGTTCGCGAAATAGAAGCCATCACACATGGCAGCGACCAGACCGCCCTGTTCCCGCAACGCCATGGCACCAATGTCCTTTGGCAATGCCCAGCTTTCGACCTTGCCCGACTTTGGATCCATGCGCCAAACGGCATCCAGGCCAAACCGCGGACCCGTGCAGTCGAGCCAATAGAGACGGCCTTCGTCCACATCCCAAACCGGCCCCTCACCAAGGTGGTTCCCGCATTCCAAAATGCACTCGATCATCACCGACATCCCAGTTTCCCTCCTGTCATTTTGTTTGCGGCGACGCGCCGATTGGGTGGCACCCTGTCAGTTTGGCTTGATGGCAACTTTCATCGCTCCGTCTTTGCGCCCTTCGTAGATGTCGAGGGCCGTTGCAAAATCCGACAGCGGGAACTTGTGCGACAGGAGTGGCTTAAGGTCGATGCGGCCCTCTGCGAGCATCGCAATCGCAGGCGCGGCCGTATTCGGATTGGCACGGTTCCCGATCAATTCGACTTCGTCCAGCACCATACGTTTGATTGGCAGATCGGGATCAGAATGCGGTATGCCGATCATCGACACGACCCCACCTTTGGCCGCCGCAAGACAAGCCTGCCTGATGGCTTCAGCGGTGCCAGCGCATTCCAGAACGCGCGGGACGCCGAGACCGCCAGTCAGATCCATAACGGCCTGCAAAACATCGGTGTCGCGGTAGTTGATCCCAATCGCACCCAGTCGGACGGCCAAGTCGAGGCGCTCGCCCGAGCCAGCGATAATGACCCGTCCCGCGCCCATCGATTGCGCGCACAGCTGCGCCATAAGTCCCTGCGGACCGGTACCCATAATCAGAACGTCATCGCCCGGCTCAAATCGCGACCGGTTCACGGTGTAAAGCGCGATTGAGAGTGGATCGACGTTTGCGGCATACTCCAGGCTCATGTCTTCAGGGATCTTGTAAAGGCTTTTGACCGACGCGCTGATGTATTGGGCGTAGGCGCCGGGAGTGATATGGCCGTGCTGGCGGTGACCGGCGGACAGGTTGCCGTAGTTGAGGCAGATCGTGTAACGCCCGCGCAGGCAGTTTTTGCAATACCCGCAGCCGACATGAGAAATCGCGCAAACTCGGTCGCCATTTTGCCAGCCAAGAGCTTTAGCTCGGTCACCCATCGCAACGACAGTACCCGACCACTCATGCCCCGGAATGAACGGAAAGGCTGGAGGCCAGAACCCGGGGAAATCGCCCTGAATGATGTGCGGATCGGTTCCGCAGATGTAGGTTGTATCGACCTTGCACAGGACCTCATCGCCTTCAACGCTTGGGATTGGCACTTCGCGCACTTCAAACTCCCGTGGCGCGGTTAAGACCAACGCGTCCATCGTGCCATCGTTGTTAAGCATCTTGACCTCCTGTCTGAGCGTTCGAATTGTTGAGGGTCCGCCACACACGCTCGGGCGTCAGCGGCAAATCACGAGTGACGGCACCTGTGGCGTCGGCCACGGCCGCTGCCAGAGCGGGCGCGGTACAAAGAATGGCCCCCTCGCTTACGCCTTTTGCGCCCTTTGGTCCGGGCCCGTCCTCATTTTCGATCATGCCGGTCTTCAATTCGGCGGGCATGTCCTTGGTCGTCATGATCCGGTAGTCAATTGCGCCGAGATTACGAATGCGCCCCATGTCATCGGTCAGGATCTGTTCATAGATCGAATGGCCAAGACCCATGATCGCTGCGCCCTCGTCCTGCATCTCGACCTGGAGTGGGTTCAGCGCCTTGCCGACGTCGCCGACGGTGACGTGCTTGTGGATGATGATTTCACCCGTAGAGCGGTCCACCTCGACCTCGAACGCAGTACAATTGAACTCGAAGAACGCAGGAGACCCGCCAAGCGGGTGATCCTTGTCAGTCGGCTTGCGCATCCGCCCGTTGCCAATCAGCTCTCCATTCCATTTCCCCAAGGACTGTTGGACAAAGCCAAAGATCGGCTGTCGACGGTCGGGAAGGATGATGTGGCCGTCTTCGATACGGACGTCAGTGTCCGAGACACCCAATGTTTCGCATGCAAGTTCAATGACTTGAGCGTGGATATCCTCGCAAGCCCGCGTGATTGCATTTCCCATGAACACCGTCGACCGACTTGCTGATGTTTGCAGATCGAACGGCACAACGGCTGTATCGCCCATGGTGACCGAGACCCGCTCGTACGGCGCGCCCAAGAGATCGGCGGCCAGCTGCGCAAAGATCGTGCGCGCACCCTGGCCCATGTCGGACGTGCCGGCAAAGACCATGACCGAGCCGTCGGCGAGCAATCGAACCGTCGAATTGGAAAGTCCTGTGGTTGCCCCAGACTTGATGCCGACAGCGATGCCACGCCCGCGGTTCGGCGCGACCGGAGTATCCCAACCAAGAAGATCCGCCGCCTTCTCAAGCGATTGCAACCAATGGCCGTCGGCAGGCACATCACCCGGAACGACCTGATCGCCTTTGTCAGACACATTGCGGCGCCGAATATCCAGGCCATCGATGCCTAGTTGGCGGGCTGCCGCGTTAATTTGGCTTTCAACCGCCCAATTGACCTGTGGCGTTCCAAAACCGCGGAACGCGCAGCTGGGTGTCGTATGGGACAGAACAGGGCGGGCTTTGATGCGCGCATTCGGAACGCGGTACGGCCCGCACCCAAGGTAGTTGCCTTTCTGCGTAACGCGGGTGGCCACATCGGCATAAGCGCCGATCAAGTAATCAGACGCAATGTCATGGAACACTAGGTCACCATCATTGGTGAATCCGGACCGGATGTGCACGGTCGCCGCCGCGCGTCGCACCGCCTGGAATGTTTCTTCCAATGTTAGGATCAATCGGACCGGTCGCCCAATTCGGCGTGATGCAAAAGCGAGCAAGGGCTCGAACTTCGGCATCTGCTTGCCACCGAAGCCACCTCCGGGATCAGGCGAAAGCACATGCACATCGCTGAGCGGCATATCAAACAACCCAGCCATGATCTTTTGGAGCAGGAACGGATGTTGGACCGGGCTCCAGACCGTCATCTTTTCGCCGGACGCATCGACAATGAACCCATGTGGTTCGATTGCGAAGTGCGTAACCATCGGAAAGGTATAGGTATTCTCGATCACAACGTCAGATTTGGCGCCGTCGACATCGCCCCATCCATAGTTCAGGTCTTTCAAAACATTGGTATCGGCAAGCGGGTCGCCTGACCGCAGTTCAGGATCCTGGACAAGAGGCGCACCCGCTTCCAGCGCCGCATCGATGCTGGTCAGTGCCTCGAGCGCCTCGTAATCGACCTCGACAAGCCCCGCCGCGTGGGCCGCGATATCCTTGGCCTCGGCCACAACAGCCGCCACCGGTTCACCGTGGAACTTTGTCTCACCTTCGGCAATCACAGGCCTGTCTTGCCTCTCAGCACCAAACCGCGGCATTGGCTTGGGCAGGTCGTCTGCAGTGATGACAGCGAGCACCCCTGGCACGGCCAGTGCCTTGGTTGCATCAATTCGTTTGATCCGCGCCCGCCCCACATCCAAGGTCACCAGCTTGAGATGGGTCATGCCGGCGATGTCAAGATCCGCAACGAAGGCCTGAGAGCCGTTGACACGCTCAACACCGCCGAGCCGGGTCACATCCGCCCCGACAGCCGATCCGGTTACAGGTTCCGAGGTTTTGCAATGCACCTCTCGATTAGAAGCGTCGCGCATCGCGTCAAACATGCGGTTGTACCCGCCACAGCGGCAGAGGTTGCCGGAAAGCGCTTCGCGTACTTCGGCATCATCGGCCTCGGGATTCTCGCGGTGGAGTGCTTCTGCTGACATCACCATGCCGGGGATGCAGAAGCCGCATTGCACCCCGCCGCAGTTCAGAAATGCGTGTTGAACCGTGCTCAGTTGGTTTCCATTGGAGAGGCCCTCGACCGTTTCTACGCGCGCGTTCTGGGCCTCGACCGCAAGCATCAAACAGGAATTGACCGGCTCGCCGTTGATAAGAACGGTGCAAGCGCCGCATTCGCCGACCGCGCAACACTCCTTTGCGCCTTTGAGGTTCAGGCCGTCGCGCAAGAAATCAAGCAGCGAGGTATGGGCGGCGACTTCACTGGCGACTGGCTGTCCATTGACGACAAGCTTGATCGACTTCGCTGTCCCGAGACGCGGCGGATTCGCCATTGTATCTGGCATGGATTGGGACTTCGACGCGTCAGACATCGGCTAACGCCTTTGCCAACCGCTTGTGGGCCAATTCTAGCGCCCGTTCCCCTATGACCGACAACATGGCCGTGCGATAGTCTGCGCTCGCCCGCACATCCGTGATTGGGGCGGCTTGGGACGCCAGCGCATCGATCACCTTTGCGCGGTCTTCGGCAGACGCGTCGGAACTTGTCAGCACTCCGCTCTGATCGCGCAGTACCAAAGGTCTGGGTGTCACCGCGCCAAAGGCGACAACGACCTCATCCGGGCTGACCGTCACAGCGATGTTGCAGGTCGCGAGGTCTACGCCGCGACGTCGTGTAATCCGGTCGAACGCGCAGCCACGCGGATGGTCAGGCAACGGGATCCGGACCGCTGTCACGATTTCGCCGGGGCCAAGATCAATCTTGCGATTGCCTTCAATAAAGTGCTCGACCAATCGGGTGCGGGTGCCATCGGCTGTGTAGATCTCAACCTCCGCCCCCATAGCCGAGAGCACGGGCACCGTGTCGGCGGCTGGCGACGCGTTGCAAATGTTGCCGACAAGCGTGGCGCGGTTGCGGATCTGGATGGAGCCAACAACTGCCGCGGCATCCCGAAGCGATGGGAAAAGAGCGTGATCGGTCAGGTATTTGCCAAGCGCGGTCATTGTCGTTTGCGCAGAAATTCTCAAGCCACCGCCATCACGATCGATCGATGGTTTGAGTTCCTGGACCTTCTTGAGGTCGATCACGCATGGGGTCGTCAGGTGCCCATGGCGGAGTGCGACATTGAGATCGGTGCCGCCGCTCAGAAGCAGGGCGTCGGTTCCGTGAAGCGCCATAGCTTCACAGGCTTCCGGCAAATGCGACGGTGAAACATAGTCAAACGGATTCATTTTGGCCCTCCTTTCCGTGCGTTCTGAAATGTCTAATTCAGCCTGTGTCGCAAGCCGTCAGTTGAAATCAGCGGTGATAATCCATGACGAGCACACGCGTATCCTTCGGTAGATCCGTTCTGGTGATCTGGGCGTCATAGCCCAGCGCATAATCGATCTGGTGGTCATGAAAGTGCATCAGAAACTCTTCTATCCAAGCGCCCCGTTGTGGCTTGTAGGTGAGAGTACGGAAATGCATGGGAACCACGATCCGAGGCTCCGTCTTGTAGATCAATTCCATCAGGTCGGGCAGCTTGATCGTCACGGCCGCGCCCGTCAGAGCCAGCAAGACATCGGTGCCCTCGAAGAAGGCGATCTGCGCGGAAGTCAGGCGATTGCCGACATCCCCCATATGAGCGATTCTGATGCCATCGAGTTCAAACCGGTACATCGCATTCTGGCCCGGTACATCATGTTCTGGATGATGCTCGTATTCCATGGCTTGCATGGCGGTAAACGTCACCCCGGAAACCGTTTTGGTGCCGCCGTCTTGGGAAATGCGAAGCGCATCGACAACCTGGTGGGTCCCTGGCACGAGATCCTCTCGGCAATGTCCTTCGTCGTCATCACTCGAGCGCACGACCACATCCGCTTGGTCTGGGATGGGCGCATAGCCTACGAGATCCGGGCGAAAGGGATCGGTAATAATCGACGGCCCGTTTTCTGGCGTAAGCCGAAAGGAGGCATGGCCGTACCACCTAATGTCCACTTGATTTCCCCCTTAGGGCTTTGCCGCGCGACATCCGGGACACCGGGCCGACCAAAGGCCAGCCCGGACAACGTCGATTACATGCTTTCGAGCTCAAGCACTTTCTCGGCATCGACGATGCCGACCTTGGAGATTGAACCGTCGGTTTCCCAAGCAAATATGCCAAAGATGCCAGCAACGATGCCGGTGTCGGTATAGTCCATGGACCCCGTCACGCCGTCGTAGTTGATTTCCTTCCCAGCGCGAATAGCGGCCAAGCCATCTTCATAGCTGAAGACCTGTTCCCCTTCGCCGCCTGTCACCTCGTACATGGCCTTTGTCCAGCTTGCGGTGTTTACCTCGCCCGCTTTTTCGATGGCCAAGGCGGTCGCAACCAAAAGGTCATAGTATTGGATTGCGTACGAGTTTGATGCATCTCCGATGTCGCCAATCCACTGCGACTCATTCGCGAATTCCATGTACGGTGCAAAGGACGGATTGTCTGAGTGCGAATTGGCCGCAAGAACAACAGCTTCGTGCTGTTCAATTGCCGATTGGGTCGCCGTGTCATAGAACTCGGTTTCCTGCCATTCACCGGATCCGACGATGTACCAGGAATTGCCTGCTTCCGCGGCGTTCTTTACAAAGCTACCGCCCGCCTGCGGTGATGAGAACATCACAATCGCCTCAGGCTCGAGCCGGCTTATCCGCGCGACGATGGAACGGTAGTTGCTTTCGCCAGCTTGGATGTCGAAGTCACCGAGGACTTCAAAGCCGATGGCTTCGGCAGTACGAACAGCGGCCTCCTTCTGTAGCTGCGAGCCCGAAACTTCGGTCGCAACGATTACCACGTTCTTTTTGCCGGCATCCGCAACGTGAAGAAGCGCGGCCGTGCCGTTGGCTGTATCAAGCGGAGATCCACGGAAGATCGGCTCTTCAGCCACACCGCCGATGGTGCCTTCAATCGCGCCACCGTGAACCGATGGCATCAAAGGCAGGCCGGTCTCGGCGACTGTTTCGAGCATGAACTCGCGGTAAGACAGATAGCTGTGCGCCGGATTCAAAAGAATGTCGACGTTGTCGCTGTCGACAAGTTTGCGGGCAGCACGCGCTTCTCCAACAGTTCCAAGGTCCTGGTGGATGGCGCGCAGCGGCTTACCCAATGGTGGATCCTGGTTGATCTTCGACAGGGCCATCTCAGCCACCCCGTCAAAGAATGGCCCAAAGGCCCCAAATTCACCTGTGTGGTAGGTCAGGTGCCCCACGACGATCTCTTCTTCGGCAAAGGCCGGAACCGCGGCTCCGAACCCGACAACAAGTGCCGTAGCCCCTGCGAGTGCATTTATTTTGCGTGTCATCGATTTCTCCTCCGTTGGTCGATCAAAAATTGTCAGATGTGATACGCGGCGGTTATATCGCTCATCTCGAGTTCCGCCCTTGGTCGCAGCAGGTGCATTTCGCCAAGCGAAAGCACCATGATACGATCCGCAATCTCGAGAGTTTTGACAGCGTTCTGCTCGGCCAGAACGATGGTCAGCCCTTTTTCTTTTCTCGTTTCGGCAATGGATGAAAACAAGGTTTCGACGAAGATCGGCGATAGCCCTGCGGAAGGCTCGTCAAGCAACAAGACCTTGGGGTCCTGCATAAGTGCACGGCCCACGGCGAGCATTTGACCCTCACCACCCGACAATGAGCCTGCCGCCTGGCTGCGACGCTCCTTCAAGCGGGGAAAGAGCTCGAAAACTTCGTGAAACTTCTCTTGTTTGGATCGGTGCCCGGTTCGGCCTCCGATCGCAAGGTTTTCCTGAACGGATAAATCCGGAAAGACGTTCCCTTCTTGCGGGACATAAGCAACGCCTTCGCCCGCCATCGCATAGGCCGGTGTCTTGCCAAGGTCCCCACCGTTCAGAGCCAAGGTCCCTTGCTGAAGGGGTAGAAGCCTGGCGAGCGTTTTCAGCAGCGTCGTCTTCCCGGCGCCATTTGCGCCAAGAACTGCGAAAATCTCATCCTTGATTGAGAAGGTCAGATCCTTGAGGACCGCCATCTCGCCATATCCGGAATGTATGCCTTGAGCGTCAAACATCGATCAAACCCCCATGTACTTTTCGGCAACGATGCGGTTTGACTTCACTTCCTCGGGCGCGCCTTCAAAAAGGATGCTGCCTTCGGACAGAAAATGCACGTAGTCGCAGTATTCCCAGATCAGAGGGAGGTCGTGTTCGACAATGACCACACGCATTTCGCCTGCTGCAACTTTTTCGCGGACCATGTCCATGACTATGCGCGTAATGTCCTCTGGCAGCCCGGCCGTCGGTTCGTCCATCAAAAGCAACCTTGGCTCGGCAATTAGGCACCGCAGAATATCCACCAACTTCTTCTCGCCACCGGATCGGGCGAAGCCGTTCCGGTCCGCAAACGGGAAAGCCTCTACGTATCGCTGGACGCGTTCTTCAACGTCTTCAGAATCCCTTTCGCCAGCGAAGATACTCGTGAACCCTTCGTCCTTGGGCGAGGTAGCCGCAAAGCGAAGTGAATCCTTAATCGTCAGGCTGTCGAAACCTTGAATGCGCTGGTTGGTCTTGATCAGACCGATCCGTGCAACCTCATGCGATTTCAGTCGGTTGAGATTGTGGACTTGGTCCCCGACGTCGAGATTGATCTCGCCATTTGTAGGTGAGATCCGGCGGGTCAGAAGCCCCATGAGCGTACTCTTCCCAGCGCCGTTTGGACCAATCAGCCCCTCAAGACCCTGCGCGCCGAAAGACACGCTTGGAATGTTGACCACCTCGTGGGCGTGATAAGACTTGCTAAGGTTTTCTGCGTGAAGAAGCATGTCCTAGTCCTCTTCCAAGGGCGCACTTCGGAGCGTCGGCGGCGCAGGCTTGGCCCGAACGCGAGGACCCTCTTCGCCAAGAATTCCCGTCGGGCGGAACATAATGATGAGGACAAGCAGAACGCCGTAGCAGAACAGTTTGAAGTTCGGCACCAACAGCGCATACTCCGTCGGTACCGGTGCATAGGTTTCGACCAGGATGTCGAAAAGTCCGAACGTCGCGAACACGCCGACCATTGCGCCGAAGTTGTGAGCTTTACCGCCAAGCACGAGTGCAATCCAAACCGCAAACGTGAGCGATGGCGCGAGCAGGTAAGGCACAAGAAACTGATGCAATGGCGCAGAAAGCCCGCCCAAAAGCCCCATCAATCCGCAGGTAAAGGCAAATGTCATTCGCTTTGTCGCAGACGTATCTTTGCCGAGGCTTGCAGCGAGTTCTTCATTGTCGCGAATGGCAATCATTGATCGCCCGAGGCGGCTATCGCGCAACCTCGCACCTCCCCAGAACAAAGAGCCTACGACGATTGCCAGGATCCCAAGGAAAATAGCGTTCCTGTTGTCCAGCTTCCCAAATGGGAAGCCGATGGTGCCCAATCCCTGCACACCGTTTGTCAGCTGCTTCTCGGTGATCACAAGGGTTGAAACGATAGCGGCGAGCGCCAGGGTCGCGGCCAAAATGGCTTGCCCGCTTCGTTGCAACACAAGGACCGACAGGACGTAGGCCAATAGCGCCGACATGCCGGAGGCCAAAATAATCGACGGCAAGAGAGGCACCGAGAATTCAACAAACAGCACACCGGTGCCGTATAGGCCAATCCCCCAGAACCCAACGACGCCAAAGTTCGGAATGCCGAGCAGCCCGAACTGAATATGAAGGAGCTGCGCCAATCCGATATAGACCAGCATCAACGAGAAGGAAAAAATCAGATAGTCCATCAGGCTGCCTTCGATCCGCGAAATGTCAAAACGCCGATGAAGGCCAAGAGCAGAATGACCTCGGAATAGAGAGGCTTCGACACGAGTGTGATGAAGGCTGTGAGAATCCCGGCGACAACGGCGGCAACCAACGCGCCGCGCACCGACCCAATCCCTGCAACGATTGTGACCAGCATTGTGATCAGGATCATATTCCAGCCCATGTAAGGTGTGACTTGCGCAAAGACCCCGGAGAACACGCCCGACAAGCCACCGGCACAGCCGGCGACAAACCAGATTGCGACTGACGTTCTGTGGGGATTGATGCCGCTGGCCATAGCCAGCTCATGGTTGTTGGCCAGCCCCCGCATCTGCTCACCGAGACCGGTATTGTAGATGATCCAATAGAGGATGCCCGCGATGGCGAAGACCAGCACAAGCGCGATAAGCTGCAGGTTTGTCGCGCCCATGCCAAGGAACTGCATGTAGCTGATATTTGGTTCGTTCAGGAACAGGTTCTCGGGTCCAACCGCGAGGATCAGGCCGTAGCGCAACATGAACGATACGCCAACAGAGAGGATGATCATCTCGGTCGGCCCCACGCCGCGATTCAATGCGGGTCGGAAAACTGCGAGGTAGACAGCAACACTCAGCGCCCCTGAGAACAGCATCGACGGCACGATCGCCATGTAGAAGTGGAGCCCGAGCACAACGTTGAACAGAATGGCGAAATATGCCCCGAACGTGATTGTTTCGGCGTAGGCAATATTCATGAAACCGTTCTGGTAGAAAATCAGCGTGAAACCCATCGCCGCGAGAACGAGCGGCGATGCTTCAAGCAAGCCAATAAAGATCGCGTCAAGAAGAAGCATTATCTTCCTTTTTGTTTGACTTGCTCGGTTGTGCTCGGGCCATGAGCGTTATTCGGCGAACTTCATTTCGCTGGGGTCAAAGGTCGTGACCTGCACGTACATCAGCCCATCACGCGTGACGTAGGCATCACCGCCTTTGTAAGGCTCGGCGAGGTAATCAGCCTCCATGCGCCACGACACATTCACGGTGTCGCCTACTGTCTTGACTTTTTCAGCGATGAAGGTTGCACCTTTCAGGCCACCCTCTTCCCGCGATTTGCAGAAGCCGGTGAAGATGTCGCCAACAGCCGCCCGGCCCTCGATCCACACGCCATTCGGGAGGATAAAGAGAACCTCTTCCGGATACTGCGCCATCAGACGGTCCCAGTCGCACTTATTCAGCGCATCGAGGTGCTCAATCGTGACGAGTTCTGCATTGGGTTGTACAACCAAATCAGGCATCGCGCTTCCGTGGCCGTCAGCTGCTGCGGCCATCGGCGATAGGGCCAATCCGGCAATCACCGCCATCGCTTTCAAGTCAATCTTCATCTTCAAGTCTCCTCCTAGTCGGCCCGGAAAGTCAGGCGATGTTCCCCTTCATTCGCCGGAAGGGATGACGAGGCGTTTGCGCCTCTTTGGTCAATTTGAGCACGCAAGGCATTTCCTCAGGCCGTCACTGGCCGGGATTGCAACAGGAAGACTTCTGCTTCGAAAATCGCCCATTCGATGTCTTGCGGCATGCCGTAGTACTCTTCGAGGTCGACAGCGAGTGCAGCGAGCTTCGCGAGTTCGTTCGCCGTCAGAACGCCACCGTGCGGCGTGTCGGATTTCTTCTCTCGCCCGCGTCGGTCAACAACGTAGTGGTCTGGCGTGACCTCGCCCGAGACGACCTGTTCGCCTAATCCGTATACAGCCTCTATCAGCATGCGGTCCTTGCGACGGGTCACAGGATGGATGGTAAAGACCACACCCGCTTTTTCGGCGTCGACCATCTTTTGGACGACAACGGCCATGCGCAGGTCTTCGAGCGAGCCTTTCTGTCCGCGATAGAACAAGGCGCGTTCCGAAAAGAACGAGGCCCAGCAATCGACAACGGCTTTGCGCACGGCATCGTCACCGACAACGTTAAGGTACGTTTCCTGCTGACCAGCATAGCTCGCGGCCTCGGAATCTTCGGCGCTTGCTGAAGACCGAACCGCAACCTTGCCGCCCCCGAGTGCATTGTAGGCGTCGATCACCTCCGATGGGACCTGGGCGGTCTCTTCGACGAGTTTCATCGCTGCCGCATGGTCCTTCGCACGCGCGAGGTTGCGCAGTTCGACCTCATCCACCGACTTCGCCAGCACATCCGCCGGGACCTCAAAGCCACCCGGCACCGGAAGGTTTTGCTGAGTCATAGAAGCAAGGCTCGCGCCTTTTCCGCCTGCTTCGGAGACTTCAAGGCAGCCCGCATCCTGAAACCAAAGCACCGGCTCAGTCGCCATCGATAATCCCCACTGCACGAACGGGGGCACCGGTCGTGCCAACCCACTTCACTGGAAAGACCGAAAGCTGGAACCCGTGGGGCGGCAGAGCACCCAAGTTGGTCAGGTTTTCGATGTGCCAATACGGATCTGTCATCATCACTTTGTGGGCGAGCCAGAACTTCTTCGTTTCAAACATCGCCCAGACCGGCGGATCGAAGGTCGGTGCGTCCGTGCCCATGACCTTGCAATCTTGGTCGATCAGCCATTTCGTGGCCTCCGCCGTCATGCCTATGTGATCTGTAAGATAGCGGTCTTCGTGATTGTATTCGGACGCTCCGGTCCGGATCAAAACGATGTCGCGTGGCTTGAGCTCATAGTCGATCTTGGCCAACGCGACTTCCATATCAGAGATGGTTATCGCTGAACCGTAAGGAAGATGCCGAAAATCCAAAACCACACCATCGCCAAAGCAATATTCAAGCGGGATGCCCTCGGGTCCGGGGGTGTCGTCGTTGCCCATGTGCTTGAGTGCGTCGATATGTGTACCCGCATGATCGCTAACTGTAACTGAACAGTGCGCGGTCAGGTGGTCTTCACCATGCTCTACCGCGCCGATGGCCTTCGCAAAGCCGTACCACGTATCGACCATCTCGACCTTGGGCTGGGCTAGGCGGGGAAACACCTTCATGTCTTGATGAACAGGCATGGACAGATCGACGAATCGGCGGTTCATAACGGGTTACCTTTCGCAATCTCGGTACCGGCCGCCCCCAGGGCGGGAGATACTCCAGGGACGGACGGTAGCCAAAGTGGCGTTAGCTTAAGATTTCCACGACGCCGGTCGTGCCATTCACGCGAACTGTGTCGCCGGTCTTGATGTCTTTGGTCGCAACCGAGGTTCCGACGACCGCGGGAAGGCCAAATTCACGCGACACGACGGCGGAGTGTGATGTGGTCCCCCCCGCATCGGTCACCAGCCCAGAGATCTGTGTGAAAAGGACGACCCACGCTGGGTTTGTCATCCGGCAGACAAGGATTTCGCCTTCCTCCACAGTGTGGAACTGGTCGAGCGATGTAATCACGCGGGCCTTGGCTTCGATCACACCCGGAGATGCGGCGAGACCTGTGATTTCGCCTGTCTTGGTTGGTGGTTCGCGATAAAAGCGCTCTGGGAAGCCCCATAGTCCGGCATATGGGAAAGCCAGCGCCTCTTCTGTCGCAGTACCCAGCCAATCCGGCGGACGCTTTGAAGTCGCTTCCTCATGTTCGTCGCGGCGATCAGAGACGATCTCCCGTGCGTCATAGGCCCCCGCATCGCCAACCAGCGCGCGCAACTCATTGTAGCGCAGGAAATTGATGTCTTCAGGGTCATCGATGATGTCGGCATCAACCATCTTCCTGCCAACAGCCAGTAGGACAGTTCGCAGTCGTGCGTTCGTGCCCTGGTCGATGTAGAAATGGTGATCCGGCGTCAGCGGGTTCATCTTCAACGACTGGTCCAGCGCATCTTGCAGCTTTTCGCGGTCCGCACCTTCGACACCGTCCATGCATTCGGCAATGGCAGCGTCGAGGTCGTCCTTAACGCCCTTCAGCGTGGACGGGAAATCATAGTCGGAGATGACATAACCGCGGATCGCTTCGATTGCAGGTCCAGGGTTTTCTACCCACAGCGGGAACATAACCTCGTGTGACCAAAGCGCCTTATGGCCGAACTCTTCAAGGTAAGGTTCCAGCATATCCTTGATCAGCGATTGTCCTTCTTCTGACCCTTCCAAAGCTGCCAAAACGCCGGACGATGTTTCGGCCTCAAACGCCGCCTTGAGCGTGGCATTCGCCTTGACCGCTTCTTTCATTTTCCAAAGGCCCTCGACCGAATCCCAGTTTCGGTCATCCACGGAACTTTGCAGGCGGCCCTTCAACGCCGGATCGGCGTCAGGCTTGATCTCATCAATCGCACCGTTGAGGCCCATGGTCGCCGAGAACTGAGCGAAGTTGAGCATCCAGTGGATTTTCCAATGCCGATCATGGATGTCGATCATGTCTTCGAGCAGAACAGCAAGTGCAACAAGATCAGCACCGTCTTTGTCGAAGTTGTCGATGTAGGCAAAGTTATTCTTCATCTCTGGCAGAATGCGGTCATTCCACCAGTCCAGGAAGTTCCCGGCATAATGCGGAAGAACGGCACCGAGATACGGCCCGATTTTGCCGGCGTATTCGCCGTCACGCGGAACCCGCGGAACATAACGGTTCTGATACTCCGTCGCCTCTACATGGATGCCGGGCGCCGCAGGAATGGCCGCCGTATAGAGATATCCGTTGACGTTCTTAGCTATCCAGTCGCTTGCAAAGGGTGTGCCGAAGCGCCGAAACATGTGGTCGCAGG
>JBCDED010000017.1:0-49349 GCA_039179985.1 Pseudomonadota bacterium
ACGCCCGATGATGCTGTGGCCTACGCCGCGCGTATCCTGCAGGACCAGCTGTCGATCTTCGTCAACTTCGACGAACCGGAAAGCGCGCAGGCCCAGTCGGAAGACGACGGTCTGGAGTTCAACCCGCTTCTTCTGAAGAAAGTAGACGAGCTGGAACTCAGCGTCCGGTCCGCGAACTGCCTGAAGAACGACAATATCGTCTATATCGGCGATCTCATTCAGAAGACCGAAGCAGAAATGCTGCGGACGCCGAATTTCGGCCGCAAGTCGCTGAACGAGATCAAGGAAGTGCTCTCGGGCATGGGTCTGCATCTTGGCATGGATGTCGAAGACTGGCCACCGGAGAACATCGAAGACCTCGCCAAGAAGTTCGAGGATCAGTTTTAAGTTTTGGGCGGACCCTTGGGTCCGCCCATACCTGGGCATCCCGCCCCAAGGAGAGGGACTGACACGCATCGGTCCCCGGACAAAGCAAAATGAAAAAGGACTAAGAAAATGCGTCACGCAAAAGGCTATCGCCGCCTCAACCGAACCCATGAGCACCGCAAGGCGCTCTTTGCCAATATGGCTGGATCTCTGATCGAGCACGAGCAGATCAAGACGACTCTGCCCAAGGCAAAAGAACTTCGTCGCATCGCCGAAAAACTGATCACGCTGGGCAAGCGTGGCGACCTGCACGCACGCCGTCAGGCGGTGGCGCAGCTTAAGCAGGATGCTTATGTCGCCAAGCTCTTTGACGTTCTCGGCCCGCGCTACCAGGATCGCCAGGGCGGCTATGTCCGCGTCCTGAAGGCTGGCTTCCGCTACGGTGACATGGCGCCCATGGCCATCGTCGAATTCGTCGACCGCGACGAAACTGCCAAAGGCGCGGCAGACAAGGCCCGTGTCGAAGCCGAGGATGCGGCTGAAGAGGTCTGATCTTCGTCCACGATGGTCACGAAGGGGCGCTTTGGCGCCCCTTTTTTGTGCGTGCACGCCAGCGTTTTTGGGACGCAAATCGACGCGGATCAGCTTTGATTTGGTGCCCTTCAGGCGATCTTTTCGAGAGATGGCGATTGTTTCTTTGGTACAAAGCGCACAGCCCTTTGAAGTAGTTAGGCTTTGCGGGATCAGCTAGTGCGTGTATCGTTTCGGCTGTGTGCAACAGACGAGTCAAAAACAGCCGGGGGTAGAAAGGCTCGCTGTCGGATATACAATTTAAGGTTGACTAGAATATCCGCAGCTAGTCTAAAAAGTTATGTCTCCTCGAAATGAGATAGAACAAGGACTGAAGATCCTGGGAGACCTCTGCCCGGCAGGGTATTTTGTCGGTTTGCACATCCGGTTCGCTGCACCCATGCTCCACTTCCAAACTTACAATACGGCATGGACGGACCACTACACCGAGCAAGCCTACGCCCTCAGGGATCCAATGATCGCATGGGGCTTCAGCACCGAGGGCGCTGCCCGCTGGAGCGAGATCAAGATCCCCGATCCCTTCGACATCCTCGGCCAGGCCGCCGATTATGGAATGTCGTACGGGATCATCGTGTCGTGTGGCCCGGTTCAGTCGCGGACGATCGCTTCGGCGTCGCGGGATGACCGGGAATACACGGACGACGAAATTGAGCAGTTTGGCGGTGTCGTGCATCGACTGCACATGATCACGGATCCGCCCGAAAGCCTGACACAGGCGCAGGCAGATGCCCTACGTTGCATCGCTGAGGGGGATCGTCATGCTCGTGCTGCCTCGAAGCTGAACATATCAGAAAGCGCCCTGAAAGCACGTCTAAACTCCGCCAGGCAACGCCTGATGGCACGCACGACGGCAGAGGCCATTCAGCGCGCAAAGGACTACAGGCTTATATGACATAAGACGGCTCTCCTCCGCGGTTGTGGCGCACTCACAACCCTACCAGGAGGACCTCCGATGGAGACTGCTACACTTTCCTTTGCCAACCTACACACGCATGGCGAGCTTTTCGCAAATTTGTTTCGCGCTAGGCGACAATCCTTCATTGTTCAGAACAAATGGGACCTACCCGAAACAATGGGCATGGAATACGATCAGTACGACACGCCTGCCAGCCGCTGGATCGCCGTTCATCACCTGGGAAGTGTCATGGCAGGTATTCGCCTAACCCCGACCACGGCCCGATGCGGGATCTACAGTTATATGATCCGCGACGCGCAGTCGGGGCTGCTGTCTACCATTCCCGGCAACCTTCTCGATCGCGACGCACCGGTCGATCCGCAGGTTTGGGAGGCGAGCCGGGGCTTTGTTGCCCATGACGTGCCCCAACACCTGCGGCGGCAAGTTCACTTTCAGCTTGTCCGCCAGATGATCCAGGCCTCGCGCGAAGAGGGGATCAGCCGTATGCTGACTCTGATCCCGGCGAACTGGACCCGTTGGGCGCGTCGTTGCAGTCTCAAGGCCGAGGCGGCGGGCCCTGCAATGGATATGGGCGGCATTCTATACCAGTGCGTCGAAATGGATTTCACGCCCAATTTGCACTGACCGGCGGGCCGCGCATAATAGTCGTTAGTGCGCTTTCGCACCGGAGACACCTTACGTGGCCGATCTATTTGACCGCAGCGGGCCCGCACAGGGCCCGCGCACCAATCCGCCCGCTGGTGCACGCCCGTTGGCCGACCGTCTGCGCCCGACCCGCATCGCCGATGTGATCGGGCAAGAGGCACTGCTTGGCCCAGATGGGCCGCTTGGGGCGATGCTGGGGGCCGGGGCGCTGAATTCCATGATCCTCTGGGGGCCGCCCGGTGTGGGGAAAACCACGATTGCTCGGCTTCTGGCGGATGCGACCAATCTCAGTTTCGTGCAGATCAGTGCGATCTTTACGGGTGTGCCCGAACTCCGAAAGGTGTTCGAGGCCGCGCGAATCCGGCACGATCAGGGCGGCGGCACACTGCTTTTTGTTGACGAAATCCACCGGTTCAACAAAGCGCAGCAAGACGGATTTCTTCCACATATGGAAGAAGGCCGGATCGTTCTTGTGGGAGCCACAACGGAAAATCCGTCGTTCGAATTGAACGCAGCGCTGCTCAGCCGGGCACAGGTGTTTGTTCTCGAACGTCTGAGCGAGCCCGCCCTCTTAGCCCTTCTGGAGCGCGCAGAGATAGAACTCGGGTACGGCCTGCCCCTGACAGATGCGGCGCGCGCGTCGCTCGTCGAGATGGCGGACGGGGATGGGCGGGCGCTACTTAATCTGGTTGAGCAGGTCGACGCATGGAAACTCGCCGAAGCCATCGATGTGGCGACGTTGTCGTCGCGACTGCAACGGCGCGCGGCACAATATGACAAATCCGGCGATGCCCACTACAACCTCATATCGGCGCTTCATAAATCCGTGCGCGGATCCGACCCGGACGCGGCACTGTACTGGCTGGCCCGGATGCTCGAAGGCGGCGAGGATCCGAGGTATCTTGCGCGGCGCATCACGCGAATGGCCGTAGAAGATATCGGACTTGCTGATCCTCAGGCCCAGGGTCTCTGCCTGCAGGCTTGGGAGGTCTATGAGCGGCTTGGAAGCCCAGAGGGCGAATTGGCGCTGGCCCAGGCCGTCGCGTACCTTGCGCTCGCGCCCAAATCGAATGCAGCCTATACCGCGTTCAAGGCGGCATCGGATGCGGCCCGCAAAACTGGGTCTGAGCCACCGCCCAAGCACATTCTGAACGCCCCGACCTCGCTGATGCGCGATCAGGGCTACGGTGCGGGCTACGCCTATGACCATGATGCAGAAGACGGGTTTTCCGGTCAGAACTATTTTCCAGAAGGCATGAAGCGCGGCGTCTACTACAACCCTGTCGAACGCGGATTTGAGCGTGACCTGAAGAAGCGGCTCGATTTCTTCGTCAAGCTGAGGGCGGATCGGCAGGGCGGTTGACAAGCGCCCGAACTGGGGGGACAGACAGGCGCCATGATCCCGACCGTTTTCCATGTTGCCCTTGGTGGAGCCATCGGGGCCGCCATCCGCTGGAGCCTTGGCCTGCTCATCGTGCGCATGGCCGGGCACGGCTTTCCCTTGGCCATTATCACGGTCAACGTCATCGGGTCGATGCTGATGGGCATCTTCGTAGTGGCCGCCGCACACAAGGGGCTGACCCATCTGTCGCCCTTCGTCATGACGGGTGTCCTTGGCGGCTTCACCACTTTTTCGGCCTTCTCGCTCGAAGCCTTTACGCTCTTTGAGCGCGGCGACTACCTGCATGCGGCGCTCTATGTCGCCCTGTCCGTTGTCCTTTCCATCGCAGGCTTGGTGGCGGGTGTTTATCTCGCGCGGGGGCTCTGGGCGTGAGCGGCGTTCAGATGATCACTGTGGCCGACGACGACGGCGACCAGCGCCTTGACCGCTGGCTTAGGCGGCAGTTTCCGGCGCTTGGTCAGGGGCGCATCGAAAAGATGTGCCGCAAGGGCGAATTGCGCGTGAACGGCGGGCGAGTGAAAGCATCGACGCGGCTTGAAGCGGGGCAGACCGTTCGTGTGCCCCCCATCCCCACCAAGAGCACACCGGCGGTGAGGTCCGCTGCCAGCGCGGTCTCCGAAAAGGAAGCCGAGATGATCCGGAACGCGGTGATCTACCGCGACGATTATCTGATCGCGCTCAACAAACCGCCAGGGCTGGCCAGCCAGGGTGGCAGCAAGCAGACACGCCACGTCGATGGTCTGACCGAAGCGCTGCGGTTCGACCTTGACGAGGCGCCCCGGCTCGTCCACCGGCTTGATAAGGATACATCGGGGGTGCTGCTCCTTGCACGGACACGCAAGATCGCCGCTGCGCTCACCGAGGCTTTCCGCCACCGCGACACGCGCAAGATCTACTGGGCCGCGGTCGCTGGCGTGCCACAGCCTGCCATGGGCACCATTCGCTATGGTCTGGTCAAGGCGCCAGGGCACGGGCAGGGCGGCGAGGGGGAAAAGATGCTATGCCTCCACCCCTCCGAAGTTGACCGGCATCCCGGCGCGAAACGCGCCACAACCGACTATGCGGTCGTCTCCAGCCTTGCCAAACGGGCGACCTGGGTCGCGCTGGTACCCGTCACTGGCAGGACCCATCAGTTGCGCGCCCATATGGCCGAGATCGGACACCCGATCATTGGAGATGGAAAATACGGCGGCTCCGGGCAGGAAAACCTGGGTGACGGCTGGGGCGCCCAACTGGGCGGCGAGGTCAGCCGCAAGCTGCATCTTCACGCGCGGTCTTTGTCGCTGACCCATCCGGTCACCGGCGGGCAGCTGACCCTGACTGCCGATCTGCCAGATCACATGCGCCGGACCTGGGCGATGGTCGGTTGGCAGATCGAGGACGCTCCCGCAGATCCCTTTCTGGACGATGCGGTATGAGCGCGGCCGTGGACGACCTGTTTCTTGTGATCTTCGATGTCGATGGAACGTTGATCGACAGTGAAGCGCATATTCTCTTGGCGATGGAGGCGGCATTTGGTGCCTCGGATCGTCCGATGCCGGAGCGATCGGCCGCCTTGTCGGTGATCGGTCTTTCGCTGCCCCTGGCGCTCGCCGAACTCGCGCCCGGGTCGAGCGCGTACCAACTGGCAGAGATGGAAGCAGCCTACCGCGCAGCCTTCCAGGCCGCGCGCCTGACGGATGGTGCGCGTCTTTCACCGCTCTTTCCGGGCGCACGGGCGGTGCTGAACGCCATCGATGCGCGAGAGACCTGGCTGGCGGGAATCGCCACAGGGAAATCGGCCCGCGGTCTTGAAGCGATTCTGAAGATCCACGATCTGCACGGGCGCTTCGTCACGCAGCAGGTGGCCGACCACCACCCATCAAAGCCCCATCCGTCGATGCTGGAGAAGGCGCTGGCCGAAACCGGCGTCGCGCGTGACCGCGCCATCATGGTCGGTGACACGCGCTATGACATGGAAATGGCACGGGCGGCGGGCATCAGCGCAATCGGTGTTACCTGGGGGCATCACGCACCGGACGAGTTGCGCCGCACGGGCGCACGCGAGGTGATTTCCAGCTTTCACGACCTGCTTCCGATCCTTGATGAAAGGTGGACTTAGACGATGGCCGAATGGGCGCAGAAACGCTTTTGGACGGAAGTCGGGATAGGCGAAGCAGCGGAAGGTTTTGAGGTTCTGCTCGATGGAAGAAAGGTCAAGACGCCAGCGAAATCGGCGCTCGCCCTGCCCACCCGGCCGATGGCCGAGGCGGTGGCGGCGGAATGGGTGGCACAGGAAGAGATCGTGAACCCGCTTTCGATGCCAGTCACACGTTCGGCCAACGCGGCCATCGACAAGGTCACGCCCCAGTTCGGTGAGGTGGCGCGCTTAATTGCCGAGTACGGCGACAGCGACCTCTTGTGCTACCGCGCGGATGCTCCCCAAACACTGGTCGGGCGTCAGGCGGAGGGCTGGGATCCGGTGCTGGGTTGGGCGGAAGTGACACTTGGGGCGCGGCTGATTGTGGTCTCGGGTGTGATCCACCAGGCGCAACCGCCCGAGGCGCTGTCGGAACTCAGGCGCAGGGTGGATGGCTTTTCCCCGTTCGAACTTACGGCGGTGCATGATCTCGTCGGCCTGTCCGGATCGCTCTTGCTGGGGATCGCGGTGGTTGAAGAGTACCTCACCGCAGAGCGGGCCTGGGATCTGTCTCGGATCGACGAGGCGTTCCAGATCGAGCAATGGGGTCAAGATGCGGAAGAGCAGGATGCAACGGAATTGCGCCGCTCGGCATTTCTTAACGCTGCCGAATTCTATCGGTTATCCCGAAACGGCTGATCAATTCACCAATTTTCCTAACCACTTGGATGCTTCCCGGGCATTTGACCAATCCTTACGCAACTTGGCCTTTGGACCACTTGACCTTCAACTGAGAATGCGAGCAAACTGACGCCCGCTGGAGGGGGTAATCCTCGACAGTCAAAAAGCTTGTCCCCATGTGGGGGCGCGCCCTCGCTCGGGGCGAAACCACAGGAAGAGGTAACAATGAAGAAATCCGTAATTCTCGGCGCGCTGACCATCACGGGTCTGTCTGCCGTGACGGCTGCTGCGGCCACCCTTGATGACGTCAAGGCGCGTGGCAAGCTGAACTGCGGCGTGTCGACTGGTTTGGTCGGTTTCGCTGCACCGGACGCCAACGGCAACTGGGACGGGTTCGACGTGGGTGTCTGCCGCGCCGTCGCTGCTGCGGTGCTGGGCGATCCGGAAGCCGTTGAATTCATCCCGACAACCGGTAAGACACGCTTTACGGCGTTGGCTTCGGGCGAAGTCGATATGCTCGCCCGGAACACGACGTGGACATTCTCGCGCGACGTCGACCTCAAGTTCGAATTCGTCGGCATCAACTACTACGACGGACAGGGCTTCATGGTTCCGAAAGAGCTGGGTGTGACCAGCGCCAAGGAACTGGACGGCGCAACCGTCTGCATCCAGACCGGCACCACGACCGAGCTGAACCTGGCGGACTTCTTCCGCTCCAACAACATCAGCTACGAACCGGTTCCGATCGAAACCAACGCGGAAGCACAGCAGCAGTACCTCGCTGGCGCGTGCGACGTTTACACCACGGACGCTTCGGGGCTGGCCGCAACGCGCGCAACCTTTGAAAATCCCGATGCGCATGTCGTTCTGCCAGAAATCGTCTCGAAAGAACCGCTCGGCCCGCTTGTACGCCATGGCGATCACGACTGGGGCGACGTTGTGCGCTGGACGCTCAACGCACTGATCTCGGCAGAAGAACTGGGAGTTTCGTCGGCCAACGTCAGCGAACTTGCCGGCGGTACGAACAACCCGGAAGTTAACCGTCTTCTGGGGACAGAAGGTAACCTTGGCGAAATGCTGGGTCTTGAAGCTGACTGGGCCGTGAAAGCTATTTCCGCCAACGGCAATTACGGCGAACTCTTTGAGACCAACATCGGTGAGAACACACCGATCGGATTGCCGCGCGGTCTGAACGCGCAATGGACCGACGGCGGCCTGATCTACTCGCCGCCGTTCCGGTAATAACTTAAGGCAAAGGGCGCGGACCACTCCGCGCCCTTCGTCCATTTAAAAGGCCACTGGGAGTGGAGAGCGGGATCAAACCCCGCCACACGGGAAGGCTCAGGGCGAACGGGGATGACTACCATATGACAACGACCATGACCGACCCGCCACGGGCGTCGTTCCGGCTTTCTTCGCTGTTCAACGACACGCGGTACCGTTCGTATACATTTCAATTAATTGCGCTCATCCTCCTTTGCGCTTCGATTGCCTATCTCTACTCCAACCTCGTGGAAAACCTCCGCGCGGCCGGTCTGAACATCAGCTTTGACTTTCTGCGCGAGCCTGCGGGCTACGACATCAACCAACGTCCCATCGATTACAATTCGCAGTCGACCCACTTGCGCGCCTCGATTGTTGGTATGCTGAATACGCTGATTGTCGCGGTCCTGGCCTGTGTCACGGCAACCATTTTCGGCGTTGCCGCCGGGGTTCTTCGTTTGTCGAACAACTGGATCGTCTCAAAGCTGATGGCGATCTACGTGGAAGCCTTCCGCAATGTACCGGTTCTGATCTGGATCCTGATCATCTTCTTCGTGATGACAAATGCCTTGCCGGCGCCACGAGCCTTCCGAGGCGAAGATCCCGAAGCGTCCATGGTCCTGGGCATGTTCGCCTTCACGAACCGGGGCGTGTATATTCCCGGGCCAGAATTCACCAATCCGCTCTTTGCCTCTGCGGCCATGAACTGGCTCTTGGTCATCGCTGTTCTCGTGGCGTCTTGGTTCGGGGCAAGGGCGCTCAGTCGCTGGGCGGCATCGGTCCAAGAAGCCACCGGCAATAGGCCGACGACGTGGTACTACACCGCCGCCATCTGGCTGGCACCGGTCATCATCCTCTTCGCTCTCCTTGGTCTGACCTTCAATTTCCCCGAGTTGTCAGGGTTTAATTTCCAGGGCGGCATTCAACTGCGCGGATCTCTGATCGCGCTGTGGTTCGCTCTGGCGATCTACACTGGCGCCTTCATCGCGGAAAACGTGCGGGCGGGAATTCAGGCCATCAGCAAAGGCCAGACCGAAGCGGCATCGTCTCTGGGCCTGCGACCTGGCCGTGTGATGAACCTGGTCGTCCTGCCACAAGCCCTGCGCGTGATCATCCCGCCGCTCATCTCTCAGTACCTGAACATCACTAAGAACTCCTCGCTCGCCATCGCTGTCGGCTACATGGACGTGACCGGCACCCTTGGTGGCATCACACTGAACCAGACGGGCCGGGCGATCGAAAGCGTGCTAGGGCTCATGGCGTTTTACCTCGTGATCTCGTTGAGCATCTCGGCGGTCATGAACGTCTACAACAACTCCGTAAAGCTGAAGGAGCGCTGAGATGACCGATACGCGTTCCAACATCGCTTTCGTCCGCAAAGATCCGATCCCGCCCTCACCGCCGCCGGCGGCGGAAACGGGCATCATCAAATGGGTGCGAGAGAACCTGTTTTCGTCACTCGCAAATGGGGCTCTGACCATCCTTGCTCTCTTTGCGATCTATTCTTTCTTGCAGTTCGCCATGCCTTGGATCTGGAACGGCGTGTGGAACACTTCGAGCCTTTCGGCGTGCCGGGACGTTCTAGATGGCAAGACAGGCGCTTGTTTCTCGGTCCTGTCGGAGCGGTGGAATCAGTTACTCTTTGGCTTTACCTATCCGTCCGAGTTTTACTGGCGCCCGGCATTGGCCTTTGTCCTGCTCTTTGTGGCGGCGGCCCCCGTTCTATTCATCGCCTATGTCCCTCGGCAGGCCCTGCTTTTCACAGCGATCTATCCGTTCCTCGCCTACTGGCTGATCTGGGGGGGCACGATCTGGACACCGGTTTTCGCGCTCTTGGGTTTTGTCGCAGGCTACGTCGCCTTTGACAGGCTGGTGAAGCAGTCCTTTTTCATCGCCGCGATCGCGGCGGTGGTGGCCGCGGGCCTTGTCTGGTGGATTGGCGGCGCTTTGCTGACGCCCGCGCTGTCCCCTGAGGTCCCGGCGTTGACTGCCGTGGCCAGCCGCGATTTGGGCGGCTTCATGCTGAACATGATACTGGGCACGGTCTGTGTTTCTCTTTCGCTGCCGCTGGGCATTCTTCTGGCGCTCGGGCGCCAGTCGGACATGCCGATCATCAAGTTCATCTGCGTGATCTTCATCGAGTTCATCCGCGGCGTACCGCTGATCACGCTCCTCTTCGTTGCCAACGTGGTGCTGGCTTATTTCTTCCCGCCCGGCGCCAACATCGATCTAATCCTGCGGGTGATCATCATGATCACGCTCTTCTCCGCGGCCTATATCGCCGAGGTGATCCGGGGCGGTCTCGCCGCCCTGCCACGCGGTCAGTACGAAGCGGCAGACAGCCTTGGACTTGACTACCCGCAGGCCATGCGGCTGATCATCCTGCCCCAGGCGCTGAAAATCTCCATCCCCGGAATCGTGAATGTGGCCGTGGGCCTCTTTAAGGATACCACACTGGTGTCGGTCATTTCGATGTTCGACCTGATTGGCATGATCCGTGGGCCGATCCTGGCCTCGACTGAATGGAATGGCGTCTACTGGGAACTGATGATCTTTGCGGCGCTGCTCTTCTTCGTCATCTGCTACGGAATTTCGCAATATTCTCAATGGCTGGAGCGTCAGCTTCAGACCGATCACCACTAGAAGGAGGCCCGAATGGCTGAAGCGGCACACATGGAAGTCTCCGACGAGATCGCGATCGAGATTCGCAATATGAACAAGTGGTACGGCACGTTCCACGTTCTGCGGGACATCGATCTGACGGTTAACTCGGGAGAGCGGATCGTCATCTGCGGCCCCTCGGGCTCGGGCAAGTCGACGCTGATCCGCTGCATCAACCGGCTTGAGGAACATCAGGCAGGCACGATCATCGTTGATGGCACGGAACTGACGAGCGATCTGAAGAACATCGACAAGATCCGCTCGGAGGTCGGGATGTGCTTCCAGCACTTCAATCTCTTCCCGCATCTGACGATCCTGGAAAATTGCACGCTGGCCCCGATCTGGGTGCGCAAGACGCCCAAGAAGGAAGCCGAAGAGTCGGCAATGCATTTACTTGAAAAGGTGAAGATCCCGGATCAGGCGCTGAAGTATCCCGGCCAGCTTTCGGGCGGCCAGCAACAGCGTGTGGCCATCGCGCGGTCGCTCTGCATGAAGCCGCGGATCATGCTCTTTGACGAACCGACCTCGGCCCTTGACCCCGAGATGATCAAGGAAGTTCTCGACACGATGATCGAACTTGCCGAAGAAGGTATGACCATGCTCTGCGTGACCCACGAGATGGGTTTTGCACGGCAGGTGGCCAATCGGGTGATCTTTATGGACGCCGGCCAAATCGTGGAACAGAACGAGCCAGAGGCCTTCTTTAACAACCCGCAGTCCGACCGGACCAAGTTGTTCCTCAGCCAGATTCTCGGCCACTAGGGCCGGACATCCCAAACCCGAAGGGCCGTGCCGCAGCGCGGCCCTTAGTCTGTCAGTTCCCGCGGGACAACGAAGGCTTCGGCATGTCCCGATCCCGGCGCAACCTCTTTCCAGTCTTCTACGTCGAAGCGCAGGACCGTGGTGGCGCAGGTTGGGTAGCGCGAAAAATCGGGATGATCCGGCGGGCGCTCCACCATGGCTTCCGCGAACTCCGCAATCCCCGGATTATGTCCGAGCATCAAAACGGTGCGGCCCGTCGCCCGGCGCAGCAGGGCGAGCATCTGGGACGACGCGGCATGGTAGAGTGCTTCTAGAAGGTTCAGCTGTGGTTCGGCCTCCATCTGTAGCGCCATCAGCGCCCATGTCTCCTGCGTGCGCTGGGCCGAGGAACAGAGCACTTCATCCGGCACGGCGCCGTGTTCCTCCAGCCACGCCCCGATGGCCTTCGCAGATCTTTGCCCGCGCTTGTTCAGGGGCCGGTCATGGTCGGCTAGGCCGGGCACGGCCCAGGAAGACTTCGCATGGCGTGTCAGGATAAGGGTGCGGGTCATCGACCGAGGAACGCCTCCATGTGAAAAGCCGACTGGGCGGGGTGACGGTCGCTTACCTGCGAGGCGGGACAGGCGGCCCTTACGGCGCAGCCTCCTGTCATGCAGGTTCTGCTGCCGACGCCAGTGAGGTAGTCCTTGCAGCGCGGTACGTCATAGCCTTCTGTCGTCAGGGCGGTCACTGGGCATGCTGAGAGGCACGGCTGGCCAGCGCAGCTGGCGCAGGGGATCGGTTCCGGCGGTGGTACGTCGAGGACGGTGTCAAAGGCCAGCGCGCCCCGAAACGCAACCCAAAGCCCCGTCCGCCCATCTACAAGAAGCTGGACGGGTGAGGCATGGACGCGGCCCGTGCGCAGCGCCCAACTGTAGAAAGGATGGTGGGGCGGCCCGTCGAAGGGGTAAGCCGGCACGGCGCCAAGCTCATCCGCCAGGGCGTCCAGAACGCGCGACGACCAGCGATCCATTGGGTCGGCGCGGTTGTCGGTTGCTTCTGCGCTTGAGACAAAGACGGGCCAGAACGCACCTGGCGTCGGGCCTAGCAGGTAAAGCGTGCGCGTCTCCGGAGTGGGCCCTTCGCCGGGTTTCGGGTGAAACCCGCCGATCACCGAAAGCCCTACGGCTGAGACGGCTCTTTCGAGGTCGGGCAGCCCCATGGCGCGTTACTCGCTCCGGATGAAGGATCCGGCGCCGTGATCCGTGAAAAGCTCCAGGAGGCAGGCGTTTGGGGCCCGGCCGTCGAGGATCACCACCGCGCGTACGCCCTGGGCCAGCGCAGCCAGCGCGGTCTCCGTCTTGGGGATCATACCCCCTGCGATGACCCCCGCCGCGGTCAGATCACGGATATGGCTCGCGGTGAGCTCTGTCAGCACGTTGCCGTCGCTGTCCTTGACGCCCGAGACATCCGTTAGAAGAAGCAAGCGGTCGGCCCTGAGCGCGCCCGCAATCGCACCGGCAAAGGTATCGCCGTTGACGTTGAAGGTTTCACCGTTTTTCCCGGCAGCGACGGGCGCGAGGACCGGGATCGTGCCGCTGTCAAAAAGGCTCTCCAAGACGCCCGGGTTGACCTCCACGGGCGTTCCGACAAAGCCAAGTGCCGGGTCCGTCATCTCGCAGAAAACAAGGTCACCGTCCTTGCCCGACAGACCAACTGCGCGGCCTCCCTGGGCATTGATAGCCTGGACGACCCGCTTATTTACAAGGCCCGAAAGCACCATTTCGACCACTTCGATAGTCTGGGCGTCCGTGACCCGCTTACCGCGCACAAAGTCCGATGTGATGCCGAGCCGGTCGAGCATCGTGTTGATCATCGGCCCGCCGCCGTGGACGATTACCGGGTTCACGCCCACCTGCTGCATCAGCACGATATCGCGGGCGAAGTTCTCCATCTCGGTGTCGTCGCCCATGGCGTTGCCGCCAAACTTGATGACCACGGTCGCGCCCTTGTAGCGCTGCAGGTAGGGCAGCGCCTGGTTGAGGGTGCGGGCGGTGGCGATCCAGTCACGGTTCATGGTGTCTAGGGTCTTCATCTCGGGTTTTCCTGCGGGCAGGCTGACTGGCTCCTTAGACCGTCGGTCCGGTCATGCCAAGGCCGGGGGTTATTCGAGCCCCGAGATGATGGCGCGCAGCGTCGCGATGCCGTCACCTTTTTCGGACGATGTTACCACGATTTCAGGGTAGGCGGCCGGGTGGCGGCCGAGCGCCTTGGCGACCTGCGCGAAGACGTTTTCACGCTCCGCCGCCTTCACCTTGTCGGCCTTGGTCAGCACAACCTGGAACGTAACTGCCGACTTGTCGAGCAGCGTCATGATCTCTTCATCCACGGCCTTCGCGCCGTGGCGGCTGTCGATGAGCAAAAATACCCGTCTCAGCGTCTGGCGCCCCGAAAGATAGGCCTTCATGAGCACTTGCCATTTCTCGACAACGCTCACGGGCGCCTTCGCGTAGCCATAGCCAGGCAGGTCAACGAGGTAGAGCGCCTCTCCCACGCTAAAGAAGTTGATTTCTTGCGTCCGGCCGGGCGTGTTTGAAGCGCGGGCGAGGCCCTTGCGCCCGGTCAGCGCATTGATCAGGCTGGACTTGCCTACGTTCGACCGGCCCGCAAAGCAGATCTCCCGCCGGTCCGCCGTGGGCAGGCCTGACATGGCCACCACGCCCTTGAGGAAACCCGTCTCGGAGGCAAAGAGCTTTCGGCCAGCCTCGCGCGCGGCATTCTCCGGTTCCGGGGCTATCGGGAAGCTGAGGTCCACTGGCGGGTCACCTCCGCAAGAGCGTGATGGTGTCGCCAAGGGCGATCTCGCCGCCCTGGGTCACCTCGGCCCGGATGCTGAAATCCTCATGATCCCAGCCCGCACGCAGGGCACCCAGAGTATCGGCGTCGCGCAGGCCCGTGAGCGGGTTCGCAGCCGTTGCCATACAGCGGTCGGTCCGTTCGCGGACCACAAGCCGGGTCTTCCCGATCTGCACTTCGCGCCCGATCCACTCAAACTCTTCCCAGGGGCCGAGCCCGTCAAACCAGAGGTTGCCGCGCCAGCGGTGGATCGACATATCCTGACCCAGCTTTTGCTCGACCGCGCGGTGCGAGCTGTAGTTGCACAGCGTGACCGAAGGAAAATCGCTGTCCGTCAGCCCGCGGCCCGGGACCTTGATCAGTCGTTTTGGGGCAGCGCGATTCTCGGGCATCAGCGGCCTGACCCAGTCTATCAGTGCCTCGGGGTGGGTGTCGGGCCAGAACGCCAGGTCGGTCAGGTCGGGGTGGGTCAGCACAAGCTGCCTTGCTTCGGGATCAAGCCGCGCTTCGATCGCCATCAGCGCCGGTGCCTTGGCGACGCGGCTGAAATTGGCGCAAGGCACCCAGGTGCTGCCATCAGCCTTCGACATCTCGTGGGCCACAGCCCAGGTCCGGTCCCAGGGCAGGGTACGGCCCGGCTCCAGCGTGATTGTCGTCAGCGCTTCGCGGCCATGGGATTTGATGGGGTGACGCCAGATTTCCCGGAGCGTGCCCGTCATTTCTCGTCCGATTTGGAGCGCTTGAACCCAGATATGATATTGCCGAAGACGTCCGGCTTGTATCCCTGCGACCGCATGATCAGATATTGCTGCGCAAAGGTGATGGCGTTGTTGGCGATCCAATAGATCACAAGGCCGCTTGCAAAGCTGCCGAGCATGAACATGAAGACCCAGGGCATCCAGGCAAAGATCATCGCCTGGGTGGCGTCCGTGGGTGCCGGGTTCAGCTTCTGCTGAAGCCACATGGACACGCCCAGAAGGAGTGGCAGAATACCGATGAAGGCCAGCGCCATGATCGAACCGGGTTCCGGCGTGCCCCAGGGCAAGAGGCCCCAAAGGTTGTAAAGGCTCGACGGGTCAGGGGCTGAGAGGTCGCGGATCCAGCCGATCCAGGGCGCGTGCCTGAGTTCGATGGTGACGAAGATCACTTTGTAGAGCGAAAAGAAGATCGGGATCTGCAAAAGGATCGGCAGGCAGCCCGAGGCGGGGTTCACCTTTTCCTTGCGGTAGAGGTCCATCATTTCTTGCTGCAGTTTCTGACGGTCTTCGCCGGCCCGCTCTTTGATCTTCTCCATTTCCGGCTGCAGTTCCTTCATCTTCGCCATGGAGACGTAGGATTTGTAGGCCAGCGGGAAGAGCACGAGCTTGATCAGGAAGGTCAGCGCGATGATCGACCAGCCCATGTTGCCGATCAGGCGATTGAGTTCGTGGAGCAGCCTGAAGATGGGTTTCGTGAAGAAGTAGAACCAGCCCCAGTCGATGGAATCGACAAAGCGGTAGATGCCTGCGTCGCGTTCGTAGTTGCGGATCGCTTCCCATTCCTTGGCACCTGCAAAGAAGGATGTCGTGACGCTGGCGGTCTCGCCCGGCGCCACCTCGACCGTGGGCATGCGCGTTTCGGCTCGGTAGACATCCGCGCGGGCGTCGTAGCGCAGGACCGAGGTGAAGGGCTGCGAGGATTGCGGGATCAGCGTGGTCATCCAGTAGTGATCGGTGAAGCCGAGCCAGCCGTTCTCGGTGATTTCGACCACGCTCGCCGCAGGTCCCCATCGCGGATCGGTATCGAAATCGCGGATGTTGGAATAGCTTTCCTCTTCCAGCTCTTCGCCGGTCTGGCGCATCGCGCCTTCGTGGATGATGAAGAAGCCCTTCATATCAGAGGGCTCGCCGTGGCGGGCGATGCTTCCATAGGCGGCGAGGCGCTGCGCCTCGGAACCGGTGTTCTCAACCGACTGGGTGACGGTGAACATGTAGTTGTCGTCAATCTCGATCACGCGCCGGAAGATCAGGCCCACGGGGCTGATCCATTCCAGAGTAATGGGCGTTTCCGGGGTCAGCCGGTCGCCGGAGACGGGGGTCCAGAGAGTATCGGCGCCGGGGACGTCGCCAAAATCAAGCGAGCCGCCCGGTGCCCATCCGTAAAGCGCGTAATAGGCTTCGAAGCTGCCCACGGGCGACAGGAGCTGAACGAAGGGCGAATTGTCGGCCAGCGTCGTGCGGTAGTCCTTCAGCGTCAGATCGTCGAGGCGGCCGCCCGCCAGCGATAGGCTGCCCCCAAGTCGCGGGGTTTCGATGACAAGGCGGGGCGCGTCGGCGACGGTGGTCGTCTCGCCGGGGGTCACATCTGCAGCCACGCCCGTACCCGTACCCGCGGCCGGCTCTGTGGGTGCCGGGGCGGCGGCGGGAGGTGTCAGTGTATCGGCCGTTTCTACCGGGGAACTCAGTTCGGTCTGGCGGTCGGTGACTTCCGGAAACCACTCGGGTTTCAGAAGGGGTCCGACAAAGAACCAGGCGAGGATCACCAGAAAGCTGAGCGCTGTCGCAAGAATGAGATTCTTGTTCTGATCGTCCATGTTCTGGGGTCCGCCACCATTCAAGATTGGCAGTGGTTCAACAGTCCGTGGCCCCAAAGGTCAAGCGGATTCCGGTCCGCGTACTTCGCCTGGCTTATCCGATGCGCTGGCCGGCATTGCGGGCCTGGGTGAGTTTGCTGCGGTGGCCGGGAACCCAGGCCAGCGTATCCTCGAACGGCATTGGCCGGGCGACTCCAAACCCTTGAATATGGCTGCATCCCAGTTGTGCAAGGACAGAGCGTTCGCCAAGGGACTCGACGCCTTCCGCCAGTGTCTCAAGATCAAGCCGCTCTGCCATCATCAGGATGGCAGAGAGCATCTTTTGCTGTTCGGGGTCCTCGTCGATCTTGGTCACGAACGACCGGTCGATCTTGATTCTGTTGACGGCGAAACGCCGCATACTTGCAATGGATGCCTGGCCGGTGCCAAAGTCGTCGAGGTCGATCTTGCACCCCAGATCGGACAGGGCGCGCAAATTCCTGGGGATGGTGTCATCATCGAGTTCTGCGACGACGTTCTCAAGCACCTCTATGGTCAGACGGTCGGGCGTCAGATCGAACCTGTCGAGTTCCCAGCGGACCTTTTCCATGAGTTTGGGATCCCCCAGTTCCGCAGCCGAGAAATTGACCGCGACACTTGGAATCTCGAGCCCCGCACGATCCCAGTTCCGGATCGCATTCAGCGCGTTGTAGAGCATGACCTCGCCCAACCTGCTGAGAAGCCCCACCTCTTCCAGTGCCGGCAGGAACTCACCCGGCGGGATCAGTCCGCGGTCCGGGTGGGTCCAGCGCGCCAGCGCCTCAAAACCCGTCACCTCTCCGCTGTCAGTTGAGACCTGCGGCTGGTACCAAGCGGAAATCTGACCCAGTTCCAGTCCGACGCGCACCTCTTCCAGAAGGCTGCGGTAGTCTTTGAGCCGTTTCTTCATCTCGCGCGAATAGGAGCGGATGGCACCGGGGCCGTTGCGGCGGGCTTCGATCAGGGCACTTTCGGCGGCAATCAGCATCTTGATGCCAGTATCTTCGGGCGTGCGTGAGCTGAGGCAGAAGCCGATTGAGCAACTGATGTAGACGGTTGTTCCGTCAATCGACATCGGCTCTCCGAGCGCGCTTTGCAGTCTAGAGGAAATCTGAATGACTGCTTCGAGGTCGGCGTTCCGGACGGGAGACAATAATATGGCGAAGGTTGCTCCATCCATGCGTGCAATGACATCTGCATCGCGCATGGTGTCCCGCAGGCGGTGGGCAACAGCCTTGACGAGGGCTTCGGATGCACTGTGGCCGCGCCGGTCCACCAGGGATTGAAACTCGTCGACCTCAACGACCAGACAGGCCGTGGAAAGGCCGTTTTCGCGTCTTTCCGACAGGGCGCTGTCCATGGAATCCACCAGTTCCTGCCGCAGCGACAGGCCCGTCAGGCCATCGATGGGCAGCCTGGGCGCCCTGGTCGGGGCCGGTGCCCCAAGTTTCCGTATGACAAAGGCGGGCAAGGCTAGGGTGCCGATAACGGCGGCGGCTTCGATGCCGAACCAGATCCCGGCAAGCACCGTGGCGGGCACGAAGGCGAGGAGTTGGAGCCAGACGTTCCTGGCCAGCAAACGGCCTTTGGACGCTGTGGTGGAGCTGGTACCTGAGTGAGACATTCCACGGTTTCCCGAAAACGACAGGGGACCCGCAGACGCTACGACCGGTGACGTCACGATTAAGTTAATGCGTCTCTGTTATTCCTTAGAATTCTTCGCAACCGGCGCCAGCGATGCGAAATCAAAGAGCTCCGGATCCAGAAGGTGTGACGGCCTTGCGTTCGACAGGGCGCGAAAGATCTTCTGGCGGCGGCCCGGGTGGTTCTTTTCCCACTGGTCCAGAAGGGCCTTGATCTGCTGGCGTTGCAGCCCGTCCTGGCTGCCGCAGAGATCGCAGGGAATGATCGGGTAGTCCATGGCGCGGGAAAAGCGGTCGCAATCCGCTTCGGCTACATAGGCCAGGGGTCGGCATACCAAAAGATCGCCTTCTTCATTCAAAAGCTTGGGCGGCATCGTCGCCATGCGCGACCCATGAAAGAGGTTCATGAAGAAGGTTTCCAGAATATCATCGCGATGGTGGCCGAGGATCACCGTGCTGCAGCCTTCCTCGCGCGCGATCCGGTAGAGGTTCCCACGGCGCAGGCGCGAACAGAGCGCGCAATAGGTGCGGCCCTCGGGCACCTTGTCCACGACGATGGAATAGGTGTCCTGATACTCGATCCTGTGAGGCACGCCCATGCGCCCCAGAAAGTCGGGCAGCACCGTTGCCGGAAACCCCGGCTGACCCTGATCGAGGTTGCAGGCGAGCAATTCGACAGGCAGGAGGCCGCGCCATTTAAGCTCGTGAAGGACCGCGAGAAGCGTGTAACTGTCTTTCCCTCCGGACAGGCAGACAAGCCAGCGTGCGCCGGGCGTAACCATTCCGTAGGCGTCGATGGCTTCGCGCGTCTGGCGCACAATGCGCTTGCGCAGCTTCTTGAACTCGGTCGTGGCGGGCGCGCCATGAAAGAGCGGGTGGATTTCGTCGGTCTCGTCGAGCATCTGCCGGTGTCCTTGGGTCTGCGCCTGCCCATGCCAAAAGTCCCGGAGCTTTGCAAAGTCACGATGCATCTGATTTCGCCCGCCCGCCGTACCTATCTGAAAGAGGAGTTGCGCAGTGCGGTATCTTTTGGCGCTCAGCCTTGTCTTACTTGCGGCTTGTTCGGGACGCCCGTCGCTCGACGACCCCAAACTCAGCACGCGGGAGCTGAATCTCGAAGAGTTCTTCGAAGGCGAGCTTGTGGCTTACGGGCAGTTCCAAGACAGGTTCGGCACCGTTGGACGCCGGTTCGAAGTCACGATTGACGGCACCTGGGATGGCCGCACGCTGCGTCTGGTAGAGGACTTTGTCTATGAAGACGGCTCCACAGAACAGCGGATCTGGACGCTGACGAAGACCGGACCCGAGACTTGGGAAGGCACCGCGCCCGGTGTGATCGGCGTGGCCCGGGGCGAGGAACGCGGTGACACCTTTAACTGGGCCTACACGATTGATCTACCTGTGCCCGACGGCACGCTCCGGGTCAGCTTTGATGACTGGATGTGGCTGATGGATGACGACCGCCTGCTCAACCGCGCCTATATGAACAAATTCGGCGTCGAGATCGGCGAGGTGATCATTATGTTCGAAAAGCTCAGCTAGGCGCCTGCGCGCTGTGCGGCGTCCTTTTCTTTGGCGCAAGGGGCGCCTAGGCTTCGCTATCGTCTTTTGACTTCGACCAATCCTCCGATGCTCAGCGTTCTTTCGAACCGAACATTTCGCCATCTGTTTCTGGCACAGGTCGTCGCCCTTTTCGGTACGGGTCTTGCGACCGTGGCGCTTGGGCTCTTGGCGTTTGAACTCGCCGGCGAGAATGCTGCGTTGGTGATGGGGGCAGCGCTGACCGTCAAAATGGTGGCCTTCGTTCTTGTGGGCCCGCTCGCCGGGGCCTTTGCAGCAGTCTGGCCGCGGCGGCAGATGCTGATTGTGCTGGATATCATTCGGGCAGCCGTCGCCATGATGTTGCCCTTCGTCACGGATGTCTGGCAGATCTTTGCCCTGATCTTCGTTCTGCAATGCGCCTCGGCGGCATTTACGCCGACCTTTCAGGCCACGATCCCGGAAGTTATCCCGGACGAAAATGACTACACGCGCGCGCTGTCCCTGTCGCGCCTTGCTTACGATCTGGAAAGCCTGCTGAGCCCTGTCTTTGCCGGAGTGCTCTTGATCGTTTTCGCCTATGATGCGCTTTTCATCGGGACGACAGTGGGATTTTTGGCCTCTGCGCTTCTCATCGCGGCCATAGCGCTGCCGAGACCCGCGCCGGGCGCGCGGCGGCCTGTCTGGGACAGGACCACGCGGGGCATCCGGATCTACCTTGCGACACCGCGGTTGCGAGGGCTTCTGGCGCTGAGTTTTGCGGCGGCAGCGGCCAGCGCACTGGTGATCGTGGGCACCATCCTGATCGTGCGCGGGACGCTCGGTCTGTCAGATGTGGCCCTCGCCTGGACGCTGGCAGCCTTTGGCGCTGGTTCCATGGTGGCCGCCCTGAGCCTGCCGAAACTTCTTGAGGCGCGCCCCGACCGCCCAGTGATGCTAACTGGAGCCGCGCTGATGGCGTTGGTGCTCTTGCTGCTGGGGCTCTATACGGCGGTCGCGGCCTTGCCCTGGGGGCTTCTTCTTCTGGCCTGGTTTCTATTGGGGCTTGGGTATTCCGCCACGCTGACACCGGCGGGGCGGCTTCTGCGGCGATCAGTCCATACCGAAGATCTGCCCGCGATCTTCGCCGCCCAGTTTGCGCTGTCCCATGCTTGCTGGCTGATCACCTATCCCCTGGCCGGACTTTCGATGACCTGGGTCGGGCCGCCCGTTACCTTTCTCTTGTTCGGCGGTCTGGCGGCCCTTGGTCTGGTCCTCGCCCTCCAGATCTGGCCGGCAGAGGAACCGAGGGATCTGCCCCAAAGTCACCCGGATCTCCCCGAGGATCACCCGCATCTGCGGGGCGCAGGGCGGCACGCCCACCCCTATGTCATCGACGCCCTGCATCCCACGCGGCCCGAGCGACCGGGACCCTAGGCTCAGTCGGGGGCTCAGTCGGGGACGTTGTCAATGCCGGAGCCGCCCAAAGGATGGCAGCGCCCGATCCGACGAATTGCAAGCCAGGTGCCCTTTACTGCGCCGTGCTTTTCCAAAGCCTCGAGCGCATAGGCAGAACAGGTGGGATGGTAGCGGCAGTTGAACCCGACCCAGGGGCTGAAGATCAGCCGGTAGGCCCGCACGGGCAACGCGACGATATGCGCAAGGATAGTCACGGTTCACCGTGAACCTTTTTCAACGCCTTTTCGAGATCTTTACAAAGCGCCTCGAAAGGCCGTTTCGCGGTGTCTGTCTTTCGGCCAATCAGCACGTAGTCCCAGCCGCGGGTGCCGTGGTCCGGCAGCGTGAGTCGGGCCGCTTCGCGCAGACGCCGTTTGGCGCGGTTTCGGGCGACAGCATTGCCGACCTTCTTGGAACATGTGAAGCCAACGCGGACGGTCGCAGTGTCAGGCCGCTGGCGTGCCTGAAGGACAAAGCCCGGCGTTGTAGCCCGTCTGCCGCGCGCGGCCGCCAGGAAATCGGCGCGCTTTCGGAGCCGCTCCAAACGAGAAACCGCCGGGGCATCCTCGGGTGTGGCGGTTGCGCGGTCCCTGGGTGCCTCCGGCGGTGTCATCGGGTCTCTTCCCGTGGTGGGCGCTTAGGCGCTCAGCGACTTCCGACACCGCGCACGGCGTGCGTTCAGGATCTTGCGCCCAGCCTTCGTGGCCATGCGCGCGCGGAAGCCATGCCGGCGCTTGCGAACCAGGTTCGACGGTTGATATGTGCGTTTCATCGCAGTGGCTCCGGTTCATACGCGCTGGCCCGCCAAACGGGCGGATTCGCGCTGTCATTCCATAAGAATGCCGCCGTTTAAGGAAGCGCACTGGTGAAGTCAATTGAGCTTGGGCGGTTTTTTGAAACATACCGCCGCGAAAATAGCCCGATTGATGGGTCCGGGTGCCAGAAAGCTCCTTTATGCTGAAACAAAGCCTCACCCCCCATCAAGGGGCCGTGAGCGGGCTGTTTCTGACAGAGCCAATGCCGCATGTAGGGAGCAAGGGCTTTGACCGAGGACCAACGAAAGTCATGAGTGACGCAACAGATAACCCGACGCCGCCAAAAGCGGGCAAATCTGCGGTTCTGAGAAACCTGCCGCTTCTCGTGATCCTGTGCGTGGCCGCCGTGGGTGCCTTCACTCTGAGCGACTACCTAAGCTTCGAGGCGCTGGCCGAGAACCGCGAAACGCTGCTTGCCTTTCGCGACGCTAACTATGTGGCCACGGTTCTGTTCTTTATCGCCGCTTACATCGTCATTGTCGCCTTCAGCCTGCCCGGCGCCACCATCGCTACGCTCACGGGCGGCTTTCTGTTCGGCACATTTCCCGGCGCGCTATTCAATGTAATCGGCGCCACGGTTGGCGCCACGATCATCTTTCTCGCTGCGCGGTTCGGACTAGGCGAAAAGCTTGCCGCGCGTATGGATGCTTCCGACGGCGCGGTGAAGAAGATCAAGGACGGGATCGACGAGAACCAGTGGTCCATTCTGTTTTTGATCCGGTTGGTGCCTGCCGTGCCCTTCTTCGTGGCCAACCTTGTGCCTGCGCTAGTGGGCGTCTCGACCTTCCGTTTCGTGGTTTCGACCTTCTTCGGCATCATCCCGGGGGCGATCGTTTACACCTCGGTCGGTGCGGGACTGGGCGATGTATTCTCGCGCGGGGAAACGCCCAACCTTGGCATCATCTTCGAGCCGCAGATCCTGCTGCCTATCCTCGGTCTCTCGGCCCTCGCCCTCTTGCCCGTGATCTTTAAGGCCGTCCGGCGCCAGAAAGACTGACCTACATGGAACGTATCGAGACCGATATCTGCATCATCGGGGCAGGCTCCGGTGGGCTGTCCATCGCCGCGGGTGCCGTTCAGATGGGCGCACGCGTGGTATTGATCGAGGGCAACAAGATGGGGGGCGATTGCCTGAACTTCGGCTGCGTCCCCTCAAAAGCCCTGATCGCCGCAGGCAAAAAGGCGCACGCCATGCAGACGGGCAAGCCCTTTGGCGTCACCCCGGTAGTGCCCACGGTCAGCTATGCGGCCGCCAAAGACCATGTGCAGCACGCAATTAATACCATTGCGCCCGTCGACAGTCAGGAGCGGTTCGAAGGGCTCGGCGTCAAGGTGATCCGGGAATGGGCGCGTTTCATCTCAGAGACCGAGGTCGAGGCGGGCGATCACGTGATCACGGCACGCCGGTTTGTTGTAGCCACGGGGTCCGGCCCCCTGGTCCCGCCGATCCCGGGGCTCGACAGGGTGCCCTACTACACCAATGAGACGATATTCGACCTGCGTGAGAAGCCCGACCATTTGCTGATCATCGGCGGTGGTCCAATCGGGGTGGAACTGGCCCAGGCCCATGTGCGCCTCGGCTCTAAGGTGACCGTCATCGAAGGCGCAAAAGCGCTTGGTCGGGACGACCCGGAGTTGGCCGCCGTGGTGCTTGACAGCCTGCGCGCGGAAGGCATCGAGATTGCCGAGGACGCGCTGGCCGAAGAGGTGCTAACCGACGACAGCAAGCTCACCGTCAAGACCAAGGATGGCCGAAGCTTCAGCGGCAGCCATATGCTGGTCGCCGCGGGACGTGCGGTGAATGTCGAGAAGCTGAACCTGGATGCCGCCAACGTCCGCTGGGATCCCAAAGGCGTGAAAGTGGGTGCCGACCTTCGCTCCGTTTCCAACCGCCGCGTCTATGCCGTCGGGGATGCCGCAGGTGGGCTACAGTTCACCCATGTGGCGGGCTATCACGCCGGGGTCGTGATCCGTTCGATCCTGTTCGGGCTGCCCTCCAAGGCACGCACTGATCATATCCCCTATGTCACCTATACCGATCCGGAACTGGCACAGGTTGGTCTGACCGAGGCCGAAGCAAAAAAGGCCCACGGGCTCGCGCTGACGGTGGCAGAGTTCGAATACGCTGAAAACGACCGCGCGATTGCCGAAGGCAAGACCAAAGGCAAGATCAAGGTCATGGTCGTCAAGGGCCGTCCGGTAGGCGCCTCTATCGTGGGCGCTCAGGCGGGAGAACTCATCGGACTGTGGGCCCTTGCGCTGGCTAACAGGATGAAAATGAGCCAGATCGCGGGCATGGTCGCGCCCTATCCGACATTGACCGAGGTTTCCAAGAGAGCCGCGGGTGCCTATTTTAGCCCGAAGTTGTTTGATAGTCCGAGGGTTAAGCAAATTGTAGGACTGGTGCAGAAGTACATTCCGTGACCAGTTCGCTCCGATGAGGGAGGGACCTTTGAACTCGCTGTCCGGGCGATTTCTTGTTCTGACGATCGTTTTCGTCATGCTGGCTGAAGTGCTGATCTTCGTGCCATCCGTGGCGCGTTTTCGCGCGGACTACCTGATGATCCGGCTGGAAAGGGCGCAACTGGCCTCGCTTGCGCTGCTCGGCAACGATATGCTGAGCGAACAGTTGGAACAGGAACTTCTGGAAAACGCGGGCGTCTACAACGTTGTGCTTCTGCGCGATCAGTCGCGCCAATTGGCGTTGTCATCGCCAATTCCGGAACAGATCTCGGCCACCTATGACATGCGCAATGCGAGCCCGCTGGTTCTGATCCGCGACGCGATGATCTGTCTTTTCGGGCTTGAAGGACGGGTGATCAGGGTGATCGGTCAGCCCGTCCGGGAAGGCGGCATCCTGATCGAGGTGACGATGGATGCAGCCCCGCTCAGGGCGGCGATGATCGACTATGGTCTCAACATCCTCCTTCTGTCGCTGGTGATTTCCACGATCACCGCCTTGCTGCTGTTCCTGGCTGTCCGGCGTCTTCTGGTGGCGCCGATCAACAAGGTGGTGGCGGCTATGCAGAACTATGCGGAGCATCCGGAAGACACGCGGCGCATCATCCAGCCCACGGCAACGATCCGCGAACTCAACGAAGCCGAAACGGCGCTGCAAACGATGCAAAGCGACCTGACAGGTGCGCTAAAGCAGAAAGAGCGTCTGGCGCAGGTGGGCGCAGCCGTCGCCAAGATCAGCCATGATCTGCGCAACATCCTAACCACGGCGCAGTTGTTTGCCGACCGGGTTGAATCCAGCAACGATCCGGCCGTGCAGAGGGTGGTTCCGAAACTGCTAAACTCCATGGCCCGCGCGGTCAGTCTTTGCGAAAGCACGCTTGCTTTCGGCAAGGCCGATGAACCTCCGCCTACTCTGACGTGGGTTGACCTTGAGGTCCTCGTCTTCGACGTGCTGGAAAGCGAGCGACTTGCGGCCGAAGGCTCTGGCGTGACGTTCGACAGCGCAGTCGATCCCGGGCTTCAGTTGCGGGCCGATCCTGAACAACTTTTCCGTGTCCTGTCGAACCTGGTGCGGAACGCGCGGCAGGCCATCATCGTCAGTGGCGGCGAAGGTTGCGTCAGCATCGTCGGGCGCGAAACGGATGCTTCCTGGAGCATCTGCGTGGAAGACACCGGGCCCGGACTGCCCGCCAAGGCGCGGCAGCATTTGTTCAAGCCTTTCCAGGGGGGCGCGCGGAAGGGTGGAACGGGCCTGGGCCTGACCATTGCCTCAGACCTTGTGCGAGGGCACGGCGGGCGGCTGGAGTTGAAGCGGACGGGCGACGATGGCACCGTTTTCGAGATCACACTGCCAAAAGAAGGCGCTTTTGTCACCGAAACGGCTGCATAAGCGCCGCAAAAAAGCCGCATTCCTGATCCATCGCCACCGCATTTGTGTGCCACAGAGAAACGAACTGTCCTTGCACGCATGATCGTCGATGTTCCTGAGAATTCTAGTGATGCTTTGCCTGCTGATCGGATCGGGTTTCGTCCTTCTGAAGGACACTCCGTTCGGACAGCGCGCCGTCGCCGCAGGATATGATCTGATCGGCGGCACCGAAGGCGCGGCCTATGCTGCGGCGGAACTCGACAGCACGTACAATCAGATCCGCTCGGACGTTACACTTGCCGCTGCGCAGACCGTCGACCGGCCCTTGCGCACCATTGGCGACCTGAAAGCGCGGATCCGCGCTTGGCGCGGAGAGACCAGCATGGCCGAGATGACTGACGCCTGGTCGCGCGCCATGGTGGGCGGCGAAAATGGTCTGGGTGGACCGAACGGGCTGATGGGACCGGATGCGGCCTATGGTTCTTCGGCGCAGGCGTCGCTCTATTCGCCGAGCAGCTTTGGCCTCGGCCGCGACGATCCGGGTATGAAAACCGTCCCTGCTACGCCGCAGCCCGACCCCGAAGATGTCACGCTTGCCGAAGAATGGTTCCGGTCGCTCATGGCCGGCGGCGAAGAGGAAGAAACTGTCGAGGCGGCCCCTGTCCAGACTCAACCCATCGGTCCCCGCGATTTCACCCGCCGCGCCGGCGGCAACGGTGGCCCGCGCCGGATTGCCGTGCCGACCTACGACGGCTCCGAATAACCAGGAAATTCCCCGCGTTTCCGCTTGCAAAGCCCCTTTGCCGCGTCTATGTCACGTCGCCACGCGCTGGTAGCTCAGTTGGATAGAGTACTTGACTACGAATCAAGGGGTCGGGGGTTCGAATCCTCCCCAGCGCGCCACTAAATCTCGAAGTTCCCATAAACTCCAAGACTTTGAGCCTCTGGGACATATCTTGTCCCCACTTTGCGTGCGTCGAACAGGTCTTCCTGCTTTCTGCGACGCCACGTCCGGGCAACGGCCTTGCGACAATTCTCGGCGCAGAAACCTGCGCCTAAGCGCTTCCAGATGGTCATCAGATCGGCGCACGCCTCACAGTTCCGTCCGTGCGAGTACGTAGTGCCCAAGCGCATCGCCCTGCGCTTCACCTGCGTTGAGTTTTGCCAAGGAAACGACGCATACGACATCCGCGCGTAAGGTGGGTCAAGCTCGTCACCCCATATCGGCGTTTCCGAGAGCTCGGTCCTTGCTTGTTCCTGCTCCACTAGGCAGGTTTCGGCACAGTTTTTATTGCCTTTTCTTGAGGCGGCCAGGCAGCCATTGCCCTTCGAAACCACGCCAATCCCATAGAAGGGTACGTGTCCGCCAACACACTACCGGCCGGTCCGCCAAGCGGTCGTTCAGGCCACCTTCAGCGAATGCGTGTTCTGAGCCCATTTCGGAACTAAGATCCGCAAGGATAAGAAGCGGCATGTTTGAATTGAGACACTCGACCGATCTGGACCTGCCACGCGTCATGGAAATTTGGCGCGGAGCCGTAGATGCAACCCATGATTTTCTAACCCCCGACGATCGGAATGTCATCGAAGCCGAGGTGTCGGACCTGTTTCCGCAGGTGCGTCTCACGCTCGCCGTTGATCGTACCGGAACTCCGCAGGGCTTCATGTTCCTGCATGAGGGCCATCTTGAAGCGCTTTTTGTAGACGCTCACCAACACGGCAAAGGAGCAGGGAAGGCCCTTGTTCAGGCGGCGCTCGCCGACCACCCTCATCTGACAACCGATGTAAATGAGCAAAACAGCAGGGCACTCGGGTTTTATGAGCACATAGGATTTGAACGGATCAGTCGATCGACGCATGATGGACAGGGCAGGCCCTATCCGCTCATCCATCTCAAATATCGAGCAGCGCGCTGAAGAACCACTTTGTTCGCGGAGCATTCACTCGGGCGACGCGCAGCGAACGACTGCTCTGAGCCCAATTTGCCTGATGCTGCGCTGCACACGAATGTCGTAGTTCGCCCGAGTATTGACGGAGTTCTTCACTAGAACTTCGACATGGAAAAGTTAATTCCAACTACCAATGATGGGGTCAAGATGGCTGCTGAAGACCAAACTCTTCAGCTAACTATTGCGTTTGCGCCCTACGAAATGGTCATGCCTGCTGTTGTCGGCTTGTTTCGCGCTAACCACGGTTACTCACGGCTAATCGATAACTTTTTTGAGCGACAATGGTTTCGCCTAGAACGAATGGAGACTGAACGTGCTGCAGGAGCGCCACCTTCCTCTGTCGACTCCGTCCGAGTCGTGAAGCCGCAGGCCGCTGCGCAAGCGACAATCATTGAAGACTTTCTTGGCACGAATCACGATCAGCTCGCGGCGCTGTTGCCGGGGGTCAACTTTCTGCATCTGTATTCCGAATACTGCAACAAGAACGCCGAACGTCACAGTTACGCCTGGCGGCAAGATGGCAAGATCAAACGCCACGTGTATTTCCACCACAATTATCAGTTTCCCGGATGGGATTGGGAAGAAGAAGGGCATCCACAACCCTGGGAAGACACCGAACGGATAAAAAAGAAACGCGTATCCGCACGTTGCGACAGGGCCATGATGTTGGAGTATTCAAAAAGGCTCGGGTGCGAACTGCATGGGCCACTTGCCAATGATGCCTGGAGCGAGGCGATCTTGGTTTATCCGATTGAAGGGACTGATCCGTCCGATCTACCGCCTCCGACAACACTCGGGGAGGATTTTCGAAAACAAGCGGTGTCTCTCGGGTTCGGTCAAGGTGAGGAAGATTTCACGTTTCGCGGGCACATCGAGGATGCATGGTATTACGCTTCAGTTGAAGCGCACTACGCGCAAGTTGGCGAAGCGATCAGAAGATCTCGAACTGCAGCCGCGCTTTTAGATGCTATGAAGTCACGCGGCACCGCGCCCGACTGGCAGGATGAGTACAGCCGGGACTTTTGGGCCTGGCAAACAGCCTTGCAAAGTGCCTATTCCAAATTTCCAGACGCACCTGAATTAAAATTACTCGAGGACTTGGCCAAGAGCGAGACAAGAGATCATCGCTTTCCGCTTAACGATCTCAGATTGCGGAACATAAAAGCGGACGTTGTTGGCGGACCACGTGAAGATGATCCCGATATGCTTGCACAGATTTTTCGAGGTACGCCCTATACCCTGTAAGCAGCCGCTCCAAGTGTGATCACGAAAGGCAGGTTTGTCCCGCGGAGCGATCCTTCATGACGGCGCCGCGAACGACTGCTTCGAGCCCCAAGCGGACCTAGTCCATCCGTTCCATATCGTTCAGTTCAAAACTGCTATCTAGGAGGCTCGGCTCCGGTCCGTAAAAGCGTGCAAGCAAGAAAAACCTGCGCTCGGGATCGGTTGGCAGCCAGTTGCTCTCCTTGCCTTCTGGCACGGTAGGACCGAAGTAAATGTCAACTGAGCCGTCTTCGTTTTTGACGACATCCGGCATAGTAGAGTCGATCGTGCTGGGATTGATGTCGCGAAGGTAGGAGGCAGTGACCAGATCGTAAGTGGTTATCGACCAGAAATCGCGAACCGGAACATTGGCAGGTACAGTCAACTTGTAGCTTCCGCCGCCGTCCAGCCATTCGCCGTCGGGTGTTTCAGCAAGATCGAGATAGTACGTTGCAGTCCCGTAGTTTTTGACGCTGGTTATGATCGCATAATACAGCGCGCCGCGGGCATGGTAGTCATAATAGGATGGGTACTCGTAGCTCCATTCCGTCTCACGCGACCCATTTGGCACGAGCGCGGACCAACGTTTGCCCTCAAATACAAAAGGGTTCAGCACACGATGGTATTGATCGATCATGTACTCTAGCGCCTCAGGCCCTGCGGCGTCGTAGATGGCTTGCATCCCTGCATCTGGCTCAAAGGGTTCATTCCTTTTGATCCCAATCCGCGCGAGCGCCCCCATCATTGTTAGGTCACGGTCGAGCACAACTTCCTCACCGATCATCTCATGGATATGGCCGTATATGCCACCGTCCATGATAGGCGTCATTTCCAAGTTTACCCCGTAAACGTCGACATACTGAGTTGACACCTCACCACCTGCCTCAGACAGCGGATAAAACTTGATCTTCTTGGTCAGCGCCGTCGCTTTAGCGAGGTTTTCTTCGGTTGCGCCGCCAGCAAGGATTGGGCGAAGCACCGCAAAGCCGAAATTCATGTCTTGTTCATAGACCAGCGCGTTCGGCAGCAGGGGTCCGTCATACCCCTGTGGAACCATCATATATCTCGCCCCCAGACCTCGATCCCGACCGTTGGAACCGACGTCATCCAGTGGCCGTTGCCATGCATCCATGATCGTGCCGAAGATACCAATGCCTTCTTCGGATGCGGGCATCTCAAAAACGATGGGGCCGTCTTCGATAGTCCAGTAGGCGTGAATATATGGCGTCGTGTTGTTCGGCGTTGCAGTTTGGAAACGCCAGTCTTGAACCTTTGAATTATAGCCGATGTCATTCGGGCCGACTCCAGCTTCGGCCAGCGCATCGCGATAAAACTTGAAATTCATCAAGGGCATTGCCCAAACGGCAGCGTCTATCGCGCGATGATAGGTCATACGTTCGGCAGTGTCGGCGTTTGATAAGTCAAACTCTTCTGACATAGCAGTTTTGGAGCTAAGTGCGCCGAGCGCAAACGCCGTTACGAGTGCACTACCTTTCAGTGGTGTCATAGCCAAAACCTGTCCTTCTTATCTGGAGCCGAAGCCGTCTCGCCGCGACTTTAGGCAAACGCCCCGTGACCACAAACAGAAAGTGTGCTTCGTCCGCACAGCCATCGTCGGTGGTAGCTCAAGAAAATAGCCGCTTCGTCCCGCACTGCGGTCACTCGGGCGACAGGCTTTTCCGGTGGACTTCCGCGTCGCGATCCTGCGCTCGATTTGCTAACGGATGGAGCGGCAGATCGGGGAGCGCGCGATGTCTAGTCTTGAATTCAGAATTGACGGTGCGGTGATCAACCGCTTCCCGGACCTGCGGGTCTTCGGGTTGCGAGTGCATGCAGCCGACCCGGCCGCGATCGCGGCGCGTCTTCCCGGCCTACAGGCGCAGGTCACCGCCGCTTCGGAAAAGCTGGCCGATGTCGAGCCGATTACGGCGCTTGAGGCGGTCTCGCGCTGGCGCACGGCCTATGGATCGCTCGGGGTGAAACCTTCGAAGTTTCCTTCCAGCATCGAGGCGCTCTTGCGGCGCGCCAGGAAAGGGCAGGCGGCCGCGACCGGTATTCCGCTTGTCGATCTCTACAATGCGCTGTCAATCCTCAACCGTGTCCCCATGGGCGCCTATGATGTCTCGAAACTGGATGCCGCGCCCATCGTCTTGCGGGAAGCCGACGTAGAAGACGATACATTCACACCGCTTGGCGGATCATCTGACAGTTTTCCGCTGAATCCGGCCCTGGTTGTCCATGCACAAGGCAACCGGATCCTGTGTTGGGGGTTCAACACCCGTGACAGCGCGCATAGCGCGGTCGACGAGGGATCGGCCCATGTGGTGTTCTTTTCCGAAGCGACTGACGCCGGCGCCGCTGAAGACAGTCGGGCGGCGCTCGAGACCCTCGCGGAATTGGTGCAGAAGGCAGGTGGCACGTCGGGCGCAGTTGTCTGCTTGGGCGCCGAGGCCCCTTCGGCCACGTTGCCCGCGCCGACGTAGGTCAGACGGTCAGTACCCCTATTTGGGAAGGCCTGGGTCGGTCTCCAGCAGCGACGGCATGGTCTTCATCCTGGCCCACCACTCCGCCACTGGCGGGTACCCATCCAACAGCGCCGCGCCCTCGGGCGCGGCGCAAAAGTAGGCCATCATCGGCGCAAGATGACAATCCGCCAGCGTAACGCTACGCCCGTCGAGGACTTCCCCTTCCGTGACGATATCGGAAAGCGCTGCGAGGACCGGCTTGGCCTTTTTTAGGCCCTCGGAAATCTCTTCGGCGCTGCTTTCGGCGCCCGCAGCCCGCCTGAAGACGCGGTGAGCAAAGACCTGGCGGATCATCGGGCGGTAGCCGTGATTGTCGAGGACCGCAATCACCTGTGTCATGCGGGCAGCTGCAAACGGCGCCGTTGGTGTCAGACGGGACGCGCTAAAGGAGGCATCCAGATAGCGGCCAATGGCGCTGGTCTCATAGATGGACCGCGCGCCATGCGACAGCACGGGCACCAGTCCAAACGGGCTAAGGCGCGCCAGGTCTGCCGCGGGAAGGTCACCGAAAGGGTTCACCTCAGCATAGTCAAAGGCGACTTTCTTTTCCAACAGGATGACCCTGGCGATCCGTGTGTAGACACTGAACCGGAACCCGGTCAGCGTGATTTGTTTCGGCAGGGTGTCTCCGGAGTTCATTTGCCTACCGGTCAGCACGGTTTATTCCGGCCGAAAGCTGTCTGGTTGCAAGTTCAGCAAGGCTTCGTCCACAACGACCTCGCTCAGGCGGCGCAGGATCTCGCTGGACTGGGTGCTGGCCTGCCAATGCAGGGCGACCTGAACTGAGGTTCCGGCGCTGAGTTCGATGAGATCCCCCAATTCCACATGCCGTGCCGCGGCAATCGCCGGGACAAGACCCCAGGCGGTGCCGTTCAGGCAGCAGGACAGGTAGCCCTCGTAGGATGGGACAAGGTGCGTGGACAGCTCCACCTTTTCGCCGAAGACAAGCATCATCCACTGGTCCTGGATCGTATCCTTGCGGTCGAACGCAAGGCAGGCGGAGCCCGCCAAAGCCTCTAGCGAAACGCCCTTGGGAAAATGCGCGGCGAAAAATTCGGGGGAGGCCACCGCGATGTACTCCATCGATCCCAGCGATGTCCGCCGGCAGCCCTGCACCGGTTTCTCGCTAGATGTCACCACGGCCAGCGCCTCGCCCGTCTTCAGCGCGCCCTCGGTGTGCTCCTGATCGTCGGGGATGATGTCGAAGCGCACGTTCAACTCGTTGGCGGCACGTTTGATGACTCCGGGAAACCAGGTGGCAAGGCTGTCGTTGTTCACCGATATCCTGATGGTTGCCGCCTCGGCGTCGGCGCTGCCGACCAGGGCACTCACGCGATCATTGAGCTCGTGCTGGAGAAGTGCAACCTGTTCTTCGTGGCGGCACAGCTGCAGTCCGATCTCGGTTGGAACGCAGGGCCGGCCACGAACGATCAGCAGCGAACCGACCTTGTCTTCCAGCGATCTGATTCTCTGGCTGACGGCGGATTGGGTGACGTTGAGGGTCTGAGCGGCCGATTCGAAGCTTCCTTCGCGCACAACTGCCGCGAGAGCCGTGAGGGAATCGTAATCAAAGCGCAACATGGGGTCAGTTTTTTATTAGGAGGCCTTATGGTGTTGCTGCCAAACTATGCCGTTTTGATTGGCGCTGTACAGAATTTTCTCTGAATTTCCATTAGCGTCACTGTTTCCTGATGGGAAACGGAACGAAGCATCTGAGCAGAATGGGTTTTTTTTGTGTCCAAACTTGGTAACACTCTCAGCACTACTGGGTTCGGGGGAACAAATGTCTGGTCAAACGCTTCGGCAAAAGTTCATGCGGCGGTTTATGGGGCTTTCCCGTTATCCGCGGGCTTGGGCGTGGCTCGTGGTTGGCGGTTTCGTTTTGCAGGCCGTCCTTGGGATGGTTCTGGGCGCCTATCTGTTGTCGCTGCCGACAACATGGCTGACCGTTGTCCTTATGGTTGTGACGTCGATTTTCATCGGGACACGACTGCGCGGCCTCAACAACATCGTGCACGAGTGCAGCCACTCTTCTTTTTCGGAGCACCGCGAAGACAATGTCGTGCTGGGGCGCGTATGCTCTGCCCTCCTGACAGGGTGCTTTAAGACCTACAAAGAAGATCATCTGTCCCATCACGCGCATCTGGGTGACTATGAGCATGACCACGAGCTGGCCGCGATTGAACGGTTTCGCCTGCACGAGCCCCTGTCCGTTCGCACCGTGTTGCGCCATCTCGTGACGCCGCTTACCGGTCGGCACCTGATCATGTATTCCGGCGTGAATATGTCGGGGGCGGACGGAAAGGTCTTTCTGGGGCTCAAGATCGCACTGCTTCTGGCGGTCACGGTGTTCACCGTGTTCAACCCGCTGACGTCGCTCTTCTTCGTCATCGTCCCGATGTTCTATATCTTCCCGACGCTTAACTTCTGGACCGATTGTCTGGATCATGCGGGACTGGTCGGGGCAGAGGACGAACTGGAAGCCTCGCGCAACGTGCTCGCGCCCGCACCTGTTAGGTTCCTCTTGTTCCCGCGCTACGACTGTTACCACCTGGTGCATCACCTGTTCCCGCAGGTTCCCGCGCGCCACCTCAGAGAGGCTCATGAGCAACTGTGCTCGGATGCGGAATACCGTAACCAACCGCTCGCGGCACGGCCAACGCACAGCGGTTTCGGCGAACTCCTGAGCGGCACGCTGGCGACACCTGCACGAGAGATGCGCAATTAACTGACCCTTCGGTCGGAATAAGATGCAAAGGTCGCCATGTGCGGCCTTTCTTTTGTCCTGCAAGGTGATGGGGAAGACGGCCCTTTTCTCGCGTGAACCTTGGCGGTTACACTGCTGATGGGGAAATGGAGGGAATTCCATGAAAAGAACTTTTGGACTTGTTGCGGCCTCAGTCGCGCTTTCTGCTGGGGTCGGACCGGCCTCCGCGCAGGACGGCGCGATGCTTTTGGCAAGTCCGATACCGGACGGCGCTGAGGATAGGTTCTGCTATTACGAGGGCCTCGCGTATTCCGAGAACGCGATGGTGATCATAGACGTGCCGTTCCGGCGCGATTCACCCTCTTCAACGCAGAAGCGCCTGCTTCAATGCGTGTCGGGTGAGAGCGGCAAGGGGCTCGTCTGGTCCCTAACGTCGGAAGAGCGCACACTGGGCGAACAGGGCAACTGATCTTCAGTCCCCTTCGCGCCAACTTTTACGTCGGCTACCGGCAATGTCGGGCGATCTCGCGTGTGCGGAGTGCGGTCTCCACAAGCATGCACCTGTCGCGGGCTTCGTAGTAGTAGCCGCGGGCATACCACATGACTGCGGCGTCCATGTCACCATAGGACAAGAGCCATGCGCCGCGCAGGTATTTGACGGCCCAGGTCAGGTTGGTTTCCGCATCGAGCAATTCGCTGGCTTGTCCTCGGAATCCCATGTTCTGGGCCGTCTCGGGCAAAATCTGCATCAAACCGTAATAGGGCCCGTTCCGGGCGGCGGGCCGATAGTCGCTCTCGCGCTGGACGACCTTGTGCACCAAGGGCCGCGGAACCTCGTAAAGATCGGCGTATTCGTTGATGAGAAGGCGCAGTTCCACTGTTTCGCCGGGGTAAAGCGGCGGTGTGATCCGCGTAGGCTTATCGGGTTGCGCGCAGGCTGAGATCAGAAAAAGGCTGATCAAAGAAGAAAAAAGGCGAGGGTTCATATCGGTCGGGGCCCAACGGGAATGCTCGGGCTACTATGCAAAGCCTGCGCCGGGAATCCATAGGCGGACCTGCGCCCGGCTCTGCCCATCGCAAATCCGCCTATGGAAGGTCGCGGTGCCCGGTTCGGCTGGGAATCTGTTGACTGGATGCTCGTATTCGCCAGACGCGGATCTGGCCCTCCCGACACAGGTTTTCGTCGGTGGCACCCACTTACAAACGGCCCTGTCGGCGGATGCGGGTAAAGCTGATGCCGCGGGACGCCTACGGCTTCGCCCGGGGCGACAGATGGTGCCTTATACGGGGCAGTCGGTGAAACTTGCGCAGGGCAAACTTCGCTGGTTCCGACCTACCAGAGCGGAAACGCGGCCCAGGCGCGCACCCGTCAAATTTCCGCCGGTGGGCAACATGGTCGATTCGTCGGTTCCCACCTGGACGAATGACATTGGACAGGCGGAATTACAGATGGTCTGGACCGGTCCCGATTTTGACCCGGCTGAGCCCGCGTTCTAATGCGGACGGGTCATTGAGATCCCGACGCCCCGTGTGACAGCATATGGCCCAGTGCCATGGCGGCAGCGGCCTGCGTCGGATCGACCACGGGCAGGCCGGTCGCATCGGCCAGCGCCTGCCGGTAACCCGACATCCCGGCGCAACCCAGGATCAGAACATCGGCGCCGTCTTGGTGTCGCAGGGCGTGACCGGTTTCCAACACACGCGCTTCGGCGGTGGCCGGATCGGCAAGCTCGGCCACCCCGAGACCAAGGGCGCGGCTGCCGGCCCATCTTGGCGTCAGCCCGAGCCGGCCAAAGGCGTCGCGCTGTCGGGTCACGGAGTTTTCGAGGATTGCGACAACGCCAAAGCGCGCGCCCAGTGTCATTGCAGTGGCCGTCGCGCAGTCGCGGATACCGAAGACAGGTACGTCGAAGGTCGCGCGCATCTCTTCCAGTCCGGGGTCGGAGAAGCAGGCTATGACAAATGCGCCGGCGGTCGCTTCGAGTTCGCGGGCGAGCGCGACCATGGGGGGAATGGCGGCTTCGGCGTCTTCGCTGGATTCGATGGCCAGCGGTCCGCCTTTCGAGGTGACGCAGCGCAGCCGGTCCCCAGGCGGCAGATGAGCCACGGCGCGCGCCATGGCCTCTGTGACCGTCTCGGAAGAATTCGGGTTGATCAGATAGACGTGGCGGTCAGTCATCGGATTAGTCTGCCCCGATTTGCGCGATCATGCCAAGGATCCGGTTGCGTGCGCCCCTCAGTTCGTCCGCGCGGCTCGGGTTCTTTCTGACCCACCGCCACCCGCGCAAAACAAAGCCCGCCTCATAGAGCCGGTCGAAGAAAAGCAAGGCGAGGTATCCGGTGATAGGGGCCAGAAGCAGGCATCCCAAAACGATCGCTGTCCCTGAAAGGGGTACGCTGGTCGGCCAAAGCGCTACCAGGACGAAGGCTTCGACAAGCCAGAACAGCGGAAAGAGCAGCACGGACGAAAACAGCGACCATGTGGCCCGTTTGTCGAGGTCGCGGGGGCGGCTGAGGTGTTTGGCGATCCTGTAGGGCAGGAGGTTGAGCAAGGCTCCGGGTATGGCAGCGGGTAACAACAGGCAAAGAACACCCGCCGAGCCCAGAACATACCGGCCGAGCGCGGCGGGCGGATAGCTGGCCGCGACCTGCCTGTCCCGCAAACCAGCTGCGGACAACGCGGCGTCGTAATCGGTCACTTCCCTGGCGAGCCCCGCCACCCCGTCTTTCTTTTCAAAGACAGGGCGCAGCGTTTGGCGTGCGTCCACGATCCGCGGAAAGGGTGGTTTCAGGGGCAACGCGGGGGCAGGCAGGCTTGCGATGTCTGCGGCGCGCTCTTCAAGGCGGGCCCCGTCCCCCGTGGCAGTGCTCACGGTGACGGCGGCTAGTGCCTTTTCGATCCGCGCTGTAAGGGCCTTGGCGTTTGCTTCCACATCGCCGGCAGGCGCGGTGATTTCGAACGGCGCGCCGTAGCGGACCAACATGCGTGACCGAAAGCGGGATTTCGCTTCGAAGATCAGCCCGATCGGTTGAATGGACAGCGCCATAGGGCCGTGGCTTGCCTGGGCCTGAATGGCGATGCGAGCAGTTCCGGTTTTGATCGTGCGCAACGTCGGATCGTTGTGGCTGATGCCTTCGGGAAAAATGGCAAGAACGCTGCCTTTTGATAGCGCCTCGCCTGCGGCGGCAAAAGTTTCGTCATTTCGGCCTGCGGCATCGCTGACCTCATGGCGGCGGTAGATAGGAATGACCCGCGCGGCATTGAGAAACGGCACGACGGGTTTGTAGGCCCAGACCGAACTTGCGGCAAGGAACTGGGGGATGCGGGGCAACATCCCCATCAGAACGACGCCGTCGGCCAGACTGTTGGAGTGGTTCGCGGCCACGATCACTGGTCCGGTCCCAGGAAAAGCTCCGGCACCGATTTCCGAACGTTCCCGGTAGAACCCCGCCAGCGCGATCCTGCTGAGCGTCCGGAGCACTATTTGCAGGGCGCTTGGCCTCGCCGTGGGTCGTTTCAGGGGTGTCTGATTTCCGTCGTGCACGTCCACGCTCTCTCTTCACGTGAGAGAGGCTATAGGGCGGCCAGACGGATCAATCCAGTTTGACCGGCACACCCGATGTGTAGGACGCCGTAGCGGCATCGGCCAGAAGCTGTGCGCGCCGTCCGTCCTCGGCGCTTGGTTGGGGCGCTGTACCTGCGCTGACAGCCTCGACGAAATACGCCATTTCGGCCAGATACGCCGCCTCGTAGCGTTCCAGAAAGAAGTTTTGCGTCGGCGCGGCTTCGAAACCGCTGGCGCCCGCGCGTTCCACGAGATTTTCAAGGACGTTCGAGGCCCGAAGCATGCCTTTCGACCCGTGGACCTCGATCCGCTGATCGTAGCCGTAGGTCGCGCGGCGAGAGTTATTGATCTGGCATATGCGGCCGCTGGCGGTCTTTAACGTCACCGCCGCGGTGTCGATGTCGCCGGCCTCAGCGATACCGGGATCAACAAAACAGGCTCCCGCCGCAAAGACCTCAACCGGTTCTTCGGCCAGCAAAAAGCGCGCCATGTCGAGGTCGTGGATCATCATGTCGCGGAATAGACCTCCGGAGGTCTTGATGTAACCGATGGGTGGCGGGCCAGGGTCGCGGGAGGTCAGGATCACCAGTTCGGTCTCTCCAATCTCGCCACCGTGCAACCTGTCCGCGACCGCCTTGAAGTGCGGGTCAAAACGGCGCTGGAAGGCCGTCATGAATGGCACGCCCGCGGCTGCGACGGAGTCGATGCAGGTGGCCACGCGGGCCGCGTCGAGGTCGATGGGCTTTTCGCAGAAGATCGCCTTGCCCGCCGCAGCTGCCGCGTGGATCAGGTCATAATGCGTAGTTGTGGGTGTGCCGATCACCACGGCCTCGACATCGGACGAGGTGATGAGCGCCTCTGCACTTTGCGCTTCGGCGCCGTATTCGGTAGCAAGGGCGGCGGCGGCGTCCGGCAGCGCATCGGCTACCGAGACGAGCCGTGCACCCCGCAACCGCGACAAGCTGCGGGCATGGACCTGTCCGATGCGGCCGCAGCCCAGAATGCCAATTCCCAGCATGTCAGGTCCTTTCCGGTCCAAAAGCGCGGATAGCGTGGCGCGCGGCCTCCATCACGGGGCTTTCCGTCTCGCTCAGGAGGACGATCCGGTCAAAGCGGTCGGCGTCCGCGTTCACCGCCTCACGCAGGGCCGCGCCGAAGGCCATGCGTAATTCCGTGCCAATGTTGAATTTGCAGATCGAGGATTCGCGTGCCAGTTTCATGCGCTGCGCGACCGGCACGCCCGATCCACCGTGGATCACCAGCGGCACGTCGGTGACCGCCTGGATGGCGGCGATGCGCGCCTCGTCGAGCCCGCCTTCCTTGTTCTGCTGCAGATGCACGTTGCCGACAGAGACCGCCATGGCATCAACGCCGGTCTCCCGTGCAAACCGCGCGGCTTCGTCCGGGTCGGTCCCTCTGGAGCCTTCGCCCGCGGCGTATCCCACAAAACCAATCTCGCCCTCGCAGGAAATGCCCGCGCCACGGGCCATTTCCGCTATTTCGGCGGTCTCGTCGATATTTTGTGCAAGCGGCTGGCGAGAGCCGTCATACATCAGCGACGTAAAGCCGGACTCCAGCGCCTCGCGGCATTCTTCTTTCGTATAGCCGTGGTCAAGATGGGCGACGACCGGAACCGAGACGCTTTCGGCGAGGTGCCGGAACATCTTGCCCAGAACCGGCAACGGTGTGTGTGTGCGGCACGACGGGCCTGCCTGCAGGATCACCGGCAGGCCCTCGGCCTCTGCCGCGCGCACGTAGGCACGCATGTCTTCCCAGCCGAGGCACACCAGCCCGCCCACGGCATAGCCACCGGACAGCGCGGGCTGAAGGACATCCTTCAGCGTCGCAAGTGTCATTTGAACTTGGCCACCATGTCGAGGATGCCGGGGATGGTATGTAGCTGTTCAGCATGAACCGGCTGAAAATACTGCACGAGGCTGCGCTGCGACAGCCCGCCAAGGATCGTGAAGTAATACATCTCGTAGCCTGGCATCACCGCGCAGGGATGATAGCCGCGATCAAGGCAGATCGTGGAGCCATCGACCAGATGGTAGGCTTCGCCTACCGCATCGCCTTCGCGTTGCAAGACCTGGACGCCCATGCCGTAGTTCGGGCGGAAGCGAAAATTATAGGTCTCGTCGTGGCGGGTCTCATCGGGAAGGCGGTCGGTATCATGCTTATGGCTGGGAAAGCCCGACCAGCCGCCTTTGCCTACGGTATAAAGCTCGCTGACCAGGAGCCGCCCGACCTTGCCATGCTGCTTCTGGCCGAGGATATGCTTGATCTTGCGATGTGTTTTGGTGTCGTCGGACCCATACTGGACGACGTCGAGTTCATCGGCGCGCACGGCGAATGGTTCGTAGACCTCGTCAAATTTCGCGCCCGCGATGAAAATCTCAGCGGCATCCGACTGGCAGGTGAACGTGGCCTCCAAGCCGACGGGCACGTAGACCCCTTCGGGGTCACCGTCCCAGACATCTTCGCCGCGTCCGCCAAGGTCCGTGGCGCTGAAATCGCCCACTGTCACATCCACCGTCCCCGTGGCGGGCACAATGCAGGTCTCGTAACCGGGCACGGCGTAGGTAAAGCTCTCGCCCTTCCCAAGTTTGACGATGTTGAAGTAGTTCAGCGGAACGACCTCATTCTCCGCGTCGACAATCGGTTTGTTTTCGTTGTCAAAGGGCGGGATGTGCATCTGAGGGCTCCTTATTCACGGCGCTCGGGCCGGGGTGGCGCGCCAGAAAGTCTTCAAGTTTTTCGGTGTTTGGCATCGCCGGAGCGCAGCCTGGTGCGGACACGGTGATCGCTGCGCAGGCTGACCCGCGCAGCACGGCCTCGCGCAAGGGGAAACCGGCAGCCAGGCTCGCCATCAGCCCCGCCATGAAGCTGTCGCCGGCGCCTTCGGGTTTCAAGGCATCGGTGCGGTAGATGCCGGTGCGGATTTCGTCGCCGCCGCTGAGGGTAATCGCGCCCTCTGGGCCCATCTTGTAGACAACGATGCCCGCCCCCAAGGCAGCGAGTTCGCGCGCTTTGTCGAGACCTCTGGCATAGTCGCCCGCCATGAAGCCGAATTCCTCGTCATTGCCGATGATCACATCTGACAGCGCTCCGGCGCGGGACAGAACATCCGACGCGACCTCGGCAGAAGGCCAGGAGTACGGGCGGTAGTCGATATCGAAGATCACCGGGAGTCCCGCGGCGCGCGCCAGTTCAAACGCCCGGAAGGCGGCGCTGCGCGACGGCTCGGCGGCAAAGACCGTGCCCGCAGTGATCAGCGTGCCGAAGCGGGAGTAGTCCACCGCTTCCACATCGGCGGTCGTCATCTCGAAATCGGCGGCGCCGTTGCGGTAGATGACCGTCTGGTGGTCTTCGATGGTGCTTTCATAGACGGCAAGGGAGTTGCGCGCCTCCCCTCCCACGGCACGGACGTGGCGCCTGTCGACGCCGTAGTGGCCCAGCTGATTGGTGCAGTAGCGACCGATCGAGTCGTCGGATACGCAGGTTACTAGCGCGGCCTCGCTGCCCAGTTTCACGAGCCCCGCGGCAATATTCGCTGAAGACCCGCCCATGGACACGGTGGCGACTTCAGCGTGTTCGGTCTTGGTGCTCGGCGGATCGATACAGAAGTCGATGCCGACCCGCCCGACAACGACGAAGGTCTTTTTGCGGATGCCCCCAAGAACGTCGGCCATGGTGCCTCAGACGCCCCGGCGCTGGCGAGCGCGGGCGCTTTCCACCTCGGTGTGGGCGGCGCGTACCTTCTCATGGTCGCTGACATGGGGCGTGCCCACTTCCCACCAGGTATGTCCCTCGGTTGTCCAGCCCTCGTAGGCGTCCACGTTCATGACGATCACGCTGGTGCGGTCGGCGGCCTGGGCACGTTTGAAGGCCTCGGCCAGTTCCGCCGGGTTGTCCACATGTTCGCTGATTGCGCCCATCGCGGCCGCATGGCTGGCGAAATCCACGGCAAACGCGTCGGGTACCGTGGGGCAGTCGGTGAAGAGGTTGTTGTAGCTTTCGTTTCCGGTGTTGTTCTGCAGCTTGTTGATCACCGCAAAGCCGCCGTTGTCGAGGACGAGGATGATCAGTTTCTTCTTTGTCAGGACCGAAGAATAGATATCGGAATTCATCAACAGGTACGACCCGTCGCCTACAAAGACGATGGTCTCGGCCTCCGGTTCCTTTTCCGACTGGGCGATGCGGGCCCCCCAGCCCCCGGAGATCTCGTAGCCCATGCAGGAAAAGCCGAACTCCACGTCGACCGTCCCGATGTCGAGCGTGCGCCAGTTCGCTGTGACTTCCGCCGGAAGTCCGCCCGCTGCAGCGACCACACGGTCCCGGGGCCCGCAAAGCGCGTTCACCACACCGATGGCCTGGGCATAGGAATTGGGGCGGTTGCCCGGGCGCACATTTTCGGCCACGTAGGCGTCCCATTTCGTGCGCTCGCCATGGGCAAACGTCGTCCAGGTCTCGGGTGCCGTGTAGCCGCCCATCTCGGCCGCCAGCGCAGTTAGTCCCAGCTTGGCATCGCCCACCACGGGCAGCGACATGTGCTTGCCCGCGTCATGGCGCGCGGCGTTCAGCGAGATGAAGCGCGCATCCTTGGCAAACGCCGTCCACGACCCGGTGGTGAAATCCTGCAGGCGCGAGCCGACGGACAGGATTACATCGGCGGCCTCGGCGACAGCGTTGGCACTGTCCGATCCGGTGACGCCTACAGGCCCGATGTTCAGGGGATGGGTCGCCAGCATATTTGCGCGTCCGGCGATAGTCTCAATAACCGGGATTTGATGCGCTTCGGCAAAGGCCGTGAGTTCGGCGACGGCACCTGAGTACTGGACACCACCACCCGCGATGATCGCCGGGCGTTCGGCGCCGCGCAGAAGGGCGGCGGCATCGCTGATCTCGGCGGCATCGGGTGTCTGACGGCGGATGCGGTGCGTTTTCTCTTCGAAGAACGCCAGCGGATAGTCATATGTCCAGCCCTGCACGTCCTGCGGCAGGGCGATGAAGGCGGGGCCGCAATCTGCGGGATCAAGCAGCGTCGCGAGCGCGGCAGGTAGGGACTGGATGACTTGTGCAGGATGGGTAATGCGGTCCCAGAAGCGGGTGACGGCCTGAAAGCCGTCGTTAAGCCCAAAAGCCGGATTGCCGAAGTGTTCGAGTTGCTGAAGAACAGGGTCGGGCAGACGCGTCAGGAAAGTGTCCCCGCACAGCATCAGCATGGGCAGCCGGTTTGCGTGGGCGAGTGCGGACGCTGTCATCAGGTTTGCCGTGCCCGGTCCGGCGGAGGCCGTGCAAAACATGAAGCGGCGGCGCAGGTGGTACTTGGCGTAAGCCGCTGCAGCGAACCCCATGCTTTGTTCGTTCTGGCCGCGATAAAGCGGCAGGTCTTCGCGCACATCGTAGAGCGCCTCTCCGATGCAGGTGACATTGCCGTGGCCGAAAATGCCGAAGCCGCCGCCGCAAACCCGCTGACGGTCGCCATCTATTTCGATGAATTGTGCGGACAGAAACCGAATGATCGCCTGCGCCGTCGTCAGGCGCACGGTGTCGCTGGACATTCCCAAATCCTCCCGTCGGTGCTCTCGCTGGCGGCAGCCGTGATACGATTGGCCATTGACCAAAGCGCGCCTTTCAAGATACCCAAATTGCAACCGGTTGCAATCTGTTTTTCCCGGAGAGGATCGCCATGACGGACATAGGCATCGGAATCGTCGGTGGCGGCTATATGGGCAAGGCGCATGCTGTAGCCATGGCGGCCGTTGGCGCCGTGTTCAACACGCCGCTCCGGCCCCGGCTGGAGGTCGTCGCAGCCTCAAGCCCGGAAAGCGCCGAGCGCTACCGCGCCGCCTTTGGATTTCGGCGCGGGACCGGAGACTGGCGCGACCTGGTCGCGGATCCAGGTGTGGAGGCCGTGGTGATTGCCTCGCCTCAGATGACCCACCGGGCCATCACCGAAGCTGCCTTTGCTGCGGGTAAGCCCGTCTTCTGCGAAAAACCACTCGGCGCGACGCTGGAGGATGCGCGTGCCATGACTGCCGCGGCGGAGGCAAGCGGCCTGCCGAACATGACAGGCTTTAACTATATCCGCACGCCCGCCAGCCAGTTCGCGCGAAACCTGATCGCCGAGGGTGCCATCGGGAGGATCACATGGTTCCGTGGTGAGCATACCGAGGATTTCTACGCCGACGAAGATGCTCCAGCCACCTGGCGGGCCTTTGGTGAAGAACACGGCTGCATGGGTGATCTGGCGCCCCATATGATCAATGGGGCGCTGGCGCTTGCTGGGCCGATTGCCGACCTGATCGCCGAGATTGAGACGGTGTTTCCAACGCGTGGCGGCGAAACAGTGACAAACGATGACCAGGCGCAGATTATGTGCCGGTTCGCATCGGGGGCCATGGGGCACCTTTATTTCAGCCGAACCTCCCATGGGCGCAAGATGGGCTATGCTTACGAGATCACCGGCTCGACCGGCGCCATCCGTTTCGATCAGGAAGATCAGAACGCGCTTTGGCTCTACAGGGCCGATGGCCGCGAGGCCGAACGGGGCTTCCGCAAGATCCTGACTGGCCCTGCACATCCCGACTATCAGGCCTTCTGCCAGGGGCCCGGGCATGGCACTGGCTATCAGGATCAGATCATCATAGAAGCCCGCGACTTTCTGCGCGCGATCGAAAGCGGCGAAGCCGTCTGGCCCACTTTCCGCGATGGGCTGGCCGTGGCCGAAGTGGTCGCTGCGGCGCGTGCGTCACACCGTTCCCGGGCCTGGACGCCCGTCACCCAAGTTTAGGAGCCCCCAATGGCGATCAAGATTGGAAATGCCCCCTGTTCCTGGGGCGTGGAATTTGCGGGTGACCCGCGCAACCCCCATTGGCGCGACGTCCTGCGCGAGAACGCCGAGGCGGGGTATGGCGGAATTGAGCTTGGGCCGGTGGGCTTCATGCCTGAAGATCCGCCGCAGGTCGCAGACGCCCTGTCCGAGCACGCGCAGGAGCTGATCGGCGGCGTTGTCTTCCGCGCTTTCCACGACCCGGCGCAGTGGGGCGATGTGCTCGATGGGTCGGTTCGGACCTGCAAAGCGCTGGCCGCCCACGGGGCCAAGCACCTTGTGCTGATCGATTCCATCTCCGAACGCCGCGCGCCGACCGCGGGCCGCGCCCATGCGGCCGAGCAGATGGACCAGCCCGAGTGGGAAGCTTTCCGGGACCGGATTGCGACGGTGGCGAAAATGGGCACAGAAGAATACGGCCTGACCGTGGGGATTCACGCCCATGCCGCCGGTTTCATGGATTTTGAACCGGAGCTGGAGCGTCTTCTGGACGAGATCGACGAGAGCATCCTGAAGATCTGTTTTGACACCGGTCACCATTCCTACGCCGGTTTCGATCCCGTCGCCTTTATGCAGCGCAACATCTCACGGATCAGCTATATGCACTTCAAAGACATCCACCCCGGCGTCAAATCCGACGTGATCGCGAAGGGCACGGGGTTCTACGAGGCGTGCGGGCAGGGGATCTTCTGCAATCTCGGTGACGGAGACGTGGAATTTGAACGCGTGCGCCAGGTCCTGCTCGACGCCGGGTTCGACGGCTGGTGCACGGTGGAGCAGGATTGCGATCCCACACTTCCTGACACCAATCCATTGCGCGATGCCAAGGTGAACCGGGATTATCTTTTGTCCATTGGGCTTTAGGGAGGCTGACCATGGCGAAACTCAACTGGGGAATGGTTGGCGGCGGTGATGGCAGCCAGATCGGCCCGGCCCACCGGCTTGGTGCGCAAGCTGACGGGCATTTCAACTTTGTGGCCGGGGCGCTAGATGCGGATGCGGCAAAGAGCAAAGCCTTTGCGCAGTCGCTCGGCGTGGCCGCGGACCGGGCATATGGCAGCTGGCCGGAGATGCTGGAAGGGGAACGGAACCGCGATGACCGCATCGATCTGGTGACCGTGGCCACGCCCAACGCCACCCATTTCGAAATCACCAAGGCGTTCTTGGAGGCGGGGTTTCACGTGCTTTGCGAAAAGCCCATGACCATGACCGTGGAAGAGGGTGAAGAGATTGTGCGCGTCGCCGAGGCGACGGGCCGGATCTGTGCTGTGAACTACTGTTATTCGGCCTATCCGATGGTGCGGCATATGCGGGCCATGGTGGCGCGCGGTGATATCGGGAAGGTCCGGCTTGTCGTGGCGAACTTCAGCCACGGGCACCACGCCGATGCCCGCGATCAGGACAATCCGCGCGTCCGCTGGCGCTACGACCCTGCGCAGGCGGGCGTCTCTGGTCAGATGGCCGATTGCGGCATCCACGCGCTTCACCTGGCGAGCTTCATCACCGGCGACGAGGTCGCGTCGCTGTCGGCGGATTTTGCGTCTTGTGTGCCCGGGCGCGAGCTTGAAGACGATGCCATGGTGAACTTCCGCATGGAGGGCGGCACTGTCGGGCGGCTCTGGACCTCGACCATCGCCGTCGGTCGCCAGCACGGGCTCGACATCCAGATCTACGGCGAAACCGGCGGGATGCGCTGGGCGCAGGAAAAGCCAAACCAGGTTTTTGTGCAGCGGCTTGGCGGACGAACGGAAATCATGGAAAAGGGCGAGGCGGGGCTGACCGACGATGCCGCGCGGCTGAGCCGCGTTGTCATCGGCTCGCCCGAGGGGTTCCCGCTGGCGGTGGCCAATGTCTACGTGGATCTTGCGGCGGCGATCACGGCGGAAAAGGCCGGACGCCCAGCGGAAGCTGCCGCGATGCAATACCCCAAGGCGGCGGACGGACTGCGCTCGATGGCAGCGGTTTATTCCGCGGTTGCCTCTGCGCAGGACAACGGCGCCTGGAAGGACGCCCGTCCGCCGATGTTCCGCTGAAACCGGGTGCTCGCGGGATTGTGCCTTTGGGGCTTTTGCCTTCGGGGGTAGGATCGCACTCAAGCATTGGTTTGGGAGCCCGGCGATGATCCGTCTTTTTTTGGCAGTTGCACTATCCATCTTGGCAGGCATCGCGTCTGCGCAGTCTATCGCCCCCCGGGAGGGCTGGGTAATTATTCCGACGTCGAAATCCTATGCCGACCTCGTGGAGGCTGTGAAAACTGGCGCAAAGGCGAACAAACTGGGTGTTGTGACGCAGGCCGGACCCACGGGTGCTGCCAAACAGCGGGGTATCGAGATCCCGGGCAACCGGGTGATCGGGCTTTTTAACAATGTCTACGCGGTGCGCATCCTCGGCCTTTCCACGGCCGCGATGATCGAGGCACCGATCCGCATGTATGTGACTGAGGAGGAAGACGGGACCGCGACGCTGTCCTATAAAGAGCCCTCTTTTGTTTTTGCCCCCTACATGGCCGAAGGTGGCGCCGATCTTGAAACAGCGGCTGCGGAGCTGGACGTCATGTTCGCTGCAGTGGCAGAAGCCGCTGCCAATTAAACCGCCTGACGCAATGTGCCACGCTCGATGATCCTGCAGGGAAAGAGCCGGGTTTCAGGGTAGCCATAGGGCTCGTCAAGCATGCGCACCACCAGATCGATGGAGCTGTCGATGATTTGCCGGATCGGCTGGTGGATCGTCGTGAGGTTGATGTTCTCCCAGCGGGCCATTTCCATATCGTTCAGCCCGATCAGTCCGATATCGCCAGGTACGGACAGACCGGCGGACCCGACGGCGCTGAGCGCGCCGATCGACAGAACGTCGTCACCGCAGAAATAAGCCTCTGCCGGATCGGTCATCAGAAGCTTGGTCATCTCCACGCGTCCGGCGTCAAAGGAATAGGCACTTGCGAAGCTGTGGGTGACAGTGACGTCCGGCTGGGAAGAGAGGACTTCGAGATAGCCCGACAGACGGTCCTGCGTGGAGGTCGCGGATTCCGGTCCGCCCAGAAACGCCAGCTTCCGGTATCCGCGGCCCAGCAGCGTGCGCGCGGCCATGCGCCCGCATTCCACGTTGTCGATGCCGACGATATGCACCTCGGGCGAGGCGGAAAAGCGGCCGAAGGAATGGACCACGGGCATGCGCGCGTCGCGGAAGGCGCGGGCGAAATCGGGCGACAGGGTTGATGATGCGACGATGACGCCATCAACGGAGTACTGGCGCAGAAGCTGCACAGAGCTTTCCGGCTCGGTTTCTCCGGAGAGGTTGACGAGCAAGGGGCGCAGGCCCCGGTCCTGCAGTCCGCGGGTGAATAGATCGAAGACCTCCAGAAAGATCGGGTTGTGGAAGTTGTTTGAGATCAGGCCGATCAGTTTGGTGCGCCCGGTCGTCAGGGAAGAGGCCAGCGCATTGGGCCGGTAGCCAAGTTCGTCGGCGGCTTTCTGGACCTTGCGCCGGGTCTTTTCGGACACCGAGGCGCCCTCGGTAAACGTCCGCGACACCGCGGACCGTGACACACCGGCCCGTTCGGCCACGTCTTTAAGCGTGACATTCATGAATCCACTATAGGGAGGAGTTCCGGCGGATGACCAGATATTTTTGCAACCGGTTGCAAATTGATCAGACCTGTGCTTTGCTCTGACTCGAGAGGCGGAAAAACCGCCCGTTCTTGTTTTTTCGACGCAACATGTCTTGGGAGGACCTGATGAAATCACTCGTTGCATCTCTGGCCATTGGCGCGGCTGCGCTTGCGGCTCCGGTCGCGGCACTTGCCGACAGTCACGTACGGCTCAGCTATGTTCTAGTCAGCCACGCGCCGGACAGCGACAGCTGGTGGAACACCATCAAGAACGGCATCGCTCTGGCGGGCCAGCAGATGGATGTAGATGTCGAATACCGCAACCCGCCAACGGGCGACCTCGCTGATATGGCCCGCATTATCGAACAGGCCGCCGCGGCCGGCCCGAACGGGATCATCACGACGCTAAACGATCCGTCGATTCTTATGGGTCCCGTCCAAGATGCGGTTGCATCAGGTATCGATGTTATCATTATGAACTCGGGCACACCAGAACTCGCGCGCGAAGCCGGCGCTCTAATGTACGTTGGTCAACCTGAGTACGATGCCGGCTTTGCTGCCGGCCTTCGCGCAAAGTCAGACGGCGTTGGATCATTTCTTTGCGTAAACCACTATATCGAGAGCCCTTCTTCAACCGAGCGTTGTCAAGGCTTCGCTGATGGAATTGGCATCGATCTCGGCAGTCAAATGATCGATAGCGGCAAAGATCCTGCGGAAGTAAAGAACCGTGTTCTCGCGTACCTGAACGCAAATCCTGAAACCGAAGCTGTTCTGACGCTTGGCCCAACCTCGGCTGATCCGAC